>DATNIB010000069.1:0-34528 GCA_035604685.1 Acidimicrobiales bacterium | reverse complement strand
GGGCGACCGGTCCGCAGGTGCACCTCGATCACAAACCGGCCCTTGTCCATGAGCGACCCTCCCCGCTAGGTGTCGCTTATGTCTTGACACAGTCGAACCCGCCGATGTGGCTTATCTCATGAAGTGAGACACCTCAGCGCCCACCTCAGCGCCCACCGATAGGCCTTGGGAAGGTCCACCCCGGGACCGCCTCCCCGCGCAAGATGACCCCCGGGTGGCCCTTCCCCACCAGATGTCCGCCGATACCGACTTCGCGTGGGCAGCACGACCACGGGAGTGCTGAGGCCGCCGCCGCAGTCGTTCTTCTAGCTGTGCCTCTCCCGCTTGCCAAATCTTACTGAGCCGCTGATCGATTCCACCTGAGGCCCGAACGGGTGAGCATCCCCCGGTTCGACGGACACCTGCACTGAGGTGGTAGCACCTCGGGAAGGAGTCCTCGATGCCACGTCCCCATCCTCCGGAGTTCCGGGCTCGAGCAGTTGAGCTGGCCCGAGAACGGGCCAAGCCGATGGCTGCTTTGGCCCACGATCTCGGGATCTCGGAGAGCTGCCTGCGGGCCTGGGTGGCCAAGGCCGATGTCGACGAGGGCCGCAAGGACGGGGTCACTTCGACCGAGCGGGCCGAGCTCGTCGAGCTGCGCAGAAAGCTGCGGGTCTCAGAGATGGAGAACGAGATCCTTCGGCGAGCGGCCGCCTATTTCGCTCGGGAGAACGTCCTCCCAAAATGACCTACACCTTCATCGCCCAGCGCTGCTCTGACCTGCCGGTGGCGCCGTGTTGTCGGGTCATGAAGGTGTCGACGTCGGGGTTCTATGCCTGGCGGGCCAATCCGATATCCGAACGGGACTGGGACGACGCGGTGCTCACCAACACCGTGTTCGACATCCATCAGATGTCCAGGCGTTCCTATGGGTCCCCGCGGGTCCACGCCGAGCTGGTCTTGGGCCAGGGCCAGCGCTGCTCTCGCAAGCGGGTGGCCCGGCTCATGGCCCAGGCCGGCATCCAGGGCATCCACCGTCGCCACAACCGAGGCTGCACCAGGCGTGATCCGGAGGCCACGGCGGCCCAAGACCTGGTGCAGCGCAACTTCAACCCGACCGAGCCGGACCGGCTGTGGGTCATGGACGTGACCGAGCACCCGACTGGCGAGGGCAAGGTCTATCTGGCCGTCGTCCTCGATGCCTGGAGCCGGCGGGTGGTGGGCTGGTCGATCGCCGATCACCTCCGTTCCGAGCTCGTGGTGGACGCCGTCCAGATGGCGATCTGGAGAAGGCGACCACCGAAGGGAAGGACCATCGCGCATTCGGACCACGGATCTCAATACACGTCATGGGCCTTCGGTCGCCGACTTCGTGCCGCGGGGCTTTTGGGCTCGATGGGCTCCATCGGTGATTGTTTCGACAACAGCGCGGTCGAGAGCTTCTTCGGAACCCTCCAGATCGAGCTACTCGACGAGCACCGCTGGGACACCCGCAAGCAGCTGGCCCTCGCCATGTTCGACTGGATCGAGACCTGGTACAACCCCTCGAGGCGGCACTCCTATTGCGGGATGCTCAGCCCGGTCGACTACGAACACGTCCACAGACCCGCCGCAGCCGCGGCATGATCACCACAACCAACCTGTCCGCTGGATCGGGGGAAGCTCACCAACGCTCACACCGGCCTGACCACCCGACGCCACACCTGAACAAGTGAGCGAGCCGTCCGCAACGGTCACGTGGTCGCAGGGCGGCTTGGGGCGGCCGTCGAGCTAGCGACTCCGTTCTAGGCCCCGGCGTGGTCACAACGGTGGTCGCAGACACTTGCGGATGGCCCCCGATAGAGCGTCCAGTTGACGAGCGGCTCGCGTGTGCGAGTCCTCACCAGGAGGGTTGATCTCCCCGGGTTGGATGGGCGGCCGGCAAGACCCTACGATCCCGCGATCGCCTTCTGGAACGCCTCTCTCGCCTCGGCGATCAGCGGCTCGACGTGGCGGGGCAGGATGGCGCCCGATTTCTCGAGCGGCAGGGTCGCCTGCTCGAACCGGGCCAGGTAGGTGTCCCCGTCGCCGTAGAGGGCCCGGACCTTCTCCGGGGGGAACGGCACGCAGGAGCCCCCGAGGAATCCCATGACACCGTAGGGGGCGGCGACCGCGCTGTTTGTGGCGAGCGGCACCGCGACCTGAGGCAGTCGGATCCCCCCGCAGGCGATGCCGTTGTTGTCCCTCACCACCTCGGGCGGCTCGCCGGCGAACTCGATGCGCGGCTGGGACGGAGGCGGCGTGCCCGTATCCACCCAGGTCTGTAGGTGGTGGTAGGCCGCTTCGACGACCGGGTTCAAGGGCACCTCGTTGATCCCCGTGAAGTCGATCACCGGAGCGTCGACGTCTCCACTGATCGCCTCCGCGCGCGCCCGCATCGACTGCGCCGAGACGTGCGCCGTGCCGGCGGCCTCCCAGTTGCGGAACCGATCAGTGTCGGGTTGCCGCACCGGGTAGCACGCGATGGCCTCGAGCTCGGAGTTCACGATCATGATCTTGGCGTCGATGTCGTCGCGCAGACGGCACGGCACACCCGGCAGGCCCCGGCGTTCGCCCGGCACGGCCGGGTTGAACACGTAGTCGCCCACCTCGAGGGGCGAACCGGCGCCGAAGTAGAGGAACGGCAAGAACGCGTCAAAGACCCCCTCGAGCGGTTGGACGGCGTTGATATAGGCGGCCAGCCGGCCGGCCGACTGGGAGCCACCGATCGCCACGACGTACCGCACGTCGAGACCCTCGAGCGGGTCGATCGGCGATCGCGGCCGGTCGGATGCGACGAGCCGAGAGGCCTGGGTGAAGATGTCGTAGGAGTAGTCGTCGCTCGCGATCGACAGCGAGCCGTAGCGCTCCGGGTCCCATTGCACGAGCCCCATCGGATGGTCGCCCATGCCATGGACGCCGGCCCGCTGTGCGGTCACCGCTGCATAAGCGAACCCGCTCTCGAGGATCTCGGGGCTGTCCATGTTGTAGCCGTCGAACCCGGCCGAGACGTTGTTCCACGAGACGAGCACGGTCCCGTTGAACGACCGTGGATCGACGGGGCGGTAGACGACGAAACGCGTCCTGAAGATCGAGGTCTCGACGGGCTCGACCTCCCATCGGCCGTCGAGACCGAGTTCGGTCCCGGGTCGGGGGCGGTATCTCGTCGCGGTGCCCTCGAGGAAGAACTCCTTCTCTTGGTAGCCATATGCGACCAGATCGATCGCGGGACCGGCGAAGACCCGGCCCTTCGACCCGCCCGTGATCGGTCCACTGATCTTGGCCATTCGCACACCCCTTGGTGAACTGGTATCTCCCGGTTTGTCCCGACATTGTTCCCCACCCGCGGGTGCGGGTGCTCGGGACCCCACTGGACCTCGAAGTCGACGTCGGGGACAAGGTTCGGGTCAGCCGGCATCCTGCGGCGACACCGTCCGTCCGGTGACGCTTCCCCCGCCCTGAGCTAGTGGTGCAAGGGGAACAAGCCGAGCGGCGACAGAGCCTCGATGAGCGTGCTCATGGGTTCCCGAGGGGGGTCGGCCCGATCTCGAAGATGTCCATAAGGCCCTCCTCCAGGCAGGCGGCCAGCTTCGGGCCATCGGGCACCGCCGCGGTGTCGACCGTCACGCCGACGCAGGCGCGATCGGCGGGGGTGACGAGTGAAACATTCACCGCGGCACCGGAAGGGGGGGCGAAGGCGTAGAAGCTGTCGACGCGGGACCCGGCGAGGTAGGTCTCAAAGGGCGCACCCGGTACGTTCGTCACGCAGAAGTCGTCACCCTTCAACATCGAGCCCCACATCGCCCTCACGACCGGCCCGGGCAGGAGATTGAGGCCGGTCGCCAGAACGTCGCTCAGTGCCAGGCCGGGTGCGTGCTTCCACGAGCTGGTGATGCGCCGGACCGCCTGGACACCGGCCGCGGCGTCCGCCAAGACCGGAATGACGAAGCGGGCCGGGACAAAATGATTTCCGCCGACCGGGTCATCGTCGGCTCGCACGCTGACGGGCATGAGCGCCCTCAGACCCTCCAGGGCGGTTCCGTGGAAGTCGTGGTAGCGGCTGAGGCCGCGTACCACCCCAGCGACGAAGACATCGTTGAGTGTGCCGCCGGTCGCCGTGGCGGCCCGCCGGAGCGCGCCCGGAGGCAAGTCGAACGCCTCGAAACCGCGCCGGGAGCTGCGCCCGGTCATGAGGGCGGAGATCGGTCGGCGGGCAGGGGCGAGGAGGCGCGCCACCGAAGCGCCGGTCGACAGCAGACGGTCGAGTTGCGCGGCCGGATCCGCCGCGGCGCGCAGCGCCTCTTCCAGGACCCGGCGCGGACTGGGGAGTCGTCCCGAGACGCTCGGACCAGCGTGATCGGCCGGTGCTGTCGCCGCGGCAGGGGGCTCACGGCGAGGGTGACGGCGCTGATCCAGGATGCTCGCCAGCAGCGTGATGCCTCCGATCCCGTCGACCAAGGCGTGATGCAGCTTCACGATCAATGCTGCACGTTCTTCGTCGACCCCCTCGACGACCACTGCCTCCCAGGGCGGCAGCTCCGCGTCGAACCCGGTCGTACCCATGACCTGGGCGATGTCGAGCACGTCCCTGAATGACGCCTGGGCCGGCAGGACGATTCGCCGGAGGTGGACGTCGAGATCGAAACGGCTGTCCTCTACGAACTGAGGCCGGCCCCGGCCGGGGGCACGCAGCACTGCGCGGGACCGGAACCGGGGGACGCCCTGGGTGAGCCCCCGAATGCGCGCCTGCACGTCCGGCCAGCTGGGCGCACAGTCGAGAGCCAGCACAGCGACAACGGTTGGCCGCAGGACGGGGTCAGCACCGATCGTCCAAAGGAGAGCGTCGGCCCCGCTCATGGTGTCCGTGATCCGTCCGGGTCCTGGCATCGGCCACCCCTCCCCTCCAATGGTGCGCCCGATCGGGACGCCAGAACAGTGCCAGAAGTCCTCTCCAGGGGGGCTTGTTGCCCATCTCGAACGTGGGTACGAAGCTCGGGCCGACCCGTTTCTCGCCGAGTTGGGTGATGACCGGAGGACCAACGACGGGGCAAACGACTGCGGACAACCGCTGAGCAGGGCGTAGATTTCTGCGGTGCGGACGGGAGCCATCCCGCACTTCGGAACGGAACGCACGAGCCGGAGGGCCAAGAGGTCGCCGGTTCAAATCCGGCCAGCCCGATCACCTTGGTCCGGGCCCGGAGCGGTCCTGCCGGGCCAACCGGCAGTTGCATTTCACTCATCCCGTCCGCCTGACTTACCATGACCCATTCCTGGTTCACCGGGGGGTACCGCTCCGGCCGGGCAACGGGGAGGGATTGGTCAATGGCACGGCACGCTCCAGCACACGCCAGGTCCGGACTCGGGCGCTACACGGCGCCTCGTCGCCTGCACCCGGCGCACGCAGCTCCGAGTGACAGCACCGGGATCGTCCGGGCGGCGGGCACCATCGCCACCGGCGGGCTCCTGGCCTCGGTCGGGCTCATGGGCCTCGTCACCGCGCCGTCAGGCGCGGCCTCCCTCGGGCCGTCTTTCAGCCCGCCGTTCTCCAGCCTGGGCACCTTCGTGACCGACCCCGACGGCAGCGTGGCCGGGATCGCCGGCGGCGGTGGGACTCTGGCGGACCCGGCCGAGGCGGATGCCACGGCGGGACTCGGGTCTTCGGCCAACACGGACAACAACACGGCCTTCTCGGGTGCCTTCGGGCCCGGCGCCCATGCCAGCTCTTCGGCCGGGAATGGGCTCGACGCCAATGTGTCGGGCAACACGGCCACCTCCATCGCCTTCGGGGCGACCGTCACCTTGTCCCCGCCCGGTGCCTTGGCCGAATCCGAGGCCGGCACCGGGATCGACGCCAACGACTCCGGCAACACGGCGACGGCCTGGAGCTTTGGCGGCGTGGCCGCCGCTGCGGCGGGGCTGGGCAGCGAGGCCCACGCCGCCGACAACCTGGCCTGGGCGGGCAGCCAGTTCAGCGACGTGCACGCCGTGGCGGGCCAGGTCATCGACGCCGGTGGCTCGGGGAACCGCGCCTATGCCTACGGGCTCTTCGCCACCTCGGTGGGGGCGTTCGCCGGCGTCGGGACCGACGGGGCCTACAACGACAACCTGGCCATCGCCCAGAGCACGTTCGGCCGGGCACTCGCCTGTGCGGGTACGTCGGCATTCGCCATCGGCGCGGGCGCCGGCGAGAGTTGTGAGCTGGCCCCGGGGATCACGACCGACACCGGCGACCCCCTGATCATCGCCGGTCCGGGGAGCAACGACATGGCCTCGGCGGGCAGCGTCGCCGGGGTGGCTGAGGCGTTCGCCGAAGGCGGGGACAACAACAGCGCGGCGGCCAGCGCCGTCGGTGGGGGAATCGACTACGCGACGGCCGACGGGACGGACAACACGGCCGCCGCGCTCGGGATCGCGGGCGGCAGCGCCACGGCGTCGGCGGTGGGCACGGGCGAGGACGCCGATGCCACGGCGGTCGGTGCGGGCTCGACCGCCACGGCCGGCTACGGCACGGGGCCATCGAGCGTCGGGGCCACCTCGGGCCTGGGCGGTTGGTCGGCTGCCTCTACCAGCAGCGGTATCTGGACCGTCAGCATCAACGGGGGGACGCTCGTCAGCTGAGCTCTCCCCGGCGCGGGCGGAAGTCCACGGCACCATGGTCGACCGCGGACCGGCGCCGCCAATCCGCTTCCCGCGCCGCCGAGCTGATCTGACCCAGCGACGCGGCTGACGCATCCTTCGGTAGCCACTCTGGGTAGTGGTCCAAGCCGGACCGAGCGGGCCGGTGGGTTCCAGCCTGGTCGGACGTCGGGCCCCGGTTGGCTGGTCAGGACGCCGTGTAGGCATCCAGCTGGGGGTGCCCATGCCTGGTGCCGGCGACGGGACCGCCGGCGGGGACGAGCACGGTGTTCCCTGCGATGGCGATGGTGGAGTTGGTGGACGTCGGCAACTGCTGGCGGTACACGATGGTGCCAGTCGCGGCGTTCATCGCGATCAACGTGCCGTCGTAGAGGGTGGTGAACACGAGGTCGTTGGACACCGTGGTGCCGCCGAGCGGCATGCTCGGAACCTTGGTGTCCCATTCGACCACACCCGTCGCAACGCTCAGCGCCTCGATCTCACCGGTCGCGCGACTGCCCTTTACCGGCCCAACGTCCACCCCGGGGATCTGGGCGAGGCTGGTGATCCTGAAGGGGTAATCGACCGTCGCGACATACAGCGTGCTGCCGGCGAGGGAGAGGTTGGTGAGCACGCCACCGAGCGACCCAGGAAGGAACGTGAAGGGCACCTTGAGCTTGCTCTTGTGTTGGAGCGCGAGCAGCGAGTCGTTGTCGTGGCCGTTGTGCTCACCCACCGGGGTCTTCCAGAGCAGTTGGCCGGTCTCGGCGTTCATCGCGTAGACGTACCCCATCTTCCCAGCTCCGATGACGGCGGCCACCCCGTTGACAGTGGTTGAGATGGGGGAGTCCTGCATGTCGAAGTCACTGAAGTCGTTCGGGACTCCCTGGTAGTACCAGCGCAACCTCCCGGTCGCGGCATCCAGATTCACGTCGCTGTCCGTATACAGCAGCTTGGACGGGTGGGCGATGGCGGAGGCCGCGGACTGATACGGATTGCCCGTGCCATAGGTGACCGATCCGTCGTTGCCGACGAGCGGTGTCTCCCAGGCGCCACCAGCCACGTACACCCCCTGATGGCTCCCGTCCAGCGTGTTGAACTTCCAGAGCAACGCGCCGTTGGACGCGTTGAGTGCCAGCAGGACACCGCCGTTCGGCGGAACACCCAGTGCGCTGGCCAGGTAGACGCGACCACTCGCCACTTGCGGCTGAATGCCGAACGGTCCGTCCTTCGGGCCGAGCAGGTGCCGGTCGACCCAGATGGGCTTGCCCGTGGAAGCGTTCAGCGCGAATGCCGTCTTCGGCGAGGCGCCGAACACCTCACCGCCGACCACGGCGACGCCATCGGGCCCGAGACTCTTATCGAGCGGCGAGTCCACCCGGTACTCCCATTTCAGCTGGCCCGTGGCGAGAGACAGGGCGTACACGTTCGCGGCGAGGTCTTGGAAGTACACGACACCGTTCTGCACGATCGGAGTTACCGCCAGGGATCCGATGTCTGGGATCCCAGTGACCTTCCCCGTCAGCTTGAACGTCCATGCCAGCTGGAGGCTGGAAACATTCGCCGACGAGATGGTCGAGCCCGGAGCATCTCGGGTGTTGGCGAGATCGGCGTTCGGGTACGGCCAGGATCCCGCTGCCGCGGGGACCGTCGTCGTCGAGGCAGTGCTCCCACCGCTCGAGGCAACCAGAGGACCGGTGCCGACGAGCAGCGCGAATGCGAGCCGGCGCCACCGGCGGAACGCCGGCGTTCGACGCCAAGAGCGGGAACTCATGCTCGTGGCGCGAGGACGAGGACCTGTTGGGCGAGGCAGGGCGAGCCGTCAGGGCCGGGGTTGTACATGGTGTCGGTGGATCTCCTTCCCGCGTCCGCCCGCTTGCTCTGGCGGCCGGCGCATCACACGGTCCTTTACATTGCTCCATAATAAGTGATATCACTTTGATAGGTAGCGATCAACTGGCAGGCGCCGCAGGTCGCAGAGAGGTGTTCCAATGCAGGCCACGACTTCGAGCGTCATCGGGTCGGCGAAGCCGACCACCCCCGTCGAAGAACGGGAATATCGGTCCTGGTCGGGCCTTCTGGTGGTGGTGGTCGCGCTGGCCGCCTACGGCGGCGGCGTCGCCCTGACCAAGGTTGGCTCCCTGGCCGCCGTGTGGGCCGGAGTTGCCCTCTTCGTGGTGGGGACCGCCGGTTTCGTCGGACTGACCGCCATCACCCCGGGTGAGGTGCGGGTCATCCAGCTCTTCGGGGGCTACCGAGGCACCGTCCGCCTCACGGGCTTGCGCTTCGTGAACCCCTTCGCCATCCGGCGACGGGTCTCGGTCCGGATCCGGAACAAGGAGACGCCGACGGTCAAGGTGAACGACGCGGACGGCAACCCGATCGAGATCGCCGCGGTCGTCGTCTGGCAGGTGCGCGACAGTGCGCTCGCCATGTACGGCGTCGATGACTTCGTTGCCTTCGTCGACATTCAGAGTGAGACGGCACTGCGGCACATCGCCAATGGACACCCCTATGACACCACCAACACGGACGTGCTCTCGCTCCGCGACCACACCGACGAGGTGGCCCGCAAGCTCGCAGCCGAGATCGGCGTCCGGGTCGCCCCCGCCGGGGTGGACGTCATCGAGGCCAGGATCACCCGACTGTCCTACGCTCCCGAGATCGCCCAGGTCATGCTGCAACGCCAGCAGGCCGGGGCGGTGATCGCCGCTCGCTCGCGGATCGTCGACGGCGCGGTCGGGATGGTCCAGATGGCCCTGGCCCGCCTGGCGGAGGAGGGCATCGTCGAACTGGACGAGGAGCGCAAGGCGGCGATGGTGTCCAACCTCCTCGTCGTGCTGTGCGGGGACCGGGGCACGCAGCCGATCGTGAACACCGGGTCGCTCTACCAGTAGCCGAATGCCCACCGTCGTCGTGACCGAGCGCAAGAGCATCCTGCTACGGCTTGATCCGTCCGTGCACGACGCCCTGGCCCGATGGGCCGCGGACGAGCTGCGGAGCACTAACGCGCAGATCGAGTTCTTGCTGCGGCGCGCGCTGAGTGATGCGGGACGAAGTCCGTCGGCGAGTCCCCTCCGAAAGCGCGGCCGTCCGAGAAAGGATCCCGACGCAGGGTGACCGAACGGGAGAGCGACCGCTCGATTCAGCGTGACTTTGCGCCGGTCGCCCGGGCCGCCGTGTTGGCCTGGAAGATCGCGAGGCCCAGCCAGGCGAGGAGCCATGCCCCGCCCATTCGATAGAGAAGGGTCTGCGCGTTCCGACCAGGACGCGTCACGGCGGCGGCGGCGACTGCGACCGATCCGGCGCCCGCCGCGGTCAAGGCCGACGCTGCGGCCTGATGGCCGGCCAGCCAGGCCTCATCGCTGCGCATCGTCGAGGGGATCCGGATGCCGGCAACGATGTTTCTGGGTAGGCGCCCCGTCGCGCCCAGGCGACCCAGGGCAATGAGGATCGTCCCTGCAATTCCGAAGCGGATCGCCCGTGCCATGCACCTCAGGCTAGGGCGCTCCGATCGGCTGGCGCTCCGGTGGGCCGCGCCACCGTGGCCCCAACGGCCGGCGACACGCGGCATCGGTGCCGGCTCCCGCAGGGTGGGACCGTCCGACCTCGATCCCCGGTCCGAGAAACAGGAAAGCGCCCCGTAGGGCGCTCTCTGCCGGGGCCCCCTACCGACGAGAGCCCCCGTGCCCTGCCGACCGAGCCGACCAGGCGTGGTGCGAGTGTGCACCCGGGCCGGACCGCTGTCAAGGGCGGTCGGCGCGGCCTGCCTAGAAGGTGCCGGGTGCCTCGCCCTTCTCGAGCACCTCCATCGTGGGAGGCCCGGTGACTCCGATGTCGGACGTGACCTTCTCGACCTTTGGGTTGCCGCCGAAGAACGCCTGGAAGTGCTCGGCGGTGTCCCACTCGTCGATGACCACAACGGCGCCCTCGCCGGCCGCGAAAGAGTGGTGGATGGCCCCCAGCTTCTTGGAGTCTCCGCTGATCTCGTCCAGCAACGGGCCGAGCTGGTTGAGCGCTGCCAGGGCTTGTGCGACGTCGGAGACGGGAAAACGGCCGATGACGAAGACGCTCATGGCTGGTGACCTTTCTGTTGAGGAGTCTGGCGAGGGTAGCGCAGCGCGCTCGGACCATCTCTGGGACCGAGGGCCTGACGGATCCCTCCTATCCAGTTCGGGCGGGGACCTCCGCGTGGGGGGCAGCTTGGCGGGGCTTGGAGTAGCGCATGTGCAGCATGATGGCGCCGCTGGCCAGCGCCGCGTAGAAGCACCACAACGAGGCGAATCCGTCGGCGCTCAGCCGGGCCAGGATCACGACGGCCACCAGGTTCGCCGCGCCGAACACGACGACGTGGCGGAAGCCCGACGCCAGCAGCGAGCCGCAAGTCGCGGCCACGTAGAGCCCGATCACCACAATCCCGTGCTGCAGCCCGATCGAGTACGCCAGGTGATAGCGAC
Source organism: Acidimicrobiales bacterium (assembly GCA_035604685.1). Lineage (GTDB taxonomy): Bacteria > Actinomycetota > Acidimicrobiia > Acidimicrobiales > RAAP-2 > DATNIB01. The sequence goes on along the minus strand of DATNIB010000069.1, from coordinate 23,459 downwards.
CCAAGGTCACGCTCGGACCGTTCACCAGCATCGTCTCCAAGAGGACGATCGAGACTCCCGTCCCGATTGCGACGAACGGCGCGATTCTCCACTTTCGGCGCGTCGTCGGTTCCAGCCCCATGACGATGAGCGGCACCAGGACCGGGAGCACGACGAAGGCGATGACGAGGTAGACCCACATGGCGTCCACGCCGAGCTGCCGAGGCACGTGACCCTGCAGGCCCCACCACACGAACGCCTCGATGATCTGGTGCGCTCCGAGGAGCAGGGGCAGCGCGGCCAGGGCCCGGTGGTCCTGGCGGCCCTTGAGGTGCCGGCAGGCATCGATGCCGATGGCGGTGACGATGATCCCGCCCGCCAGGTCACCTTCGGGAGAGAAGCACATGGCTAGGGAATCCACCGGGGCGATGCCGAGATGGCTTCCACGCCCCTCGGGCCGCCGTCCGCCTTCGATGTCACGATCTGGGGTCGCCCGGAGCCGGCTGTCTCTAGAGACTCATCCGCGACGCGATCGAACTCCAGTGCTGCTGGGGGTCCCACGGTCACCCGATCGTCCCCCCCGTCAGCGAAGGCCGGTGCTCGAGATGAGCTGGTCAGAGCGTACACGATCGAACAGATGTTCGAGGAAGAGGAGCTGGGAGTCCGGATCGGCAGCGGCGCGGTCGTGCTCAACCCCTACCGTCGACCAGGCGCCGGTTCGCCGGGCACATGGAACGATCGTCGGCTACAGGAAGGAGACGCCATGCTCGTGAAGGTCGCCAATATCACCTTCGACTGCGACGACGTGCTGAAGGTCGGGAACTTCTGGTCAGCGTTGCTCGGCCGACCGCTGGACCGAGGCAGCGGCGAACGCTTCGCCTCGATCGGCGTCGCCGACGGTGAGCGGGCAGAGCCGGCGTGGTATTTCACCAAGGTGCCCGAGCCGAAACGGGGGAAGAACCGCGTTCACCTCGATCTGACGACCCCCGCCGCCTCTGCCGTCGCCGACATGGTGGCGCTCGGCGCGACGGTCGTGGGCGAACACGAGATCCCGGGGGGAAGCCACCGCTGGACCGTCATGCAAGACCCCGAAGGCAACGAGTTCTGTGTCGGGCAGAAGAGCTGGACCGGCCGGAGCTGATACGGCCTTCCCGGGCGAGTCTTCGTGCCGCTTCTGCAGGGCACCGGCGATCGCTCCCGCCACCGCCCCGACTGCGGTGTTCGTCGAGAATTTCCGGTTGAAGAAGACGACCCGCTGCGTGGTCACGATCGCGGTGCCCATGTTCGGGTCGGTCGCACCTCGCACCCTGGCGGTGCGCTGCGATCCGAGCGCGGACTCTTCGCGCCTGCGGCGCGAGTGTACAAAGGCTCGGTGCCGGTTGAAGTCGGCAGGTCGACCCAAAGACCCAGGTCAGCCAGCGGGTGTCCCCCGGTTCGGGGTGGGGTCGCAATAGCATCGGCTCGGTGGTCAGGGCCGGAGGCACTTCCACATCCAGCCGCACGCGACCGCTCGTCGCCGTGGGCTACGGACCGCGTTGCGTGCCGGTCCTGCAGCTGGCTGAGGCGGCGGTCGGGGTCTGCGACCTGCTCTGGATGATCGACGGCTCACTGCTCGAGATGCGCCAGATGATGGACCTGTTGCAGCGCTTCGGTCCGGTCATCGACATGGCGGCCCTGGCCGCCGACGAGCGGCAGCAGGCCCTGGCCGAGCACGGGCCGTCGGGTCTCGTGACCTATCTCGACGCCGGCATGGTCGGCTACGCCGAGTTGGCCGAGACCCTGCGACTGCCATTCCATTCCGTGTCGACCGCGGCCGCCCTCACCGACAAGGCCCGGCAGCGCGGGGTGCTGGCCCAGGCCGGCCTCCCGATGCCGGCCTGCCACGTGGTCGCGCCCGACCAGGGGGAACCGTCGCTCGCGACCATCGAGTCCGAGGTCGGCTGGCCGGCCATCCTCAAACCGCGCTCGGCCCAGGGGAGCCGCTTCACCTTCCTCGCCCACGACCGGGCGGAGCTGGCGCGCCTGCTGGGGGCGCTCGGGCCCGAGCGGCCCGACATGGTGCTCGAGAGCTACATCGCCGACGATCCGGCTCGGGCCGACGGACCCTACGCGTCCTACGTCTCGGTCGAGACGATCGTGGCCGACGGGCTGGTCAGCCACCTGGCGATCACCGGCCGCTTCCCCTTGGCCGAGAACTTCCGGGAGACCGGCTTCTTCATTCCGGCCGCACTGGACGAAGCCGAGCAGACCGCCGTGCTGGCCTTGGCGACCGACGCCATCGGGGCGCTCGATGTCGGCACCGGGTGCCTGCACACCGAGATCAAGTTCACGCCGGACGGGCCCCGGATCATCGAGGTCAACGGCCGAGTCGGCGGCGGGGTCCCCGAGATGCTCGAGCGGGCGGCCGGCGTCGGACTCCTCGAGCTCACGCTCCGGGTGGCCCTCGGCGAGCGGGTCCACATCGAGGGACCGGTCGAGACCAAGCGGATCGGTTACCGCTTCTTCCTGCAACCGCCCGCCATCTCGGCGACGGTCGCCACCATCGAGGGAATCAACACGGTGAGCGACCACTCGACGGTCGACACGGTCAGCGTGCACCGGGGCCCCGGCGCCGACCTGGACTGGCGGGACGGGACTCGCACCCACCTGATCGCCGTCGTGGGCGCCGCGCAGGACTACGCCGAGCTGCAGGCGGTCGATCGGCTCTTGCACCAAGAGGTCTCCGTCACCTACGCCGATGTGAGGCACTAGTGCCACTGCAGTTGGTCCGGGCGGCGGCGAGGCCCGGCGAGCTGCGGTCGGGCGGACCGGTGCACTGGACCTGTGCGCTCGTGAACAACATCCCTGACGGTGCCTTCCTGGCGACCGAGAGCCAGTTCTTGGACCTGCTCGACGCGTCGTCGGGCTCCAACACGGTCGAGGTACGCCGCTACACGATGAAGGGGGTGCCGCGCGGCGAACGGACGACGGTGCACATCGACGAGGAGTACTCGGCGGCGGCGGAGATCGCCCAGCACCGACCGGACCTGCTGATCGTGACCGGATCCGAACCGATCGAGGACGCGATCGAAGACGAGCCGTACTGGAACGAGCTGGTCGAGCTGCTGGAGTGGGGGAGCGAGAACGTCGCGTCGATGCTCCTGTCCTGCCTATCGGCGCACGCCGCGCTGGCCGTGTTCGACGGCGTGGCCCGCACCCAGCTGGCCGCCAAGTGCACCGGGGTCTTCCCCCAGGAGGTCGACGACGTCCATCCGCTCACCGCGGGCCTCGCCTCGCCCGTCGTCTTGCCCCACTCGCGCTTCAACACGGTGCCCGTCGAGGCGGTCCGCGCCGCCGGCTACCACGTGGGCATGCACTCCGAGGCGGTCGGCTGGAGTGTCGTGAGCAAGGCCATCGGCCGTTCCGAGGTCGTCCTCGTGCAGGGGCACCCCGAGTACGAGCCGTCGAGCCTCTTGACCGAGTACCGCCGCGACGTGCGGCGGTACGTCTTGGGCGAGCGTGACGCCGTGCCGTCGCTCCCGCTCGACTGCGCCGCCCCTTCGGACTGGCAGCAGCTCCAGCAGCTCCAGCGGAGGCTGGAGAACGGCGAGCGCGACCCGGCCCTGGTGGAGGCCTTTCCCTTCGAGGCGGCGGGCGACCGGGCACCGTGGCCGTGGCGGTCCGTCGCGACCCGGTTGTACGCCAACTGGCTGGCCGGAGTGGCACCGAGGAGCGACTGACCATGCGCGACGAGACCATCGCCATCCACGCCGGCTACACGCCCGACGCCACCCGTGCGGTGGCCGTGCCCATCTACCAGACGGTCGCCCACGACTTCCTCAACGCCGAGCACGCCGCTGGGGTGTTCGACCTGCAGATCCCCGGCTTCCACTACAACCGGATCAACAACCCGACCAACGACGTCCTCGAAAAGCGGCTTGCCGCGCTCGAAGGGGGCACGGGCGCCCTCGCCCTCGCGTCAGGCATGGCCGCGGTGAGCTACTCGATCCTCACGGTGGCCCGCGCCGGCTCCAATCTGGTGATCGCGCCCCAGCTCTACGGGGCCACCTTCACCTACTTCGCCCACGTGCTGCCGACCCTCGGCATCGAGGCGCGCTTCGCGGCCGACGACGGGGCGGCGGCGATCGCGGCGCGCATCGACGGGGATACCTGCGCTGTGTTCTGCGAGACGATCGGGAATCCGGCGGGCAACGTCGTCGACCTGGAAGCCGTGGCGGCCGTGGCGCACGCGGCCGGCGTGCCCTTCATCGTCGACAACACCGTCCCCACGCCCTTCATGCTGAAGCCGATCGAGCACGGGGCCGACGTGGTCGTGCACTCCTTGACCAAGTTCGTAGGCGGCCACGGCACGACGACCGGGGGCGCCATCGTCGACGGCGGCACCTTCCCCTGGACCGAGCACGCGCAACGGTTCCCCATGTTCAACGAACCCGAGCCCGCCTTCCACGGCGTGGTGTTCGCCCGGGACTTCCCCGCAGCCCCCTTCGCGGTGCGGGCCCGTTCGGTGCAGCTCCGCAACACCGGCGCCAGCCTCTCGCCGTTCAACGCCTTCCTCCTCCTGCAGGGATTGGAAAGTCTGGCCGTGCGCCTGGAACGCCACGAGGCCAACGCCCGCGTGATCGCCGACTACCTGGCCGCCGACCGCCGGGTGGAGTGGGTGGGCTACGCCGGCTTCCCCGACCACCCACACCACCAGCTCCTCCAGCGCTACCTGAAGGGTCGGGTGCCCTCGATCATCACCTTCGGCGCGACCGGCGGCTACGCCGCCGCCCTGGCGTTCTTCGACTCGGTGCAGCTCTTCAAGCGGCTCGTCAACCTGGGGGACGCCAAGTCCCTGGTCAGCCACCCGGCCTCGACGACCCACCGCCAGCTGACCGAGTCCGAGCTGGTCGCCGTGGGCATCCCGCCCGACGCGGTCCGCCTGTCCATCGGCCTGGAGCACACCGACGACCTGATCGAGGACATCGACCAGGCGTTGACCAAGGCGACGCGCTGACGGTCGAGCGCGCCCCATCGGCTCGCTTCAGCCGATGACGCTCTCCACGCAGTGCTGGGCGTCGCGCACCGCCCGCAGGCGGCTCTTGGGCGACGGCAGGTAGTGGGTGAAGTAGCGCACGCCCTCGGTCAGGACCCCGAGCAGAGAGAGGTGCTCCTGCAGGCGCCCCTCGGCGTCGTAGGGATGGAAGTCCTCGCTGATGGCCACGCTGCCCACCGCGGTGTCCCCGTACATGAGCTGAGTGAGCCGGCCCTTGGCGTAGAGGCGCTTGAGGAGGGGGGAGACCGAGGTGGCGAGCGACGGGAGGTCGAGGTGCCCGCGCACGACCGCGTTCACCGTGGCGGTGGTGGTCCGTTGCAGCTGGGTCGATCGCATCGCCACTCCGTGGTCGGCCGCGATGATGTCGGGCCGCGGACCGAACGGCACGCGCACCACCCCGGCGTCGATCAGCGCCAGGAGCTGCTGGGAGCGCAGCGGTGGCGGCCCCGCCTCGAGACGGTTGATGCGGCCCCGCACGTTGGACTGGAAGTCGATGTAGGACTCGAGGGTGAGGCCGCCGAACTCGATCACCGAGCGCAGCTGGTCGCGCAGGATCCGGAGCACCTCCTGCGCCGCCTTGACCGGGCTGCCGCCCACGGTCAGCGCCTCGTCGAGGTCGTCCTCCAGCATCTGGTAGACGTGCGCCTGGTAGTCCGCGCTCGTGTCGTAGGTGCGGTCGACCGCGGGGAAGACGTGGCTGGCCGGATCGAACCCCCCGTGCAGCAGCTTGAGCTCGCCCACGGCCTCGGCGAAGCGACCCTGCAGCCAGCCGCAGCGCAGGCGGGCCCTGGCCGCCGCCGACTCGTCGGCGCCGCCCTTCAAGAACGCGGCGTGGGTGTGGTACCGCGCCTGCATCTCGGCGTAGATGAGGGGGAGCAGGTCGTGGCGGAAGTCGACCTGCCGCCGGACGGGGGAGCCACCGGGGTGCGTGAGCCTGGCCAGCTCCTCGGGGGTGCAGACCACCGGTTCGTAGGCCCCGTAGGGGTCGAGGCCGTGCGCCGACTTCGTGCAGTAGGGGATGCCCGAGCGCGAGTACAGGTAGATGATCGGCTCGCGCCCGCTCGCCCGGTAGCGCTTGCGCGGACCCATCTCCTCGAAGTGGCCGCCACGGCCGACCGTGAGCGCCGTGAGTACGTCGAACGCGACGAGACCCATGCCGGCGATGGCGATCGGCGCGCGCGGCGGGAGGGACCCGTCGAAGTAGCTCACCGGATAGGGCCGCTGATAGTGCACGCTGAAGGAGTCCCCAACGGGCTCGTCGTTCCAGGTGTGCCCCGAGGTGAGCACCACGTGGTCGACGGTCAGTGTCCGGCCGTCGTCGAGCAGCACGTCCTCGGCGCCGCCCAGCTTCTGTGAGATGTCGACCGCGCTGGCGTAGTGGCGCACCACCTCGACGTTGGCGGGCGCCTCGGCGAGAAGGGTGTCGTAGAACCAGACCAGGTACTCGCCCATGAGCCGGCGCGGCAGGTAGTCGGTGGCCAGGATCGGGGCGCCCTCGGTGCCGATGCGACACTCGTAGCCGACCCAGCGGTAGCCCTGCTCGACCGCCCACTGGTGCAGACCCATCGCGTAGGTCGGCGCCACGTCGTCCTCGGGGGCGGCGTAGAGCGAGAGCTGTCCGCACGCGTTGTTGAGCACCAGGTAGTCGGGTTGCTCGACGGCGTAGACGCCTCCCCCCAACTGCCCGGGCTCGACCACGTGCACGCGGATGGTGGCGTCGGTGTGCCGAGCCCGACTGACCGTGCGTTCGAGGACGCAGAGGCCCCACGAACCGAGCCCGACGATGGCGATCTCGATCATGGGCCCGTCCGAGCCCGCCCACCGGGACCGTGACGGGCGATGCCCGCCGCGGGTCGGCGGCGGCGCGCCACCACCAAGAGTGGCCGCGCTCTCGACGCAGAGCAAGGGCTCACCGATGGCGCGTGAATCGAGGTCCCCGACACAGTGGTTCATTCTGCCAGCTCACACCCAAGAATATGCGCTTCTCACGACTGCTCGACGGGCTCGGTGGCCAGGACCCAGAGCGGTCCATCGCCGCACTCGACCCGCCGGACCGTGCCCCCGGGGTCACGCAGGGTGGTTTGGACAATCCGGACCGTGCGTCCGTCCAGCTCGGCCAGGGGTCCGGGCACCGAGTGGGTCCCGGCCGTGAAGGACCAGGCGCGGACCTGGAGGTGGACGGCTGCCGCGGGCTGCGACCAGTCGATGGTGGCGTAGTCGGCGCCGAAGGGCCCCGCCAGGGTGACCCCCTCGGGCGACTGGGGATCGCCGGGGTCGCCCGCGGCCACCCGCTCGAACACCGCGGGCAGGAGCCGCACGGCCAGCATGCTGAGGCGGGAGATGACGTCGTTGACCGTGTCCTCCTCCGAGACGGGCGACGCCCGTTGGGCGAGGATCGGTCCGGTGTCGAGGCCCTCCTCCATGCGGTGCCAGGTGACGCCGTACTGGCTGTCGCCCAGCCGGACCGTCCACCCGAGCGGGTTGGGGCCACGGTGGCGGGGGAGGAGCGACGGGTGGTAGTTGACCGAGCCGCGCCGGGGCGCGCTGAGCGCGGCCGGTGAGAGCCGCCACGGGAACGCCCACGTCAGCACCAGATCGGGATCGAAGGACCGCAGGATGGGTTCGACTGCGTCGTTGCCGGGGGCGATCACGATCTCGACCCCGGGTTCGCTCGACGCGGCGCTGAGCGGCGGGTGGCCCGGGATCGGCTCCTGGCGCGGCGCCCCGACCGCCGCCACGGGTGCGTGTCCCAACCGGCGAACCGCGGTGGCCAGGGTCGCCACCACCTCGGGAATGGTCGAGAGGAGGACGACTCGCCAGCCGGGCTGCTCCATCCGGGTCGAGCGTACCGTCGGGCCCGACGATCTCTCGGTCGCGTCCCCGGGGTCGCGCGGCGGGCGCCCCGGACACCCTTGGCCCCCGAGGGCGTCCGGTACAGTTCGCGCCAGGGGAGGGCTGAGGAGCGCGCAATGACCGCAGGCGAAGGCCCACCCGTCGCGGCCCGGACCTCCTGCGGGCTCGCCGCCGGGCACCCGGGGCGAGGGTGAGCCGGAGCGTCCCGCACCCCGATCTCGGGCCGGGCCTCCTCGAGCGGATCCTCGCGCACGCCGATCGCACCCCGGAGCATGCGGCGGTGCAGGATCCGACGCGGGCCCTCACCTACGGGGGGCTGCGCGCGGAGGTCGAGGGCGTCGCGGCCGGCCTGGGCGAGGAGGGCGTCGAGCCGGGCCAGCGCGTGGCGCTCCATCTGACCAACTCGGTCGACTTCGTCGTGGCGGCGCTGGCCTGCACGGCGATCGGCGCGGTGTTCATCCCCCTCGCCGTGACCGACCCGGTGCGCCGGCTCGAGATCGTCCTCGAGGACTCCGCCCCGAGCCTCGTCGTGACCGCCGGGCCGGGGTCTGAGTCGGGCGGTGGGAGCACCGCCACGCCGGCCGCGCTCCTCCCCGTGCGCCACCGCCAGGTGGCGCTGCCGGCGCTCCGGCGCGCGGCTGGGGGGGGCGCGGCGCGCGCCGAGCCGCCATGGGACCGGCCGATCTACGCCATCTACACCTCGGGCACGACGAGCGCTCCGAAGGGTGTCCTCGTCAACCAGGGTGCGTTCCTGGCCGCGCTGACCCACGCCATCGACGCCTGCGGCTTCGACGCGGACACCCGCGCCCTCAGCGTCTCGGCGGTGCACTTCGACGGCTCCTTTGCGACCGTCTTCTCCACCCTGGTGGCGGGCGGCTCGCTGGTCTTCGTCCCCCGCGACGCTCTCCTGTTCCCCCGGACGTTCATCAACGTGGTCGAACGGGAGCGGATCACCCACACCGGCTTCTCACCGACCTACCTCCACCTCCTCCTCACCGATCCCCGCCTGTCCCGCCTTTCGGCTTCCTCGCTGAAGATGATTGCCGTGGGGGGCGAGGCCTGTCCGGGAGCCGACGTGGCGGCCCTCTGGCAGCGGGTGCCCCAGGTGGCGGTCTTCAACCGCTACGGACCGACCGAGACGACGGTGACGGTGACGCACCACCGCGTCAGCGCGGCGGACACGGCGCTGACGATCGTACCGATCGGCGTGCCGCACCCCGGCGTCGTGTTCGAGATCCTGGACGACGACGGCCGGGTGATCGAGGGGCCCAACGTGGTCGGCGAGCTCTACATCGGGGGCGACCAGCTCATGGCCGGCTATCTGGACGCGCCGGCGTTGACCGCCGAGGTGCTGCGCGACGACTTCGTGGCCGGCGAGACGCTGTATCGAACGGGCGACCTCGTCTTCCGGAACGCCGCCGGCCAGTACTGCTACGTCGATCGCGTCGATCGGGTGATCAAGCGCAGCGGGGTTCGCATCTCCCTCGTGGAGCTCACCCACGCCCTGCGGGGCGTGCCCGGGGTGACGGCCGCCACCTGCAGCACGTTCGAGGCCGGGGACGGAGGCAACGGGATCGTGGGCTTCGTCGTGCTGGCCGACGAGGTGCGCGAGGCGCCGGCCGCGGGCGAGCCGGGAGCGGACACGACGGCGTCGGCCCGACGGATCGATGCGGCCCTGCGTCAGGTGCTGCCCGTCTCGATGCTTCCGGACCGCATCGAGGTCGTCGACCACCTGCCGATGACCCCGGCCGGCAAGGTCGACGAACGGTCCCTCCTGGCCGTCGCCGGACTCAGCCGGAGCGGGGGCGGGCCGGCCGAGTAGGTCCCCCCCGGGCGCCCTCAGCCCGAGAATTCGGCGATGAGCCGCGCCAGCTCGACCGGTTGGTCGCCCTGGACGCTGTGGCCAGCCTCCTCGACGTGCTCGACCCGCGCGGTCGGGCAGCGCCGCCGCAGCTCGGCCTCGTCCTCGTCGTCGACGACCGACTGGGGTCGCATGCCGCGCACCAGCATGAGGGGCATGGGGAGCCGGGACACCACCTCCCAGAGGTCGAGGAACTGTCCGGCGGCGGCCTCGGCCGCCCCCGCCTCGGCGACCCTGAAGCGCGCGTAGCGCCAGACCCAGGTGCCGTCGGGCTGCTGCTCGGCGTTGTGGAGGATCCCGCGGCGCAGGGACGACACCGAGCGGGTGGGATTGTGCTCGACCGTCCGGGCCAGGATGGCGTCGAAGTCCGGGAAGCTGGCCGGACCGCGCACGAAGTCGGTGATCGCCTTCGCCTTCTCGGCGTTGACGCCCGGGGTCACGTCGACCAGCACGGCCCGGCGCACCAGATCCGGATGGGCGTCGGCCAACGCCAAGAGGGTGGCGCCGCCCATGGACATGCCCACCACGGCCTTCGCCCCCGGAGCGAGCGAGCGGATCGCGATCGCCACGTCCGCCGCGTTGTCCACCACGCTGCGGACCCCGCTCTTGTACCCGTCGGAGTGCCCGTGGCCGGGGAGGTCGAGCGCGACGAGGGGTCGGTCCAGCGCCAGCGCCACGGTGTCCCAGGTGTGCGCGTTCTGGGCCCCGCCGTGGAGGAAGACGAGCTCGGGCTCGGCCGTGCCCCACACGAGCGCGCTCAGGGATCGCCCGTCGCCGAGTGGGACCGCGGTCCGGCGGACGGCCGGCGGTCCGGTGTAGGGGATCCCGAACTCGGCCGCGTTCTCGTGGAACATCGAGAACTCGTCGTACGGGTACATTGCGTCGCTCTCGTTCATCGGCTCGCCCCTTCCGCTCACGTTACGGCCTGCCTCGTAGCCCGCGCCGACGAGGATCGCGCCGCCTGGTCACCGAAGCCGAACGATGCGGGCGGTCGATGTGGCGCTCGCCACCTGCTGCCCGTCGGCGTCGAAGAGGTCTCCGGCCAAGAACGCGATGGTGCCGCCGCGGTGGACGACCCGACCTCTCGCGGTCAGGCGGCCCGGCGCGGCGGGGCGCAGGAAGCTGATCTTGAGCTCGAGGGTCGGCGCGAACTCCTCGGGTTCCAAGGTGGCCGCCAGCGCAGGGCCGAGCGTGTCGTCGAGCATGGCCGCCAGGAACCCGCCCTGGATGTTGCCCATCGGATTGGTGAACTGCTCGCCGGCCTCGAAGTTGACCTCGATCTCCCCGCGCTCGGGGGCCAGCCAGGACAACTCCCATCCCAACAGGACCGCGGCGGGTGGCATGGGCGCGGTGCCCGCCATGGCGTCCCAGAAGGGACCCGAGCGCGGTGGTTCTCCGGAGGACATCACCGAGTCTGGCACCGTAGTGGTCGCGGGCACCCCCGCTCGGTGCCTCGGGAACGCAACCGCCGATGCGACGACGGACGCCACCACCGTTTCCCCTCGCCGCGGCCACGCGGCGGCCCGAAGGGGGCAGTATGGGACGGATGGCCAGACGCCTGCTCGCCCTCGCTGCGGCTCTAGCCGCCGTTCTGGTCCTGGCGGGCTGCAACGTCTTTGGAGACGGCTCCTTCGCGGTGGGGCCCGCCATCACGCAGGCGACACCGGGCACCTACCGCAGCTCGGGTGGACCCAGCTGCTACTGGCAGCGGACGAGCAACCTCACGGGATCGTTGGTCAGCATCATCGCCAACGACTTCCTGTCCGGTCCCGACGTCGTGACCATCCTGCCCTCCGACGCGGGTTTCGCGAGCCAGGGCTGCGGCCTGTGGGCCCCCCTCCCGACCAGCGGGCCCCGGCTGGCGACGTTCGGCGATGGCCGGTACGCCATCGGCATCGACATCGCGCCCGGGACCTACAGCGCGCCGGGCGGGCCAAGCTGCTACTGGGAGCAGGACCGTGACTTCTTGGGGCAGGGCGACAGCATCATCTCGAACGACCTGCCGGTCGGCCCGGTGACGGTCGCCCTCAGCTCCGACGCGGTCGCCGTCAAGGTCCAGGGCTGCGGCACCTGGACGCTCGACGCCGAGCCCGGCCCCGTCATGAGTGGCCCACCGGTCATGTCGGGCCCACCCCGCATGACCGGCTGAAGGAGGACGCGATGGCCCGCCGGAAGTCCCTTCGCTCCCAGCTGTACCGGGCGGCCCGGGATCTGGGCAACGTGGAGGCGGCGGCCCAGGGTCCGGGGGCGCTCGCCAAGCGCCAGGTCCGGCGCAAGGCCTACCGCAGCACGAACCGCGCGCTCGGCGGCGTCCTGCGGGTCTTCGGGCTGGTCGGCCGAGGCAGGCGCTGAGCGGGGTCCCCCGGGGGGAGTCAGCCCGACGTCGCCGGCTTCAGCTGGTCGATGTCGACGGGGTTCTTGGGGGCGACCGGGTGCACCGGCTGGTTGTAGGCCGAGAAGAAAACGGTCGAGGTGCCGCCCGTCCCGCCGACGCTCTTCAGCTCGACCACGTAGGGCACGCCCGAGCGCGCGATGTAGATGGTGCCGTTGGTCCCGCCGCTCGGGTCCTTGCCGTTCACGGCCGTGACGGCGACGCCGTTGATCGTCGTGTTCCGGCCCTTGGTGAAGGTCGCCGTGTTGATGTTGCCGCTGAACAGCTGTCGGAAGAGCGTGTTCACGCTCAGAAACTGCGCCAGTGACTGGCCGTCGTTGGTGGTGGCGGCCGTCTCCACCCACTTGCCGACGAAGAGCGCGGCGGCGGCCGCGCCGCCGTTCAGCTTCCAGAACTTCTGGTTGGCGTTGAAGTAGACGTTCGGCCCCAGTCGGATGGCGTGGACGACGGCGCCGTTGATCCCGATCGACCCCTGGCCCGCCGCGGACGCCGAGGCCTGCACGCTGAGGGTGATCGTCTCCTTGCCCTGGGTGGCCTTGCCCGTCACGGTCACCGTGCGCGCCAGTGCGGACGCGCTCACCGCCTTGCTGACCAGCGCGTTGGCGTTGGCCTTGGCCGCCCAGGCCGCCGGGGCGGCGAGGACGATGCCGCAGGCGGCGGCGGTTCCGGCGAGTACGGCGACGGATCGGAGGCGCATGAGCCTTCGAGTCTACCGGGGGTGGCTGGGATCCTCCTGAGCCCCTGGTCGGAGGACGGCCGGACCCGGATGGGTCGGTAGCCTGGGGCCTCGTCCGCCTGAACAGGAGCGCCCGTGAAGCGCAGACCGAGCTCGGCCGCCGGCACCGAGCGCCACTCGCCCGACTTCTACGACCAGGCGGAGGAGTTCGTCGTCCTTGACGAGGGCGACCGCCTGCTGGTGCCCTGCGCCGGCGGGCCCTCGACCAGCCGCCTCGAGACCTACCCGCCGCGGCTCGAGATCGCCGAACGCGGCGGCACCTACGTGCTGGAGGACGGGGGACCCCGGGCGGAGTGGCGCTACCGGTTCGTCCCCGCCGCCCGCTGAGACGCGGCGCGGGCCGCGCTCAGCCGAGCTTGGCCAGCACCTCGGTCGCCACCAGCCGGAGGTGGTCGAGGTCGGCCAGGTCGAGCACCTGGACGTAGATGCGGGACGCGCCCACGGCCTCGTAGGCGGCGATCCGCTCGAGGAGCTCGTCGGGGGTGCCGGCCAGGCCGTTCTTGCGCAGCTCGTCCGGCTGGCGCCCGATGGCCGCCGCCCGCCGGGTGAGCTCGGCCTCGTTAGCCCCGCAGCACAGGACCAGCGCGGCCGAGTGGACGAGGGTGCCGGGGTCGCGCCCGATGGCCCGGCAGGCCGCATCAACGCGCCCGAACTGCGCGGCGCAGACCTCGGCCGACCCGAAGGGCACGTTCATCTCGGCGCCGAAGCGGGCGGCCAGCGCGGGGGTGCGGCGTGGCCCGTGACCGCCGACGACGACCGGCGGCCGCGGCTTTTGCACCGGTTTGGGCAGCGCGGGGGAGTCGGTCAGCGTGTAGTGGCGCCCGGTGAAGGAGAACGTCTCGTCCGCCGGCGTCTCCCACAGTCCGGTGATGATGGCCAGCTGCTCCTCCAAGCGCTCGAAGCGCTCGCCCAGCGCGGGGAAGGGGATGCCGTAGGCGCGGTGCTCCAGTTCGTACCAGCCGGCCCCGAGCCCGAGCTCGATGCGGCCCCCGCTCATGGCGTCGATCTCGGCGATCGAGATGGCGAGGGGCCCGGGGAGCCGGAAGGTGGCCGCAGTCAGCAGGGTGCCGAGGCGGATCCGTTCGGTCTCCCGGGCGATGCCGGCCAGGGTCACCCAGGCGTCGGTCGGGCCGGGCAGACCGCTCACCCCGCCCATCTTCAGGTAGTGGTCGGAGCGGAAGAAGGCGCCGTACCCACACTCCTCGGCCACCCGGGCCACGGCCAGCAGGTCGGCGTAGGCCGCCCCTTGCTGGGGCTCGGTGAACACGCGCAGTTCCATGGGCCGGTTTCTACCCCATCGGGGCGAATCGGCGCCCGCTCGGCGCCGGACCGGGACTACGCGGCCGTTGGCGCCGTCGCCTGCTGCTCCAGCTGGGTGAGGCTGATCGCGTGTGGGGGCGTCTTCGGGTGCACCGGCTTGTTGTACCCGGAGAACGCGATCGTGCCGGAGCCCGACGAGTTCGTGGTCTTCAACCCGATCAGGTAGGGCTTGCCCTGTCGGGCGATGTAGATGACGCCGCTCGTCCCATCCGTCGTGTCGCTGCCGTTGATCGCGTAGACCGCCACCCCGCCGACGGTGGTGTTGGCCCCCGACACGAAGACCGATTGATTGATCTTGTTTCCGCTCAGAATCTGTTTAAAGAGCGCGGCGGCGCCCAGGAACTGCGAGAAGCTCTTGCCGTCGGTGCCGGTGGCCGCGGTGTACACCCACTTGTTGGCGTAGCCCGCCGCCGAGGCCCCGGCCTGGCTCGTCCAGAAGGCGGTGTCCGCGTTGAAGTAGACGCGCGCGCCGAGCCGCACGATCTTGACCGTCGCCCCGTTGATGGTGATCGACCCCTGTCCCGCGTTGGCGTTGGAGGCGTACACGTTCAACCCGACCACTTGGCTGCCCGTCGTCACGCTGCCCACCACGTGGACGGAGCTCACCCCCTGGGAGGCGGCGATCGCGTTCAACACGGTCTGCTTCGGGCTGGTCGCGGCCGCCCCGGCGCCGCTCGAGACGAGCGTGCCGACGCTCACCACCGCCAATGCCACGGCTGCCGTTCTGGCCCGAAGGCGCATGCTGGTCCTTTCGTCGTGTCCGGGAGTGGCCCGACAGCGGGGGGTCGACTCACACCGATGGCGCTATGCGCGCCCGCACCAGGCGCCCGGCGGTTTGGGGCAGCTTAACCGTCCGACCGCCGCGCCTGTCCCCGGTCTCAGGCCGTTCTCAGGCATCTGCGTCGGCCGGATCCGGCGAGACCGGGCGCCGGCTGACGCGGGGCGGCTCAGCGCGCGGAGGGATCGGCCGACAGCTCCGGCGGCCGCGGTCCGCCGTGAACCTCGTAGGCGCTCCACCAGCGTTCAGCGTCGGGAGGCGTCGGGAAGCCGAGCTTCTCGCGCTCGGTGAGCGCCTCGCGCACGGCGAGCTTCAGATCGCGCACGCCGGCCTTCTTGCGCCAGTCGGCGCGGCCGCTGCGCCAGATCGACTCCTCCAGGTGCCAGCAGCGCGTCCGGGCGGTGACCAGGGCGTCGGTCGCCCGCGCGGCCTCGGCCCGGACGTCGTCGTCGACCGGGGCCAAGACGTCGGCCGCCCGCAGCCAGCCGTAGTCCATGTCGAGCAGCATCAGGCCGGGGGCCACCTCGAAGGGCCCGACGACATCGATCACCGGGTCGATGACGGTGAGCGAGGCGCCGGCCGGGAGCGGGTAGCGGAGGTTGGTGGCCTGGCGGTCCCCGAAGGCGATCGCGCCGACCGTGCGGAGGAAGACCTCCATCAGGTTGAGCTTCGTGAAGTCCCGCCGGTCGGGGAGCTGGACGAGCGGCACCGCGAGGACGGCCACGATCCGCTCGGCCCCCAGCCGCACCGCCGCCTCGACCGGGATGTTCTGCAGGACGCCGCCGTCCACGTAGACGTCATCGGCCAGCGGTCGGGGCGGGAACACCATGGGGACGCTCGAGGAGGCGAGGACGCCCTCGATGACGTCGACCGGTCCCGCACCGCGCCCGGCCACCGGGGTCAGCGCGTCTGCCTCCACGATCGTCCCGTCCTCGGTCACATATCGGAGCAGGCCGGCCCCGAGGGCCGTCACCGCCAGGCGGAGCTCCAGGCCGGGCCGGGCGATCAGGGCCGGGTCGACGGGCAGGAGGCCGGTCGGCCCACCGGTGCGCAGCGCGCGGGCCAGCGGGTCGAGCGTCAGCACCGACCCGGCGTTGTCGCGCAGGCCGCGTCGGGTCCGGGGCGCGCGCCGCAGCGCGCGGGCAGAACCGGTGGCGAGGTGGAACGCGCGCCGCCACCGGGACCGGCCGTCGGGTGTTCCGAGGATCGCGCTCAGGTCGGGGCCCGGCACCGCCGGCCGGGTTCGTTCGGTCAGGTAGCTGTCGATCACCCGGCCGAACGGCGTGCCGTCGAGCGACTCGACCCAGGGCTGCTTGGCGAAGAGGTGATCGATGTGGGTCATGGCCAAGAGGTCCTGGCGCAGCTCCTGGGCGCGCAGCCGGAACTCCCGCGGCGAACGCGCCTGGGCCATCACCGCCGCGGCCACCGCGCCGGCCGAGGCCGCGGTCAGGACCTGGGGGAGGATCCCCGCCTCTTCGACGAGGTAGCGGATCGCGCCCGCCTCGAAGGCCCCCTTGGTGCCGCCGCCGGCCAGCACGAACGCGGTCTTCGGCGCGGCCATGGGACCGAGTCTCCCACCGGGGTCCCGCCAACTCGGAACCCCGCCGCCACCAGGGTCTCTCTGGCGCTCAGCCGCCCGCCGCGGCCGCCACCACCTCGACCTCGGCCCCGTCGCGCACGACGACCCGCTCCCAGGTCGAACGCGGCACCACCTCGCGGTCGACGGCGACGGCCACGCCACGGGTTTGCTCGCAGAGGGTGGCCACCAGCTCGGCCACGGTCGTGCCGGCGGCGAGGGCCAGCTCGTCGCCGTTCACCCGGACCCGCACCGAGTCTCCACTGGTCCGCGGCGCCATCACCCACCCCGGGCGGCGCCCGGGGCCGCCCGCAGGACGCCCGCCGCGCCCTTCGCCACCCGGCGGGCGTCGAACGGGGCCACCACCGGCGGCAGCGGACGGTCGGCCAGCAGCTCGCCCAACGCCTGCGCCGTGATCGGCGCCAGCAGGATCCCGTTGCGGTAGTGGCCGGCCGCCACCGCGAGGCGCGCCACCTCGGTCCAGCCGATGAACGGCGCGTTGTCGGGCGACCCGGGCCGCAGACCGGTGACGCACTCCTCGAGCTCGAGCTCGTCGATCCCGGGCACGAGCGCCCGGGCGCGGTCGAGGAGGGTGTGGACAGCGCCGGCCTGGACACTGCGGTCCTCGCCGCGCTCCTCGACGGTCGCCCCGACGACGAGCGTCCCGTCCCGGCGCGGCACGAGGTAGCAGGAATCCCCGCGGACGAGCCCGCGCACGGTTCGGTCGAGGAGCGGCCGACCGGGACGGTCCCGCAGCCGCAAGACGTGCCCTTTGACGGGCCGCACGGCCGGCAGGATGCCGGCCGGCACGCCGGGGAGGGCCGAGGTCTCCCACCCCATGCAGAGCACCACCGAACCCGCGTCGGTGCGGACCCCGGCGGCCTCCACCCCGCAGGCCGCCCCGGCCGCCGAGCGGAGGAGCGCGTCGACGCGCGCCGGCACCATCTCCACCCCGGCCGACGCGCAGGCGTCGGCGAGCGCGCCCACCAGCCGGCGGTTGTTCACCTGGTGGTCGCCCGGGACGATTGCGCCGCCGCGGATGCCGGGGGCGAGCGCCGGGACCAGTTGGCGCGCGGCCGAGGCGGAGAGGGGGTTGGCCTCGAGACCGATGGAGCGCCGGAAGACGGCGAGCTCGTCGACCGCCGCCCGGTCCGACGCGTCGAGGGCCACGGTGACCGTCCCGCACTGGCGGTAGTCGAAGTCCTGGCCGGTGACCGCCGTCAGCTCCGCCGCGAACGGCGCCCAGGCGGCGGCACCGGCCACCAGGAGCGCGACCAGGTCCTCCTCGCCGTAGGCGGCCTCGCTGACCGGCGCCAGCATGCCGGCCGCGGCCCAGGAGGCGCCGCGCCCGGGTGCGGGATCGAAGAGGCGGACGGAGAGGCCGGCCTTCGCCGCCGCCCAGGCGGCGGACAGCCCGATGACCCCGCCGCCCACGAAGACGGTGTCGACTGCTCGAGATTGTGCGCCACTCGGCGCCGCGGCCACCGCGCGATCCTACGATCGCCGCGGGCCCCGGTCCGTCAGGGACTCCCCGTGCCTGGAGTATCCTGGACCGACTGCACCAGGGCCAGTGTCGTCCCGGGCCGCAGGACCTCCCAGTACACGGAGCCCACCCGCGTCGGCGCTGACACCGGTGGCCACGAGCCCAGAAGGACGACATGGCCAGCAGTTCGGACCCCGGCGGCCGCCCGCCCGCCCGCGGTCTCTACGATCCCGCCTTCGAGCACGACGCCTGCGGCGTGGGGCTGGTGGCCGACCTCGGGGGTCGTCCCAGCCACCGGTTGGTGGCGCAGGCTCTCTCGGTGCTGGAGAGCCTGGCCCACCGCGGCGCCTCGGGCGCCGAGGTGGCGACCGGCGACGGATCGGGGATCCTCTTGCAGGTGCCGCACCGCTTCCTCCGCGAGGCGGCCGACGACGCTGGGATCGCCCTGCCCGACGCGGGCCGCTACGCGACGGGCATCGCCTTCTTGCCCCACGACACCGAGGTGGCCGACAAGGCGAAGGCGCAGTTCGCCGCCATCGCCCACGAAGAGGGCCTCCACGTTCTCGGGTGGCGGGTGGTGCCGGTCGACGACACGACGCTCGGCGAGACCGCCAAGCGAAGCGAGCCCCGGGTGGAGCAGGTCTTCGTTGCGCCCCAGACCGGTCGGGGGCGGACCGAGCCCATCGCCCTCGACCGCCTGGCCTACGTGACCCGCAAGCGCGCCGAGCACGCCATCGACGAGCTCTACCTCGCGTCCCTCTCGGCCAGGACGCTCGTCTACAAGGGGATGCTGACGGCGCACCAGCTGCTCGAGTTCTACCCCGAGCTGGCCGACGACCAGCTGGAGAGCGGGCTCGCCATCGTCCACTCGCGCTTTTCGACCAACACGTTCCCCAGTTGGCCGCTCGCGCACCCCTACCGGTTCGTGGCCCACAACGGCGAGATCAACACGGTGGCCGGGAACCGCAACTGGATGCGCGCCCGCGAGTCGCTGCTCGAGTCGAGCGCCATCGAAGGCGACCTGTCGCGGCTCTTCCCGATCTGCACCCCCGGTGCGAGCGACTCGGCGACCTTCGACGAGGTGCTCGAGCTCTTGCACCTGGGCGGCCGCTCGCTCGCCCACTCGATCCTCATGATGATCCCGGAGGCCTGGGAGAACAACCGGACCATGGATCCGGCGCGGCGCGACTTCTATCGCTACCACGCGTCGGTCATGGAACCCTGGGACGGACCGGCCGCCATCGCCTTCTCCGACGGCACGGTGGCGGGGGCGGTGCTCGACCGCAACGGCCTGCGCCCCGCCCGCTACTGGGTGACCGACGGCGGGCTGGTCGTGCTGGCGAGCGAGGTAGGCGTGCTCGACCTCGATCCCGCCACCGTGGTGCGCAAGGGCCGCCTCCAGCCGGGGCGCATGTTCTTGATCGACACGGCCCGGGGGCGCATCGTCGACGACGACGAGATCAAGGCCGAGCTGGCCGCCGCCCACCCCTACGGGCGCTGGCTCGACCAGGACCAGGTCTCGCTCGACGACCTGCCGGCCCGGGCGATGCTGACCCCCCAGCACGCGAGCGTGGTGACCCACCTCCGGCTCTTCGGCTACACGACCGAGGAGCTGCGGATGATCCTGGGGCCGATGGCCCGCAGCGGGGCGGAGCCGATCGGGTCGATGGGCTCGGACGCCTCGATCGCCGTGCTCTCCGATCGGCCCCGGCTCCTCTACGACTACTTCACCCAGCTCTTCGCCCAGGTGACCAACCCGCCGCTCGACGCCATCCGCGAGGAGCTCGTGACCTCGCTGGCGGCGACCGTCGGGCCCGAGGGCAACCTGCTCGAGGCCCAGGGGGGCTCCTGCCGCCAGATCCTCCTGCCCCAACCGGTCATCGGTCGGGCCGACCTGGCCAAGCTCATGTACGTGAACGAGCACGCCGAGACGCCGGGCTTCAAGACCTTCGCCATCGACGGCCTGTTCCCGGTGGCTGAGGCGGGCGAGGCGGGCCACCCGACCGCGGCGGGGGGGCGGGCGCTGGCCGACGCCTTGGCCTCCGTGCGCCGCGCCGTGTCGGCGGCCATCGCCGACGGGGCCAACATCATCGTGCTCTCGGACCGCAACTCGACGCGCGAGCTGGCGCCCATCCCGTCCCTCCTGCTCGTGGCCGCGGTCCACCACCACCTGATCCGCGAGAAGACGCGCACCAAGGTGGGCCTCGTCGTCGAGTCCGGCGACGCGCGCGAGACGCACCACATGGCGCTGCTCATCGGCTACGGCGCGGCCGCCGTCAACCCCTATCTGGCGCTCG
Organism: Acidimicrobiales bacterium; assembly: GCA_035604685.1. Classification (GTDB taxonomy): domain Bacteria; phylum Actinomycetota; class Acidimicrobiia; order Acidimicrobiales; family RAAP-2; genus DATNIB01. The sequence continues at coordinate 3,149 of DATNIB010000069.1, read as the reverse complement.
AGTCGATCGACGACATGATCGCCAGCGGGCAGCTGGAGGGGGTCGCGCCGCGCCAGGCGCGCGAGCACTACATCAAGGCCGCCTGCAAGGGCGTCTTGAAGGTCATGTCGAAGATGGGGATCTCGACGGTCGCCTCCTACACCGGCGCCCAGGTCTTCGAGGCCGTGGGCCTCGAGCACGACGTGATCGACGAGTACTTCACCGGCACCGCCAGCCGGATCGGCGGGGTGGGGCTCGACGTGCTGGCCGCCGAGGTGGCCACCCGCCACCGCCTGGCCCACCTCGAACGCCCGACCGAGCTCGCCCACCGCGAGCTCGAGAGCGGCGGTGAGTACCAGTGGCGGCGCGAGGGGGAGTACCACCTCTTCAACCCGCGCACCGTCTTCAAGCTGCAGCACGCCTCGCGGGCCAAGCGCTACGACGTCTTCAAGGAGTACAGCGCGGCCGTCGACGACCAGTCCGAGCGACTCGCCACCCTGCGCGGCCTCTTCGGCCTGCGGCCCGCCCCAGGTGGCCCGATCCCGATCGAGGAGGTCGAGCCGGCGACGTCCATCATGCGCCGCTTCTCCACCGGCGCCATGTCCTACGGGTCGATCTCGGCCGAGGCCCACGAGAACCTGGCCATCGCCATGAACCGGATCGGCGGGCGTTCCAACACGGGCGAGGGCGGGGAGGATGCGCGGCGCTACACGCCCGATGCGAACGGGGACTCGCGGCGCAGCGCCATCAAGCAGGTGGCCTCGGGCCGCTTCGGGGTGACGAGCGAGTACCTCGTCAACGCCGACGACCTGCAGATCAAGATCTCCCAGGGCGCCAAGCCGGGCGAAGGGGGCCAGCTCCCCGGGACGAAGATCTACCCCTGGATCGCGCGGACCCGGCACTCCACGCCCGGCGTCGGGCTCATCTCGCCGCCGCCGCACCACGACATCTACTCGATCGAGGACATCGCCCAGCTGATCCACGACCTGAAGTCCTCCAACCCCGACGCCCGCGTCCATGTGAAGCTGGTGGCCGAGGTGGGGGTCGGCACCGTGGCGGCGGGCGTGGCCAAGGCCCACGCCGATGTCGTGCTCATCTCGGGCCACGACGGCGGGACGGGGGCGGCCCCGCTCACCTCGCTCAAGCACGCCGGCATCCCCTGGGAGCTCGGCCTGGCCGAGACCCAGCAGACGCTCCTCATGAACGGCCTGCGGGACCGAATTGTGGTCCAGGTCGACGGCCAGATGAAGACCGGGCGCGACGTCGTCATCGGCGCGCTGCTGGGTGCCGAGGAGTTCGGGTTCGCCACCGCTCCGCTCGTCGTCTCGGGCTGCATCATGATGCGCGTCTGTCACCTCGACACCTGCCCGGTCGGCATCGCCACCCAGAACCCCGAGCTGCGCAAGCGCTTCGCCGGCCAGCCCGAGTTCGTCACCACCTTCTTCGAGTACATCGCGCAGGAGGTGCGCGAGCTCCTGGCCGCCCTCGGGCTCCGCACGATCGAAGAGGCGGTCGGCCGGAGCGAGCTGTTGGAGACGACCGAGGCCCTCGCCCACTGGAAGGCCAAGGGCCTCGACCTCTCCTCCGTCCTCGTCGTGCCCGAGTCCCCCTACGACATCGCGCGGCACCAGACCCGGCCGCAGAACCACGGCTTGGAGGGCGCCCTCGACCACCAGTTCCTGGCGGCCTGCGAGCCGGCGCTGGCCGGCGGCCCCCCCGTGTCGGTGTCGCTCCCGATCACCAACAGCGACCGGAGCGTGGGGACCCTCCTCGGGTCGGCCCTCACCAAGCGCCACGGCGGGGCGGGGCTGCCCGACGGCTCCATCACGCTCACCTTCACCGGTTCGGCCGGGCAGAGCTTCGGGGCCTTCGTCCCGCGCGGGATGACCATGCGCCTGTGGGGTGACGCCAACGACTACTTCGGCAAGGGGCTCTCAGGCGGCCGCCTGATCGCCCGGCCGCCCGAGGAGTCGCCGTTCTTGGCCGAGGAGCAGATCATCGCCGGCAACGTCGTCCTCTACGGCGCCACCGCCGGCGCGGCCTTCATCCGGGGCCAGGTGGGGGAGCGCTTCTGCGTCCGCAACTCAGGGGCCGACACGGTGGTCGAGGGCGTGGGCGACCATGGGTGCGAGTACATGACGGGGGGACGGGTGGTCGTCCTCGGTCCGACGGGACGCAACTTCGGAGCCGGGATGTCGGGCGGCGTCGCCTACGTCTTCGACCCGGACCGCACCTTCGCGGAACGCGTCAACCCCGAGATGGTCGACGTCGAGATCCTCGACGAGGAGGACTGCCGGTTCCTGGCCGAGATCATCGCCACCCATGCCGCAGAGACGGGCTCGGTCGTGGCCGAGGCGATCCTCGCCGACTGGGCGCGGGCCAGCGCCAACATGGTGAAGGTCATGCCCCGCGACTACCGGCGGGTGCTCGACGCCACGCGCCTGGCCGAGGCCGAGGGGCGCTCGGTCGACGAGGCGGTCATGGTGGCGGCCCATGGGTAAGCCGACGGGGTTCATGGAGTTCGGACGCGAGCTGCCGCGCCGGCGCCCGGTGCCGGTGCGCCTGCGGGACTGGCGCGAGGTCTACGAGCCCTTCGGCGACGAGGCCACGCGGCACCAGGGGGCGCGCTGCATGGACTGCGGCATCCCCTTCTGCCACGAGGGCTGCCCGCTCGGGAACCTCATCCCCGAGTGGAACGACCTCGTCTACCGGGACGACTGGTCCGACGCCATCGAGCGGCTGCACGCCACCAACAACTTCCCCGAGTTCACCGGCCGGCTCTGCCCCGCCCCGTGTGAGGCGGCCTGTGTGCTCGGGATCAACGCCGAACCCGTCGCGATCGAGCGCATCGAGTACGAGATCGCCGAGCGGGCCTGGGCGGAGGGCTGGGTCCGCCGCCAGGCGCCGCGCGAGCGGACCGGCAAGCGGGTGGCCGTGGTCGGCTCGGGGCCAGCCGGCCTGGCCTGCGCGCAGCAGCTGGCGCGGGCGGGCCACCGCGTCGTCGTCTTCGAGCGGGCCGAGAAGCCGGGGGGCCTGCTCCGCTACGGGATCCCCGAATTCAAGATGGAGAAGTCGGTGCTCGACCGCCGTCTCGGGCAGCTCTCGGCCGAGGGCGTGGAATTCCGCTGCGCCACGTCGGTCGGGGTGGCGCCGAACGAGCCGACGGGGCC
>DATNIB010000068.1:0-36387 GCA_035604685.1 Acidimicrobiales bacterium | reverse complement strand
GGCGGCGAGCACTTCGACAGCTGAGGTCACACCGGAGCGCTCGCTTCGACCCGAGGGCGCAACGACGGCTCACTCTCGCCGAACTCGTGCCGCCTCCCTTGGTGACGGTGAGCGTGATGGTTGGGCGGTCGAGACACACGGCCTCACCAAGCGCTTCGACACGACCGTCGCCGTCGACGACGTGGAGCTCCTGGTGCCGCGAGGGTCCGCCTTTGGCTACCTCGGCCCGAATGGGGCCGGGAAGACCACCCTGATCCGGACGTTGCTTGGGCTGACCAAAGCCGATGGCGGGACGATGTCGCTGCTCGGTACCCCCGTTCCTTCCAAACGCCGAGAGGCACTAGCTCGCGTCGGCGCCATCGTCGACGAGCCGCGCTTCCACCCTCACCTCACCGGGCGCGAGAACCTTCGTCTTCTCGCCGAGGCCCGCGGAGGCGGGGCGAAGGAGCGCATCGGCCCGTCTCTTGCGCGCGTCGGGCTCACCGAGCGGGCCGGCGACAAGGTGGCGTCCTACTCCATGGGTATGCGCCAGCGCCTCGGGGTCGCCGCCTGTCTCCTGGCCGACCCGGAGCTCTTGATCCTCGATGAGCCCATGAACGGTCTCGACCCGGCCGGTATGCACGAGATGCGCGAGATGATCGAAAGCCTCGTCGAGGAGGGACGGACGGTGATGCTCTCCTCCCATCTCCTCGACGAGGTGGAACGGACCTGCGACGCGGTCGCCATCGTCGACCACGGCCACGTCATCCGCCAGGGCACGATCGAGGAGCTCGTTCATGGTGCGGGCGCCCTGGTCGTGCGCGTCGAGTGCGCAGATCCGAGCGCGGCACAGCAGGTCGTCGAACGCTCCGGCCTGGTGGCGGGCACTTCACTCACAGAGGCGGGGGTCACGGTCACGTTCCGAGCCGGGAGTTCCCGCACAGAGATCGCCGAGTTGACCCGGCGACTCGTCGAGGGGGGCGTCGCCATCTACGGCCTCCAGCAGGTGCAAACGAGCTTGGAGGACTGGTTCTTGACGGTCACGAGCCGACTGGGCGGAGAAGGGTGAGCACCATCGAAGCGGTCGTCCGCCATCCATCGGGGTCCTCGCCAGCTCCGGCCTCCGTACTGCGCCGGATGGCAGCGGCCTGGCCGACCTGGGGGCTCGTCACGACCAAGAACCTCGAACTCAGACGGCGGCGGGGGCTCATGATCGCGGTCTTCGTGCTGGTCCTCGGCCCCCCGGTCCTCCTGTACGGATTCCGACTCCTCTTCCACGCCGTCGATCCGTCGCATTACGGGCCAGCGGGAGTCCCGAACGCGTTTCAGAACCTCATGAGCCCGATGGTGGAACTCGGCTTCATCATCGCCGCCACGGTTGGTGCTGCAGCCGGAACGACCGATCTGACCGACGGCATGTTCCGACATCTGGTGGTCACGGGTCGGTCACGGGTCGCGCTCTTTCTGGCGCGTATCCCCGCAGGGCTGGCGATTGTGCTCCCGGTTGTGGCGTTGGCCTTCACGTTGTGCTGCCTGGTCACGAGCTTCGAGGGGGTCCCGAACCCGACTGCCATCAGCGTCAACAACGGCGTTTCGATCCCCGTCAACCTCAGCGAGACACAGTTTCGCAGCTGGATCGACCAACACCCACGAGAAGCGCTGGAGGCCTTCCCGCGTGGCAATGGCGCGTTCATCGACGGCGTTTCGGTCGCCAATGGCTCCACCGCTTCGCGATACCACGCCTACACCGAGATCGAGAGGACCCTCAACCCGCCGATCAACGAGATGGTGAAGATCGGACTGTGGCTCGAGCTCGTGGTCGGCGTGGGATTCGCCGTAGGACTCGGCTTCGGTGCGCTCACCGGTCAGCGGACGGTCACGACGATCGTACTCATCGCCCTTGAGGTCATCGTGACCCCGATCTTCGACAGAGCCCATATCGCCTATTTTCTCAATGGGCAACGCCTTCTCGTGGGGGTCGCGCTCGACCAATTGCAACCTGCGGGCCTTACCTCGAGTGCTGGTGGAGGCGGCGGCGGGGGTCCGTTGCAGCACTTCGGGTCCGGCGGCGGGGCGGTCGGCGGCATACCGCCGATGCCCACCTGGGCGATGATCCTCGTCATCGTCGCGTGGATCGTAGGTTGGTCGGTGATCGGTGCGTGGAGGATGGCAACGCGTGACGCGTAAGAGATATTCGGTGTGCGTCGCAGGAGCGAAGCTTGGCGTCTTCTGTGAAACGCGGAATCGGCGTTCGGCGTGTCGGCGGGTAGTCCAGAACGCGCGTCCGAATCGCGTCCCCAAGGTCCGGACTGGGCGCAGCAACTATCGCGAGCACCGACCCGAGTCCTCGCGAAAGGGAAAACACCTTTAGGCACTCTTTCAAACCCTCGTCTGACCAGGGCTGACGTTGTGATATCGACAACACCGGTGGGGACGGAGGGACTCGAACCCTCACTGGAGGCGGTTTAAGCGCCCTGCCTCTGCCTATTGGGCTACGTCCCCCTTGGACATTGTTGCGCACCGTCAACCTCGCGCCCGACTCCAGCCACTCCGTGGCGCGGTGGCAAGTGACGCCATGCCGCCCGAGGATCGCAGCATCCCAGGTGCGAGAAGTCCCCCTCGTTAGTCTTTTTGTGTGGTTTTCGAGTGTCGGGTTCTCTTGCGCGCCTCTGCGCGCCTCTGCGCGGCTGGCCTCACCGCGTTCGCCCTACTCACGCTGATTTCGGACCGGGCCTCCGCCGCACCCTCTTCGTCGCAGATCTCCGCCACCGAATCCCAGGTGGGCGCGCTCGAGACCACGATCGCCCGCGAGGAGCAGGAGAGCCAGGCGCTCGACCAGGAGTACCTGACCGCGGTGCAGACCGCGCAGCAGGACCAGGCGGCACTCACCAAGACGAAGCACTCGATCGGCGTCATCGTGTCGCACGTCAACGTCGACCGAATTCGGCTGCGCCAGGATGCGGTCACCGCCTTCGTGCTGGACGCACCACAGGGGAGCGCCACCGCGCTCTTCACCCTCTCCCCGTGGCAGCAAGACGACCGCACCTTGTACACCAACACGGCCGTCGGCAACATCGACGCAGCCGAGGCGACCCTCCGGATCGAGCAGTCCAAGCTCGCCACCACCGAGTCCCAACAGCAGTCCGAGGAGCAGCTGGCCCAGGCCGCCGCCCAACAGGTCCAGAGCCTCGAGGTCGCCAACCAGAACGCCGCCACCGCCAACGAGGCGACCCTGTCCCAGATCAAGGGCAACCTGGCAGTCGAGATCGCGCAGTATGCCGAAGCGCAGGCCCAGCAGCAGGCCGCCGCCGCGGCAGCGGCCCGTACCAGCGCGGCGGCGCAGGCGGCCGCCCGGTCGGCCGCCTCCGACGCGGCCGTCGCGGCCCAGCTCGGCGGCTCGAGCGTCGCCTCGGCTGCGGCCGGCGCAGCCAACCAGGCGGCTTCGTCCAGCGGCGGGGGCGGCGTGACGGGGTCGGCGGTCGGCAGCGCCCAGGGCGAGGCGGCACTCCAGGCAGCGGAGTCCCAGCTCGGCGTCCCCTACGTCTGGGGTGGTGAGACCCCGGGCCAGGGCTTCGACTGCTCCGGTCTCACGCAGTGGTCGTGGCAGGAGGCGGGTGTCTCGATCCCGCGCGTGGCGGCCGATCAGTGGAACGCGCTCACGCACGTGCCGCTGAACGCCCTCCAGCCGGGGGACCTCCTCTTCTACTACAACCTCGACAGTGACCATCAGGTGGACCACGTCGTCATGTACGCCGGCGCCGGGCCCTTCGGTACTCAGACCGTCATCCAGGCGCCGTTCACCGGCGCCACCGTCGAGTACGCGCCGCTTTTCACCGGGGGCCTGGTCGGCGCCGGACGCCCCTGAGCCCGACCACCCAGTCCTGAGCCGGCGGGCGTGATCGCGCCCGCGTCCGTGCACCACGCCGACTGGAGCGTCGATCCCGCCAAGCGGTGGATCGCCAGCGCCGAACGGGAGGGCCCCGGCTACCGCGTGCGCTCGGTCGAGCGCGTGGCCGACGACCCGCTGCGGGCGGGGCCCGCGGGCCACGAGCTCCTCGGCGTCGACTTCCCCATCGGCCTCCCCCTCGCCTACGCGGCGGCGGTCGGCATCGACCGGTTCGGCGACGCCCTGGCGTCGCTCGGGGACGCGCTCCTCCCCCAGTTCTTCGAGGTGGCCGGGTCCGCCGCCGAGATCAGCCTCGGCCGCCCCTTCTACCCGGCGCGGCCCGGTCCCGCGGGAACGGTGCGGCGGCGCCACCTGGCCGACGGACTCGGGATCGGGTTCTCGGACCTGCTCCGCCGTTGCGAGCGGCCGTTCGCCGGCCGGCCGGCCGCCGCCGCCTTGTTCTGGCTGGTCGGGAGCCAGCAGGTCGGGCGCGCGGCCATCCACGGGTGGCGGACCGTCCTGCAGCCGGCCCGGCGCGCCCGGCGTGACGTCGCCCTCTGGCCCTTCGACGGGGATCTCGGCGATCTCATCGCGCGCCACGAGCTGACGGTGGCCGAGGCCTACCCGGCCGAGTCCGCCCGGCAGTTCGGCTTCGGCCGTGCCGGGTGGTCCAAGCGCCGGCAGGCCGACCGGCGCCGGGTGGGGCTCGCGTTGATCGAGTGGGCCCGTCGACACGACGTGGCCTTCGACGACGGGGTCCTGCGCCGGGTGCTCGACGGGTTCGGCCCGGCGGCCGGCGGGGAGGACGCCTTCGATGCGACCGTGGGCCTGTTCGGCCTCCTCCGCGTCGCGGCCGGCGTCCAGCGCGAGTTCCCGCCCACCGCGCTCGGCGGTGACGTGGGGTCGGTGGAGGGCTGGATCCTGGGGCAGGACGCGTCGGCGTAACGAGAGCACGCAGAAACGACCCCGAGCGGGTCAGGCGCCTTCGCCCAGCCAGTCGGCGAGCAGCTCGGCGCGGCGTTGCTGCCACTCCTCGGTGGTCACGGCGAACCGGATGTGGTCCTCCCACACGCCGTCGATCTCGAGATAGCGCTCGGCCAGACCCTCCACGCGCAGGCCCAGCTTCTCCACCACGCGCCGGCTGGCCGCGTTGCGCGGGATGATCGAGATCTCGACGCGGTGCAGGCCGAGGCTCTCGAACGCAAAGCGGAGCGTCACCACCACCGCCTCGGGCACGAGGCCCTGGCCCGCCACGGCGCGATCGATCCAGTAGCCGATCGACGCGCTCTGGAAGGGCCCGCGCTGGATCGACGACAGCGTCACCTCGCCCGAGAATCGGTCGCCGACGAAGATGCCGAAGCCGAAGCCGGTGCCGAGCTGGCGCTCCCGCTCGCGCAGCGCGCAGCGCGCCGCGAAGCTGGCCCGGTCCTCGGCGGCCGGTGGCGTGCCGGCCGGGCGCGGCTCCCACGGCACCAGCCAGTCCCGGCAGCGCGCCCGCACCTCGAACCAGGCGGCGTGATCGCTCTCCACCAGGGTGCGCAGGCTGAGCCGCCGGCCGACCAGCTCCAGCGGCTCCACGTGGGCGGCGCGCGCCGCACTCACCGGGCCAGCTCCCGGCGCAGCACCGCCAGCACGGTCTCGACGTTGCGAACCCGGGCCGTGTGGCCCATGCAGCCGATCCGCCAGACCCGGCCGGCCAGCTCCCCCGCACCGGCCCCGATCTCGATGCCGTAACGGTCGAGCAGGCGGCGGCGGAACGCAGCCTCGTCTCCCGCGTCCCCCAATGCGTCGGGCACGAGCACGGTCGTCAGCTGCGGCAGCCGGGCACCGTCCTCGGCGAACAGGACGAGGCCCAGCTCCTCCAGGCCCGCCTGCAGCAGCGCCCCGCACTCGGCGTGGCGGGCCCACGACGCGGCCAGCCCCTCCTCCAGCACGACCCCGAGCGCCGCGTGGAGCGCGCCGATCATGGTCACCGGCGCCGTGTGGTGGTAGACGCGGGTGCCGCCGTCCCCCTCCACGTAGCGCGACAGCAGCGACAGGTCGAGATACCAGCTGGACGGCCGCTCCAAAAGGCGCGCCCGGGCGCGCTCGGAGACGGTGATCGGCGCCAGGCCCGGCGGCGCGCCAAGGCACTTCTGCGTGCAGCTGTAGGCGACGTCGAGCGACCAGTCGTCGACAGCCACCTCGATGCCGCCCAGGGAGGTCACCGCGTCGACGACGAGGAGGGCATCCCCCCTCCCGGCGCCGACCGTCGCCACGTCGTTGCGCACCCCGGTCGAGGTCTCGGCGTGGACCAGGGCGATGACCGCCGGGTGTGGGTGCGCGCCAAGGACGGCGGCCGGGTCGAGCGGTCGGCCCCAGGGGGCCTCCACCCGGACGACCTCGGCGCCGACGCGCCGCGCCACCTCGCACATGCGCTCGCCGAACAGGCCGTTGACCCCGACCACGACCGGATCGCCCGGCGAGACGAGGTTCACGAAGGCGGCCTCCATGCCGGCCGATCCCGTCCCGCTCAACGGCAAGGTCAGCGCGTTGGTGGTGGCGAAGGTGGTCCGCAGGCGGGCCATGGTCTCGTCGAGGACGGCCAGGAACTGGGGGTCGAGGTGCCCGACCACCGGGCGCACCAGCGCGCCGGCCACCTCGGGATAGGGGTTCGACGGCCCCGGGCCCATGAGCAGACGATCGGCCATGGCCACCCGCGCATCGTGGCAGGTCCCTCCCGCGCTCCGCCAGCGGAGGCCGCGGCGCTTCAGGGGCGCTGGCTGGCGATCAGGCCGTCGAGGATGTCGGACTCCGACACCAGGCACTCCGCGAACCCGAGGCGCGCCATCACGGCGCGCAACACCAGCGCACCACCGACGATGACGTCCTGGCGGCCCTCCACCATCCCCGGTCGCCCGGCCCGCGCCGCGGCCGGTTCGGCCGCCAGCGTCTCGCACCAGCGGTCCACGGTCGCCCGGGAGAGGACCGAGTGATGGATCCGGGCCCGGTCGTAGGCGGCGAGCCGCTGCTCCAGGGCCGAGAGCGTGCTGACCGTGCCGGCCAGGCCCAGCAGGCGGCCGCCCTCGGGCGGTGTCGCCAGGGCCGGCACCTGCGCCGCGGCTCGCGAGAGCTCGAGCTCGATGCGATCGAGGGCCGCCCCCACCTCGGCCGGCGTCGGCGGGTCGCTCGTGAGGTAGCGCTCGGTCAGGCGCACACAGCCGAGGTCGAGGGACACCGCCTCGACCCCGTGCGATCCCCGAACCACGAGCTCGGTCGAGCCGCCGCCGATGTCGACCACCACGTCGGCGCCGGCGGCGGGCGGGAGATCGGCGGTCGCGCCCGCGTAGGCCAGCCGCCCCTCCTCTCCCCCCGAGAGGACCTCGGCCGAGACGCCGGCGGCCGCGCTCGCGGCCGTCAGGAACTCGTCCCGGTTGGCCGCGTCCCGCACGGCGGAGGTGGCGACGAGCCGGGCCCCGGCCGCGCCCAGTGCCTCCATCGTGACCCGGTACTCGGCCAGCACCGACACCGTGCGCCCAATGGCGTCGGGATCGAGCGCCCCGGTCCGATCCACCCCCTGGCCGAGCCGCGTGATGCGCACCTGGCGGACCAGCGGCTCGCCGTCGGCACCGACGACCAGCAGCCGGGTGGAGTTGGTGCCGCAGTCCAGGGCGGCCAGCACCGGGGCGGTGTTCACGGCGCCGGGTTCGGCCCGGCCCTGCGCGTCACGCCGAGGCGCGCCGCCACCCAGTCCCCGACCGGGTCGTCCCCCCCGACCAGCCACCAGGCCAGGTGGGCGTGGAGGCACTTGACGCCGCGCCGGGTGCCGCCGACCCCGCCGGCCGGGACCGGACCGGGGTGGCCGGGGGGTACGAGCGCGTCGCGCTCGGCCGCGTAGTGGCGGTGGGCCGCCGCCACCCGGTCCGGATCGACCGCGGCCTCGGCCTGGCGCACGCCCCCCTCGGACTCGAGGCGGCTCACCTCGTCCCGGAGCCGGGCGTCGACCAGCCAGTAGCGGGTCGGCATGGGCGACCCGTCGTCGAGGAAGGGGGCGTTGGCGATCACCATCGGCGTCCCGTCGGCGGCCCGCACCGCGACACTGAACGCACCGGCGGGTGGGCGGCCGAGCAGGGCGGCCACCGCCCGGGCGTCGGCGTCGCCCGACGGCTCGGCGGGCCCCGCCTCGCTCAACGCCAGAACTCGAGCGTCCGGATGATCCGGCCGAGGACCCCGCCCCCCTGGGTGGCCGGGGCGGCGGCGTGACGGGCGACGCCGGTGAGACGTGACGGGCCGCCGGTGCTGTCGACGTGCACGCCGCCGGGCGGGAGCTCGGGGGTGCCCGACGGGACGACGGGCGAAGAGAGACCCGGGTCACCCGGATAGGGGGCGTTGGTGCCGGTGGCCGACCCGTTGGGCGGCAGGACCTGGAACGCCGCCTGGCCGGGCAGCACCAGGTTGTACTGCTGGCGGGCGATGCGCTCGATCTCGCTCGGCGTGTTGAGGTTCTTCTGCTCCTGGGCGAGCGCCGCGTCCTGGCGGCGCAGCGTCTGCAGCTGGCTGTTGGTGGCGGCCAACGCGGCGTGCTGCTCCAAGAGCGAGCCGCCCGGGAACCAGGCCACCAACACCGCCACGGCCAGGAGGGCCGAGCCGATCACGATCGTGCGGGTCCGCCGGCGCTCCTGGACCCCCCGGCGCTCCACCCGGGTCATGGGCCGCGCCCCTGCGCTCCGCGCCCGCCGCCGCGCGCGGCGCCGGCCCCGCCGCGCCGCCTCCTTCGCCGAGACGGCGCGGGTGGCGTGGCGGGACGACGGGAAGTCGGCCGGCCGGCTGCGGCGCGAGGTGGCGGATCGGCGACGGTCAGCCATGCGATCCCCCGGCCGAGGCGGAGCCGGCCAGGGCGGCCCTGCCCAAGAAGCGTGCCGAGTCGCCCAGCTCCTCTTCGATGCGCAGCAACTGGTTGTACTTGGCCACGCGATCTGTGCGCGCCGGCGCGCCGGCCTTGATCTGCCCGCCGTTCACCGCCACCGCCAGGTCGGCGATCGTCGTGTCCTCGGTCTCCCCCGAGCGGTGCGAGATGACCACGCCGTAGGCGTGCCGGGTGGCGGTCGCCACTGCGTCGAGCGTCTCGGTCAACGTGCCGATCTGGTTCAGCTTGATCAGGACCGCGTTGGCTACCCGCGCCGCGATGCCGCGCTCGATCAGGGACACGTTGGTGACGAAGACGTCGTCGCCCACCAGCTGCACGCGGTCCCCGAGGGCGTCGGTGAGCGACGCCCAGCCGTCCCAGTCCTCCTCGGCCATCCCGTCCTCGATGGAGACGATCGGATAGCGCGCGACCAGGTCGGCGAAGTAGGCCGCCAGCTCGTCGGCGCCGAGCGAGCGGTCCTCCCCGGCCAGCACGTAGCGCCCGTCGCGCCACAGCTCGCTCGTCGCCGGGTCGAGCGCGATCGCCATCTCGCTCCCGAGCGCCCGGCCGGCCCGTTCGATCGCCTCGACCAGGAGCTGGACGGCGCTCTCGTTGGAGGGCAGGTCAGGGGCGAAGCCGCCCTCGTCGCCCACCGCGGTCGACAGGCCGCGGGCGTCGAGGAGGTCGCCCAGCACGTGGTAGGTCTCCGCACCCCAGCGCAGCGCCTCGGCGAAGGAGGCGGCGCCGACCGGCATGATCATGAACTCCTGGAAGTCGATCGAGTTGCGGGCGTGGACCCCGCCGTTCACGACGTTCAGCATGGGGACGGGGAGCACGTGGGCGTTGGCGCCGCCGACGGCCCGGTAGAGGGGGAGGTCGAGCTCCGCCGCGCCGGCCTTGGCCACGGCCAAGGACGCGGCCAGGATGGCGTTGGCGCCGAAGCGGCTCTTGTCCGGCGTCGCGTCGGCGTCGATGAGCGAGTAGTCGATGGCCCGTTGGTCGAGGGCGTCGGCGCCCATGAGCACCTGTGCGATCTCCGCACCGACGTGCCCGACGGCCGTGCGCACGCCCTTGCCACCGAAGCGCTCCCCGCCGTCGCGCAGCTCGACCGCCTCGTGCACTCCGGTCGACGCACCGGAGGGTGCGATGGCCCGCCCGCGGGCCCCCGACTCGAGTACCACCTCGACCTCGACGGTCGGGTTCCCCCGCGAGTCCAGGACCTCACGCCCGACCACGTGCTCGATGAGGCTCACGCTGACGCTCCCCTGGCCCCTCCCTGGCGAGGCGCCGCGACTGGCAACGCTACTCCGTGGTACCTCGCGATTCGGGGAAAGGGGCAGCGTCTCGGGCATGGCGCTCGATCTCGTCGCGGAGCCGAAGCGCGCGTCGGCGCAGGACCTCCTCGGGGTCGACGCCGAGGCGGCCACACAGCTGGGCCACGCAGAAGAGCACGGTGCCCAGGCGCTCGGCGGTCCCGGCGCCCGTCGCGGCGCCGTCTCGGGGCGGCCGGAGCGCACCGAGCTCGGCCTCGAGCGCGCGTCGGAGGTCGTCGAACGACGGTGGCGCGACACCGACCGCGGTGGCCTTGCGCTCGAGCTTGCCCACCAGGGAGAGCGCGGGCAGCGCGCTCGGGATGCCGTCGGTGATCCCGCCGCGGCCGCGCTCGGCCACCTTCAGGACCTCCCAGTTGGCCAGGACCGCGGCGGGCGTCGTGGCGTTCACGTCGCCGAAGACGTGGGGGTGCCGCGCCACCAGCTTGTCGTGGACGGCGCCCGCCACGTCGGCCAGCGTGAACCGCCCCGCCTCGGTCGCCAGGCGCGCGTGGAACACCACCTGGAAGAGGAGGTCGCCGAGCTCCTCCTCCAGGTGCGCCACCGCCGGGGCTTCGTCGCCCGGGTCGGCGTGCGGATCGTCGTCGAAACGGGCCACCTCGGCGATGGCGTCCACCACCTCGTAGGCCTCCTCCAACGCGTGGCCGGCCAGCGAGGCGTGGGTCTGCTCCCGGTCCCAGGGGCAGCGCTCGCGCAGCGTGCGGACCAGCTCGACCAGCTCGGCCAGGCGCCGGCCGATCGGTGCCGCCAGCCGAGGGATCCACAGCGTCGTGAGGTGGTCCGGGGCGAGCGTGCGGTCCAGGTCGTCCCAACGCACCGTCTCGATCCGCTCATCGACGAGACCCAGGTGGTGGAGCAGCGTCGCCTCGAGCGCGTCGCCCGGCCGGTCGACCTCGCCCTCATCCACCGCCAGCTTGATGTCCGAGAGCACCTCGCTCGACCAGCACTGGGCGACGAGCAGCGGCCCGCGCTCGCCGGCGGCCTCGGCCGCGAACCGGGCGCCGTCGACCAGCCGGACGCCGGACGCCACGGGGTCGATCCCGAGGCGGGCCCACGCGAGGTCGAGGAACGACAACGCCGGCTCGATGCGCACCGACACGCGCGGGTCGGCGCGCAGCAGCTCCACCGTGCGCTCGGCCACGAGCGGGGACCCGGGCACCGCGTAGACGACGTCGCCGCCGCCCGCCGTCTCGGCCGCCGCCACCAGGTCGTCGACGATGGCCGCGTAGACGTCATCGAACGTCTCGGCCTCCTCGTAGTGGTGGTCGAACGTGGCGGCGTCGGGGAAGGCGGTGGCGGCCGGGTGGCGGCCGGTGCGAAGGAAGGCGCGCGCCGCCCCGGCGAGGCGGTCGCGGGCCGGCTCCCCCACCAGCTCCGGTCCGGCGGGGCCGAGGCCGACCACCGTCACGACCGGCCGCGGCGCGGGCGTCACCCCCGGGCCGTGAGGAGCGAGCTGGCCGGCGGGCTGGCCGGCGGGCGGACCGCGATGGTCGTGCCGCCCACCCAGTTGCCGTAGCGCGGGTCGATCGTGACCGTCGCCCGCTTGGTGCTGCGCTGCAGCTCCTTGCCGGCCGCCGTGGCCCCGGCCGCCAGCACGGCCTGGCGCACCGAGTCCCCGGCCGCCCGCAACGACGTCGGCCGGCGCGCGGTCACCTCGAGGAGCACGTAGGAGCCCGAGCTGCTCTGCGGCGCGGACACCGTCCCGACCGCCAGCCCCGCCACGTCGTGGGTGACGCTGGCGTAGGCGGGGTCGGTCGGCGCGAAGCACCCGATCGCCCCGCCCTGGGCCGCGCTGGCCGCGTCGGTCGAGTTGGCCTCCGCCACGAGGGGGAACGACGCGCCCCCCTCGATCTCGGCGCGGAGCGCATTCGCGCTGGCCAGGCTGGCGGTGGCGATGGCGCTCAGGCAGATGACGTCGAAGTCGGACCGATGGGTGGCGTAGAAGGAGGACAGCTGGGCCGCCCCGAGCCCGTAGCCGGCGGCGTTGGCCAGGATCACGTCGCCCACGGCCTGGGCGCGCGCGAGGCGATCGGCGAAGTCGGCCGGCACCGCGCGCAGCACCGCGTTGCCGTCGGGGGCGCACACGGCGGGCTGTCCGGCGGCCTGGGCGACGGCGGTCAGCGTGCCGGAGATGGAATTGACCAGATCGGCGCGACCGGCCACCAGGTCGGCGGCGTTCACGCGCAGGTGGCGCGCGGCGGCCAGCTGCTCGATCAGCTCGTCGTTCACGAGCGTGCTCAGCCAGTAGTCGGCGAAGCGGGTGGTGACCGTCTGGCCCAAGCCCGAGCCACCGACCGCCGGCAGCGAGACCAGGTTCTGCGAGCGCAGCGCCAGGCTGGCCGCCAGGTAGCACTGGTAGGTGGGGGTGGCCGAGATGACCCCGAGATCCGAGTTGAGGGTGGCCCGGCTGATGCCGACGCCGTTGACGGTCGCCGCGTTGGAGGGCACGTCGAAGGCCGCCACCGCGACGACGGCGGCGACGACGACGACCAGGGAAAGGAGGGCGCGCCTCACGCGCCGGGCATGTTAGCGGCGGGCTCCCCGGCCGCCGGGCCGGTGCCCGGCGGCAGGAGGGCGGCCAGCAGCTGGCGGAGGGCCGTGGCCGCCCGGACCCCGGGGTCGAGGGGGACGACCAGCTGGTGCAGCTGCTCGCGCAGCGCCCCCTCGGGCGCCAGCCGATGGAGGCGCACCTGGGCGCTGGCCGGGAGAACCACCGGAGAGAGGCGGGCCAGCGGCCGGCGCGCGCCGCCGATGCGGGCGGGCACGACGGCCACCTCGCTCACGCCCGTTCGCAGGCACTCGACGCGGAGCCGGGCCAGCTCGAGCAGGCCCTCGGCCGCCTCGGGCAGGGGGCCGAACCGGTCCGCCCACTCCCGGCCGACGTCGTCCACGTCGTCCTCGCTCAGCGCGCCGGCCAGGCGCCGGTAGGCCTCGAGGCGAGCGTCCTCCGCCTCGACGTAGTCGGCCGGGAGGTGGGCGTCGCCCGGGACGTCGAGCGACACCGACGGCGGCTCCCGCCGCGGTTCGCCCCGCGCCTCGGCGACCGCCTCGGCCACCAGCTGGACGTAGAGGTCGTAGCCGACGGCCGCGATGTGGCCGGACTGGTCCCGGCCGAGGAGGTTCCCCGCCCCGCGGATCTGCAGGTCGCGCATCGCGATCTTGAACCCCGAGCCGAGATCGGTGTGCTCGCCGATGGTCCGCAACCGCTCGTAGGCCTGTTCGGTGAGCACCCGGTCCGCCGGATGGAAGAGGTAGGCGTAGGCCCGCTGCGCGGCGCGGCCCACCCGACCGCGTATCTGGTGGAGCTGGCCCAGGCCGAGCAGGTCGGCACGGTCGACCACCAGCGTGTTGACACTCGGCATGTCGATGCCCGACTCGATGATGGTCGTGCACACGAGCACGTCATACCGGCGCTCCCAGAAGTCGAGCACCGCCTTCTCCAGCGTGCCCTCGTCCATCTGGCCGTGGGCCACGGTCACGCGCGCCTCTGGCACCAGCGCGCCGACCCGGCGCGCCACGGCCTCGATGTCCGACACGCGGTTGTGGACATAGAAGACCTGGCCCTCACGCAAGAGCTCCCGGCGGATCGCTTCCGAGGTGGCCTGCTCGTCCTGCTCGCCCACGTAGGTGAGGATCGGGCGCCGGTCGGCCGGCGGCGTGTTGACCATGGACAGGTCGCGGATCCCGGTGAGCGCCATCTCGAGCGTGCGGGGGATGGGGCTGGCGGTGAGGGTCAGCACGTCGACGCCCGCCGCCATCCGCTTCACCGCCTCCTTGTGGCTCACCCCGAAGCGCTGCTCCTCGTCGACGACCAGGAGACCGAGCGCCTTGAAGGCGATGTCGGTGGCCAACAGGCGGTGGGTGCCGATCACCACGTCGACCGAGCCGTCCGCCAGGCCCTCGACGACGGTGCGCGCGCTGGCCGCCGAGAGGAACCGGCTCAGCAGCTCGACCCGCACCGGGTAGCCGGCGAAGCGGTCGCTGAAGGTCTGGTGGTGCTGGCTGGCGAGGAGCGTGGTCGGGACGAGGACGGCCGCCTGGCGCCCGTCCTGGACCGCCTTGAACACGGCGCGCAGCGCCACCTCGGTCTTGCCGAACCCGACGTCGCCGCAGACCAACCGGTCCATCGGTCGCGGCTCTTCCATGTCCGCCTTCACCTCGGCGATGGCGCGGAGCTGGTCGGGGGTCTCGACGAAGGGGAAGGCCGACTCGAGCTCGTGCTGCCAGGGGCTGTCGGGCGCGAAGGCGTGGCCCGGGATGGTGAGCCGGCGGCGGTAGAGGTCGACCAGCTCCTGGGCCACCTCGCTGGCGGCCGCCCGGGCGCGGGCGCGGGCGCGCTGCCACTCGGCGCCGCCCATCTTGGACAAGGTCGGGTTCTCCCCGCCCGTATACGGCGTGACCGCGTCGATCTGTTCGACCGGCAGATACAGCCGGTCACTCCCCCGGTACTCGAGGACGAGGTAGTCGCGGGTGGCGCCCGCCACCGTCCGCGTGCTCACCCCCGCGTAGCGGGCGACCCCGTGCTGGCGGTGCACCACGAAGCTGCCGGGCGCCAGGTCGTCGAAGAACCCCTCCGTCGGCCGGGTCCGCGGCCGCGGCGGCCGGTGCGGCAAACGGCGGCCGGTGATGTTGGACTCGGCCAGGACCGCCAGCTGGGAGCCGGGCAGGACGAACCCGCTCGAGAGCGGCACGACCAGCACCTGGGCACCCGGCACGGGCTCGGCGGTCGAGGCCACCGGGGCGCTCACCCCCTCGTCGGCCAGCACGCGCGACAGTCGTTCGGCCGCACCGGCGGTCGACGTGCAGAGGGCCACCGTGAACCGCTCGGCCGTGAGCTCGACCACCTGGCGGGCGAGCTGGCCGGCGTCGCCCGCCACCGGGGGGAGGCCGCGCACGGTGATGGCCGGCACGGTCGGACCCTCCGCCACCGCGGGCATGGCCAGCACGGCGGCTTGGCATCGCTCGAGCAGCCGGTCGAAGTGCGCGTGCAGCCGCGGGATGGATTCGGCCTCGGCGCGGTAGCCCCAGGTACTCGCCAACGCGCCGGCCAGCGCCCCCTCCTCATCGAAGAGCTCCGCCGCCCGGTCGCGCACCCGGCGGGGTTCGACGAGCACCACCTGGGACTGCGCCGGCAGGAGGTCGGTCATCAGCTGTTCCTCGGGGTGCAGCCAGGGCAGCCAGGCCTCCATGCCGTCGAAGGACTGGCCCGCCGCCAGCCGCTCCCACTGCGACCGGCCCCAGGGCTCGCTCCCGATCAGCTCGGTCGCCCGCTCGCGCACCGCCGGGGTCGGCACCAGCTCCCGGCAGCCGTAGACGACCAGGCGGTCGAGGTCGGTCACCGAGCGCTGGTCGGCCACGTCGAAGGTGGCCAGCCGATCGACCTCGTCCCCCCACAGGTCGACGCGGACGGGCTCGGTCGCCGTCGACGGGAAGACGTCGATGATGCCGCCGCGCACCGCCAGCTCGCCCCGGTGCTCGACCTGCTGCTCGCGCCGGTAGCCGACGGCGACCAGCCGTTCGACGAGCTCTGTGGCATCGAGCGTCGCCCCCCTGGTCACGACCAGCGGGCGGGCCGCGTCGGCCCAGGGCCCCAGGTGCTGGAGGACCGCCCGGACCGGCGCCACCACGATCCGCAGGCCGTCGACGCCCGGTTCGGCGCCGGCCCCGTCGCCGAACAGGTGCCACAGGAGAGCGAGCCGCTGACCCATGGTCGCCACCTCGGGGCTCACGCGCTCGAACGGCAGCGTCTCCCAGGGGGCGAAGAGCGCAACCCGGCCGGTCGGCTCCCCGACACTGGCGGGGTGCGCCGGCGGCCCGAGGAAGCAGGCGAGGTCCTCC
This sequence comes from Acidimicrobiales bacterium, assembly GCA_035604685.1. Lineage (GTDB taxonomy): Bacteria > Actinomycetota > Acidimicrobiia > Acidimicrobiales > RAAP-2 > DATNIB01. Next base: position 20,468 of record DATNIB010000068.1, on the reverse strand, counting down.
GCCATGCGCTCGGCATCGACCAGGGTGGGCGTCACCACCAGGAGCGGCGTGCGTGCCGACAGGTGGGTGAGGCCGGCCAGGACGACGCTCTGCGCGGCGACCGGGACGGCCAGCGTCGCGTTGGTCCGGCCGACGACCTCGAGCAGCGCCGACTCGCGGCGCAGCACCGGCGCGAGCCTCGAGAGGCCGGCGCCCTGGCCCGTCTCGGTCGCGACCGGGTCTGCGCTCAAGGGCGGGGCGGGATCACGGACGGCTCGGTTGCCCTCTGGACCGCCCACCGAGACCCGTCAGAGCGGTCTCTCCGGACGGTGGCGATCGGCTCGACGGCGGGCTCGAGGCCCTCAGGCAGTGTCCTCTCCCTCCCCATTGAAGCGATTCATGGCCACCGCCACCCCCTCGGTGGCGATCACCTCGACCGCGTCGGCCGCCCGCACCACGCAGGCCGCGATCGCCTCGGCGTCGCGCTTGGACGGACGCGCGAGCACGTGGTCCGCCCCGGCGGCCGCGCTGGGCGGCTTCCCCACGCCGATCCGCACGCGGAGAAAGTCCGGGGAGTGGAGGTGGGCCTGCACGGACCGGAGCCCGTTGTGCCCGGCCACGCCACCCCCGACCTTCACCTGGAGCCGGCCCGGCGGGAGGTCCAGCTCGTCGTGCACGACGACGAGGCGCGAGAGGTCGTCCTTGATGCCGAAGCGCCGCACCAGCGGCGCGACGGCATTGCCGGACTCGTTCATATAGGTCGTCGGCACGACGAGCGCCACCCGCGCGCCCGCGATCCGCACCTCGCCCACGTTCGCCCGCTGCCGCACCCGGCGGAGGCGCCCGTCGTGGCGCTCGGCCAAGAGCGCGATGACCTCGGCGCCGGCGTTGTGGCGCGACCTCGCGAACTCGGCACCGGGATTGCCCAGGCCGACGACCACCAGGTCGGCCGCGGTGCCACGCCGATCCGTGGCCGCCGATGCCGCCGCCTTGCCGGCCAGCAGACGGCGCAGGACCTAGTCCCCGTCGGTGCCGGGGCCCGAGTCCGCGGTCGCGGCCTCCGGGGCCTCGGCCTCGGCGGCTCCCTCCTCGCCCTCGACCACGGGCTCGGGCTCGACCACCTCGAGACGGGGGGGCTGGCCGACGACGATGGCGACCTCGCCGTCGAGGTCGGTGACGACCCCCTCGGGGAGGCGCAGGTCGGCGACCCGGATGGCCGCGCCGATGATGAGCTCGGAGACGTCCACCTCGACCACGGTCGGGATGTCCGCCGGCCGCGCCCGCACCGGCAGGGTGAAGAGCTGCTGGTCCACCAGTCCGTCACCGTGGTGGACCTCGAGCGCCTCGCCGATGAGCGCCACCGGCACGTCGGCCGAGATGACCTCGTCGCGGCGCACGATCTGGAAGTCGACATGGGTCACGGTCCCGCGCACTGGATGGCGCTGCATCTCGCGGGCGAGCGTGAGGAACGTCTGGTCACCGGCCTGGAGGGAAAGCAGGGTGTTGGACCCGGACTCGCCCGACAGCGCCGTGCGCAGCTCCTTGCCGACCACCGCGACCGACACCGGCGCGGTGCCGTGCCCGTAGACGACGCCCGGGATGAGCCCGTCGCGGCGCAGGCGGCGCGTGGCGCGGGACCCGGTCGGACGTCCCACTTGTGCCATCAGGGCAACTTCGGCCATTGCAGGGTCTCCTCGAGCGGGGCGGGAAGGGGGCGGGCTCTTCGGTCTGGACCGTCCGCTGCAGCGGTCCCGGCGAACCCCTCCAGGTTAGTGGGCCCGGGAGGGCCCACCCAACGGCGGCCTGCCGACCCGCCGGGCGGCGTCAGACCAGGTTCTCTCCGCCGAAGATCTCCGAGACCGAGGTGTCCTGGAACACGGCGTCGATGGCGTCGGCGATGATCTTGGCCACCGACAGCACCTCGAGCTTGTCGAACCAGCGGCCGTCGGGGATCGGCAGCGTGTCAGTCACCACCACCCGCGAGATCGGTCCCGCCTTCAGCCGGTCGACCGCCGGGTCCGAGAAGATGGCGTGCGTGGCCATCACCCAGATGTCGGCCGCGCCGGCCTCGGTCAGACGCTCGGCGGCGGCGCAGATCGTGCTCGCCGTGTCGATGATGTCGTCGATGATCACGCAACGGCGCCCCTCGACCTCGCCGATCACCTGACGGGCCTCGACCTCTTGCATCCGGCCGCGCGGTCGGCGCTTGTGCACGAGCGCCAGGTCCACCCCCAGGTGCTGGCTGTAGCGCTCGGCCACCTTCACCCGGCCCGAGTCCGGGGCCACGACGACCGTGTCGCTCGTCACCCGGGACCGCAGGTACTCCTCCAGCACCGGCGCGGCGGTGAGGTGGTCGAAGGGGAGGTCGAAGAAGCCCTGGATCTGGCCCGAGTGCAGGTCGACGCTCACCACCCGGTCGACCCCGGCCACCCGCAGCATGTCCGCCACCAGCTTGGCGGTGATCGGTTCGCGTCCGGTCGACTTGCGGTCCTGCCGGGAGTAGCCGTAGTAGGGGCAGACGGCGGTGATCCGCTTGGCCGACGCCCGCTTGGCGGCGTCGATCATGATGAGCTGTTCCATCAGCGAGTCATTGACCGGACCGCAGTGGGTCTGGATGATGAAGACGTCGGTGCCCCGGACGGAGGAGTCGTAGCGGCAGTGGAGCTCGCCGTTGGCGAACTCACGGACGTTGGCCTCGCCCAGCTCGATGCCGAGGTGGAGGGCGATCTGCTCGGCCAGGGCCCGGTGGGCGCGTCCGGACACGACCTCCAGCCGACGCCGAGGGATCATGTCCACGACGAGACGCTACCGCGCCCCTTGCCGGACCGCGGGAGGCGGCCGACCCGCTCTGCGCGCCGGCGGTGGAGCCGGCTCGATCAGGCGGGCCCGAGGACGCAGAAGGAGGCGGCCCGACCGCCCGCCGGCACCACGGCGCCGGGCAGCAGCGAGGCGAAGGGGCCGACGATCGAGTCGTCACCCACCTCCGCCCGCTCGGCCATGCTGTAGCGCACCTCGGCCCGCTCGCCGACCTGGGTGTCGGTCAACGTGCAGTCCGGACCGATCTCCGCCCCCTCGCCGACGACGCACTGGCCGCGCAGCACGACGCCCGGGAGCAGCACGACGTCCCTCGACAGCTCGACCGTGGCGTCGACATAGGTCCGCTCGGGGTCCCACATGGTCACGCCGCGGCGCATCCAGCGCTCGTTGATCCGGTCCCGCAGCTCCGCCTCGGCCACCGCCAGCTGCGCCCGGTCGTTGACCCCGGCGGTCTCCATCGGATCGACCGCCAGCAATCCGTGCACCGGGTAACCGGCGGCCGACAGGACCCCCACGACATCGGTCAGGTAGTACTCGCCTTGCGCGTTGGCCGGACTGAGGCGCCGGAGGGAGGGCGCCAGGATCCCCCGTCGGAAGCAGTAGATGGAAGTATTCACCTCGGTGATGGCCCGCTCGTCGGCGGTCGCGTCGGTCTCCTCCACGACGCGCTCGACGAGACCCTGGGGTCCTCGCACCACCCGGCCGTAGCCGCCGGGCTCGTGCACCTCCGCGGTCAGCAGGGTGGCGCCCGCCTCACTCGAGCGGTGGTGGCGAACCAGGGCGGCGAGGGTCTGCGGGCGCAGGAGCGGTGTGTCGCCCGGGAGGACGACGACGTCGCCCTCCTCGCCGTCGTCGGGGAGGCCGGTCAGAGCGACCGCCGCCGCGTCGCCGGTGCCGCGTTGGGTCGACTGCTCGACGAACTCGATGCGCAACGACGGGGGAGCCTGCTCGACCAGGGCCTTCGTCACCCACTCCCCCCGGTGGCCGACGACGACCACGACCTGGGCGACATCGAGTTCGGCCAGGGCGTCGAGCACGTGCAGCACCATCGGCCGGCCGCAGAGGCGGTGGAGCGGCTTCGGGCGTTCCGATCGCATTCTGGTGCCCTCGCCCGCAGCGAGGACGATGGCATAGAGCGGCGCGGTCATGACCGTATCTTTCCCCGTTTTGCCTCGGTGCATGGGCGTCCCCTGCCCGACCGCCGCGGATCCCCTCCCGGGTGCGCAGTTAGCCTGGGGCGGTGCGAACCCGATGGTGGTCGCCCCGTGCGATCGGCCTGCACGTGGTGCTCCTGATCGTGGTCCCCACCTTCCTCGTCCTGTGCGACTGGCAGGTCCGTCGGGCGCTGGGGGGCAACGAGCTGAGCTGGGCCTACGTCTTCGAGTGGCCGTTCTTCGCCGGGTACGCCGTCTTCGTGTGGTGGAAGCTGGTGCACGAGACCCTGCTCCCGAACGACGGCTCGGGCACCCAATCCGAGGTCGCCGACCCCCCGGGCACCGAGCTCGAGCGGACCGAGGCCACCGAGGAGGACCCCGAGGAGGACCCCGAGCTGGCCGCCTACAACCGGTACCTCGCGGAATTGCACGCCCACGGGCGGCCCAAGCGCTGGTGAGCGGGCGGCGCAGCGGGTCCTGATGGACGTCCTGGCCACCGACGATCCACGCGTCGTGCTCGAACGGGCGGGCGCGTGGTTGGCCGGCGACCCGATCCGCAACAACGTCCTACTCACGCTGCTCAACGCCCGGGTGGCACTCCCCCTGCCCGGTCGCTACTGGGTGGTCGGCGCCGAACCCGCCGGGGTGGTGTTCCAATCGCCCACGACCTTCTTCTGCCTGGTCTCTGCGATGCCCGGTGAGTGCATCGAGGCGGCGGTCGGCGCGATCGCCGGGGCAGACGTCGCCCTGCCGGGGGTCAACGGGGAGGCGGGTACCGCCGCGATGTTCGCCGGGGCGTGGACGGAGACGACCAAGTCGTCCGCCAGGCCGCTGCAGGGCCAGCGGATCTACGAGGTGCGCGAGGTCGTCGAGCCGCGAGGGGTCCCCGGACGCTTCCGACCCGCGACGATCGACGACGAAGGGCTCCTCGTCGAGTGGACCGGGGCCTTCCTGGCCGACATCGGGGACGTGGGCGATGCGTCGGCGATCGTGGCCCACCGCCTGCCGCTCGGTCACTTCTGGCTCTGGGACGACGGCGCCGCGGTGTCGGTGGCCGCGCTCAGCAAACCGACCTCGGGCGTCGTGCGCGTGCAGCACGTGTACACGCCCGAGACCCTGCGGGGCCGGGGATACGCCAGCGGGTGCGTCGCCGCCCTATCCACCCGGGCTCTCCAACACAGCCGCTGCATCCTCTACACCGACCTCGCCAACGCGACCTCCAACTCGGTCTACCGCTCGATCGGCTACCGCGCCGTCGCCGAGGTGCTCCGCTACCGGTTCGACTGACCCGCCGCCCGGGGTGACGCCGCCGGCCAGCGTCGGTGCAGGCGGGCGACCGGGAGGCTGCGACCCGGGCGTCACCTCGTCGACCACGGCACGGGGTGCGGGACTACGCTTTGCCACCTCGTCCGTGGTCGGGACCTGAGAAGACCGCTGGCGGAGGTGGTGCCGATGGTCCTGCTGCTCGCTCCGGGCAACGAGGCCGAGCGCCGTTCACCGGTCGGCTGCCCCGACCCGGGCTGACCCGTGCCCCCGCCCGACCCGACCGGATCGCCCAGCGCCGGGGACATTCAGAACGCCCAGAACGAGCTGGACCAGGCCGAGCAAGCCCTCCGCACCGTCTCGCACGACCTGGCCAAGGCCGAGGACGACCCGGACTGGGGCCACGTCCAGGGGACCTCGGTCTTTGACCTCCGCGACAAGAAGTCAGCGGCCACGCGACGCGTCGAGTGGGCGCGCGCGCGTCTCGCGGAACTGCAGGCCGCCGCCGTCCCGGCCAGCGAGACGCCGCCGGCCACCGGCGCGGGCGGGGGGACCCAACCCCCAAAGTTCAGTTTTCCCTGGGCACCGAGCGAGAAGGCGATGGCCGACAACGCCTGGTGGAAGCCCGATCCCCCACCGGGTCCGTTTGCGCCGGGCCTGCCCCCCTCGATCGTCCCGCCCGGTATCGGCGGTCCGACGATCCAGCCCGTGGCCAACCCCGTGCCGATCCACCTCGGCGAGGGTCTGGAAGAGGACCCCACCGGGTTCACGCGCCGTCAGGAATACGAAAGAGCCGGCGGTCAGGGGAGCCCGACGGCGACCGTCCCCGTCATCCCCGACGCGACCGAAGCGAACTCGGAAGGCCCCGATCTGGAAGATGGTTCCTCGCTCGTCGAAGAGCACGACGGGGCCGTGTGGTGGTCGCCAAAAGGGTGGGGCTGTGTGGTGCAGCTGGCCGCGGCGATCGGCGTCAGCGCGGCCATTGCCGGCATACTGATCGCCGTCTTCGTCCTCGGCGGCGGCGGTACGGGCCACCCCGCGCCCAACTCGACCGGGACGACCCGGGTCGCCTCGACGACGCCCCTGTCGAAGGCAGAAGCGGATCGAGGCTTCCTGGCGGCGGTCGCGCCGGTGAACACCGCCGAACCCGTGTTCGACGCGCTGGCCCAGACCTGGACCGCTTCGACCACCGGCACCGAAGCACAGGCCGCGGCGGCTCCACTCGTCGCCGCGCTCGATACCACGCATTCCGATCTCATCGCGATCGCGGCGCACTACTCGGCCGGCGCGACCGCGCTTCGTCGTGATGCCAGCGCAGTGGCGACGTTGAACGGAGACCTGTCACGACTGGCGACGCTCGACACGATCGGCGTCCAGACCTGGGCCTCGCGCTACGCCAAAGACCTCAGCGCCCTCACCGCCGCGTCCAACGACGCGCGCTCGGCGCTTGGACTCCCTCCCACGGTCTCGACATCCCCCCCCACCTCACCGACCTCGCCGACCTCACCGACCTCGCCCCCCACCTCGCCGACCTCACCGACCTCGCCCCCCGCCTCACCGACCTCGCCCCCGCCTGCGACCAACATCACCATGACGTCGGTCGGTAGCTCCTTCAGCGGTGGGCCCTGCGTGCCGGGTACCTGGAGCGAGACGCTGCAGATCGGCGGGGCTCCCCCCGGGTCGACGGTCGAGCTCATCTTCTCCGGCAGCGGCCTGCCCCCGTCGGAGACATTCGTGATCAGCGGTGGAGGGACGATCACCTTCTCGCTCACGGCAGGCACATCGGCGCCGAGTGGCGCCTACTCGGCCGAGCTCTACGCGGTGAACGGGACCCCCGTCCCGGTCCAGGACATGAGCGCCATCGGCGGGAACAACTGTGCCGCCCAGGTCGGAGGCTGAAGCCACCCGGCCAGCTCGAACTCACCCGAATCTGGCTGGCCGGAGGGCCCGGCCCACCGAGGTGGCCAGCTGACGAGCGTCCCGCCGTTGATGCTGACCGTCCAGATGCCACCACTGGAGGCGGCATCCGACCACCCGCCGAGACCCCACCGTCGACAGCCCGAGCCCGAGATCTTGGATGGCCGACGCCGTCGAGCCGGCACCGACGGAGGTGCCGTCGGCTCGCGGGTCCGTACCTATCGCCACGGCGTGTCCTGACCGGACTCGAACCGGTTCTGATGACAGTCGGCGCTCGAGTCCATCGCGCTGAACTCGATATCGGCCCCGCCGGTCGAGCATCCCAACCCACTTTCGAGAACCAAGAGAAAATCATGCAGAACGACCCGGGAGGACCGGCTCCGAACTCAGCCAACAAGGAGCAGACAGGTGACGACGACCGACCAGCAGCAACCGACGCATGGGTTCACCAGGCTTGGGCAGGCGGTGCATAAGCGCACTGCCGATCACCTACCCACCAACACCGCCTACGCCCGGTTCAACAAGAAGGTCGCGCTCACCCTCACGCAATACGTCGGGACAATGACGTGCTTCTGGGTCTTCTGCGTGCTCGCTCTCTGCTCGCTCCCAGCCGTACTCTCGGCGTTCCACGTGTTCCACAGCTTCTTCCCGGCGGTCATCATCAAGGCGAGCGTCATCGCCCTGGTGGCCTGGGTGGCGCAGACGTTCATCCAGCTGGTGCTACTCCCCGCCCTGATGGTCGGCCAGAACCTGCAGAACGAGGCAGCCGACGCCCGCGTGGCGAAAACGTTCGAGGACGTCGAAGACGCTCGCAACGGGATCCAACAAGCGCTCACGCTGCTGGACGTTCACACAGAGGGCGGGATCAAGATTCTCCTCGACGCCATCGAAAGCCTGAAGACAGCCAAATAGGGGGAACCTCCGGCGCGAAGAGAACCCGGAGATTGGATCCGAGTCGACCCCTCTCGATGCTGCACCGGATCACCAACCCTCAGTCGTCGGGTCGGCTCAAAGGTCCGGTGCGGTCCAGTCACGTTGAAAACCGTTGACAAGGAGGCGGCTCCCCGAACCGAGGCTTCTTAGCTGACGAGCGTCCCGCCGTTGATGCTGACGGTCCACGCCCCACCGCTGGTGGAGGCGTCCGACCAACCACCGAGCGCCGAGGTGGCCCCGACGAGGGAGACCCCGGCGACGTCGACGGCCGTGGCCGTCGAGCCGGCCCCGACGGCCGTGGCGTCGGCGTTCACGTCCGTGCCGACCGCCTGGGCGGTGGTGGTGCCGCCGGCTACCCCGAGGGCCGCCGCCGAGTTGCCGGTGCCATCGGCCAGCGCCGCGCCGGCCCCGCCGCCGACCGCGCTGGCTGCCGCGGTGTTGTTGTCGCCGCCCACGGCGAAGGCCTCCGCCGGACCCGCGACGCTGCCGGCCGTGGCCATGTTGTTGCTGCCGGGATCGGCCACACCGACAATGTGGTCGCTCGGCTGAGCGAGGCCGCCGGTGAAGCCGTCGTCGCAGCCCTCCACGCTGAAGACCTCCACCCCGGCACAGGCGACCGCCAGGCCGAACGTGCTCTGGGCGACCGCCAGGTTGTTCTCGTAGTGCCCGTCGGACCCGACGCCGGCATACGCTCCGACGAACTCGGCCAGGAGGCCGTAGGCGTAGGCGCCGTTGCCCGAGAGGTTGGCATCCGCCCCGATGCCGGCCTCGGAAGTGACGTCGGCGAACTGGCTCCCGGCATACGCCACGTTGTCCGACACGTTGGCGTCATCGCCGAATCCGGCGGTGGCATCGGAGAACCCTCCGAAGGTCCAGGCAAAGGCCGTGTTGTCCGAGGCGTTGGCGAAGGCGCTTCCGGTGGGGAGGAACGAGCTGTCACCCGCCCCGGCGAAGGCCACGCCCGCGGGGGGGCCACCGAGCGGGCCGACGGCCGAGACGGCGTTGGCCGTCGCCGAGTTGCCCGACAGGTTGGCGAACTCCCCGAAGCTGCCGGCAGAGGCAATGGATTCGTTCCCGGGGCCGAAGCCGAACGCGAAGGCCGTGTTGTCGACGTTGGTGGCGTCCAAGTCCCCAAAACCGGCAACTGCGGTCGCTTCGCCGGGGTGGGCCACGGTCCCGCCACCGCCCGCCACCGTGGCGAAGTTCCCGAAGCCGTCGAAGTTGGTGGTGCCCAGGCTGCTGAAGGGCGGGCTGGCCCCGGTGACGAACGCCCCGGGCGCCGTCGCGCCGGCCGGCGTGGCGATGATGCCCATGAGCCCGGCCGAGGCCAGGAGCCCGCCACCGACCAGGGCGCCGGTCAGCCCGACGATGCGCACGCCGTCGGCCGAGGCGGCCGCGTGGGCCGGGTGCAGGCGGCGCGGGGCGGTGTAGCGCCCGAGGCCCGACCTGGCGTGTGCTGGACGGTGCTTGGCCATCTTGAGATCAGTCCCTCCCCATGGGCGCCCTCGCCGACGCCGCTCCGGTCTCTGTCATCCAGGATTGAGAGACTGTAAGTCAGATGGACGGGTTGAGCGAGCCCAAACCTTCCCGGGCCCCTGGCAACTCCCCACCCAACGAAGCCACCTTCGAGAGTGCAACCGAGCCGCGTCGACAGAACGTTGACAAGCCCGGGTCCGGTAGCGCCGTACGGCCGAGCACGCGAGTCGCTGAACAGGAAACTTGTGGCTGGCGGGGGAGGGCTCGAACCTCCAACCTCCTGATCCAAAGTCAGGCGTTCTGCCGGTTGAACTACCCGCCAATAGGCGGCACCACGCGTATCACACGGGTCCCGAGGCGACGCGAAATGGGGGATCGAGCGCCCACCGGCCCCGGTATCAGCGTTGGCAACGGTAGGCTCTGCGGCGGCGCGGCGTGGTAGGTGCGGCAGGAACCGAGAAGACAGCCCGGCACCACCGACAGTCGACCGGCCCGGTGACCGCTCGCAGAGAAGACGGTGCGCCCCGTGAAGATCCTCGTCGTTGACGACGACCCCGCAGTCAGCGGTTCCCTGGAACGCGCCCTGCGCCTCGAGGGCTATGAGGTGGAGACCGCCGCCGATGGCACGAGCGCCCTCCACGCGTTGGCCCTCGCCTCCCCCGATGCCATGGTCCTCGACCTCGGGCTCCCCGACCTCGACGGACTGGAGGTGTGCCGGCGGCTCCGGTCGGCGGGCGACGACACCCCGGTGCTGATGCTCACCGCCCGCGACGCGGTCAACGACCGGGTGCAAGGCCTCGACGCCGGGGCCGACGACTACCTGGTGAAGCCGTTCGCGCTGGCCGAGCTGTTGGCGCGGCTGCGGGCCCTCCTGCGCCGCCGAAGCGAGGGCGAGGGCGAGACGCTCCGCTTCGGCGACCTCGAGCTCGATCTCGGGACCCGGGAGGTCCGCCGCGCCGACCGGACCTTCACCCTCACCCGCATCGAGTTCGACCTACTCGAGCTCTTCCTCCGCCACCCCCGCCAGGTGCTCACCCGCGAGGTCATCTTGGAGCGGGTCTGGGGCTATGACTTCGACTCGGGCACCAACTCGCTCGCCGTCTACGTCGGTTATCTCCGGCGCAAGACCGAGGCGGGCGGCGAGCCGCGCTACATCCACACCGTCCGAGCCGTCGGCTACGTCCTGCGAGAGCCGTGACCTTCCGAACCCGCATCGTGCTGGCGGCGACGGTGACGGCGGTGTTCGCCGTGCTGGTGGCGTCCCTCGGTGCCTACGTCGCCACCCGCAACTCGCTCGTCAACTCGGTCGACGACACGTTGATCGCGAGCGCCAGCAACGCCGCCCATGAGCAGGGCGGCGGCCTGGTGCTCGCCCAGAACAACGGTGTCTACGTCCAGGTGGTCGCGGCGTTCGACGACACCCCGATCTTCAGCACGGCGACCTTGCCGGTGACGGCCGCCACCAAGGCCGTGGCGGCCGGGCAGGCGAGGCCCTACTTCACCGACGCCACCGTCCGGGGCAAGGGAGAGCTCCGGGAGTACGTCGTGCCGGTGAGGAACCTGTCCATCACCGAGGCCGGCGCCGCGCCGATCTTTCTCAACAACGGTGCGCTCCAGGTCGCCGCGCCGCTGGCGGGGGTCAACCAGCAGCTCGGCCACCTGGGCCTGGCGCTGCTCCTCGTGGCCATCGCCGGCGTGGCGCTGGCCATCCTGCTCGGCTGGCTCGTCGCCCGCGCCGCCATCGAACCGCTCGACGACCTGACTGCGTCGGTGGAGGAGCTCGCCCATACGACCGACGTCTCCGAGCGGCTGGAGCCCGGCGGGCCCGACGAGCTCGGCCGCCTCCGGCGGGCCTTCAACCGGTTGCTCGGCGCGCTGGAGACCTCGCGCGAGTCCCAGCGCCAGCTGGTCCTCGACGCCTCCCACGAGCTCCGCACGCCGCTCACCAGCCTGCGGACCAATCTCGAAGTGGTCCGACGGGTCGACGAGCTGGGGGCCGAGGACCGGGAGGTCCTGGTCGGAGACGTGCTGACCCAGATGGAGGAGCTCACCAACCTGGTGGGCGACCTGGCCGAGCTGGCCCGCGGGACCCACACCGAGCCCGAACCCGGACCGATCCGGCTCGACGAGCTGGTCGAGGACGCAGTCGGGCTGGCCACCTCGCACGGCCGGCCCCGCGGCGTGCACTTCGAGGCTGCCCTCGAGCCGACCTGGGTGCAGGGGCGCCGTGAACGGATCACGCGGGCCGTCGGCAACCTCCTCGACAACGCGCTCAAGTGGAGCCCCGACGGCGGCACCGTCGAGGTGGCCTGCCGCGCCGGGACCGTCAGCGTGCGCGACCACGGCCCGGGCATCGCTCCCTTCGACCTGCCGCGCGTCTTCGACCGCTTCTACCGGGCCGGCTCGGCCCGGGCGCTCCCCGGGTCGGGGCTGGGGCTGGCGATCGTGGCCCAGGTGGCCCACGACGAGGGGGGCACCGTCGCGGCGTCGACGCCGCCGGACGGCGGCACGCTCATGGAGCTGCGCCTCCCCGTCGTGAGAGCGCCCGCCGAGGTGCCGGCACCGGATTGAGCCCGCCCCCACCCGTCCTCGGCTACCCCGCCTCCTTGGTCATCCGGGAGACGAGCTGCCGAGAGACCCGCCAGGTCCGGGCGATCTCGGCCAGGGAGCTCCCCTCGGCCATGGCCAACAGGAACATCGCCCGTTGGAAGTTGTGACGAGCCAGCCGGACCCTCGCCGCGGCCGCGTTCAGCATCTCCCGACGATCCGCGAGACGCATCGTGCGCGCCACCGCCAATGCCCCCGCTCCCCACTCGATCCGGTCGAGGCCCAGGTCGACGCCCGTCGCCAGCTGCTCGAAGAGGACCTGCAATTCGGCGGCGGCCGCCCCCACCTCGCGCATCGCGACCACGACGTCCTGGCGTCGAGCGAGGACGATCGGTGAGGGCTCTACGGTCGACTCCATGGCCATGGCCCTGGTCTAGCCGTTCCGGGCCCTCGGCGAGCCGCGGGCTTGGGCCGCGGTAGGCAGGGGGTGGCGCCGCGTCATCGGGCGCCGCCGGCCGCACCCTGCACCGGCCTTCTTGACGCTTTTCTTATCGTTGCTTGGCAGTCCTCTTAGGTCGCGGTCGGAAGATGGAGCCAACCCAGAGGAGGGCCGTTGTCCAACACCCAGCCGTCGAACGGCACCGACACCCAAGGACGCGAAGGGATCAACCATCGTGTCCGCCGCACCAGCCGCAGGGTCGTCGTTGCCGGTCGCTCCGGCGCCGAAGCGATCATGAGAGCCGTCGCCGACCTGTCGGCCGGGCTCGCCCCCCGGGCCCTCGTGACCGCTCCGGCCAGGGTCGAGAACTCCGGTTACCGCTACCCCCCCAGCGCTCCCTCCTCGGGTCGCGCCGCTTCACCCTCGGCGGCTTCGTGCGTCGGGGGCAGGGCCGTCCCCCTGCCCCCGACGTGCTGTTCCCACTGGCCCGGTTGAGCGCCCGCCCCGAATCCTGGGCGAGCGAGCGGCCTCCCCTCCCGGGCGGGGCGCACCGCTTCGGCTGCTAGCCTGCCGTCCCTACATGGGTTCGCTGATCAAGAAGCGCCGCAAGCGCATGCGCAAGAAGAAGCACAAGAAGATGCTGAAGGCCACCCGCTGGCAGCGGCGGGCCGGGAAGTAGCGACCCGAATCACCCCCCGGCGAGGGGCTCCCCCTCCCAGCCCGCCGGCACGGTCCGCACCCCCACCACCCGGCCGGTTTCCCCGTCCACGCTGACGCGGTCGCGCCCCGACAACCCGAGCTCCTCGGGCGTCCCCTCCACGAACCAGGTGGCGCCGCTCCCCGCCAGCCTCGGCGTGCGACCGCTCGCCGCGCCGAGGGCGTCGCGCCATCGGGCGAGGGCCGGTGCGACCACCAGCGCGGCCGCCAGCAGGTCGTTGCCGCCCGGGAGGGCCCCGGCCGGCGTCAGCTCGTCGAAGGCCCGGTAGACGTCGGCGGTGCGCACCGGGAGGGGCGGGACCAGCAGCACGAAGGACCGCGGCGCATAGGGCAGCGGGGTGATCCGCTCCCCCACCCCGGTGACCATGGCGCGGCCGCCCGCCACGCAGAACGGCACGTCGGCCCCGAGCCGGGCCGCGACCGCCAGATCCGAGCAGCCGGCCCAGCGCAGGACGGCGGCGGCGTCGCTCGACCCGCCCCCGAGGCCCCCGCCGACCGGGATGCGCTTCACCAGCCGGACGGCCGCCGTGCGGCCGGTGGCGGCCAGCGCCCGGCGCACCAGGTTGTCCTCCAGGTCACCCGGGCCGGCCGGCACCGGCGCCGCCGCGCCGTCGGCCACGACCTCGAGGGCGTCACCGTCGGGGTCGATCACGAGCTCATCGCAGAGGTCGATCGACACCATCTCGGCCGCCAGCTCGTGGTAGCCGTCGGCGCGCCGCCCGGTGACCCGGAGGGAAAGCGTCAACTTCGCCGGGGCGAGCACCCGTTGGCCCTCAGCCATGCGCGCCCACCCCGGTCTCTGCGGCCAGGCGACCCCACCGCGCCACGTCCAGATCTTCGGCGCGCGCGGTCGGCGCCACGCCGGCCGCCTCGAAGGCGTCCGCCGAGACGACCCCGGCCAGCGCGCGGCGGAGCATCTTGCGGCGATGCGCGAACCCGGCGCGGACGACGGCGTCGAAGCGCGCGTAGCTGACCAGCGCGGGGTCGACGGCCGGGGCGTCCCGCCGGACGATGCGCACCAGGGCCGACTCCACCTTGGGCCGTGGGATGAACACCCCGCGCGGCACCTGGCCCACGATCGCCGCCTCGGCGAAGTAGCCGACCCGGACCGACACGGCGCCGTAGGCGGGCGTGTTCGGAGTCGCCACCAGCCGGTCGGCCACCTCGCGCTGGACCATGACCAGCTGGGAGCCGATCTCGGGCGCCTCCTCCAGGGCGTGCAGCACGACCGGCGTCGCCACCCGGTAGGGCAGGTTGGCCACGAGGATCCAGGGCGCGCCCGAGGGGAGGGCACCGTCGTCCAGCCAGCTGCGCCAGTCCAGGCGCAGCGCATCGCCCTCCACCACGCGCACACCGGCCGCGCCCTGGAGCACCTCGCGGAGCGCGGCGGCCAGCCGACGATCGATCTCGACGGCCACCACCGATGCCCCGGCCTCGACCAACGCCAGCGTCAGCGAGCCGAGGCCCGGGCCGATCTCGAGCACGCGGCTCCCGGCCGAGACGCCGCCCAGTCGCACGATCCGGCGCACGGTGTTGGGGTCGGCGACGAAATTCTGCCCGAGCGCCTTGCTCGGGTGGATGCCGTGCTCGGAGAGAAGGCGGTGGATCTCCGGGCCCGACAGGGTCACCAGGTGATGGTGACGGTGATGACCCCTTGGCTGAGTGGCGCCATTGCGGTGAATCCCTCGGGCGACAGATCGACGAGGTGCGGCGGTCCGGCCGTCTCGCGGTCGTCGACGAGACAGGTGATCGAGACCCCGGTGGTGTCGTCTCTCACGGTGAGCACCGTCCCGAAGGGCAGGCTGGTGCTGGCGCAGCGCCCGGCGGGCGCCTCGGCATACCAGGTGGCGAGACCGGTGGCGGTGTTGGGCGGCGCCGTCGTGGTCGTGGGTGCCGGCCTGGTGGTGGGCGGCGGCGGCCTGGTGGTGGTCGTGGTCGGCGGCACCGTGGTGGTCGGCGGCACCGTCGTCGTGGTGCTGATCGAGGCCGGAGCGGCGAACTTGACCTGCTGGAGCCCGGGGACAATCCGGGCGCGCTGATCAGCTGTCGCAACGGTCCGACCACCGCCTGCGCCAGCGGGCAGCGCGCTCGACACCACGGCGCCCGTGCCTAACAGCAGAAGAGGCCCACCCAACAGCGCTCCGCACAGGAGCGCCCCGACGAGCACGCGCCTCCCCCCGGTGCTTTCTGTCCTCAGACCTCCACCCTTCCCCGGGGACATTGCGCCCGGGCCGACCCGCAGTCGGCTCCGAGCTAGCCGGGATACTAGGGAGGGAGTGTCAAGCGGGCAAACGGAACCGATTTGACCCCGGGACCTAGAGGGCGAACGCCGCCCGGGCGGCCGCGGCCGACGAGCGGGCCAGCTCGACGGGCTCGACGCCGCGGAGCTTGGCGATGGCGGCGCCCACCAGCGGCACGAACCCCGGTTCGTTGGTCGTCCCGCGGTGGGGAACCGGGGCGAGGAAGGGGCTGTCGGTCTCGACCAGCAGTCGGTCGCTCGGACAGGCGGCGGCGGCCTCGCGCAGCGCGGCCGCGTTCTTGAAGGTGACGATGCCGCTGAACGAGACGAACATGCCGGCGGCGAGGCAGCGCTCGGCCTCCTCCGGCCCGCCCGTGAAGCAGTGCAGAACCGCCCGCCCCGGCACGCCCTCGGTCCCCAAGACGGCGAACAGGTCGTCCCAGGCGTCCCGGGCGTGGATGACCAGGGCCAGGCCACACCGGTGGGCGAGGTTGATCTGCTCGGCGAACGCCCGTCGCTGCGCGACCCGCGGTGAGTGCTCGTAGAAGTAGTCGAGCCCGCACTCTCCGATCGCCACGATCGCGCCGTCGGACTGGGCGAGCTCGTCGTCCACGAACCGGAGCAGCCGCTCGGTGCCCTGGCTGGCCTCGTGGGGGTGCAGGCCGGCCGTCGCCCAGACCTCGGGGACGTCGGGCCCGAGTGCGCCGGTGCGCCGGGCCCGCACCAGGGCCAGCGCCTCGGCCGAGGTGTCGGCGTCGGTGCCGACGCAGACCACCCCGGCCACGCCGGCGGCGCCGGCGCGGCGCAGCGCCTCGGCCGAGTCGGACTCGTAGTGCTCCTGGACGTGGCAGTGCGAGTCGAACCACTCGCCCACGGCTCAGTCCTTCCGACGCGGGAAGAGCGGCCGGCCCCGCTCCACCGGGACCCCGCCCGGGTACCCGCCCCAGGCCGCGTCGGCGGGCACCCGCCGGTCGGCCGGTGCGCCGTCGAGGCCGATCTGCGCCCAGATGCGGCGCGCCGTGCCCGGCATGGCCGGCGACACGAGCAGGCACACGATGCGCAGCGCCTCGAGCGCGCTGCCGAGCACCGCCTCGACCGCGGGGCCGGGCTCTGCCTTCCAGGGCTCGGTCGCCTCGAGCTCCGCGTTGGCCGCCGCGATCAGCCGCCAGGTGACCTCGAGGGCCTCGTGCGGGGCGAAGCGCTCCCACGCGAGGGCGGCGCCGGACACCGCCGCCGCGGCCGCCGCGGCGAGCGGGCTGTCCGGATCGGGAGCGGGCCCGATCCCGCCGCACTTGGAGCCGACGACGGTCGCCACCCGGGAGACCAGGTTGCCCAGGTTGTTGGCCAGGTCGGCGTTGTAGCGCGACACGATGCCCTCGTAGGAGAAGTCGCCGTCGGCCCCGAGCGGCGTGTCCCGCAGCAGGTGGTAGCGGACCGCGTCCACCCCGAAGTCGTCGGTGAGCGAGGACGGCACGACGTCGGTGATGCGGACCGGCAGCTCGCTCGAAGAGGCGCTGCGGATCAACGTCTTGGACAGCTTCTGCCCGCCGATGAGCAGCCACCCGTGCACGAAGACGTTGGCCGGGGGGTCGATGCCGGCGGCCATGCACATGGCCGGCCACCACACGCAGTGGAAGCGGATGATCTCCTTGCCGATGAGGTGGTGCGCGGCCGGCCACCACTTGGCGCAGCGCTCCTCGTCGCTCCCGTACCCCACCGCGGTCAGGTAGTTGACCAGGGCGTCGTACCAGACGTAAAAGACGTGCGCGGCGTCCCAGGGGACCGACACCCCCCAGTCGATGGACGTCCGGGTGATCGAGATGTCGCGGAGCCCCCCGCGGATGAAGCTGAGGGCCTCGTTGCGCTTGCCTGGCGGCGCGACGGCCCCGGGGTTCGCCTCGTACCACTCGATGAGCCGGTCCTCGAACGCGCTCAGCTTGAAGAAGTAATTGTCCTCGGCCATCTCGATGAGCGGGCGACCGTGCACCGGGCACCCGCCGTCGACCGCCTGGTCCTCGGTGTAGTAGTCCTCGCAGGACACGCAGTAGAGGCCGGTGTAGGTCCCGAGCTCGATGTAGCCGTTGTCGTAGATGGCCTGGAGGAACCGCCGGGTTGCCAGGTGGTGTCGGGGCTCGGTCGTGCGGATGAAGTCGTCGTTGGCGATGTCGAGGCCGGCCCAGGCCTCCTGGAAGCGGGCGGCGGTGCGGTCGGCCATCTCGAGGGGGGCGATCCCGTGCTCGGCCGCCGCCTCCGCGATCTTGGCGCCGTGCTCGTCGGTGCCCGTCAGGAAGAACACGTCGTCGCCGAGCAGCCGGTGCCAGCGCGCGATGGCGTCCGCGTTGACCGTCGTGTAGGCGTGACCCACGTGGGGCACGTCGTTCACGTAGTAGATCGGCGTCGTCAGGAAGAACGGCGGCACCGACCCAGCGTACCGGTGCCTCCCTGGCGGCCAGAACGGCGCGGCCGCGCGGCGCGCCTCAGTCCGTCGTCGCGCGCAGGTCGAGGGCGACCTGGTAGGCGCGCCGGCGCGCCACGCCGAGTTCAGCCGCCACGTCGGTGGCCGCCTGGCCGACGCCGGCGCCCTCGGCCAGGCGGGCGGCGACGGCGACGGCGACCTCGTCGTCGGAGGCGGGCGGCGACGGCGCCGCGCCGGCGATGACGACGACGATCTCGCCGCGCACGTCGCCGGAGGAGAAGTGGGCGACGGCGTCGGCCAGTCGGCCCCGCCAGACCTCCTCGTGGACCTTGGTCAGCTCCCGGGCGATGGCCACCGCCCGGTTCCCGCAGGCCCCGAGCAGATCCGCCAGCGTGTCGGCCAGCCGCCGGGGCGCCTCGAGCAGCACGGTGGTGCGCTCGTCGGCGCCGATCGAGGCGAGCCGCGCCCGGCGCGCCGGCCCGGAGCGGGGCAGGAACCCCTCCACGCAGTAGCGCTCGGTCGGCAGGCCGCTCACCACCAGCGCGGCGACGACCGACGACGCCCCGGGGACGACGCGCACCGGCAGTCCCGCCGCCGCCGCGGCCGCGACGAGCAGGGCTCCGGGGTCCGAGATGCCCGGGGTCCCGGCGTCGGAGACGACGGCCACGGTGCGCCCGCCGGCCACCCAACCCAGCACGTCGGCCAGCCGCGCCGACTCGTTGTGCTGGTGCAGCGACACGAGCCGACCGGCGCCCCGGATCCCGAGCGCGCTGAGGAGCGCCCGGGTGTGCCTCGTGTCCTCGCAACAGATGACGTCGGCCGCTGCCAGCGTCTCGCTGGCCCGCGCCGAGATGTCGCCCAGGTTGCCGATGGGCGTGGCCACCAGCACGACGGCGCCGGGCTCAGCCGGCGGCACGGAACTCGAGCGCGTCCCCGAGCCGCAGGCCCCAGCGATCGAACGAGCCGGCGGCGGACTCCACGATCGAACGGCCCCGACGGCGGGGCAGTGCCAGGCGCCAGGGGGGGAGGCGCACCATCGCCAGGACGACCAGGTCGGCATCGACGAAGGCCACGTCCAGGGCGAACCGCGCGCCGAAGGAATGGACGGAGCGGGTGTGCGTGAGGATCAGGGCGCCGTCGTAGGCGGCGCGACCGACGAGGCCGCGCGTACGGTCCCAGAACGTCTCGGCCAGATCCGCGCCGGCCAGCACCTCACCGTCCCGCAGCAACCAACCCGCCTGCACGTCAGTCCCCCCGCCGCCCCGCTCGCTCGCTCGGTCCGTCGCGCACGAGCGTGTCCTACACGTTGAACCGGATCTCGAGCACGTCGCCGTCGAGGACCTCGTAGTCCTTCCCCTCGACCCGCAGACGGCCGGCGGACTTGGCCTTCGGCCAGCCGCCCAGCTCGACCAGCTCGTCCCAGTGGATGACCTCTGCCCGGATGAACCCCCGTTGGAGATCCGAGTGGATGACGCCGGCGCACTCGGGCGCCTTCGCCCCGGCCCGGAAGATCCAGGCGCGGCTCTCCTTGTCCCCGGTGGTGAGGAACGTGCGGAGCCCGAGCAACTCGAAGGCCGCCCGGGCCAGGCGGGGGAGCACGCCCTGGCCGAGACCGAGGCCCTCCAAGAGCTCGGCGCGTTGGTCGGGCGGGAGCTGCGCGGCCTCGGCCTCCAGCTGCACGCAGACGCCGAGGACCTGCCCGGCACCGCCCAGGCTCTCGGTCACCGGCGCGACGATCGCGTCGGCCCGCTCCACCTGGTCCTCGCCCAGGTTGACCACCGCCAGGATCGGCTTGTCGGTGAGGAGGAAAGAGCCGGCCAAGAGCCCCCGCTGTTCGGTGGCCATGCCGGCGCGGTAGAGGGGGACGCCCGCCTGGAGGTGGGTCATCGCGGCATCGATGGCGTCGGCCTCGGCCCCCAGGGTCTTGTCGCTCTTGAGGCGCGCCTGCTTGCGGCGCTTGTCGGCCTGGTGCTCGAGTGAGGCCGCGTCGGCCATGACGAGCTCGAGCTCGAGAGTCTCCAGCGCGCCGAGCGGGTCGGCCTCGCCCGGGACCTCGTCGTCCAAGAAGGACCGGAGCACCAAGAGGATGGCGTCGACCTCACGGATGCCGGCCAGGAACCGGTTGCCCATCCCCTCGCCGCTCGACGATCCGGCGACCAGGCCGGCGATGTCGACGATCTCGACGCCGGCGTGCACCACCTTCTTGCTGTGGCTGAGCTCGGCCAACGCGTCGAGGCGGCGGTCCGGCAGGGGGGCCACCCCGACCGTCGTGTCGGTGGTGGAGAAGGGATGGGGGGCGACCGGGCTGTGGCCGCCCGTCAGGGCGTTGAACAGGGACGACTTCCCCGAGTTGGGAAGTCCGACCAGTCCCAGGCGCTCCACGGATCCGACGCTACTCGGCCCCTTCCCGCCGCCCGTTAGGCTGTCGCCCCTGTGTCGAAACGAACCGTCAAGCGCAAGATCCGCTCGAAGAAGAAGGCCAACCACGGCAAGCGGCCCAACTGCGGCCGCGGCTGACGCGTTCGCACACCCCTCGCGCGCCCGCCCATTCGAAGGGTCGCTCCCTCCTAG
>DATNIB010000067.1:0-15905 GCA_035604685.1 Acidimicrobiales bacterium | reverse complement strand
CTCCTCCCGCGGCTCTACAGCATCTCGACCGTCGCCCTGGGCCACGGTTCGGACGCCGAGGTCTACCTGCAGTCCTCGAACGCCGGCGTGAACCAGTTCCACCTGATCTTCACGGAGCCGAGCGGCGCCGGCGGGCCGGTGTTCGGCGCGCCCCGAGCCCGCGCGTCGCGGGCGGGCGGAGCCTCGACCGCGCTGCGGCTGGTGCGGCTGAGTCCCGACCACTACATCGCCTACGCCGTGTTCGGTCCGGGCACTTGGGGATTCACCGTGTCCGTCCCGGTCACCGGGCGCTCACGGACCTTCACGGTCGACCGCGTCCTGTCCTGACCGGCGGTCAGGGCGAGAGTAGGGATGGGCGCGGCGGCCGGCTCACTCAGAGCAGCAGCACCAGCATGAAGGCCATCGCCGCGCACATGGCGATGTGACAGCCCATCTCGAGGCGGGGCGCCAGCCAGCGGGCCTCGGGACCGGCCCCCACTTCCCCGCCCCGCGACGCAGCGCCGGCGCGGACCGCGGCCGCCACCACGGCCGGGGTGAACCGGCTGAGCGCGTCGACGTGCCAGACGGCCGACGCGCAGAGCACCAGGATGAACACGAGCGGCAGGCCGACGAAGGCGGCCGTGCCGGGGGCGGGCCCCATGGCCATGGCGGCGGCATGGGCGGGGACGGGGGCCGCCGCCAGGTACATGTAGAGCATGGCGAACGACATCACCAGGTGGGTGAGGTAGTGCGTGACCCGGTGGAAGTGGTCCCGCGAGAGGCCGGTCAACCCGTGGCGGGCGACGAACGACGCGGACTGGAACGCGAACGACACGGCGAAGCCGGCGAAGAGCGCCTCCCACACCGGGTTCGGCCACGCGTTGAGGACGGGAACCAGCATGCCGGACATGGCGAGGCCCATGGCCACGTGCGCCGAGTTCACGCCGTAGTGAAGGGTGCGGTGCAGGCGCCGGACGACGACCAGCCGGACGGCGCAGTACGCGGACACCGCCAGCATCACCGCGGCGAAGAGGTCGAGGAGCCAGCTGGGGTCCGACACGATCAGGCGGCCGCCTCGACCCACCGCCTGGACCCGGCCCGACGCAGCGGCCAGTAGGCCACCGCCAGCAGCCCCAGGAGCGGCCCCGAGTTGGGATCGGTGCCCGAGCCCGAGAAGACGGTGCCGAAGTCCTCGCCCACCACCCAGATCGCGAGGCCCACGACCATCGCCACCGCCAGGACGACCCTCGCCGGTCGGGTGGGCAGGAACACGGCCACGGCGATGACGACGAACAGCAGGCCGACGACCACCGCCAGGAGCGGACCCCGGCTGGCCACCAGGTCGGCCGCGTGGCGGTTCAGCGCGGCCAGCCATCGCGGTTCGCCGGCCTCCAGGCCGGCCAACAGGGTCCCCGGGTGCCGCGTGGGGGACCCGAAGAACGCGATCCCGGCCAGCCATCCCCAGATCGCCACCCAGAGGACCTTGGCCACCGGCGGGCCGACGAGGCGGGCCGCAGTGCACGGGGCGGCGGGGCGGCGCGCGGTCGGCCAGAGCAGGACCGCCAGGACGGCGTAGAGGAGGACCGCCCCCGGTGCGCCGGTCAGCGGGCTGGCGGTGCCGGCCAACACACCCCCCAGCCCCTCCCCAAACCACCACACGAGAAGGGACCAGGCGACCGACAAGACGAGGCCCAGGCGAACGGTGGGGCGGTGCGCGATTGCGAAGGCGATGAGGAACTGGACCAGCACGAAGGCCGCGTTGGCGCCGACGGAGTGCTGGCCGATCGATCGGCTGACGTCGGTGATCGAATGGGCGACGATCCCCGGGTTGCCCCGCGCGGTCGGTCCCAGCATGAGCGGCCCGAAGGACCGGGAGAACATGAAGGGCTGCAGCTGCAGCACGGCATCGAGGAACCACAGGGCGGCCAAGGCGAGCTGCAGCGTCCGGCGCCGATCGGGTGGGTCCCACGGGGCTTCGGTGGCCGTCGGGGCGACCGGCGATTCGACGGCGGACGCCTCGTTCATCGTGGTCAGACCGCCACCTGCCCGCGCCCCCTTCGGTGCCCAAATCGCAGGCTACCCTGGGGTTCGTGCGGATTTTGCGCGTCACCAGACTGCTGGCCGGTCTCGCCTTTGTGGCCGCCGCATTGACCGCTGTGGTCGGCGCCTCGGCCGCCGCCGCGCCCGTCGTGAGCACCATCATGCTGCGCCAGGCCCAGGCGTACACGCCGGACGCGCCGCCCGGAGCCACCGACGACTACCACTGCACGCTCATGAATCCGCACGTGACCACCAACTCCTACATCATCTCCAGCCAGTTCTTCCCGGGCAGCGCCGAGGACCACCACGCCATCTTGTTCTTGGTCCCACCCGCGCTCGCCTCCGCCGCCGAGACGGCCAACGTGGGCGGGAACGGCTGGGCCTGCTTCGGTGAGACCCCGATCCCCAACACCGGGCTGGGCCAGATCTCCAACACCCCCTGGCTCAGCGCGTGGTCGCCGGGCCACGGCGCCGACAACCTGCCGAAGGACACCGGCGTCTACCTTCCGGCCGGGAGCCTGGTGGTGATGCAGGTCCACTACAACCTGCTCGTCGGGGACAAGCCGGTGAAGAACTCCCTCGCGCTGCACACCGTGCCGGCCACCACCCCGCTCCTGCCGCTGCACCTCGGCCTCATGCCCGCCCCGCCGGACGTCCCCTGCGCCCCCGGCGTGACCGGTCCGCTCTGCGACCGGGCCGCGTCGCTGGCCAACCTGGGCCAACGCTTCGGCCCCGGTGCGGTGGGCTTCGTGAACGGACTCGAGGCGATCTGCGGCCGCAATCCCGCCAACCCGCCGGTCGGTGACACGACGTCGTGCAACTGGCCGGTCAACACGTCGGGCTACATCGTGCGAGTGGGCGCCCACATGCACCTCTTGGGCACCACGTTCAAGATGGTCCTCAACCCCGGGACGCCGGGGGCCAAGACCATCCTCAACGTCCCCGTCTACAACTTCCACTACCAGAAGGCCTACAACCTGGCCACCCCGGTCGCCGTGGCCCCGGGCGACACCGTGCAGGTCAATTGCACCTACAACCCGGCCCTGGCCCAGCAGCAGCCCCTCTTGCGCAAGGTCGCGCCCCACTTCGTGACGTGGGGCGACGGGTCATCCGACGAGATGTGCCTCGGGCTCATGTGGACGTCGGCCTCCATCCCCAACTCCCACTACGTCGTCTGAGGGCTAGTCACCCGCCCAGCAGCTGAGGATCACGTCGGCCACGGTGACGGCTGCGTTGGTTGGGCTGGTCGGAGGCACCGCGAACTGGGCGGGGAGCCCCGCGACGTTCACCAGGAGCACCTTCCAGTCCTTGCGGACGACGACCGAGCCGTCGGTGGTCTGAAACGCTCCCTGTCCCAGGTTCGGGAGCGACCGAACGCGCCCGAGTTCCTGGCCGAGCGAGCGGTAGTAGGTGAACGTCTGGTCCCAGCTGGAGAGCTCCTGCACCGAGAGTACGTAGTTCCCGTCCGGGTAGGCGTAGGTGCAGGTGTAGCGGTGGTCCACCCAGGTGCGGGGACCGACGGTCGCCTTCACGCCCAGCACCAGCGCCAGCTCCCGCTGCGCCTCGGGCTGGCACACCATCTTGGCGATCTCCGACGGGTGCGGACCGGCGGGGAGCGGCACCCGGGTCGCCTTGCCGGGCGTCGCGGACCCGCACGCGCCGAGGGCCAACGTCGCGAGGCCGACCGCGGTCAATGCCGCGACGGACTGCAACACTGCCGGACTCCACCGCAGACGTCCTGGCACAGCCTGATCGTAGGTGGGGCGATCCGCCGGCACGGGGCGGGCGGCCGATCGCCCGCGACGCTTCTCGAGCGGGTGCGCTAGGCCCGGTTGGCGAGGGTGGCGAGACCGTCGCCGGTGAGGTCACCGAGCGCGCCCTTACGTCCACCCATGGCCAAGATCAACGAGATGAGGGGCCCCGAGACCTCGGGGCCGTCACCGGTGGCCCAGTCGGCGTCGGTGGCTCGGAGCCGCAGACCGGCGATCCGCCGCTTGGCGCCGATCAGGAGGTTGGACTTCTTCCAGTTGTCGGCGAGCGCCACCAGCGCCGCCGCGGGCGCCCGGTGCTCCAGGCCGAGGGGCCGACGGATGTCCTCGCCGTGGACGACGATCTCGCCCAGCATCGCGATGACCGGAGCCGGTGGGTGGTTGGTCGTCGAGGTCCGGGCCTGGAGGCGGTGGATCAGCTCTTCGGGACCGGCGGCGCCGATGCGCTTGGCGGCGCGGTCGGCGAACACGTTGAACTTGAAGCCAGCCGACGCCAACTCCTTGAAGAAGTTCCCTGGCGTCTGCTCGGCGGCGGCCACGATGTGGCCGGCCAGGTCCTGGACCGACCAGCCCTCGCACCACGACGGGGTCGTCCACTGGGGGGCCGAGAGTCCGGACCAGGTCTCCGCCATCTTCGCCCGCTCGGCGTGGATGAATTTCCAGGTTTCTGCCGAATTCATGCGATCCTCTTCCCTCGCCGAACTGGGTGGGGGGGAACCTACCTGCTTCTTCGCCGGGTGGCCCTCCAATCGGAGCCCACCCACCGGGGCAGACCCGAGAAGGGACCTAGGCCCCTACCGCAGGCACGGCCGAAGGGTCAGCCTGGCTCCATGGGCGCGGAACTGTCAGGCACGGAGCCTGGCCAGCGGAAACGGGTGCTGTTCCTCCAGGACTTCGTGGACGTCGACCGCCCCCTCGGAGCGGTGCGGGAACGGTTCGTGCGGGGCGCAGATTGGCTGGCGCCGCTGGCCAGCGCAGCCGAGGAGGACGGGGAGGCGCTGCGGCTGCGGATCGGGCCGTCGTGGGGAACCGGCCAGATGACCCGAGAGGTCCGGATGACCCTCGGCCCGCCGCGGGATCGGGGCGACGCCCTGGTGGTGCCCTTCGCCTGGGAGGCGACCGGACTCCGGACGCTCTTCCCGCTGCTGGAGGGGGACCTCGAGCTTGCCCCCCTCGGGGCGGAGAGCTTCCGGCTCACCCTCTCGGCCACCTACGTGCCACCCCTGGGTGAGCTCGGCGCCCGCCTCGACCAGGCCCTGTTCCATCGGGTCGCTCTGTCAACGGTGCGCTCCCTGCTCGACCGGGTGGCGTCGACCCTCGACGGGGCGGTCGACGAGCTGGCAGCGGGGCCGAGCGAGCAGCCGATCCCGGCGTCGTCGAGTGCCCCAGCGCGGGGGGACGGACCCGCGCCCCGCTGGCGACGAGGTCGTCGGCACTGAGCGCGGCCGGCGGCGCGGGCGGGTCCGAGCGCGTCACCTAGCACTGGGCCAGCCGGCGGCAGCACTAGGGTCGATGCGCAGATCCCGGACGGCACGCGCCGGGAAGGGAGCAGGCCGTTCGTGTCGGGACGAGGGAAGCGCAAGATTCGCTCCAAACTGGCGCGCCGGATCGGGCGCTTCCTGGGCGTGTCCGACCTCTCCACCGAAGTGGCGAACCTGCGCCAGCGCGTCCAGACGGTCGAACTCGAACTGACCACCCGCGCACCACCCCGACCGGTCGCGGCGGATCAGCCCCTCCCGGCCGGCGGCCGCGGACTGTTGTCGCGCTTCGCCGGCGAGACGCTGGGGCGCCTCCGCCACGGCAGGCCCCGGGCATCGGTCGCGCCGGCCGCCAACGGGAGGGCGGACTCGTCCGGCGCCCCGCCGGGGGAGATCTACGCCGGCTACTCCCCGGACGACCTGTGGGTCTTCGACCTGTTCGATGACGCCCGTCCGCAGCCGGCGCCGGGCTTCGTCACGGACTTCCTCGGCACCCGCACCCGCACCTCCTCGCTCTGGGACGCCGCCCGCGCCTGGGACGGGCAGGTCATGGATCGGCCCGTCCCCCACGATCTCTTCGAGGCCGTCGAATGGGTCGGTCTGCTGAAGGCCGTCGCCTCGGCCGGCCACGGCCGCTTCGCGGCGATGGAGCTCGGGGCGGGCTGGGGGCCGTGGCTGGTGGCCGGCGCCCGGGCCGCGCGACGACGGGGACTGGAGGATCTGCGCCTGCTCGGCGTGGAGGCCGACCCGGGCCGCTTCGCGCTGATGCGCCAGCACTTCCTCGACAACGACCTCGACCCCGACGCCCACCGCCTGCTCTGCGCGGCCGTCGGGGTGGAGGCCGGCCACGCGCGCTGGCCGCGCATCGCGGATCCGGCCAACGCCGGCGGGGCGCGGCCCGTGCGGGAGGCGGCGGGGGAGCTCGACGCCGGCGACGAGGCCTACATGCAGGGCGCCATGGCGGACTTCATCGAGGTCGACATCGTGGCGTTCGGCGACCTGCTGGCCGCAGAAGCCTTCTGGGACCTCGTGCACATCGACGTGCAGGGGTGGGAGGCCACCCTCTGCGCCGGTTGCCTGGAGCAGCTCGGTGCCCGCGTCCGCTGGCTGGTGATCGGCACGCACTCGCGGCTGATCGACGGCCAGGTCATCGAGATCCTCCACGGCGGCGGCTGGGTGCTCGAGAACGAGAAGCCCACCCGGTTCCTCTTCGACGCCGCCCAGTCCTCGCTCGAGCTCATGACCGAGGTGGACGGCGTGCAGGTGTGGTCGAACCCGCGGTTCTCCTAGCCGGCGGTGGTGGCCCGGCTGTCCGGCACCCCCGAGGCGGCGCCGGTCGGCGTCACGATCTCGGTCCCGGGGGCTCGGACAACGGCGTCGAGGGGGTCCTCGTCGACCACCATGATCTGGGCCAGCAGCACGTCGTCGTCGTAGTCGTCGAACTGCTCCTCGTCGGGGGCCGGGGTGAGGAACCCGAGCGCCAGCCCGATGGCGCTCGGGATGATAAGCAGCGGCAGCCAGTGGCCGGGGCCGGGCGTGAACACGTGGAACGCGGACAGGCTGAACGTGAGCACCAGGCCGATCCCGAATCCGGGCACGAGGAAGCGCACGCCGCGCAGCCAGCGGTTCTCGGGCAACGTGTGGCGGGCCATGGCCAACAGCGCCAGCGCCAGCGACGACACGGTGAGGACGAGGACGGCGAGCCCGAAGAAGCCGTAGATCGAGTTGAGCGAGCCGTGCACGTTCGCCACGAGCGACTGCGACGCGATCGCCGAACCGTCGGCCGCCAGCAGGGTGATCCCGGCGACCAGCAGCCCGGTGGCCTGGCTCCCGACGCTCGTCAGGACGAGCGGGAACGTGAGCGACGTGGTGCGATGCGGCGGGACGAACAGGTTCACCGCGGTGTCGTAGGAGAAGAGCGGGAGGTCGAGCACCTGTCCCTCGAAGCGGACGGTGGCGATCCGCAGGTTCGAGCCGGTGCGGTTGGTGACCGTGAGGCGCACCTTGGCCGGGCTGTTGGGGAACAGCTCGGCCGGATGGGCGTCCGAGGAGATCGCGTCGGGCTGGCCGTTCACGACCGCGCTGAAGGACACCCCCTGGACGTCCGCGCCGGCCGGGGCGGGGTGGACCAGGGCGACCGCCAGCACGAGCAGCACTCCCGACGCGCCGGAGCGAGCCCAGCGCCGGAGCGAGCCGCGGCGGGCGCCCCGTTCCGTGGTCACCGTCACCTCAGCTCCCGGCCCCGACGGCAGGAGGGTCCGTCGCCGGGGTCAACGTCGAACGCCGGGCCACCAGCACCAGCCGGTTGGCCTGGCGGTGGGCGCGCGTCCGGTCCCCCAGCCGCCACCCGGCCAGCCCCGCCAGCAGCCCGGCGCCCGCACCGAGGACCGCGGGCAGCACGAAGGCAACCAACGTCGGTCCGGTGATCTCCAACATCCACCCCCAGAGGGTGGCGGTCAGCCCCCCGAACAGGCCGACCACCACCAGCCCGATCACCGCCGGCACGCGATTGTCCCGACGGCGCCCGCGCCGAAGGCTGCGCAGCAGCGACTCGGCGTAGGCACCGACGACGAGGAGCAGCACCAGGCCCACGACGCCGCCGAACGTGCCGAAGG
Organism: Acidimicrobiales bacterium; assembly: GCA_035604685.1. Taxonomy (GTDB): domain Bacteria; phylum Actinomycetota; class Acidimicrobiia; order Acidimicrobiales; family RAAP-2; genus DATNIB01. Next base: position 8,024 of record DATNIB010000067.1, on the reverse strand, counting down.
GGGAGCGGGCGAGCGCCACGCCGAAGTCGTCGCTCACGGTCCCGCGGGGGCCGACGAGCTTCAACGCGGCCGAGAGATGGCCGCCGACGATGTAGCGGCCGGCGCTGGCGTCCAGCGTCGTGACCAACCCGCCGCTGCCCTGCACGAAGGGCACCGAGGTCGAGCGCACGATCGACAGGCCGCCCAGGGACAGCACCAGCTGGGCCGTCTGCGGGGTGCCGGCGCCGGCCGGAAGCTGCCCGACGACGACCCGGATCGGGCGGTTGAGATCGATGGGGACGCGGACGCCGGTGGCGGGGTCGTGGCCCGCCACCGTGACCGACCCCTTGGCCAGGGTCGGCGCCGGGGTGGACGAGCCGACGCCCAGCAGCCCGAGGACCAGGGCGATCACCCCGAGCAGCACGGCCGCCCAACTGAGACGGGTCGGAAACTCGGGCACCGTGACGGGGGTCTGGCGCAGGGGCATGAGGTCGCTGAGCTCGATCCCGGTCTCGGCGGCGCCTCCGACGTGGAGGTCCACCACCGGACGGACGACCGGCCGGTCGGCTCGGCTGGCGCCCGACCCCGTGCCCGACCCGCCCTGTGCGCTGGAGAGAATCGGCCCGGGTTCCCGCAGGGCCACCCCGAGGTGGTCCATCCAGCCGGCGCCCCAGGCGGCGCTCGCCGTCTCGCCGATGGCCACCCCGAAGGCCTCCGCGGTGTCGAACCGTTCCGCCGGGTTCCGGGCGATGGCCCGCATCACGACCTCGGCGATGGCGGCGGGAACTGCGGGCGCGACGTCGGCCAACGGCGTGGCGTCCTCGTTGATGTGGCGCAGGACGGTGGCGAGCGAGCCGCCCTCGTCGGGGTAGGGGAGGCGACCCGAGAGCAGCTCGTAGAGCATGACGCCGACGGCGTAGACGTCGGTGGTCGGCCCGAGGTCGGCCCCGCTGGCCTGCTCGGGTGCCATGTAGGCCGGCGTGCCGAGAATCTCCCCGGCGCGGTTGGCCAGCGCGTCGTCCTCGCCCAGGACCCGGGCGATGCCGAAGTCGGTGACCTTCAGGACGTTGTCGTCCCCGAAGAGAATGTTCTCGGGCTTCATGTCCCGGTGCAGCACCCCGTGCTGGTGCGCCGCGCTCAGGCCCGAGCACGCCACCATGGCGATCGCACAGGCGGTCTGCTGGTCGAAGCCCCGGTTGACGAACCGGCTCCACACGGTGCCGCCGGCCAACCGCTCCATCACTAGGATGCAGGCGTCGTCGCGCTCGACGTAGTCGTAGACCGGCACGATGTGGGGGTGGCTGATCGAGGCCAGGACCTGCGCCTCCACGAGGAAGCGGGAGCGGACCGACTCGGTGCCCACGAGTCCGGGCGCCAGCTGCTTGATGGCCACCTCGCGCCCGAGCTGGCGGTGACGCCCGGCCAGCACCACCCCGAAGGCGCCGCGGCCCAGCTCCGCACCGATCTCGTACCCCGGTAGGGCTGCGCCGACGGTGCTCTCGCTCTCCACCCCGCCCCTCCGTTGGTGGACCAGACATCCCGACAACGGGATGTTCCCCCGCGCCCACCGACACGGGGGGCTGCAGGCGGCGACGATACCTCAGGTTGGTTGCCGATTCACCCCCGTTCGTCTACCGTCCGACACGTGACCCAGCCTGGTGGGTCGAAAGGGAACCAACCGAGGGCGCTCCCCGCCTGCGCCACGCGGCCGAGGCCGCGGATTGCATTGCTCTCCGGCGCCTTCCAACCGAACCTCTGCGACACGGCGCGGGGTCGGGCCCGGTGAACGGGGACGGCGTTTCGACCTCGGCCGAGGGCCAGCCGTTCGGCTACCTGGTCCTCGACCCCGGGAGCCCCGGCGAGACCGTTCTCCCCCTGGTGGACCGGCTCTTCGTCGGCCGCGAATGCTCCGGGGTGGACGACGCCCACCGGATCCTCTTGAGCCACGACCTCGCCGTCTCGCGCAACCACCTCGAGGTCCGGGTGAACGCCGAGCTCTCGCAGGCCGTCGTCGTCGACACGTCCAGCAACGGCGTCCGGGTCAACGGGGTGCGGATCGAGCGCGCCGTGGGGGTGCCGCTCAACGGCGGCGACCAGATCCAGGTGGGCAGCCACGTGCTCGAATTTCGGGACGCGGCACTGACCACCAGGAAACCCGCCAGGACCGAACAGCGTTCGACCACCTCGATCGCCACGCCCATGACGATGGCCATGGTGGTCGGCGACCTCATCAACTTCTCGACCGTCTCGGAGCAGGCGGAGCAACAGGTGCTCGCCCGGGACGTGCACGTCCTCTACACCAAGCTGCGCGAGCTGCTCACCCAGCACCGGGGCACCCTCGTCGACTACGTCGGCGATGCCTTCTTCGCCAGCTGGGAGCTCGAGGTCGACCCCGCGGCGGCGGTCAACGCGCTGAACTTTGCGCTGGTCGCCCAAGCCATGGTGTCCGAGACGACCGCCGGCTTCGAGCTCCGCTACGACGATGGCACCCCCCTACGGATGGGCTGGGCCATCACGATGGGTCCCGTCACGATGCAACTCATGCCCGGCTCGGTCGTGATGGTGCTGGGCGACGCCGTCAACGTCGGCTTCCGGATCGCCAGCATCTCGGGACGGGAGGGGCGGCCCAGCATCCTGGCCACCCAACTGGTCAAGGACTCGGCGGACGGTGCGTTCACGTTCGGCGAACCCGAGACGGTGACGGTGAAGGGGCGGGTCGGCGAAGAGACGATCTACGGCGTCTCTGCGCTCTAGCCAGCGCACCCGATCCCACCGGCTCCTCTGCCGAAGATCATCGGCCGGCCCCTCGACGGGTTGGCTACCCCGCGGGCCGCTTCCGGCGGCGCCGGCTGGCGCCGCTGCCGAACTGGCCCCAGAGCAACACGAGGCCGAGCAGAACGAAGACCCCGAAGACCGCGGTGGTGCTCTCGGGGGTCTTGGCCGCGACGGTCGCCACCACCGAGAGGAGGACCCCGAACGATCTCGAACCGCATTCCACGGTCACCGTCTCCTGACCGATCTTGTAGCCGTGCGGGATGATCGAGGCCGCGAACATGCCCTGGTCGTTGGCCGTCGTTTGACCCACCACCTTGCCGTCCAGGGTCAGGACCACCTGGTCGTTGGGAGGGCATCCCCCGCCGCGCACCACGGTCGACTCTCCGGGGTCGACCGTGCTGTGACTGAGCAGCGGGACTGCGGTGCAGCCGCCCTTGCCGACGGTGAAGTCGGTGCTGGCGGTGTCGCCCGTCTGGCCGGTGGCGACGACGGTGTACTTGCCCGAGGCCGTGCCGACCGGGATTGTCAAGGAGGCGAAGAACGACCCGTCCCCCCCGGTGGTCGTCGGGCCGAGCGACACCGGTCCCGGCGCCAAGATCAGGAGCACCGATTCGTCGGGCTGAAATCCCTGGCCGCTGATGAGCGTCGTGCCACAGGGAGCCAGCTTGGCGGTGCCCGTCCCGATCACCGCACCGTGCGGGCCGTAGGCGAACGCGGCCATCGGCCAGCCCACGGCCGCGGCGATGCCCGCAGCGATCAAAGGCATGGCGATTCTCCGCATGGCACGCCTCCGCGACGGGTGGCCCCAGACGCTAGCGCCCCGGCCGCCCGGCCTGAAGGGCCGCTCGTCGTGGTCGGGCGATTCGAAGGTGATCCCTCCCCTTCGAGCGTCGTCAACCAAGCATCACCCGGGTGCGAACGGCCGACGCGAAGGCACCGCGGGGCAGGCTGAGAGTGGCCACCGGACTGGCGGCGGTCACGCCAGCGGTTCTCGGCACCCCGTGCAGAAGGGCGATCTCGCCGAATTGGTCCCCAGGTTGGAGCTCGCCGACCGCTCTCCCGTCCACCGTGACCGTGGCCGTGCCCTCCAGCAGCACGAAGAACCGATCGCCCTCCTCTCCCTGCCCGATGATTGCTGCACCGGCCGGCCACCGATCGAGGTCACTCTCGTCGGCCAGCTGGCGCAGCGTTCCAGAGTCCAGGTGGCTGAACAAGCCGAGACGCGCGAGCACCGCGGCTCGTTCGCGCCGAGTCCACTCACCGGTGCCGGTGGGGGCACGAGGAGCGGCCGTGGAACTTGCCGCTGCCTGGCCCGTGAGCGCGGTCAGGAAGTCCTCTCTCGAGAGCGCCAGCAGCTGCATCGGCTCGCGGGCGCGGATCGTTGCCGTGCGCGCGGAATCGCGCAGGAGCGCCCGTTCGCCGAAGCTGCCGCCCGGCGCCACCGACCCCACGCAGAAGCCGTCCACCAGCACGTCTGCGGTCCCGGCCTCGACGACATAGAAGCGGTCGCCCGGGTCTCCCTGGCGGACGACGTCAGCCCCGGCGGGCACGGCGAGCCTGACCACCCCTCCGGCCAGGGACTCGAGCGCCGGCATGTCGAGCGGTTCGAGGCACGACACGCCGTGCAACAGCCCGAGGGTCCGGGTCCGATCCCCTGCCGTGGCGTCCAACCGGTGCAGCATCTTCCACCCCGCCGCCACCACGACCGGGAGCGGGACGGCCGCCGCGACGAGGGCGCCCCGAACGCCGATGGTCGACACCAACACGGGGGCCAACAGCGCACCCAGACCCTCGAGCGCGAGCTTGGCCGACTCGATCACCGCGGTGACCTTCGGCAACAGTGGGATGTCGAGCAGCCGGTAGAGCAGGGACAAGGTCGCGACGTCGGCTACCGCCATGCCGATTCCCCAGGCGGCCACGAAACCCAGGGCCACGTCGAGCACGGGCACCCCGGCAATGAATCCGAGGGGGATGCCGCAGGCGATCAGCGCCAGGGCTGCCGGCGTGCCCAACCGGGGGCGATCGATGAGCGCTGCCGAGAGGGGGACGGCGGCCAGCGACCCGACCCCGGCGGCCAGCATCAAGAGGCCGACCCCCGCGCTGCCGCCGTGCAGCAGCCGCAGGGCGGCGATCACGGCCAGGGCGATCCACATCCCGCGCACGAACGTCCGCAGCCCGCTCACCACGAGGAGGCCACCCACATGTGGCTCGCGGACCACGTCGAACATGCCCCGCATCCGATCTCGGATCCGGCTCGGGGCGAGGGCCCATTCGACGGGGATCGGCCCGTGGACGAAGCGCAACGTCACCGCTCCCGCTATCAGCAGCAACGCCGCGGCCGCCGCGAACACCGTGGCCGGAGACGTCACCTCCAGCAGGAAGCCGCCGCCGACGGCGCCCACCGCCTGGCTGAGCGTCTTGACGGTGCTGACCCCGGCCGCGGCCGCGGCCACCTCCCTCGGGTTGCGAGCCAGCGCCGGGAGCATCGCAGACTGGGCCGGTCGGTAGGCCGCGGCGGCCACGGCGTCCAGCGCCACCAGGATTAGGAGCGGGGTCAGCGGGGCGCCAACGGCGGCCAGCGCCGAGCTGGCCCCCACGATGGCGGCTCGGACGCCCGCGACCGCGGTCAGCACCTGCGCTCCGGGATGTCGTTCCACGAACGGCAGACTGAAGAAGCTCCCGAACGCGGCAAAGAAGAGCCGAAAGCCAACCAGTCCCACCGCGATCGCGCCGTGGGCACGGAACGCGTCGATGGCCAGGGCCGTCACGTACCCCCACTCGGCGACGGTGAGGGCGGCGAACGCCACCACCAGCCAGGTGAGCAGCCGGTTGCCGAGCAGGATCCGGAGGGGTTCGACCAGCCTGCCGGGCCCGACGGAGCTCCGCGGCGAGCCACTCCGGCGCCCCGGGGCATCCAACCGGCCGCGCTCGTCCGACGTCATCGGGGGACAACGTGGCTTGGGCGAGACCTCTCCGCAAATTGCTCATGTAACCGCTCATGCCATCGTGGGGCGACGGCGCGCGGCAAAGATGAACTTTGCGCGACAACCCGGCGACACGGCCGCTCTCTCCTGTACGGAAAGCGAACCCGACTGGTACCGTCGCCGCCGCAGGTTGCCCCTCCGGGGACGGCCAGAGTCCAGTGACGACCGTTGTCAGGAAGACCGGCTGCTGCGAAATGATGATCCTCGCCGGAGGCACAGATGAAGGTACTCGGGCTGTTCAACAACGCTCAAAGCATCATGGCCGTGCCGGCCGACACCGTCGTGTTCTCCGAGGGCGACTCGGGGGAGGAGATGTACGGCATCATCGAAGGGGAGATCCAACTTCGAATCGCCGATCGGGTCATCGCGAACCTGGGCGTCGACGACGTCTTCGGCGAGATGGCGCTCGTCGACTCCTCGCCCCGCTCGGCTACCGCGGTCGCCACCTCGGACACGCAGCTGGCCGTGATCGACCGACACAAGTTCCTGTTCTTGGTCCAAGAGACGCCGATGTTCGCACTCTCGGTCATGTCGGCGATGGCCGACCGCTTCCGAAACCGGAACTGACGGACATCGCACAGTCGTTTCGGTCCCGCAGGGGCCAGTGAGCGATCGGGTCGTCTGTAGGGCGCTTCGGAGCTCGGAACGCAACGAACTTCACGTCGGCTTGATGGCCACCCCTTTGTACAGGTAGTTCCACGGCTTGAGCCACCTGGGGCCCGCGAGCCACCCCAGCTTCAGCGACGCGATCTCGAAGCCCGCTTCCCCAAGATGGAGGTCGATTGGCCGATCCAAATTGCACCCCCCGGCAACGCGCCGTTGGAAACCATTGAACCGGTGCTGTCGGTGGGCGATCTCGGGATCAGCCGCGAGCCCATGCTCGAGAAAGTGAACCTGGCCACCCGGACGCAGCACCCGGTGCAGCTCAGCGAGGGCCCGACCAAGGTCGGGGATCGTGCACATAGTGAACGTGCTGAGGGCCCCATCGACCGATGCGTCACCAAGCGGGAGGTCCTGCCCGTCCAGGCCCACGAACTCGACCTGGGTTGGCGATGCGCGCAGTCGCTTCGCGCTGAGCTTGCGGCCCACTCCGGATGGATCGACCGCGTACACCCTGGTGATCTCCACCGAGTAGAGGGGCACGTTCAGTCCCGACCCGAAGCCGATCTCGACAACGGAGCCGTGCAGTCCGGCAACCACCTCTTCACGATGGCGGCGGAGCTCCTTGGTCCCACACAACACGTTGATGGCCCTGGGGAGCACTTGGTCTTCCCACCAACTCATCACCCGAGCCTATGAGCGGGGGAAACGGCTCATCACGCTGATCGGCCGCCGGCGCCTCCGGAACGGAGGGACTCGCTGCCTCGATGGCGCTCTGTGGAGACGACTAAGGAGCCAATCCCCCCACCGCGGGCGCTCCACTTCAATGGCAGACCCTGGGCATCCTGCCGGCTCTGTTCAAGCCGGAGACCTGCCGGGGTGGGTGCCTTGCTCGGCTCTGCGCAACTCGTAGTGCTCGAAGGCCTTCTGGACCATAGGCCGGCGCCGGCCGTCGGGAAGCCGCAACGCGTAGTCCGGGTCAGACTCCCCAGCGGACGACATCAGATGCATCAGGTGCGCGGCGGTGATGTGCGCCTGAAAGCCCTGGACGTCCTGCATCTGATTGACGGCCATCTTGGTCATTCGAAGCTGGAAGGGGTCGTTGTCTGCGATGCGGCGCGCGTAGCCCATCACCGCGTCGTCGAGCTGCCTCCGCGGAACGACCTTGTTCACCAGACCCAGCTCCTCGGCCTCGGCGGCATCGATGAACCGGCTCTCGTACAAGAGCTCCTTGGCCCGCCGCGGCGAGATGTCCCACGGGATGGAGAAGTACTGGAAGTTGGCGCCGAGGAACATCGCGTCGTCTGCGGCGTAAATGATGTCCATCGATGAGGCCACCATCCACCCGCCGAAGATGCAGTAGCCCTGGACCCCGGCGATAGTCGGCTTGGGCAGGTCGCGCCAGCGCAGCGTCTTGTTGACGAAGCTCTCGCGCGAATGCTGGAACTTGCCGCGCACACCCTCCGGTCGAGGCCGCCGCTCGCGGTCGGCCAGCTCGGCCGGCGATCCGAGGTCATGACCGCCCGAGAAGTGGTCGCCGTCACCGAGCAGCACGACGACCCGGACGTCGAGGTCATCGGCGGCAGCGGCGAAGGCGTCATCCAGCTCCTCCAGCAGTCGGCGACTCTGGGCGTTGCGGTACTCGGGCCGGCTCGTGATGATGCGCCGAACGTGGCCGTCGTCCTC
>DATNIB010000066.1:0-15181 GCA_035604685.1 Acidimicrobiales bacterium | reverse complement strand
TTGATCATCGGCGCCATCTGCATCTGGTGCACCGCCGTGCACGTCGTCACGTTCGCGCTGTTCGTCCTCGTGGTGCAGACGGTGCCGGCGATGCTCGGCTGGGGCCAGCGGGAGTCGGCGGGGGCCGCGTCGGACGGGGCGCGGCGCCGCGGCGAGCATTCAGGAAACGGACGACCGGCGAGCGACCGGCTGCCGCGGTCGGCGAGGCGCTGAGGCGCTGGACCGCCCCGGTTCGCCCGGACCGGCTCAGCCGGCCCGGCGCTCCATGAGCAACTTGCGCTCCATCTCGTTCAGCCCGCCCCAGATCCCGTGGGGCTCACGGATGCGGATGGCGTAGTCGAGGCAGTCGACGCGGACCCGGCACTCGCCGCAAATGCTCTTAGCGTGCGCCTCGCGGGACAGCTTCTCTTCCTTGCGCTCGGCGTGCGAGGGGGGGAAGAAGGCGACCGACTGGGGTCCCCGGCACGCAGCCCTCGCCTGCCATGCCTCTGGTGGCTTCCGCATGTCGCACCCCCGCCCTGGGTCCCCCGGTTCGGGCCAGGGTAGCGCTGGCACTCGGGAGTGACAAGGGGTCTGAACAGGGATTTCGTCCCTCCAGGACCCACCTGGAAGGGCTCTGGGCACTACGCTGCGCACCGGATGGACGTCGCCGCGTTCTGCGCTGAGAGCCGGGTCGTCATCGTGGCCGGCAAGGGCGGCGTCGGCAAGACCACCGTGGCGGCCGCGCTGGCGCGCCTGGCCGCGGAGTCCGGACTGTCGGCGCTGGTGGTGGAGCTCGAGGGCAAGCCCGGCCTCGCACGCGCCTACGGACGAGCGGCGGCCCTCGACTACGAAGAGACGGACCTCTTCGCCAAGGGTGCGGGCCGCGTACGCGCCCGTCGCATCACGCCCGACGACGCGCTGCTCGAGTACCTGGCCGACCACGGCCTGCGTCGAATCTCCAAACGCCTCGTCTCGACGGGGGTGATCGACGTGGTCTCGACGGCGATCCCCGGCATCCGTGACGTCCTCGTCCTCGGCAAGGTGAAACAGCTGGAGCGCCTCCCGGCCGCGGATCTGATCGTCGTCGACGCGCCCGCCACCGGTCACGCGGTCACCTTCCTCACCTCGGCCAGCGGGCTGCTGGACGCGGCCCGCTCGGGTCCGGTGCGGGCCCAGGCGGCCGAGGTCCTCGAGATGCTGGCCGACCCTGCCCGCTGCCGGGTGCTGCTCGTCACCCTGGCCGAGGAGATGCCGGTCAGCGAGACCATCGAGGCCGCCTACCAGCTGGAGGACCGGGCCGGGGTCCAGCTGGGCCCCGTGGTCGTGAACTGCGTCGAACCGCTGCCACCGGGTCTGGGCATCCCCGCGCGGCGCGCCACCGAGGGGTCCACGGGCCCCCTCGATGACGCGGCCATCGAGGCCCTCGAATCGGCTCGGTACTTCCGGGTGGCCCGGCACGATCTGCAGACCGAACAGATGGCGCGCCTCGGCCGGGAGCTCCCGCTCCCCCAGCTCCGCGTGCCCACCCTGTGGACCAACGCCATCGGGCCGAACGAGCTCGGCCGCCTGGCGGACGCGCTCGGCCGAGAGGTCGCCCGACTGGGAGGGGAACCCAGGTGACGGCGAGTGGGACCGCCTCGCTCGGTGACCTCCTGGCGCGGCCGGTCGTGGTCTGCTGCGGGCCGGGGGGCGTGGGCAAGACGACGATCGCCGCCGCGCTGGCCCTGCAGGTCGCGCGGGCCGGCCGGCGCGCCTGCGTGGTGACCGTCGACCCCGCCCGCCGTCTGGCCGACGCGTTGGGGGTCGAGTCGCTGCCCAACGTGCCGACCCTGGTGACCGGCGATTGGCCGGGGTCCCTGCACGCGCTCATGCTCGATACCAAGGGCACGTTCGACGACCTGATCGCCCGCTACGCGGGCTCCACCGAGCAGGCGCAGGCCATCCTGACCAACCGCATCTACCAGAACCTGTCGGGATTGCTCTCGGGCACCCAGGAGTACATGGCGATGGAGAAGCTCTACGAGCTCACCACGAGTGGTGCCTACGACACGGTCGTGGTGGACACGCCCCCCACCCGCAACGCGCTCGACCTGCTCGACGCGCCCCGCCGGCTGACGCGTTTCTTGGAGAACCGACTGTTCCGCGCCCTCCTGCTCCCCACCCAGGCCTACCTCAAGGCGATGGGCATGGCCACCCACGCGCTGCTGCGAACGATCTCTCGGGTGGCCGGCGCTGAGATCGTGGAGGACGCCGTCGCCTTCTTCCGCGCCTTCTCGGGCATGGAGGAGGGCTTTCGCACCCGGGCCGGCGCGGTGCGCACGCTCCTCGCCGACCCGGCCACCGCCTACGTGGTCGTGACGTCCCCTCGGCCCGACGCCATCGAGGAGGCCACCTACTTCGCGGCCAAGCTGAGCGACACGGGCGTCACCGCGGCCGCACTGGTGGTGAACCGAGTGCACCCGTCGTTCGCGTGGGACCCCGGACCGTCGTTCCACCCGCCCGCCGACGGCCCCCTCGCCGAACTGGTGGGCAACCTCGAGCAGCTGAACGCGGCGGCCCGAGACGACGAGAGGGCCGTCGCCGGGCTCGCCGGGCGGGTGGCGCCCGCTCCGGTCGGGCGGATCGCGCTGCTCGGGTCCGACGTCCACGACCTGGCCGGCCTGCAGCTCGTCGCCGATCGCCTGTTCGTCAACCGACCGGTTAGCTAACCTCCCCCTGTGCCCGCCATCGTGGTGGCCAGCGACGCCCCCTCCGTGCGCCGGGCGATCGTGGCCGTGCTCGAGACGCCCGACACCGACATCTGGGAGGTGGCCTCGGGCCCCGAGACCCTGGCGGCCGTGGCCGAGGAGCCGCCCGACCTCGTGATCGTCGACCTGCAGATGGGGAGCATGGGCGGCATGGCGGTGTGCCTCGAGCTCCACTTGGAGGAGTCCTACGGCAACCTCCCGCACATCCCCGTGCTCATGCTGCTCGACCGGCGACCCGACGTCTTCCTGGCCCGTCGTTCCGGTGCCGAGGGCTGGCTGGTCAAGCCCCTCGACCCGCTGCGCCTGCGCCGCGCGACCACCGCACTGGTCGCCGGAGGGACCTACTTCGACGACTCCTATCAACCGGTGCCGGTGCTGGTGGGCGAGGACCAACCGACCGGACCGGCGGTGCGCTGAGCGGCCGCGCGCCAGGTGCCCCCAGAACAGACTCATCGGGCGACCCGGCGGCGCTGGCCCTTCGGGCGCCACCAGGACCACGGGACCGGGCGGGCGCGCGACGCTCGGCACTCCGCGGCCTCCGAACAGGAACGGCTCATCGTCGCCCGCCTGGCCGACCTGCGCGACATGGACGTGCGCGAGGTGATGACCCCCCGGGTCGACGTGGTGGCCCTCACCATCCCGGTCACCGCCGATGCGGTGGCCCAGGCCGTGCGGGAGTCCGGGCACAGCTGCTTCCCGGTCGTCCACGACGACCTCGACGACCTGGTGGGCGTGCTCTTCGTGAACGACCTCTTCCGCGCCGGGCGCCGCCCGGGGCCGGGCGAGTCCTCCGAGCCCACCCCGCTCGACATCTCCCGCCGCCTGCGCCAGCCCTACATCGCGCCCGAGTCCCGACGGATCCTCGACGTGCTCTCCGAGATGCGCCAGCAGCGGCGCGCGTTCGCCGTCGTCGTCGACGAGCACGGCGGCGTCGCCGGTGTGCTGACGGTGAAGGACCTCCTCGAGCCGCTGGTCGGCGACCTCTACGACGAGTTCGATCCGGAGGAGGAGCCCGAGATCGTCCGCGTCGACGCCAACCGCTGGCTCATCGACGGCCGCACGAGCGTGGACGACGTCCGAGAACGCCTCGACATCGAGGTCCCCGACGGCGAGTACGTGACGCTCGGGGGCTTCCTCTTCGAGCGGTTCGGGCACATCCCGGTCGAGGGCGAGAGTCTCCCGGCCGGCGACTGGGAGTTGCGCGTGGCCGAGATGGACAAGCGCCGGATCGCCAAGGTGGTGGCCCGACGGCGCTCGAGCGAGCCTGCCTCCGGAAAGGAGGCCGGCGCGGAGGGCGCGCCGGGGCAAGCCGAGCGCGACCGGCCGCCGTCGCGAGCCACGACCGGACCCTGAGCGCGGGCGACCGAGAGCACCGCCGCCCGGCCAGGGACGCCCGCGATCGGCTCGGGTAGGCTGACCGCTCCGCCGGTCACGACCGGAGGCGGGCTGTGGCGCAGTTTGGTTAGCGCGCTGCGTTCGGGACGCAGAGGTCCCCGGTTCAAATCCGGGCAGCCCGACTGGTTGTCGAAGCGACAACATTGTCCCTGTCAACAGGTGAATTTCCCGTCCCGTCACCGACCGACCTTGAGGGCCTTACTCCGACCCCTGAGAAGCACGGATCGGTCTCCATCGGGGCGCTTGAGAGCCGGAATCGCTTGACCGCGTCAGCCGTCCAGGTTGAGAAATCGGGGGTGCTCGCGCACGGGAGCGCCCTTGGGGGCCCGAAGCGATCTGCCCGGAGCGTCGGCAACATGTTCAGTGCCGTGGCCGGTGCCCCAACCCCCTGAGCTTAGTGAACGTTCCTGTTGCGCCTCATCGTCCGAATAGGGAGTACTCGCGCCGTAGGCCGCGTCGGACCAATGGCCCTAGCGGCATGGAGTTCCAAGAGTGAAGCTGGCCCCGTGGTCGTGGTCGCGCGCGCGCCATTTGGGAAGTTGAGTTTGGCCGACGCAGCGGGTCTCTCACCCGATGAGGTGCTCTCGCGCCTGGGGAGTGGCCCCGATGGGCTCTCGTCCGATGAGGTGGCGGAGCGGTTAAGGCAGTTCGGGCCGAACGCGCTCGCTACGCATCGGGTGCGTTCCACCGCCGTCCTCTTCCGTCAGGTCCGGAACCCGATCCTGGTCCTCCTGCTCGGGGCGGCGCTGGTGTCGGGGCTGACCGGCGGTGGGACCAATGCGGTGATCATCGCGGTGATCATCGCCCTCAGCGTCGGTCTGGGCTTCTTCAACGAGTATCGGGCGGAGGTAGCGATGGAATCCCTCCGCGGCAAGATCCGGCACGAGGCCGAGGTCCTGAGGGATGGGCGGGCGTGCCGGGTCCCGGTAGTGAACCTCGTGCCCGGTGACGTGGTGTCACTCCGCATCGGCGCTCTCGTACCGGCCGACCTCCGCTTGCTGAAGGTCGACGAACTTGAATGCGACGAAGGCGTCCTGACCGGCGAGTCAATGCCGGTAGCCAAGTCGGGGGCGCTCGTCACCGACCGCCAGGCGCTGGACCAGCCGGGATGCGCCTTCATGGGGACGATCGTCCACGAGGGCTCGGCTCTCGGCGTGGTGGTTGGAACCGGACCCCGCACCGCCTTCGGGCAGATCGCAGCGGGCTTGGCCGAGAAGCAGGGCCGGACCGGCTTCGAGGTGGGCCTGTCGCGCTTCTCGCGCTTCTTGTTCGGGGTAGCGGCCGTGCTGACGGCGTTCATCTTCATCATCAACGTGGCCCTGTCACGGCCCCTCATCGAAGCGCTGCTCTTCTCGCTGGCCATCGCCGTGGGCATCGCCCCCGAGATGATGCCGGCCATCGTGACGGTCAGCCTCTCGGCTGGCTCGAGAGCCCTCGTTGCAAAGAAGGTGCTCGTGAAGCGGTTGGTCGCCATCGAGGACCTGGGCAACATCGAGATCCTCTTCACCGACAAGACGGGCACCCTCACCGAAGGGGCGATCACCTTCGAGCGTGGACTCGGTGCCGACGGGCAGCCGAGCGATCGCCCGCTGTTGCTCGGGCTGGTGTGCAACGAGGCGACACTCACCGGAGAGGGGCCAGTCGGAGGGAACGCGTTGGACCAGGCCCTGTGGTCGGCTCCCGGGGCGGCTGCAGGAGGGGAGGTCGCCGCCGCGGCTGCCGGCTACCAGAGGCTGGGCGTCCTTCCCTTCGACCACGAGCGCCAGCTGGGCTCGGTGTTGGTCAAGGACCCCACCGACCAGCCGCTGCTCATAACCAAGGGCGCACCTGAGGTGGTCCTGGACCGGTGCGCGAAGGTCCCCGACAGCGCTCGGCCGGCGATGGAGGCACTGTTCTCCGAGGGGGCCCGGGTGGTGGCCGTGGCCGCCCGTTCGGCCGAGGGAATGGAGGCGCTCACCGCCAAGGACGAACAGGGGTTGGCGCTGGTCGGGTTCCTCACCTTCGCCGATCGCCCGAAGGCAGACGCCGGCTCCTCGATCGCCCAGCTCGAGCGGCTGGGGGTGGAGGTGAAGATCATCACCGGGGACAACGGCCTAGTGGCGGCCAAGGTGTGCTCGGACATCGGGCTCGACTGCGCTGGGGTGCTCAGCGGTACAGAGGTCGAGTCGCTCGACGACGACCATCTCGAAGCGGCGATCCTGACCACGACGGTGTTCGCTCGGATCAGCCCCGATCAGAAGTCTCGGATCGTCAAGGTGGCCCGTCGTACCGGAAAGGACGTGGCTTTCCTCGGTGACGGGGTGAATGATGCGGTGGCGCTGCACCACGCCGATGTCGGGATCTCGGTGGACTCGGGAACCGACGTGGCCAAGGACGCCGCCGACGTCGTGCTGCTCGAGAAGGACCTCGGGGTGCTGGCCGAAGGGGTGATGGAAGGCCGCCGCATCTTCGCCAACACCATGAAGTACGTCCTGATGTCTACGTCCTCGAACTTCGGCAACATGTTCAGTGCTGCCGGTGCCTCGGTCTTCCTGTCCTTCCTGCCGATGTTGCCATCACAGATCCTCCTCAACAATCTGCTCTACAACGCCGGCCAGCTCGTGATCCCGACCGACCGCGTGGACCTCGAGACGTTGGCCCGTCCGGCGGCGTGGGACATGAAGTTCATCCGGCGCTTCATGTCGGTGTTCGGTCCGGTGAGCTCGATCTTCGACTTCCTCACCTTCTGGGTGATGCTCTCCCTGCTCCACGCTGGCCACACCGAGTTCAGAACCGGTTGGTTCGTCGAGTCGATCGCCACCCAGACCCTCGTCATCTACGTGATCCGGACCCGGCGGGTGCCGTTCTTCAAGAGCCGACCCAGCCTGGCCATGCTGTTGGTACCGACAGGGGCGGCCCTGGTCGGTGCCATCTTGCCGTACACGGGACTGGCCCAGCTGCTGGGCTTTTCACCTCTGCCGACAACGTTCTTCCTCATCCTGTTCGGGATGGTGGTCGTCTATCTGCTGCTAGTCGAGTTGGCCAAGGCCCGGTTCTACCGCGCCCCCCACGCCCAGACTCCCCGAATTGCCCCTACCCACGCCGAACGGCTGGAGCGAGGCATCCGCCGCCGGGCGTCCCGCTTCATCCGCTTTGCGACGCAAGAGGAGGTACCCCAAGGAGGGTCCAAGGTTCAGGCGTCGCTGACCAGTGCCGTCAACAAGCCGTCCGATGAATGATCGAGCTGGTTCGTTGCTTCTCGGGTGCATGACCGACCGGTCCGGTGGGGTGGCGTCGGCTGGGCGAGCACAAGATCCTTCGCAATCCCTAATGGCACTGGATCAGGCTGGTTGCTGAAGACAGGCCGATGTCCGAGCCGCCTGTCGGTGAGCACCCTGGGCCTGTTGCGAGTCGCGCCGAATGCCTATCGAGCCGGCCTCAAGAGGGGGACGATGCAGGGACTAACACTCAACGTCGCGCTAGTGAGCTTGACCATGGCCGCGCTCGTGGCTCCAACCGTTTCGGCCGACGCCACCAACGGGCCAGCGCAGATCAACGGTTGCGTCGTCCGGTCCCCGGTGTCCCCGATGCCCCTCTCCTCGGGCACCGGCGGCGCACCCGGACCGTGGCACTCCAAGGTCCTCGTCAAGAGGGCCATGGTGCAGGTATTGGACCCCGCCACCCGGTCGGCGTACGGGCTGGTACCGGGGAAGCCGTACCCGGAGGGACCCGAGGTTCTCCAGGCCTTCCGCCTCACGGGGGGTTCGGCTCGCAACGGCCCGACGTTTAGTCTCGGGGGCGGGTACTCCGACGCCCTGACGCTGGCCGACGGCTCCTTGTGGGTCAGCGGCTCCATCGCTCCGGGGAACGAGCCGCCTGGACCCCTGTTGTGCCAGATCGACCCGACCACTCTGCGCCTCGTGCGCCAGGTACCCCTTCCCCGGCCGGGGACCGGGAACGCCGTTGGGCTCCCGTCGCTCGTGGCCCCGGGGCCCCGGGGAACGGTCTGGGTCGGCTACCGCAGGACGCTCGTCCACCTGGAGGTGCGCAGCGGCGCCGTCCTGTCGACCGACACCGTGCCCTCGGGCTTCATCGTCAGCCTGGCCACCGACCCAGCCGACCGCCTCCTCTACGTGTCGGTCTCCTACCCGACCATCGACGGCAAGATGGTCGACGCCGCGGTCGAAGAACGCGCCGCGAGCGATGGGCGCGTGCTCGCCTCCACGTCGGCGACCAGCCCCGTGACCGAGGCCGTGGCCGGAGGGGTCCTGACGGCGCTCCCGGACGGGGTGGCCACCTCGTTCCGGACGGGCATGGAGGGTTCCACCGTGCTGCTCCGTGCCGCCAACCTCGCTGCGATCACCCCGCCGGGCCTGGGCGCGCCGGGCCGGGGGCAAGACGAACCACCGGATGACGTCTTCGGCTGGCCCATGGACGCCTCGACCCTCTACGCGTCGGGCAGCCTCTGGATCGAGAACGAGGGGGGTGTGCTGGCCTGCGTCGATCCGGCGAGCGGCGCTGTCCGGGCCTCGGAACAGGAGCACAGGGACATCGGGGACTTGATCGAACTCCTCGGCACGGATGAACATGCACGCCAACTGCTCGCCACCAGCACTGGCGACGAGGTCCTTTCGGTCACGGCGCCGACGGCGTGCTGGCACTGAAAATTGGCGGATCGCAACTCAGCCACGCGGTGAGGCTGCTGCAAGACGTGAACGCCGCATCCCCGCGCCGGTAGCCCGAGCCTGCCCCCAAAGGCGCCCACGTGCTCGCATCGGCGCGACGGGGCGCGGTCAGACAATGAAGACCGGCGGTGCCGGGACGCGCAACTCGGGTTCGGTCAGCGCCTGTACGTCTTCGACGGTCACGCCCGGCGCCACCTCGCGCAGGACGAGGCCGCCGGACTCAACGTCGATCACCGCCAGATCGGTGATCACGCGATGCACCACGGCGCGCCCGGTCAAGGGCAGCGTGCACCGGGACACGAGCTTGCAGGCACCGTCCTTGGTGGCGTGCTCCATCATCACGATGACCCGGCCGGCGCCGTGCACCAGGTCCATGGCGCCGCCCATCCCCTTCACCATCGATCCGGGGATCATCCAGTTGGCCAGGTCACCCTCGGCCGAGACCTGCATAGCGCCCAGGATCGCCGTGTCGATGTGGGCGCCCCGGATCATCCCGAAGGAGAGGGCCGAGTCGAAGAAGGACGCTCCGGGCAGGACGGTCACGGTCTCCTTCCCCGCGTTCACGAGATCGGCGTCCTCCTCGCCCTCGTAGGGGTAGGGCCCGACCCCCAGGATCCCGTTCTCGCTCTGCAGCACGACGTTGACACCGGCCGGGAGATAGTTGGGCACGAGGGTGGGGAGGCCGATCCCGAGGTTCACGTACTCGCCGTCGCGCAGCTCCCGGGCGACCCGGGCCGCCAGCTCCTCGCGGGTGAGGCTCATCGTTCCTCCGCCTCCCGGGGACGGACCGTCACCCGCTCGATCTGCTTCTCGGTGGCCCCGACCGCCACGATGCGCTGGACGAAGATCCCCGGGAGGTGCACGTGGTCCGGGTCGAGCTGTCCGGACTCGACCAGCTCCTCCACCTCGGCCACGGCAATCCGGCCGGCCATGGCGCACAACGGGTTGAAGTTGCGCGTCGACTCATGGAAGACGAGGTTGCCCTCGCGGTCGCCCCGGGTGGCGCGCACGAGCGCGAAGTCCGTCGTGATGGACTCCTCCAGCAGGTAGCGACGCCCGTTGAACGTCCGCACTTCGCGCGGCGGGGACGAGACGGCCACCGAACCGTCTGGGTGGTAACGCCAGGGGAGGCCGCCCTCCTCCACCAGGGTCCCGGTGCCGGCCGGCGTGAAGAAGGCCGGGATCCCGCAGCCACCGGCCCGGAGGCGCTCGGCGAGCGTCCCCTGGGGGATCAGCTCCACCTCAAGCTCGCCGGCCAGGTACTGGCGGGCGAACTCCTTGTTCTCTCCGACATAGGAGCTCGTGACGCGGCTGATCCGGCCGTCGGCCAGCAGGACGCCAAGCCCCCAGTGGTCGACACCGCAGTTGTTGGAGACAACGCGCAGGTCCCGCACACCGGCCGCATGCACCGCCGCGATCAGCTCGGTCGGGACGCCGCACAGCCCGAAGCCACCGACGGCCATGGACGACCCCTCGGCCAGGTCGCCCACGGCCTCGGCGACGCTCTCGTAGACCTTCCCCATCGCGGCAAGCCTCTCGGCGGACGAACGGCCAGCGACACTACCGCCCGCGGGGACGTCCGCTAGGGGGTCGCCCGCCGCAGCTCCAGCCAGGACCGGCCGATGCGAGCCACGCCGTACTGACCGAGCGCGACCGACGCCGCCATCAGCGCCATGGTGGCCGCGAGCTGGGGGTTGAAGGGCGAGCCGCCGCTGCCCGCCGGCGTGCCGTGGAGGAACCACGGGGCATGTTCGGCCATGACCGCCCACCAGATCGCGGTGCCGACGGTCATGGCGACCATCGACGCGGCGACCCCGATGGCGAGCGACGACACGGCCGCCAGCACGCCGCGACCCAACTCGAGCCGTCGACCGGCGACGACCGCCGCGCGCGTCCACAGACCCAGCACCGCCACGAGAAGCGCGGCCGCCGCGACGACCGCCGCGCTGTAGGCGGCGTCCGTGCCGTTGCGCTGCCCGTACGAGAGGTGATGGGCCCAGGCGGCCAGCGGCACGATGGCCACGGCGAGCGCCGCGCTGGGCACCGTCGCCTGCCAGACCGCTCGCGCGATGAGGGACCACCCGCCGCGGCGGACGAAACGCATGAACGCCGGCAGCACACAGCACCCGGCGACCACGAGCAGGGCCGCGGCCACGACCGAGACGATCTGCACCTGCCGGTAGGCGCCCCCCGGAAGGCCCCGCGAGGCCCGCGGCACCGCCGCGTCGAAGTGCTCGGAAAGCTTGGCGAAGCTGGCGCCGGCGACCACGAACGTCGTCCAGGCGCACAGCACCAGCAGCGCGCCGGCCCGGGCCCGCTCGGCCGCCGATGCGCCCCTCCCGACGATCCCGGCGCCGTGGGCGCGCTCGCGCAGGCCGGCGAGCGCGATCGACAGGCGGAACCGGATCGAGGTGTCCCGGCCGCCCAGCTCGTCCTCCATCAAGGCGACCAGCTCGTCGCCGTAGCGCTCCCGCCAGGCCGCCGGATACCACCGAAGCAGCCGCGCCGCGTCGCTCGCCGTCATCAGGCGAGGGTCCCGAGGGAGATGCCGAGGCGCGATGCCCCGACGGCCGCGATCCGGCCCATCTCGGCGACGGACACGGCGAGCACGGTGGCGCCGGCGGCCGTGATCCGATACGGGCGGCGGCGGTCGTCGCTCTCCAACGCCTCGATGAGCCCGCGCTCTTCGAGGCGGGTGATGGCGCCGTAGAGGGTGCCCGGACCGAGGGCGACCCCGGCGAACGCCTCGATGTCCTTGGCCAGGGCGTGCCCGTGCTTCGGCCCGGCGGCCAGGCTCGTGAGGATGAGGACCGGGGGGTCGTTCGGCCGGCGCAGGACCGCTGACGGGTCGGGCGATCTCATGGCGCCACCATACTACGTGCTACGTAGCTATGCCAGGCGTAGTAGCGGATCGCCGGCACCCCCACCCGGCCCGTGTCGCCGAGATCTCCACGTGGGCCGCCCTCGAGGACCACCGCCACCAGCGGTGAGGCCGCTCGATACCCTTCATCCGTGGCCGGAAGCCCGTTCGAGACCGAACGGCTCACCCTCCGCGCCTGGCGGGAGGAGGACCGGGCGCCGTTCGCGGCGATGAACGCCGACCCGGCCGTGATGGAGTTCTTCCCGGCCCTGTTGACCACGGCCGAGAGCGACGACCTGGTCGCGAGGTTCGCGCTCGAGCTCACCGAACGGGGGTTCTGCCCCTGGGCCGTCGAGGAGCGGGCGAGCGGCGCGTTCATCGGGTTCGTCGGGCTCCACCAGGTCTCGGCGGACCTCGCGTTCGCCCCCGCGGTCGAGGTGGGTTGGCGACTGGCCCGGCCGTTCTGGGGTCAGGGCTACGCCACTGAGGCCGCCGTGTCGGCGATCACCTTCGGCTTCGAAGGACTCGACCTCGACGAGATCGTCGCCATGACCACCGTGGCCAACCTGCGCTCGCGCCGGGTGATGGACCACCTGGGCATGACCCGCGACCCGAATGGCGACTTCGAACACCCCCGGATCCCGGTCGGCCACCCCGTTCGCCCCCACCTCCTCTACCGGCTGGCCCGCCAGGACTGGCGTGGGCGGCCGTCGGGCGGCGGTACCTAGGCGACTCGCCCCGAACGCGTCGGCAGTCACACGCGAGGTGATGGTGATCGTCGTGTCCGGGATGAACCCGACGGTGGACGGGACGCTGCTCGGCGCGGGCGCGACGGCGATCGTGCCCCAGGGCTGGTCAACGGTCCGACCTGCTGGACCGACCCGGGAGCCTCCTCGGTCGATCCAGCACCTGAGCTCAGGAGCTCGGTCTCCGCCGCCCGCCGGGGCGGGGCCTCCCCGAGCGCAGCCGGTCACGATCCTGGTGCGGCGGAATTACGCTCTTCACGTGGGAACTCTCTCCCCGGCGCCCGCCGCATCGTGCTGACGGTCCCCTCCGATCAGGCGGCCGAACCCGACACCGATCTCGCGCGGGTCGCGACGTCCGAGCTCGACCTGCAGGGCATGCATTGCAGCGCCTGCGCGACCCGGATCGAACGGGCGCTCGCCGATCAGCCGGCGGTGCTCAGCGCATCGGTGAACCTGGCCACCAACCGCGCCTTCGTCACCTACGACGCGACCGCGACCGGGCCGGTCGACCTGTGCGCGGCGGTCGACGCCGTCGGCTACTCGGCGGCCGAGGCCGAACGCGACGAGACGGCCGTCGCCGCCACCGACCCCGACCGCTGGACCGTCCGGGCCGCCATCTCCTGGCCGGCCGCCCTGGTCGCCCTCGCGGTGGCGCTGCTCGCCCCACAGGACACCGCATCGGGGTGGGCCGTGCTCTCCCTGGGCGTCTTCGTGGAGCTGGCCGGGGGGTGGCCGTTCCTGCGGACGGCCGTCCGCCTCCTGCGCCACGGTGCGACCAGCATGGACACGCTGATCACCGTCGGAACGCTGGCCGCCCTGGCGGTCAGCGCCGTCGAGGCGATCGCCCTCGGCGGCCGACACGTGCACTTAGGTGGCAGCGGCGACTTCGCGGCGCGGCTCCACGGCGTCATGGCCCCGCTCATCGTGGCCATCCTGGTCACCGGTCGTTCGATCGAGGCGACCGCCCGTCGAAAGGCCGCCGGCGCGCTCCATTCCCTGCTGTCCCTGCGACCGCCGACGGCGCGCCTCGTGTCGGACGTGCAGGACGAGGTGGGGCATCTGGTGCCGCCCGAGAGCGTGCCCGTCGGCGCCCTGGTGCGGGTCCGCCCGGCCGAGGCCATCCCCCTCGACGGGGTGGTGGAGCGCGGCTGGTCGGCGGTCGACGAGTCGATGCTCACCGGGGAGCCGCTCCCGGTCGAGCGCGGACCGGGTTCGTTGGTGACCGGCGGCACGCGCAACGGCGCGGGAGCGCTGGTCGTGCGGGTGGAGGCCATCGCCGCCGAGTCGGTGCTGTCCCGCTTGCAGCGCCTGGTCGAAGAAGCCCAACGCGACAAGCCGCCGCTGCAGCAGCTGGCCGACCGGATCAGCGGGGTCTTCGTGCCCGTCGTTTTCCTGGTGGCGGCGGTCACCTTCCTCGCCTGGTGGTTGGCGGCCGGGAACTTCGGCATCGCGGTGCTGAGCGCGGTCGCGGTGCTGCTCGTGGCCTGTCCGTGCGCCATGGGACTGGCCACCCCCGTCGCCATGATGGTGGGCACCGGCCGCGCGTCGGCCCTCGGGATCCTCATCCGCAGCGGTGAGGCGCTGGAGCGACTGGCCCGGGTCGACACGGTCGCCTTCGACAAGACCGGCACGCTGACCGAGCGGTTCGCCACCGTGACCGGCGTGGCTTCGGTCCCCGACGTCCCCGAGGACCGAGTGCTGGCCCTGGCCGCGGCCGTCGAGGCCGAGAGCGACCACCCGATCGCCGTGGCGATCCGCGCCGCCGGCCGACCCGCCGGACCCGCGACCGCCGTCGAGGTGCGGCCCGGCACCGGGATGGTGGGCACGGTCGACGGTCACCGGGTGGCGGTCGGCCGGCTGGACCTGGCATCGGCGCCGCCGTCGCTGCGGACCGCCGTGGCGGCGGCGGCCGGGCGGGGGGAGACGGTGGTCTCCGTCGCCTGCGAGGACCGCGTGGTGGGGGTCATCTCGCTGGCCACGCCGCTGCGGGCCGACGCGGCGCCGGCGATCGGCCTCCTCCACCGCATGGGCCTGCGCACCGCGATCCTGAGCGGCGACGCCGCGCCGGCCGTCGACACCGTGGCGGCGGCCCTGCACATCGACGCGCCGGAGAGCGGACTGCTCCCCTCGGCCAAGCTCGACGCCCTGCGGGCCATGCAGGCCGACGGCCACCGGGTCGTGATGGTGGGGGACGGGGTCAACGACGCGCCAGCGCTGGTGGCTGCCGACGTCGGCTGCGCCGTCGGCAGCGGCTCGGACGTCGCACTGGCCAACAGCGACGTCGCGCTGCTCGGGAGCGACCTGCGGGGGGTCCCCGCCGCCATCGGGATCGCCGGCTCGACCTCGGCCATCATCGTCCAGAACTTCGGCTGGGCGATGGGCTACAACGTCTCGGCGCTGCCGCTGGCGGCCGCCGGACTCCTCGACCCGCTCGTCGCCGCCCTCGCCATGGGCCTCTCCAGCCTGATCGTGGTGCTGAACAGCCTCCGCCTCCTGCGCCTCGGCCGGGGGGGCATAGACCAGATCCGGGCTCCGGTCGTGTTCCGGGGCGTGCGCGGGTTCCTGGCCTCCGTGCTGGTGCCCGTGGTGTTGTTCGGCGGAGCCACCGTCGCCTCCCAGGTGTTCTCGCCCAGCCGCGGCCAGTCGCTCCTCCCGCGGCTCTACAGCATCTCGACCGTCGCCCTGGGCCACGGTTCGGACGCCGAGGTCTACCTGCAGTCCTCGAACGCCGGCGTGAACCAGTTCCACCTGATCTTCACGGAGCCGAGCGGCGCCGGCGGGCCGGTG
>DATNIB010000065.1:0-39170 GCA_035604685.1 Acidimicrobiales bacterium | reverse complement strand
CCGAGGGCCAGCCACCCGGGCAGGCTGACGGCCGCCACCTGGCCGGGGTGCCGGCGCGCCAGCGGTCCGGCGGTGGCGCCGTAGAAGGCGCGGCGGGCGGCCCAGCCGAGCGGGCCGCGGTCGGTGTCGTGCAGCACGGTGCTGGCCGGCTCGTAGCGGACGTTCCAACCCGCCGCGACCATCCGCCACACGAAGTCGACGTCCTCCCCGCCGCGGAGGGACTCGTCGAAGCAGGGCTCGCCGGCCAGCGAACGGCGGACGACCAGCGCGGCGGTCGGGACGTAGGCGACGCGCGTGCGTGGCCGGACCAGGCTCGGTCGGTCGCCCAGGTCGAGCGGGGAGCGGGCCGCCTCGTAACGGGCCAACCACCCCGGACCCGTCGCCATCACCCGCGGTGCGGCCGCCCCCACGGCGGGGTCGACGAAGTGCGCGAGGAGCGGCGCGAGCCAGCCGCGGGACGGCACACAGTCGGAGTCCACGAAGGCGACGAACGGGGTGGAGACCAAGGCCACACCCGCATTGCGGGCGGCGGCCGGCCCGACGTTACGGGCCAGCCGGTGGTAGCGCGCGCCGGCGCCGTCTGCGACGCGCTCGATCTCGGCGGCGCACCGCGACGCATCGTCGACCACGATGACGGCGACCCCGTCCAGTCCCCCGAGCGTGCGCCGGAGCGACTCGGGCCGGTCGCGCACCGGGACGACCACGGTCACGAGCGTGAGATCGGGGGGATCGGCCCCCGCGGGATCGGGGTGGAGTAGGCCGGCCGACACCAGGCGTCGGGCCAGCCGGCGCTCGGCGGGATCGGCCGACACCGCGCCGCCGTCGAGCCAACGGGCCAGCACGGCCGCCGCCCGCGGGCCGAGCCGCAGCAGCCGGGTCGGGCTGCCGCCCAACACCCGCCGGCCGTTCGCCAGGAGGTCGAGGTCGACGTCGGCGACGAGGGCGACGCCGGCGGGGAAGAAGAGGGGCCCGTCCGGCGCGGCGATCGCTCGGCGCGCGCTCGCGTCGTGCGCTTCCACCCGATCACCATAGAACCGGCCCCTCGGCGGGCTCCTCGCTCCCGCGTCCCCGGCTCTACGCTGGTCGGGACCGGACCCGTCCGGGGGCACGATCGCGGCCCCGAGCGGTCAGAAAGCCGAGGTGACCCATGAGCCAGCCGACCGACACCGCGGCGCGTGCGGCGCGGACGCCGGACAGCGTGCTGCGCCGCGAGGAAGAGCTCGAGGACGAGCTCGATGAGCTGCTCGTCGAGGAGATCTCCATCGACGGCATGTGTGGCGTCTACTGATCCGTGACCGTCACGGCCCCCGGAGAGACTGAGTTCGACGCGGCGGCGGGCTGGTCGCTCCACCCCCAGGTGGCGCTGCGCCCCGAGGGGTTCGGCGCGCTCGCCTACCACTACGGCAACCGCCGGCTCGTGTTCTTGAAATCCGAGAGGCTGGTGTCGCTGGTCGCTTCGCTGGACCGGTACGACAGCGCGGAGTCGGCGCTGCAGGCGCTCGTCGATCCCGGCGAGCGCGGCCGGTACGCGGCGGCCCTGGCGCGCCTCGCCGCCTCCCAGGTGATCCGTGTCCGCTGACCGCCGGTCCGGTGCGCCCGCCCTGCGGGACGACCTCGAACGCGGGCTGGCCGCGCCGATCTGTCTCACCTGGGAGCTGACGTACGCCTGCAACCTGGCCTGCCGACACTGCCTCAGCTCCTCGGGCCGGCGCGACCCCGACGAGCTGACCGCCGCCGAGGCGCGGGCCGTCGTCGACGAGCTGTCGGCCATGCAGGTGTTCTACGTGAACATCGGCGGGGGCGAACCGATGCTGCGCTCGGACTTCTTCGACCTGCTGGCGTACTCGGTGGCCAACGGCGTCGGGGTCAAGTTCTCGACCAACGGGACCCGGCTCACGCGCGCGCGCGCGGTGCAGCTGAGTGCCCTGGACTACGTCGACGTGCAGGTGAGCGTCGACGGCGCCACCGCGGCCGTGAACGACGCGGTGCGCGGGCCGGGGAGCTTCGCCGCGGCGACGGCCGCCATGGGCCACCTGGCCGACGCCGGGTTCGGGCGCTTCAAGGTGAGCGTCGTGGTGACGAGGCACAACCTGGGCCAGCTCGACGGGCTGGCCGCGCTGGCCGACCGCTATGGCGCCCAGCTGCGCCTCACCCGCCTGCGCCCGTCGGGCCGCGGTGCGGACACCTGGGAGGAGCTGCACCCGACCGCCGACCAGCAGCGAGCGCTGTACCGCTGGCTGCTGGACCGGCCCGACGTGCTGACCGGCGACTCCTTCTTCCACCTCTCGGCGCTGGGGGAGCCCCTGGAGGGCCTCAACTTGTGCGGCGCCGGCCGGGTGGTCTGCCTCATCGACCCGGTGGGCGACGTGTACGCCTGCCCGTTCGTGATCCATTCCGAGTTCCTGGCCGGCAACGTGCGCGACGTCGGCGGCTTTGCCGGCGTGTGGCGCGGGTCCCCGCTCTTCGCGGCGCTGCGCGAACCCCACAGCGCCGGCGCCTGCGCCTCCTGCGGCTCCTACGACGCCTGCCGGGGTGGGTGCATGGCCGCCAAGTTCTTCACCGGCCTCCCGCTCGACGGCCCCGACCCCGAGTGCGTCTTCGGACACGGGGAGACCGCTCTGAGCGTATCGGCGCCGGCGACCATCCCCCGGCCCGGCGCCGACCACTCGAAAACTTCCCGCGCCGGGCCGGTGCGTCTGGCCTCGCCGACACGGCGACCGGTGCATGCCTGAGGCACCCACCTGGACGGAGGTGGCGGCCGCCCGCGGCGACGCGCTGCTGGTGGTGCCGGTCGGCTCCTACGAGCAGCACGGGCCGCACCTGCCGCTCGACACGGACACCCAGGTGGCGGTCGCCCTGGCCGCCTCGCTGTCGGCGAGGGCCGACGTCGTGGTGGCGCCGGCGATCGCGTACGGCGCCAGCGGGGAGCACGCGGGGTTCCCGGGTACCCTCTCGGTCGGCCACGACGTCCTGGCCGACCTGCTGGTCGAGATCGTCCGCTCCGCGCGGGGGGCCTTCCGGGGCGTGGTGTTCGTGTCCGGTCACGGCGGCAACGCCGAGGCGCTGACCCGGGCGACGAAGCGCGCCCGCGTGGAGGGCGACCCGGTCCTGTGGTGGGCCCCCCGGGTGGTCGGCGGCGACGCGCACGCCGGACGCACCGAGACGGCCCTCTTGCTAGCGATCGATCCCGGTCAGGTCCGCCGCGACCGCGTCGAGCCCGGCCGCCCGGACGACCTGTCGAAGCTGCTGGCTGCGCTCCGCCGCGACGGCGTCGGCGCCGTGTCGCCCAACGGGATCCTGGGCGACCCGACCGGGGCGACGGCGGCCGAGGGCGAGCGGCTGCTCTCGGTCCTCGGAGACGACCTGGCCGCGGCGGTCCAGCAATTCTCCGAAGAGCTGGCGGAGCGGTCGGCGACGGCGGTGATCCCGGGCGAGCCGCCACCCGTCGCGCGAGCCGTGCCGTGAGCGGCGTCGCCGTGGTGACCGGCGCGGCCCGGGGCATCGGCGCGGCCACCGTCGACCGTCTGGTGGCGGACGGCTGGCGCGTGGTGGCGGTGGACGTCTGCGCGGACTCGCCGGCGCTCGGCTACCCGCTCTCGACGCCGGCCGACCTCTCCGCGCTGGCCGAACGCCACGGCGCTGCCGTGGTGCCGATCGAAGCCGACGTGCGCGACCGGTCGGCGATGGCGGTGGCCGTCGCCACCGCGACCGACCGGTTCGGTCGCCTCGACGCGGCGGTCGCCGTGGCGGGGGTCATCGCCGGCGGGACGCCGCTGTGGGAGCTGCGCGACGAGCAGTGGTCGGCCCTGTTCGACGTGAACGTGGGAGGCGTCCGCAACCTCGTCAGTGCGGCCGTCCCCGCGCTCTTGGCGCGACCAGAGCCCCGGCAGGGCCGACTCGTGGCCGTCTCGTCGGCCGCGGGCCTCCTCGGCCTGCGCCGTCTCGCGGGCTACAGCGCCTCCAAGCACGCCGTCATCGGCCTGATGAAGGCGCTGGCGGCGGACCTGGCCGGCACCGGCGTGACGGCCAACAGCGTGTGCCCGGGGTCCACCCGCACCGCGCTGCTCGACGAGTCCGCCCGCCTCTACGACCTGGGGTCGGCCGAGGAGTTCGCCTCCCAGCAGCTGCTCGAGCGCCTCCTCTCCCCAGACGAGCCGGCGGCCTTGATCGCCTGGCTGTGCACCGAGGCCTCGAGTGCGATCACCGGGGCGGCGCTGCCGGCCGATGCCGGCTTGACGACCTCCTGACCCCGGCAGGGGTAGGGATCCCTCCCGGCCGGGAGCCCGGGGTGGGTCGGCTGTCCACCCCGCGCGGGGGCGCCTCGGACCCGTCGTTCTTGCTACCGTCTCCGAAGCGCAGTGCCTGACGTGTGGGCGACGATCGCCGGGCGGCGGCACTGGGTGGGATCGAGTCGGCAGTTTCGACGGGTCCAGCGGGGGAGTAGCACCGGGGGAGATGAGCGCGACCCCGGTGTCGTGTGGGTAGGGGCGCCAACAGGGGGAGTGACGGAATGATCGCAAGGCATCGTGTTCGCTTGGTGCTGCCTCGGGTGCTGCTCGCCGTTGCGGCCGGGATGGTGACGGTTGGCGTCACGTCGGTCGGCACGACCGGTGCGGGCGCCGCCAGCAGCGTTCCGATCAGCAACATCTACGGGTACAAGTACGGGTTGGCCGCGGCCAAGGCGGAACTGGCGAAGCTCTACGCGGGTACCAACGCCGCCGTGAACCCGACGTCCCGACCGGCCGCCAAGAACAAGACCGTCGTGGTGATCAGTGCCGGCCAGGCGTCCATCTCGAGCTCGATCCCGTCCAACGCGGCGGTGGCCGCAGCCAAGGCGATCGGCTGGAACGTCACGCTGCTCGACGGTGCACTGAACCCGTCCACCTACGGCGGGCTGATCAGCCAGGCGATCGCCCAGGGCGCCCAGGGGATCATCCTCGACGCGGTCGACTGCAACGTGGCGAAGGGCCCGCTGCAGCAGGCGAAGGCGAAGCACATCGTCGTGGTGCCGATCTACGCCTATGACTGCAACGACCCGACCGAGAACGCGGGACCGCCGCTGTTCTCCGACGTCGTCAACTTCGACAACATCCCGGACAAGAACCTGGGTGCCTTCGCCGAGTCCTACGGCCGGGGCCAGGCCGACGCCGTGATCGCCAAGTCGAACAACAAGGCGCGGGTGCTGGTGCTGAACGACCCGGAGTTCACCGTCCTCAAGTACACGGCGGCCGGGTTCGACGACCAGATCGCCCACTCCGGGGGCTCCAAGGTGGTCGCCACCGTCAATTTCCTCGCCTCTGACCTCGGCTCGAAGCTGCAGGCGATGATCCAGTCCGCGCTGCTCCAGAACCCGAGCATCAACTGGATCAAGAGCCCGTACACCTACGCGACCGAGCTCGGCGTCGTGCCGGCCATCGCGGCATCGCCGGGCAAGTACGACGTGATGGGCGGCGAGGGCTTCTCGCCGGAGCTCCAAGAGATCCAGCAGGGGACCGTCACGGCGGCCATGGCCATCAGCTCGGAGTGGACCGGCTGGGCGGCGATCGACGCCATGAACAGCGCCTTCAACCACAAGAAGACCGTCCCGTCGGGGATCGGCTGGGAGCTGGTGGACGCCACCCACAACCTGCCGGCCAGCGGGAACATCGTGCCGAAGCAGAACTTCATCGCCGCCTTCGAGAAGGCCTGGGGGGTCAAGAAGTAGTTCGGCCCCGCAGCGGACTGCGCCGGCGATGGCCGAGCAGGGGCAGGACACGAACGCCAGCGCGGACGGGGGAGACCGGCCCGGGGCCCAGGGAGCCCCAGGGTCGGCCTCCGTCGGCCCGCCCGGCGCGCCGGCCGATCCGGGTCCGCACGCCGCCGGCGTTGGCCGCACCGTCCTGCGGATCGAGCACCTCTCCAAGACCTTCCCGGGCACCGTCGCGCTCAACGACGTCTCGATCGAGATCGAGCGCGGCACCGTCCACTGCCTGGTCGGGGGGAACGGCTCGGGCAAGAGCAGCCTGATCAAGATCCTGGCGGGCGTCTCCCAGGGCGATCCGGGCGGCACCATCACCGTCGACCAATCGAGCGAGGACGCGACGCGCACGTCGCCGGAGTGGGCCCGCTCGGCCGGGCTCCACTTCGTCCACCAGGACCTGGCCGTCTTCCCGATGTTGAGCGTGGCCGAGAACCTGGCGATCGGGAGGGGCTTCCCGGTCGCCACCCCCGCCAAGGCGATCCGCTGGCGGGAGCTCCGAGCCCAGGCCAAGACCGTCCTCGAGCGGTTCTCGGTCAGCGTCGATCCGAGCCGCCTCCTGCGAGACCTGCGGCCGGCCGACCGGACGATGGTGGCCATCGCGCGCGCGCTGCAGGACCAGTCGTCGGCGTCCGAGGGGATCCTCGTGCTCGACGAACCGACCGTGGCTCTGCCGGCCCACGAGGTCGATCTGCTGCTCTCGGCCCTGCGGCGCTACGCCGACGCCGGCCAGACCATCCTCTTGGTCACCCACCGCTTGGAGGAGGTGGTCCGCATCGCCGACCGGGTGACCGTGCTGCGCGACGGCAAGCTGGCCGCCACCCTCGAGGCACCCGGCATCACCGAGGAGCAGTTGGTGGAGCTGATCGTGGGCCGGACCCTCGATCGGGACGCGGTCGCGCGCGACACCGCGGACGACGACGACGTCGTCCTGTCCGCCTTCGACGTGAGCGGCGGCCCGCTGCGCAGCGTGACCTTCGGCCTGCGCCGGGGCGAGGTGCTGGGCGTGGCCGGCCTGCTGGGCTCGGGCCGGACCAAGTTGCTGAGCATGCTCTTCGGCGCCTACCCCGTCGCCCACGGCACGATCCGGTTGGACGGCGAGGAGGTGCGGTTCGCCTCGGTCGACGACGCGATGGACCGGGGAATCGCCTTCGTGCCAGAGGACCGCAGCGAGTCGGCGTTCGTCGGCATGAGCCTGCGCGAGAACCTCTCGGCGGCCAATGTGTCCGAGTACTGGCACGGATTCCGGCTCCACCAGCGCGCCGAGGCCCAAGACGCGCGCCAGACGATCGCGCAGTTCTCGATCAAGGCCACCTCCGAGCGGCAGCCGTTCTCCACCTTGTCGGGGGGGAACCAGCAGAAGGCCATCGTGGCGCGCTGGCTGCGCCGCCAGCCGAAGGTCCTGCTGTTGGACGAGCCCACCCAGGGGGTCGACATCGAGGCCCGGGGCGAGATCTACCGGCTGGTCCGCCAGGCGGTGGCCGCCGGCAGCTCGGTCATCGTCGTCACCTCGGACTTCGAGGAACTGGCCCGGGTGTCGGACCGCGTCCTCATCCTCACGCAGGGCCGGGTCACCGCCGTCCTGCGACCGCCCGACGTCGAGGTGTCCCGCATCACCCAGCTGGTCCTGTCCACCGCAGGCGCCGGAGCGCCACTGGAGGTCAACCACCCGTGACCGTCGTTGAGGGTGCGGTCCCCGAAGGCCAGCCACTACCGTCGAGTCCGCCGCGCCTCGAGGCGGAGTCGAGGGTGCTGCTCAACATCGAGCGCTTCGCACTGCCGGGGCTGCTCATCGTGGTGCTCCTCTTCTTCAGCCTGTGGTCGAAGACGGGCGCCACCTTCCGCTCCGTCACCGACCTGCGCGAGGTCGGGAGCAACCAGGCCTACATCGGTGTCCTGGCGCTGGCCTCCTTGTTCCCGCTCGTGTGCGGCGAGTTCGACTTCTCGGTCGGCCAGGTGGCGGGGTTCTCCCAGATCGTGGTGGCGACCGCCATGGCGCGGTTCCATGTCCCGCTGCCCTTCGCCATCGTCCTGGCCGTCCTCTTCGGGGCGATCGTCGGGCTCAACAACGGCAACGTCGTGGCCCGGGTGGGGGTCAATTCGCTGATCGTGACGCTCGGGACTTCGGGCATCCTGCTCGGGGTCGTGAACTGGTACACGGCGAGCCAGTCCATCAGCGAGGGCATCTCGTCGAAGCTGGTCACGTTCGGCTCCGCCAACTTCCTCGGCATCCCCGACGTCTGCTACCTCCTGCTCGGGGCGGCGGTGGTCGCCTACTACGTGCTGGAACACACCCCCTACGGGCGCTATCTCACGAGCATCGGATCCAACGCCCGCGCCGCCCGTCTGGTGGGTCTGCGGGTCGAACGGCTGAAGCTGTCGGCCTTCGTGATCTCGGGCGCGCTGGCCGGGCTGGCCGGCGTGCTGCTCGTCGCCAAGAACGGCAGCGCCAGCCCGCAGGCGGGCTCGGTGCTCGACACCCTGACGGCGCTGGCCGCCGCCTACCTCGGGGCGACCTCCATCCGACCGGGGCGCTTCAACGTGCTGGGCGCCATGCTGGCCATCTACTTCATCGCCTTCTCCATCAGCGGCCTGGCCATCGCCGGCGTGCAGTCCTGGGTGAACAACGTCTTCTACGGCGCGGCCCTCTTCATCGCGGTGGTGGTCTCCACCGTCATCGGGCGGCGCCGGGCCGGCGTGACCTGAGCCACCGGCCGCCAGAGCCCGAGGGACCCCCGATGAACGTGGTGGTGGTCGACCACCCGCTGGTCGCCGACCGACTGACCCGCCTGCGCGACCGGGCCACCGACAACGCGACCTTCGGCCGCCTGACGAGCGAGCTCTCCGCCCTGCTCGCCTACGAGGCCCTGCGCGACCTTGGCACGGTGGTCGGCCGCGTGTCGACGCCGGTGGTGGCCGACGTGGCGAGTCCACGGGTCGCCGAGTCGCCGCTCCTCGTCCCCGTGCTGCGGGCCGGCCTGGGCATGGTGCCGGCGGTCGGGGCTCTGTTGCCCATGGCCGACGTCTCGCATCTCGGCCTGCGGCGCAACGAGGAGACGCTGCAGCCGACCCTCTACCTCGACGCCGTGCCCAGGGCCCTGGCGGGGCGCCGGGTGGTCGTCTGCGACCCGATGCTGGCGACCGGCGGCACCCTGGTAGCGGTGTGTGATCTCCTGGTCGCCCGCGGGTCCGGCGAGATCGTCGTGCTCTGCCTCATCGCCTCGGTGCCGGGCCTCGAACGCCTCGGGGCCGCCCATCCGAGCGGCGTGCGGGTCGTCTGCGCTGCCGTCGACGCCGAGCTCGACGGTCGCGGCTACATCCTGCCCGGACTCGGGGACGCGGGCGACCGGCTCTTCGGACCACCCCCCGAGCTTTGACGGCCGCCGTCGCGTCCTATCGTGGGTGGCGGCGGGGAACGCCGCCACCCGGGACGTCGTGCCGCTCGGGTTCCACACCGCAAACGGGGGCCATGAGACGGACACGCGGGAGAACCGGCATCCTGGCGGCGATCGCCGTCGCGTTCGGGCTGGCCCCGCTGTCGAGCGCCGCCAGCTCGGCGAGCGCGTCGGTGCGGCCGCTCGGTGTCACCTGGCTGCCGGGATACGCCGCGCCGGGCACTCCGGCCAAGTTCGACCGGGTCGGTGTGATCAAGATCGGCCCGAGCTCCGCCAGAAACGTGCTGGTGCTGGAGCCGGGCACCTCGGCCGGCAGTGCCTACTTCGTGCCGCTGGCGCGCTGGATCGTGTCGAAGGCCAAGGGCTGGCAGGTCTGGTCGGTCGAGCGCCGGGAGAACCTGCTCGAGGACCAGTCGGAGCTGAACCTATTCAAGGAGGGGAAGGCCACCGCCACGCAGCTGTATGACTACTACCTCGGCTACCTGAAGGACCCGAGCATCACCCGCCACATCCAGAGCATCCCGAACTCGGCGGTCGAGTTCGCCAAGCAGTGGGGACTGAACGTCGCCGTGCAGGACCTGCACCGGGTGATCACGGACGCCAAGAGGCTTGGCGGCAAGGTCGTGCT
The DNA here is from genome assembly GCA_035604685.1 of Acidimicrobiales bacterium. GTDB lineage: Bacteria > Actinomycetota > Acidimicrobiia > Acidimicrobiales > RAAP-2 > DATNIB01. The sequence continues at coordinate 29,410 of DATNIB010000065.1, read as the reverse complement.
CGGCGGCCACTCCCTCGGCGGGTCGGTGGTCACCGCCTATGCCACCTGGGACTTCCAGGGTCACGCCGGCGCCGATGCACTGGCCGGCCTGGTGTACATCGACGGGGGGAGCCACCCCACGCCGATCAGCGTGCCGGAGGCGACCGCGGCGCTGCAGACCTTCCTCGCGCCGAGCCAGAGTCCCTGGTTGGCCTTCGGCGGCATCCCCGCGCCCTATGCCGGCATCTTCAGCGCCACGGGGTCGGCGTCCGCCCTCCTCGACCCGAACGCGCCGTCGCTCGGACAGACCTCCGGGCTGCTCCCGGCCGACATCGTGCCGTCGGTACCGGTCACCAACGTCGGTCAGTACGGGTACGCGCTCAACGCCGCGACCTCGCCGCTCAGCCTGTTGGCGGCGCAGGCCCACCTCGGCAGCGGGCTCTCGGCGTCCGGCGGCTGGAACGGGGCCGGCGCGCTCACCCCGATCAAACGCTTCGCCACGATGTTCTCGGGCTACCCGATGAAGAGCGTCGACGGCACCGAGTGGTACTTCCCCCAACGCCTGACCCTCGACACCGGCGCCGTGGACGACGGGAACGCCAACCCGGCCCAGAGCGTGCTCGATGTCGATGCAACCATGGGGCACAGCCTCCCCAAGGACCTGCGGATCTACGTGTTCGGGGCGCGCCTCGGCGGGGCGAGCGTACTCGAGGACGCGCAGGTCCTGGCCGGCCAGTCGCACCTCCCCATGAAGAACCTGACGCTCGTCAACCGGCAGAGCACGTACTCGCACAACGACCCCGCCGGTGCGTACCCCGACAACGTCTTCTTCGACCACCTCGTGCCGTTCCTGAAGGGAATCGCGGCGAGCGGCTGAGCGAGCTCTCCGAACCATGGGTGTTCGGCCCGGGCGCGCGGTGCGCGCGGTGACTGGGTTTGCTCAGACGCCGATAACCACACCGAGGCTTCGCTCGAAGTAGCTCACGCTGGCCCGTTCGTACGCCTCGGGCCATGGGTGAACGGTCCGGGCGGCCAACCGCCTTGCTCGTGGCAGGAAGATACGGGCCAACGCCAGGTATCCCTCGATGGCTGAGTCGACCGTCGGTTCCAATGGCGGCAACGAGGCTAAGAGCATGTTCTGTTCCTCGGTGAGATAGGAACAGAGGCGCTTGGTGAACGGGAACGGGTTGCCCGAGGCGTGCTCTCGGGTAGTCGCCCAACCACGTTCGGCGAGGAGCAGGCCAACGAGCGCGATGTCGCGGACCATGATGACGCCGTTCGTGGCCGGGATCGGATCGTTGCGTCCGACCACGGTGACCATGTTGCCGAGCATGTACAGGAACATGTCCACGGCGGCTTGGGGAAAGAATGGGTCTCCGTGCCGATGCGGTCGGGGTACCGGGTGATCCGGCAGGAGTCCCGCCTTGTCGACGAGCGGCACCATCCCTTCGATGTTCTTGGCATCGATGCTTGAGGCAGAGTGAAAGACCACGTCGAAGTGGAGCCACTCGGGGGTGATGCAGATCCCGCCGATGCCGAAATCGAATGGTCGAATGTCGGCTGTCTCGGCCATCTGTCCGACCAGGGTGGGCCAGGAGGCCTTGATATCGTCCGCTGCCTCGTCGGCCACGATCACCTGGAGGTCGACGTCACTCCAGGCGTCCGCCGTTCCAACGGCAAAGCCTCCAACCAGGTAGGCCGCCAGCACCCGTTCGTCGCTCGAGAGCGCCTCACGGGCCCGTTCGATAAACGCCTCCTGCGGTGCCGTCGTCGCCGATCGGACACCAGTCAGGGGGAACCGGCTCACTCGGGCGTCTTCCACGCGGCAATCGGACACCGAAGAGCCCCCGTGATGCAAGTGTCACTCACGCGGTATCGCGAGAGGATGATGGCGTAACAGCCACGACCGTGGTGAGCCGTGAGCGCCGTCACTTGTCCGGGCTGTGGCACCGTGTTCTCCCGGCCCGAAGGGGGTCGCCCATGGTGGTGTGCCTGCACGTGCCGTCGTGTCGTCGAGGTGTCCGTAGACCTAGCGAGCAGGACCACGGCCCGACCGGCGACTGACCGCGCATCATCCCCGCCAGTCCCCCTTGTTGCGCGCTGCGAGTACAAGGTGTTCGCGATGCGGTCGAGATCCCGGGCGTGGCTGTGTCAGCGCGCATAGCCGCGTCGACGGCCAACTTGGCCAAGGCCGACGCCTCTGGTCCTGAAGGGACTCGGCGCGAGGGACATAGCCCGCCGGACGGCGCCGGCGATCGACCGGGTGTGGATCGGTCGGCCGCCGTACTCGACGCCGGCCGGGCCGTCGCACCGAACGCCCTCAGCGGCCGATGTCTTCGTCCCAGAGCTCGGGGTGACCGGCGATGAAGTCACCGAGCAGCGCCGTGCAGTCCGGGTCGTCGAGGACGACCACCTCCACCCCCAGCTCGGCCAGCGACCCGTGCCCCCCGACGAAGTTGGTGGCCTCGCCCACCACGACAGCCCCGATCCCGAACTGCCGGACGAGTCCGGTGCAGTACCAGCAGGGCGAGAGCGTCGTCACCATCACGGTGTCGGGGTAGTCGCGCCGGCGCCCCGCCCGTCGGAAGGCGTCGGTCTCCGCGTGGGTGGAGGCGTCGTCGTCCTGCACCCGCCGGTTGTGCCCCGAGCCGAGGAGGGTCCCGTCGCGCGAGAAGAGCGCCGCACCGATCGGGATGCCCCCCTCGGCCAGCCCGGCCCGCGCCTCGGCGAGGGCCGTCTCGAGCATCCGCCTGCACAGCCCCTCGTCGAGGCCCGCACGGCCATTTGCGGTCACGGTCGCCCTCCGGTCAAAGTCGGGACATGGCGGGCCCCGATGGTACCTACAGGGTCCACGTCGGCTCCCAGGAGCTCGACATCCCGCTCGTCGCCATCGCAGACGACCTGACCATCGCGCTCCTCATCTCGGTCGATCTCGGCGTCTCCTTCGCCCAGAAGGCGGGGGCCGAGCTGGCCGCCAAGCTGGCCCCCTTCGAGCCCGAGATCGTGGTCTCGGTGGCGACCATGGGCATCCCGATCGCCATCGAGGTGACCCGGGCGCTCGGCCTCGACGACTACGTGATCCTGCACAAGACGCCCAAGATCCACCTCCTCGACGCCATCGCCGAGCCGGTGCGGTCCATCACGACGGCCAGCGTCCAGCGCCTGCTGTTCGACCGGGCCCGCCTCGACGCGGTGCGCGGTCGGCGCGTGGCGGTGGTCGACGACGTGATCTCGACCGGGGGGTCGACCAACGCCGCGTTGAACCTGCTCCGGCAGGTGCCCGCCACGCCGGTCGTCATCGGGACGCTCGTGACCGAGGGGTCCCATTGGCGCTCCTTCCTCGGGGCCGACGCCGAGCTGGTGCAGGCCCTGGGCGCCATCCCGCTCTTCCGGCACGGCCCCGACGGCTCGCTGGTGGAGGACTGGGAGGGCGGCGGCGGCTCGACCCCGGCCGACGCCGCCGTCGCGCCGGGCAGCTGACCGGGCGGGGTGCCGCGCCACTCGGGCCGGCCGCGGCGACCCCTCAGTCGCGGAACGAGTGGCGCCACATCCAGCGCAACCGCGGCCCCAGCCCCCGGGCGACGGTGGAGGCGTCCCGCCCCGTTCGCTGGCTGACCTCGACCGCGTGCACGGCCCAGGACCAGAGGTAGGGGGAGACGTTGGGCGCCGCGCCGTCGATCTTGTTGAGCTCGAGGCGGATCGCGTCAGTCCGCGCCGCCAGCCCCCCCGGGTCGAGCTGCGCTTCCAGCACCTCGGTGATCTCGCGGACGGCGTTGCCGTAGTCCCGGCTGGCCCGTTGGTGGGATTCGGCCCGCGAGCCGTACCGCATGTATGTCTGGAGGGCCGTGAGAACGGCCGACAGCACGATGAGGGTGGCGACCACCACGCGCACCCACAGCGTGACGTTGTGCTGCAGAGTGGCAAAGACGCTGGTGCCGGTGGCGGTGGCCAGCATCACGGCGGTCGCCCCGAGGGAGAAGTTCCTCCAGTTCAAACTGTCGGTGGCTCGCAGGTGCGCCACGTTCGCCGTGCGCGCCTCGGTCCTCCAACCCGTCAGCGGCGCGGGTCCGGGTGCGGCGGGCGCGACGGTCACCGGTGGCCTCGGATCCGTCCGCCGAGGGGCTCCGGCCTAGCCGGCGGTCGCCTCGGCCAGCCGGCGGTCCTGCTCATCGGCCTGGGTGCGCACCCCTTTCCAGGCGAGCACCAGGTAGACGAGGGCGCCGACGCCCATGCCCATGAAGACGCTGAAGTCGGCGCCGAAGCCCGACGGGCTGGTCGTGTAGGTGACCTCGTTGAGCCACTGGGGAAGGTGGAAGGTGGCCGACAACCCCGAGATGGCGGCGAACATGCCGACCACCTGCGCGATGATCGCCGGCCAGAACACGCCGCCGTTGCGGTAGTAGAGGCTCCCCTTGTCGGTGCGGAGCAGCTCTTCGGGCACGTAGCGGTAGCGCCGCATCACCCAGTCGACGAGGAAGATCGCCGCCCAGGGCGCGATCCAGACGATGACGACGTCGACGAAGTCCTTCAGGTAGGTGCTGAACGACGTGTTGAAGATTGCGACCATGGTGACGCCGAGGCAAAGCAAAGAGTCGATCACGACGGCGACATACCGCTTCACCGGCACCCCCAGCGCCTGGAGGGTCACCCCCGAGGAGTACAGGTCGAGGCTGTTGATGGCGAACAACTGGACGATGCTGAAGATCAAGAAGACGACCACGAACCAGGCCGGGATCGCCGACTGGTGGACGAAGGGCAAGAAGGCGTTGGCGTTGGTGCCGACCGTGGCGAGGAACGTGCCGACCACCGCGCCGAGCGTCATGACCAGGATCTCGGGCACCGCCGTGCCGAGGAAGATCCAGCCGATGATCGACCTGGAGGAGGCGTCCGGCTTGCAGTAGCGGGTGTAGTCGTTCCCGCACTCGGTCCAGCCGAGTCCCGAGAGGGCGATGGTGAAGGCCAGGCCGGCGAAGTAGGTCTTCCAGCCGGCGCCGTGCGCCACCCCGTGCACGGTGGCATGGCGCACGGCGAAGCCCAGCAGGACCGCGAAGAGCACCACGAAGGGGATGACCAGGGTGCGGAGCGTCTTCACGATGGTGGCGTGCCCCAAGAAGGGGAGGAGACCCTGGATGAGGACCGCCACCAGGACGAAGATCACCTTGGCCGAGTCGCCCGGCGCGAAGCCCGCCTTGATGTCCAAGACGAGGGCCGCGCCGACGATCAGGATCAGCCCCTCGACCTCGAAGCCGATCTGGGTGAGCCAGTTGAAGAAGGCGATCAGCCGGTTGCCGTTGGGCCCGTAGCTGGCCCGGTTGATGGCGAAGACGGTGGTCCCGGTCTGCTTGGCCTGCAGGCTGCACAGCCCGAGGAGGAAGTAGGAGAGGTTGCCGATGACGATCACGCTCACGGCCTGGGCGAAGCTGAACCCGAAGGTCATGAGGATGGCGCCGTAGATGAAGTACTCGACCTGGACGCTGGCGCCCGCCCACATGCCGCCCACGTTGCGCGGGGTCGCCCAGCGCTCGCTGAGCGGTATGTGGTCGATGCCGTGGGTCTCGATCCTGAACGCCTGGTCGGCTTCGGGCATGCCGACGGGCTCGTCAACCGCGATGGTGGCCATCGTCCCCTCCTGAGCTCAAGTGCCCCGATACCCCGCACTGCTCGGGGCGACTCCCTGACGGCGCCACCGACCTGCGGTGCACACGATGGGTGCAGATGGGGGGCGACGTCAAGCCGGAATCCGGGCACCCGGTTTCTCGGCCGGGCCCCGGCTCGCGCCGCTCCCGTTCAGCCGCCGGTGAAGGCCCGCCACTCGTCGAGCAGGGCGGCCCGGCGGGCGGGCGGCGCGAAGCAGCTCTCGATCGACGTGCGGGCCAGCGTGGCCAGCACGTCGGCGTCCCAGCCGAAGGCGGCCGCGCAGCGCTCGTACTCCCCGGCCAGGTCGATCCCGTAGAGCAGCGGGTCGTCGGTGTTGAGCGAGAGGCGTACGCCGCGGCGGCGCAGGTGCTCGAGCGGGTGGGTCGCGAGGTCGGCCGCCACGCCGAGGACGACGTTGGAGGTGGGGCAGATGTCGAGGGGGATGCCGCGCCGGGCCAGGTCGTCGACCAGCGCCGGCTCCTCGACGCAGCGGATGCCGTGGTCGATCCGTTCGGCGCCCAGCAGGTCGAGCGCCTCGCGCACCCCGACCGGCCCGCTCGACTCGCCGGCGTGGGCGCACCGACGCAGCCCCGCTGCGCCGGCCCGCGCGAAGGCGCCGGCGAACCGGTCGTTGTGGGACCCGCCCCCCTCGTCGCCGTCGATCGAGAGGGCCACCACCCGCGGCCGGGCCAGGCCGAGCAGCTCGTCGACCAGCTCGTCGGCCTGGGCGGCGCTCTGGCGGCGCGCCAGGCTCACGCAGAGCCCGGCAGTGGCGTGGCCCTCTGCCTCGGCCCGGGCGAAGCCCGCGTCGAGGGCGTCGATCATCCCGGCCAGGTCGTGGCGCCACCGTCCCCAGTGGGTGGGGTTCACGATGATGTCCAGGTGGCGGGTCCCGGACTCTCCGGCGCGGACGCTCAGTGCGTGGGCGATCAGGCTGAGATCCTCTGCCCGGTCGACCAGCGCGCACGACCAGTCGAGGTAGGAGAGGAGGTCGGCGAGGCTCGTCACCCGGGCGTGGCCGTCGCGGACCCCTGCCGGCGCCGCCGACCCGTGGCGCGCGGCCGCGGCCGCCAAGATCTCGGCCGGGATGGAGCCCTCCAAGTGGAGGTGCACCTCGGCCTTGGGGAGCCCGATGATCCAGGCTCGAGCGGGCACCGAACCGTCAGCCGACACGACCCACCGCCCGTCGCGGGTCGCCATTCTCCGCCGATAGCGTTGGCCGGCGATGCCCCCCCTCCCCGGACATTCCACCGGCGCGCTCGAGACGCGCCCCGACGCACCGGTGGAGCCGGTGGTCTGGGCGCGCGACCTCGAGAAGCGCTTCGGTGACCTGGTGGCGGTCGACCGCGTCGGCTTCGAGATCACCCGCGGCGAGTGCTTCGGGTTCCTCGGCCCCAACGGAGCGGGCAAGACGTCCACGATGCGGATGATCGCCTGCATGTCGCCGCTCGGCGGTGGGACGTTGCGGGTCCTCGGCATGGATCCGGTGACCGACGGCCCCGAGATCCGGTCGCGTATCGGGCTGGTGCCCCAGGAGGACACGCTCGATCTCGAGCTCACTGTCCTCGACAACCTGGTGATCTACGGGCGCTACTTCGACCTGCCCCGCAAGGTGATCCGCGAGCGAGCCGAGCGGCTGCTCCATTTCGCGCAGCTCTGGGACCGCCGGGATGAGCGGGTGGAACCGCTGTCGGGCGGCCTGAAGCGGCGCCTGACCATCGCGCGGGCGCTCGTGTCCGAGCCCGATCTGCTGATCCTCGACGAGCCCACCACGGGGCTCGACCCCCAGGCGCGTCACCTCCTCTGGGACCGGCTGTACCGCCTGAAGCAGCAGGGGGTGACGCTGATCGTCACCACCCACTACATGGACGAGGCAGAGCAGCTCTGCGACCGGCTGGTGGTGATGGACCACGGCCGCATTGCGGCTTCGGGCACGCCCCGTTCGCTCATCGCCCAGCACTCGACGCGCGAGGTGCTCGAGCTCCGTTTCGATCCGGACGAGAACGAGACCATGGCGGCCCGGCTCCACGGGCTGACCGAGCGGATCGAGGTCCTGCCCGACCGGATCCTCCTCTACACAGACGACGGCGACCACGTCCTCCACCAGGTCGAAGGCCTGGGTCTCGAGGCGCGCAACAGCCTCGTTCGGCGCTCGACGCTGGAAGACGTCTTCCTCCGGCTGACGGGCCGCACGCTGATCGACTGAGGGCGGGGGCGAGGGACGATCGTGGTAGTCGACAACGAACGGCAGGGGTGGGCGATCGCCCAGGGCGCCCACGCGCCGCCCACGCTGCGCGTGCTGCGGTACTACGCGCACGCCTATCGGCGGTTGTGGCGCAGTTCGGTCACCGTGAGCTTTCTCTACCCGGTCATGTACCTGACGGCGATGGGCCTCGGCCTCGGGACGCTCATCAACCACCACGTCCATCTGGTCGATCATGTGAAGTACCTGGACTTCATCGCTCCGGGCCTCTTGGCCGCCACCGCCATGCAGATCGCCACCAACGACTCGATGTTTCCGGTCATGGCGGCGATCAAGTGGATCCGAACGTACTTCGCGATGCTGGCCACGCCGCTCACGGTCGACGACGTCCTGATCGGCCACCTGGCCTGGATCGCCGTCCGCCTGACGATGATGGCGACGATCTATCTCGGCGTCATGGCGGCCTTCGGGGTCGTGCACTCGTTGCTGGCCATCGTCGCGCTGCCGGTCACCGTGCTGATCGGGCTCGCCTTCGCCGCCCCCACCTCGGCCTTTTCGGCCACCCAGGAGAACGAGCGCTCCTTCATCTTGACCTACCGACTCGGCCTGATCCCGTTGTTCTTGTTCTCGGGCACGTTCTTCCCGGTCGGCCAACTGCCGGGCTGGCTGCAGGTGGTCGCCTACTGCACCCCGCTCTATCACGGCGTTCATCTGGGGCGGGCCCTCGTCCTCGGCCAGGCCCAGCTCTGGCCGCTGCTGGGCGATGTCGCCTACCTGACCGTGCTGGCGGTGGTCGGCACGCTGGTCGCCCGGGTCACCTACCGTCGGCGGCTGGTCGTATGAGCGGCACCGTCGGGACCTCGGTTTCCCGGCCGCCGCGGTTGGCGGGCTTCTCCCTGCGCCTCGGCCCGACGGCACTCATCGGCGGCCGCCGCGCCCTGCGGGTGCTCGAGCGCAACGTCGTCGTCTACCGGCGCGGCTGGGCCTTCATCGTCTCGGGCTTCTTCGAGCCGTTCTTCTACCTGCTCTCGATCGGCGTCGGCCTGAGCAAGCTCGTCGGCCTCCTGCACGTGGCCGGCCACCCGATCTCCTACCCGATGTTCGCCGCACCCGGGTTGCTGGCCGCCTCGGCCATGAACGGCGCCATCTTCGACTCCACGTTCCAGATGTACTTCCAGCTGAAGATCGCCAAGACCTACGAGGCCGTGCTGGCGACGCCGCTCAGCCCGGCCGACCTGGCCCTCGGACAGATGGGCTGGGCCGTCTCGCGCGGGGCCCTGTACTCCGGCGCCTTCCTCTGCGTCATGGCCGGCCTGGGCGACGTCTTTTCGAACTGGGTGGTGCTCTGCTATCCGGCGGCCGTGCTCATCGCCTTCGCCTTCGCCGGCGCCGGGATGGCGGGGACCACCTACATGCGCTCGTGGCAGGACTTCGACATGGTCTCGCTGGCGATCTTGCCCATGTTCTTGTTCTCGGGCATCTTCTACCCGCTCGCCGTCTACCCCGGCTGGCTGCAGCTGGTCGTCCGCGGCACCCCGCTCTACCAGGGGGTGGCGCTCCTGCGAGGGCTCGATCTGGGCCTGTTCGGGTGGCCGCTGCTCGGGCACGCGCTGTACCTGGGGGCGATGGGGTTCGTCGGGCTGATCGTGACGTCTCGCCGGCTGACCACCCTCGTGCTTCCCTAGGGCGATCGCACATCGGAGAGAGGAGGTCGGCGTGACAGGGAGACTTGAGGGATCGGTGGCACTGGTGACGGGAGCCTCGAGCGGGATCGGGGAGGCGACCGCGCTGGCGCTGGCGGCCGAGGGCGCGTCGGTGGCGGTCGCCGCCCGCCGCCGGGACCGCCTGGCGGCCCTGGCCGCGCGGATCGACGGCCGGGCACTCGTCCTCGAGACGGACGTGACCGACGAGGCGCAGGTCGTCGACATGGTCGGCCGAACGGTGGCCGAGCTGGGCGGCCTCGACGTGCTGATCAACAACGCCGGCGTGATGCTGCTCGGTCCGATCGAGGGCGCGCCGACCGAGGAGTGGCGGCGGATGGTCGAGCTCAACCTCCTCGGCCTCCTCTACTGCACGCACGCCGCGCTGCCCCACCTGTTGGCCGCGGCCGAGGGGCCGCGGGGCGTGGCCGACGTCGTGAACGTGAGCTCGGTGGCCGGCCGGGTGGCCCGTCTCAACAACGGCGTCTACAGCGCCACCAAGTGGGGGGTCGGCGCCTTCAGTGAGTCACTCCGCCAGGAGGTGACGACGCGCCACGTGCGGGTCACGCTGGTCGAGCCGGGTGCCGTGGCGACCGAGCTGTCCTCGCACAACCGGCCCGAGGTCCGCGACATGATCGCCGGCAACTTCGCCGGTGTGACCCGGTTGGAGGCCGGGGACATCGCGGCGGCGGTGCTCTTCGCAGTCACCCAGCCGCGCCACGCCGCGGTGAACGAGGTCCTCATCCGCCCGACCGAGCAGGAGCGCTGATGAACCTCGACCTCACCGGGCGCGTCGTGCTCGTCACCGGCGGTTCGAGCGGTCTCGGCCACGCGCTGTGTCGCGGGCTGGTGGCCGAGGGGGCCAACGTCGCGCTCTGCGGGCGCGACGCCGACCGATTGGCGGCGGCCGCGGCGGCGCTCGGCCCGTCCGAGCAAGTGCTGGCCGTGGGCGCCGACGTGAGCGAGCCCGCCGATCTCGAGCGATTCGTCTCCACCGCGCTCGAGCGGTGGGGCCGCATCGACGGCCTCGTCAACAACGCGGGCCGCAGCGCCGCGCAGCGGGTGGAGGACCTCGACGACGCCGCCTGGGAGGCCGACCTCGCGTTGAAGCTGTTCGCGGCGGCGCGCCTCGCGCGCCTCACCATCCCGCACCTGCGCCAGACGCGCGGCGCCATCGTCAACGTGCTGGCGCTGGCGGCGAAGGCCCCCGGCGCGGGGTCCGCGCCGAGTTCGGTGTCGCGCGCGGCCGGCATGGCGCTGACCAAGGCCCTCTCGAAGGAGCTCGGCCCCGACGGCATCCGGGTCAATGCTGTGCTGATCGGGCTGGCCGAGAGCGGCCAGTGGGACCGCCTGGCGGCCGCCTCGGACATGGACGTGGCCGACCTCTACCTGAGGATGGCCCGCGACGCCGGCATCCCGCTCGGCCGGGTCGGCCGGGGTGAGGAGTTCGCGGACCTCGTGAGCTTTCTCCTGTCGGCCCGCGCCTCGTACCTGACCGGGATCGCCGTGAACTTCGACGGGGGTCTCGCGCCCGTGGTCTGACCGTCGGGGACACCCTCCCAGGCTCGAAACGGGTCCGGGTTCGAAACAGGAATGTCACAAAGTGGCGCGCCGATTCTGCTTACCGGCCGGTAGGATTTGGCGGTCGACACCTGGCTGCGGCCGTTGCAACCCCCCGCACGACCGTGGCCAGGTGTCGACCCTTTCTTTTGGCCGGCCCCCCGGCCGGGCCCGCTCGGCGCCCGTTCGGGCCGCCGGGTGGCTCCCCCGATATCTTTCGCCCATGGCCTCAGGCGACGTCGTGCGCGCTTTGGCCCCGATGCAGGCCACCGTGACCAAGCTGCTGGTGGCCGAGGGCGACCAGGTGGTCGCCGGGGCGACCGTGGCGCTCCTCGAGTCGATGAAGATGGAGCACCCCGTGCTGGCCCCGTCGGCCGGGACCGTCGAGCGCCTGCTGGTGGCCGCCGGCGACACCGTCGAGGAGAGCGCCGGGCTGCTCACGATCGTCGAGGGTGCGGTGGCCGGCGCGGCGGGGCCGGCCGTCGTCCCCGAGGTCGACGGGGCGGCGCGCCCCGAGCTGATCGAGCTGGCCGCCGCCAAGGCCTTCCTGGCCGACGCCAACCGCACGGAGGCCGTCGCCCGCCGGCACGGCACCGGCCACCGGACGGCCCGGGAGAACGTCGCCGACCTCTTCGACGACGACACCTTCGTCGAGTACGGGGGGCTGGTCATCGCCGCGCAGCGGGCGCGTCGGGAGCTGCGCGATCTCATCGAGCGCACGCCTGGCGACGGGCTGGTGGGCGGGATCGGGCGGGTGAACGGCGAGGCCTTCGGCGACGACGGCCGCTGTGCGGCGATGGCCTACGACTACATGGTCCTGGCCGGGACCCAGGGCCACATGAACCACCGCAAGAAGGATCGGCTCTTCGAGCTGGTCGAACGGCTGCGGCTCCCCGTCGTCCTGTTCTGCGAGGGGGGCGGCGGCCGGCCCGGTGACACCGACGGCGCCACGGTGACGGGCCTCGAGACCCGCGCCTTCGAGCTCTTCGGCCGCCTGAGCGGCCTGGTGCCGACGGTCGGGATCGTCTCGGGCCGCTGCTTCGCCGGCAACGCCGCGCTGCTCGGCTGCTGCGACGTGATCATCGCCACCGAGGGCACCAACATCGGCATGGGCGGCCCCGCCATGATCGAGGGCGGCGGCCTCGGCGTGTTCGCGCCCGAGGACATCGGGCCGCTGGCCGACCAGGTGCACAACGGCGTGGTCGACGTGGCCGTGGCCGACGAGGCCGAGGCGGTCGCCGCAGCCAAGCAGTACCTGTCGTACTTCCAGGGCGCCCTGCCGGCCGGCCGGTGCGCGGACCAGACCCGCCTGCGGACCTGCGTGCCCGAGGACCGCCGCCGGGTCTACGACGTCCACTCCGTGGTCGAGCTCCTGGCCGACCCCGGCTCGGTGCTGGAGCTGCGGCCGCACTTCGCGCCGGGGATGGTCACGGCGCTGGCGCGCCTGGCGGGCCGACCGGTCGGGCTGCTGGCCAACAACCCGCCCCATCTGGCGGGCGCGATCGACGCCGACTGCGCGGACAAGGCGGCACGCTTCATGCAGCTCTGCGACGCGCACGACCTCCCGCTGATCTCGCTCTGCGACACCCCGGGCTTCATGGTCGGCCCGGAGGCGGAGCGGCGGGCGCTCGTCCGCCACGTGAGCCGGATGTTCGTGATCGGCGCCAGCCTCTCGGTGCCGCACTGCGTGGTGGTCCTGCGCAAGGGCTACGGCCTGGGCGCCCAGGCCATGGCCGGGGGCAGCTTCCGGGCCCCGCTCCTCACGGTGGCCTGGCCGACGGGCGAGCTCGGGGGGATGGGCCTCGAGGGAGCCGTCCGCCTCGGCTACCGCCGGGAGCTCGAAGCGGTGGAGGATCCCGCCGCCCGCCAGGCCCTCTTCGAGGAGATGGTGGCCCGCGCCTACCGCCACGGCAAGGCCCTGAACGTGGCCCGGACCTTCGAGCTCGACGACGTGATCGACCCCGCCGACACCCGATCGCTCCTGCTCAGGATGCTCGAGTCGGCCCCCCCGCCCCCGCCCCGGACGGGCAAGAAGCGGCCGGCGATCGACACCTGGTAGGGGGCGACCGGGGGCCCCCAAAATCGATTGTCGGTGCCGGGGTGACCGGCTACGGTCGCGGATCGCCGGGTCGGCCGAGGCCGGCCCAGGGCGTGCTGCGCGGGATCGGGGGGGCTCCTACGGCGGCGCCTCGGGGAGGCGGCTCGGAGCCGTTCCCCGAGGCAGCCGTCGTCCCAGCGCTCGCCATCCTTGGCACCGGCTCGTGTCGCGCGCACCGCACTGGCGGCTCCGGGTTCGCGCGCTGCGCGCGTGGTTCGCCTCAGGTCGCGCGGACGGTGAGGGAACGGTCCAAGGCGGCGATCGTCGTCGCACCGCACAGCGCCATCGTCCGGCCCACCTCGGCGCCCAGCCACTCGAACAGCTCGAGGACGCCGTCGGAGCCGCCGTTGGCCAGCGCCCACAGGACGGGCCGGCCCACCATGACCGCGGTCGCGCCGATCGAGAGCGCCTTCACCACGTCTGGCCCCCGCCGGATGCCGCCGTCCACGTAGACCTCGCCGGCTCCGGCCAGCGCGTCGACCACCTCGGCCAGCGCGTCGGCGGTCGGCACCCCGTCGTTGAGCTGGCGCCCGCCGTGGTTGGACACGCTGACCGCGCTGGCCCCGGCCTCGATGCAGCGCCGCGCGTCGTCCCCGCGCGCGACGCCCTTCACGACGACCGGCAGGCCGGCCACCTCCGCCAGCCATCCGATGTCGTCGAAGCCGATCGTGGGGTCGAACGCCCCGAGCACCGCGGCCATGAAGCCCCGCCCCAACCGGCGGGCATCCTCGGGGTCGGCCAGGTTGGGGAGCGTGAACTCGGGGGGCAGCGCCATGTTGGCCCGCAGCTCGCGCCGCCGCAGGCCCGACACCGGTGCGTCGACCGTGAGCACCAGCGCTCGGTAGCCGGCGGCCGCCGCGCGCCCGACCATCTCGGCCGTCCGACCCCGGTCCTTCAGCACGTAGACCTGCATCCACCGGAGCCCCGGTTCCTCCGCCACCTCGCGCAGGTCTCGGTTGGCCAGACACGAGAGGACGAAGCACACGTCCGCCCGGGCGGCGGCGCGCGCCGTCGCGACCTCGCCGAGCGGATCGGCGAAGCCGTGCAGCGCAGTCGGGGCGACCATGACCGGGAGCGCGACGGGGGAGCCGAGCACCGTGGTGGTCGTCGAGATCGCGGAGACGTCGACCAGCACGCGCGGGCGCAGGCGCCAGCGACGCCAGCCCGCCAGGTTCTCGGCCAGCTGGTGCTCGTCCTCCGCGCCGCCGGCGAAGTAGGCGTAGGCCATCTCGCCGATCTTCTGGCGGGCCGCTTCCTCGAGGTCGCCGAGGTCGAGGTCGATCGGCGCCGGCGCGCCGGACCCGCTCACGTGACCAGCACGATCTTTCCCAACTTCCCGCCGGCGGCGAACCGCTCGTAGGCGGCCGCGGCATCGGCCATCTCGATCGTGGCCGAGATCGGCACGCCGATGCGCCCCGTGGCGAGGAGCGGCAGCACGTGGCGGGCCACCCCGTCGGCCACCGCCGCCTTGGCCGTCCGGTCGCGGGCCCGCAGGGTGGAGGCGCTGATGCGGGCCCGCGCCAGCATGAGGCGTCGCAGGTCGAGCTCGAAGCTGGCGCCGCCGCCGATGCCGATCACGACCACCCTGGCGCCGGTGGCGAGCGACCCGAGGGCGCCGGCCAGGCTCGGCGCCCCCACCAACTCCAAGACGACGTCGTAGGGGCCGTGGAGGGCGACGTCGTCGGGTTCGATGGCGACGGCGGCCCCCAGTTCCTCGATGGCCGGCCGGCGGGCCGGATCCCGGACCGAGGCCACCACGCGGGCGCCGGCCGCAGCGGCCAGCTGGACGGCCGCCGTGCCGACGCCACCCGCCGCCCCGGTCACGAGCACGCGCTCGCCCATCTGCAGCTGGCACTGGGACCAGAGGGCGTCGAAGGCCGTCGAGTAGGCCTCGGGGAACCCGCCGGCCGCTGGCCAGTCCACGTGGTCGGGGACGGCCAGGGCGTGGGCCTCGTCGACCGTCGCCCTGGTGGCCTGCCCGCCGCCGCCGACGAGCGCCATCACCCGGTCGCCCGGCGTGAAGCGGGAGACCTTGGTGCCGACCGCCACCACGTCGCCCGCCAGCTCCAGCCCCGGGATGTCGGCCGGCGCACCGGGCGGTGCGGGGTAGAAGCCCTGCCGCTGGACGAGGTCGGCTGCGTTGATGCCGGCGGCCCGCACCTCGACCAGGAGCTCGGTGTCGCCCGGCATCGGGTCGGGCCGCTCGATCCAGCGCAGCTCCCCGGCCTCGATCACCACCGCGTGCATGCCCACCCACCTTCCGGAGCGGTCGTTCGACCAGGGCAGCGTAGGCGGCGGGCCGCTATTCACCCGCCACGGCGAGGCGGGTAACCTGCCCCCATGGCCCTCTTTGACTCCCCCATCGACACGCTCTCCGGTGAGCACTCCTCCCTCGCCCCCTACAAGGGCAAGGCGCTGCTGCTCGTGAACGTCGCCTCCAAGTGCGGTCTCACGCCCCAGTACGAGGGGCTGGAGCGGCTCCAGCAGACCTACGGCGACCGCGGGTTCAGCGTGCTCGGATTCCCCTGCAACCAGTTCTTGGGCCAGGAGCCGGGCTCGGCCGAGGAGATCCAGGAGTTCTGCTCGACCACCTACGGGGTGACGTTCCCCCTCTTCGAGAAGATCGAGGTGAACGGCGACGCCCGGCACCCGATCTACGCCGAGCTGACCGCGGTCGAAGACACCGAGGGCAAGGCCGGCGACATCCTGTGGAACTTCGAGAAGTTCGTGATCGCCCCCTCGGGCGAGGTCGTCGGCCGCTTCCGCCCGCGGACCGAGCCCGAGGACCCCGCGGTCATCGAGGCGATCACCGCCCACCTGCCCGCCTGAGCGCCCCCGATCCGCCCCCGGCCGGTTGAACGTGGCCGCGCCGCGCGCGTTCCGCGCCGCCATCTTCGACATGGACGGCCTCCTCATCGACTCGGAGTACCTCTGGTTGGAGGTCGAGGTCGAGATCCTGGGGGCGCTGGGCGTCCCGCTCGAGGCCGCCTCGAGCCGTCAGACCAAGGGCATGTTCGTGAACGAGGTCATCGACTTCTGGTACGAGCGCTACCCCTGGCGCGGACCCAGCCCCGAGGCGGTCGCCGAATCGGTGGTCGACCGGGTCTGTGAGGTGGTGCAGGCCCGGGGCACCCTGCTCCCGGGCGTCCAACGCGCCATCGACCTGTGCCGCGCCCACGACCTTGCACTCGGGTTGGCCTCGTCGTCGCAGTACAAGATGATCCACCTCGTGCTGGACCACTTCTCTCTGGCGTCGTCGTTCCCGGTGGTCCACTCGGCGGAGGACGAGCAGTACGGGAAGCCCCACCCGGCGGTCTACCTCGGCGCTGCGGCCAAGCTCGGGATCAACCCGCAGCAGTGCCTGGCGTGGGAGGACGCGCCGGCCGGCGTGCTGGCCGCCAAGGCGGCCCGCATGGCCTGCGTGGCCGTGCCCGAACCGGCGGAACGCCACCACCGCGCGTTCGCCATCGCCGACGCCGTCTTGGACTCGCTCGAGTCGGTCGATGAGGCGCTGTGGGACCGGTTGGTGGCGACGCGCGCGGAGCCCGGGGTGGGTGGACACCAAGGGTCCGACTAAGGAGACGGCTTCCGAGCGACGAAGACCTTCTCGCCGCGCCAAAGCCCAAAGCGGACCACCTCGGGCTCCTCGGCCGTGAACTCGGTGAGTTCGAAGCCCGCCCGGCGGACCCGCTCCCGAAAGTCGGCGCCGTAGTACCGCACGTGGTCCGCCTGGCCGAAATGGAGCGTTCGCTCATGGCCGACCACGCCGGCGGGCTCGTAGGTGGCACTCCAGCCCTCGACGATCGGGACCATCAAGAGGCAGAGACCGCCGTCGGTCAGGACCCGGAAGATCTCGCCCAGGGCCGCCTCGTCGTTCAGGTGCTCGAGGACGTGCGAGCAGACGACCGTGTCCACCGAGCGGTCCCTGAGGGCGAGTCGCTCGAGGTCGGTCACCAGGTCCCCCCGGCCGACCCGGAGGTCAGCGCGCAGGTAGTGGCGGGAACGGTCGCGCAAGACCTGCTCGAGAGCCGGTTCCGGCGCGACGTGCAGGAGACGGCCGAGCTGCGGGGGCGCCCACTCCCGCTCCAGCCAGAGCTTGAGCAGACGATGGCGTTCGAGCGATCCGCAGCGCCGGCACCAGGCGTCGTAGCGCGGAGGGTTGCCGAAGGCGAGAAACCGGCCCTCAAATTCGCAGATGGGACAGGCGCGGCGGTAGACACCGCCAATTCGCCCCAGTACCTGACCGGACAGCCAGATCCGCCGGAGCAGGGGCTCTGCGAAGCGCGGCCTGCGCCGCCCGGCGGCGGACTTGCTCACGCGTCGTCTCCGTCTGACTCGAGCGCCCCGCCGGCCTCCACGGCGCCGGCCCTAGTCATCGCTTCCCTCACCACCTCGCCGCCAAGAAGCACGATCAGATCCAAACCCTATTTCCCTGCCTGATCGATCACCGGCGGTCGGTCGGCCCCTCCTCGTCCATTCTCTAGGCTGGTCCGACCGTCACCCACCGCCCCGGGAGCAAGAGTGTTCCGCCCCGTTCCACCCGAAGTTGACTTCGCGCTGCTCGAGAAGACCGAGCTTGAGCGCTGGGCGGCGCAGCGGGTGTTCAAGCGTTCGGTGGACCAGCGCTCGGCGGCCCCGCCCTGGGTCTTCTACGAGGGCCCGCCGACCGCTAACGGACGCCCCGGGGTGCACACCGTCTGGGCGCGGGTCTACAAGGACCTCTTCTGTCGCTTCCGCGCCATGCGCGGCTTCTACGTGGCGCGCCGGGCCGGGTGGGACACCCACGGACTGCCGGTCGAGGTCGAGGTGGAGAAGCAGCTGGGCATCACCGGCAAACGGCAGATCGAAGACGAGGTCGGGATCGCCGAGTTCGTCCGTCTCTGCCGCGAGTCGGTCAACACCTACGTGGCCGAGTTCGCCGAGCTGACCACGCGCATCGGCTACTGGGTCGACCTCGACGCCGCCTACTGGACGCTCAGCTCCGAGTACGTGCAGTCGGTCTGGTGGCACCTCCAGCAGCTCTTCGAAGAGGGCCTCCTCTACGAGGACCTGAAGGTGGTGCCCTACTGCCCGCGCTGTGGCACCGCGCTGTCCAGCCACGAGCTCGGCCAGCCCGGCGTCTACGAGGACGAGGAGGACGAGTCGGCCTACGTCTCCCTGCCGCTCGAGGGGGCCGACTCCGCGCTGGTGGGGGGGGCCGAGGCGCTGGTCGTGTGGACGACCACGCCGTGGACGCTGCCGTCGAACACCGGGGTGGCGGTGCACCCCGACCTCACCTACGCGGTGGTCGACGGCCGGGTGGTCGCCGAGGCGCTGGTCGAGGCCGTGTTCGGTGAGGACGCGGTGGTGAGCGCCACGGTCCGCGGCGCCGACCTGGTAGGGCTCCGCTACCGGCGGCCGCTCGACGCCGTGGCGGTGCCCGAGGGGGCCGATGGCTGGCGGGTGGTCTCGGCCGACTTCGTGACGACCGACGAGGGCACCGGCCTCGTCCACCTGGCGCCCGCCTTCGGCGAGGTCGACCGCCGGGTGGCGAGGGAGACCGGACTGCCCGCGCTCAACCCGGTCGGGCCCGACGGCCGCTTCACGGAGGCGGCCGGCTGGCTGGCCGGCCGGGCGGTGCGCGAGGCCAACCACGACATCAACGATGCCCTCGAGGCGGCCGGCGTCCTGGTGCGACGGCAGGCCTTCATCCACTCCTACCCGCACTGCTGGCGCTGCAAGACCCCCCTCATCTACTGGGGCAAGCCCAGTTGGTACGTGGCGACCTCCAGCCGCAAGGACGAGCTGGTGGACGCCAACCGGGGGATCGACTGGCATCCCGCGCACATCCGGGACGGGCGATTCGGCGAGTGGCTGGAGAACAACGTCGACTGGGCGCTGTCGCGCGACCGGTACTGGGGGACACCCCTGCCCATCTGGCGCTGCCCCGAGGGCCACCTCCAGTGCGTCGGCTCGCTGGCCGAGCTCTCGGCCCTCTCGGGCCGCGACCTGGAGGGCCTCGACCCGCACCGGCCCGGCATCGACGAGGTCGTGCTGCCCTGCCCGCACTGCGCCGAGGCCGCGGGGGCGGCGACGCTGACCGCCCGGCGCGTCGAACCGGTCATCGACGCGTGGTTCGACTCCGGTGCCATGCCGGCCGCCCAGGTGGGCTATCCCCACGCGGCCGGCTCGGCGGAGGCGTTCACCTTCCCGGCCGACTTCATCTCCGAGGCGATCGACCAGACGCGCGGCTGGTTCTACTCGCTGCTGGCCGTCAATCAGCTGGTCTTCGGGCGTTCCCCCTACGCCCACGTCGTCTGCCTGGGCCACCTGGTCGACGCCCGGGGCCGCAAGATGTCGAAGTCCGCCGGCAACATCGTCGACCCCTGGGAGATCATCGACACCCGCGGGGCCGACCCGCTGCGGTGGTGGATGTTCAGCCAGGGCTCCCCGTGGTCGCCGACCTACACCGCGGTCGAGGCGATCGACGCCGCGCTGCGCGAGACGCTGCTCACGCTCTGGAACACCTTCAGCTTCTTCACCACCTACGCCGCGCCCAACGGCTTCGAGCCCGACGACCCCGCCATCCCGGCCGCGGCCGACCGGCCGCCGCTCGACCGGTGGCTCCGTTCCCGCCTCGCCGCGACCGTCCTCGAGGTGACCGAACGCCTGGAGGACTACGACCCCTACCCGGCGGCCAGCGCGCTGGCCGGCCTGGTGGACGACCTTTCCAACTGGTACGTGCGGCGCAGCCGGCGGCGCTTCTGGCGCACCGACCCCGACGCGCCGGCGACGGACACCCTGGCGGCCGAGGCCACGCTGCATGAGACGCTCGTCACCGTGTCGGTGCTGCTGGCGCCGTTCTGCCCGTTCCTCGCCGACCGCCTCTGGCGCGAGCTCACCGGCGCCGCCGAGGACGACTCGGTGCACCTGGCCGACTGGCCGGCGACGGAGCCCTGGGCGCCCGCCGTCGACGCGGCGCTCGAGGCGCAGATGGCCCAGGCGCGCCAGCTGTCGTCGCTCGGGCGCGCCGCCCGCAGCGAGGCCGGCGTGAAGGTCCGCCAGCCCCTCGCCCGCGCGCTCGTCTACCTGCCCCCCGGTGCCCCTGCGCTCCTGGACGCGATCGTGGCCGACGAGCTCAACGTGGACGAGGTCGTCGTCACGAGCGAGGTGGGCACGGTGCTGCGCTTCGAGCTGCTGCCCAACTTCCGGTTGCTCGGTCCGCGCTTCGGGTCGCGGGTGGGCGACGTGAAGGCGGCCCTGGCCGCGTTGGACGCCACCGAGGCTTCGGCCGCGCTCGAGGCCGGGCGCGCGATCGCGGTCCGACTGGCCGACGAGGCCGTCACCCTCGACGCCGACGAGGTGGAGCTGCGCGTCCACGGCCAGCCGGGCTTCGCCGTCTCGCGCGGCGGCGGCGAGGTGGTCGCCCTCGACCTGGCGATCGACGACGGGCTCCGCCAGCGGGGCCTCGTGCGCGACGTCGTCCGCCAGCTCCAAGACCTGCGCAAGGAGATCGGCCTCGAGGTCACCGATCGGATCCGACTGCACCTCGAGGGCGCCGAGGCGCTCCGGGCCCACTGGGACACCATCGGGCGCGAGGTCCTGGCCGTCGACGTGTCCGAGGGCGCCGGGAAGGGCACCGGGTTCCCCCTGGACCTGGCCGGCCCCGACGACCAGGCCCGGGCCTGGATCGAAAAGGCCTGAGGCGGGCCGACCGTCCCGACCCGGAAGGGTCCGGGAACGCACACACTAAGGTTTCTCCGCATGGCGACCGGACGAGCGCGCAAGGTCATCAAGCCGGTCGCCGCGGTGGTCGGGGTGCTCGGCACGATGGCGAGCATCTGGTGGTTCGCCCTCAAGCCGCGCCGTCAGTCCAAGGGCTGAGGCCGGGGGGCCATCGGCCCCCTCAGTGAAACGGAGCGTCCCGTGGCGTTCGCCAGCGTGAATCCGGCGACCGGGGAGGTCGTCGAGACCTTCGAGGCGCACACCGGCAAGGAGGTCGAGGAGCGGCTGCACCGAGCCGCCGAATCCTTCGCGGCCTATCGCTGGACGAGCTTCGTCGAGCGCGGTCGCTCCATGGCCGCGGCGGCCGAGCTCTTGGAGGCAGAGCAGCCCGACATCGCCCGGGTGCTCACGACCGAGATGGGCAAGACGTTCGCCGCGGCCAAGGGCGAGGTGGCCAAGTGCGCACGCACCATGCGCTGGTACGCGGAGCACGCGGCGCGCCTCTTGGCCGACGAGCCCGTCGAGACCGACGCCAGCCAGAGCTACGTGCGCTACCAGCCGCTCGGCCCGGTCCTCGCCGTCATGCCCTGGAACTTCCCGCTGTGGCAGGTCGTTCGCTTCGCCGCGCCGACCCTCATGGCGGGGAACGTCGGACTGTTGAAGCACGCCTCGAACGTGCCGCGCACGGCCCTCTTGTTGGAGGACGTGTTCCGGCGGGCGGGCTTCGCCGACGGCGTCTTTACGACCCTGCTGGTGGGTGCGGACGGGGTGGCCGGGATCATCGCGGACGACCGGGTGGCCGCCGTGACGCTGACCGGCAGCGAGGCGGCCGGGCGGTCGGTGGCGGCCGCCGCCGGCGCGCACCTGAAGAAGTGCGTGCTCGAGCTGGGAGGCTCTGATCCCTTCCTCGTGCTCGCCTCCGCCGACCTCGACCGGGCCGTGCCCGTCGCCGCCCAGGCCCGGGTGCAGAACAACGGGCAGTCCTGCATCGCGGCCAAGCGCTTCATCGTGGTCGAGGCGGTCGCCGACGAGTTCACCGAACGGTTCTCGGCCGAGATGGCGGGCCTCGTGGTGGGTGACCCGATGGATCCGGCGACCGACGTCGGGCCCCTCGTGTCGGCGTCCCAGCGCGCCGAGGTGGAAGGGCAGGTCGACGACGCCCGCCAAAAGGGGGCGCAGGTCGCTTGCGGCGGAACCGTCCCCGACGGCCCCGGCTGGTTCTACCCACCGACCGTGCTGACCGGTGTCACCGACGAGATGCGCGCGTACGACGAGGAGCTCTTCGGCCCGGTGGCCGTCGTCGAGGTGGCGGGCGATCTGGACGAGGCGATCGCGCTGGCCAACCGCACCAGCTTCGGGCTCGGATCGAGCGTGTGGACGAGCGACCCCGCCGAGGTACGCGCCTGCGTCGAGCGCATCGAGGCGGGCCTGGTGTTCGTGAACGCCATGGTCGCCTCTCAGCCCGAGCTGCCCTTTGGCGGCATCAAGCGCTCCGGGTACGGCCGGGAGCTTGCCCACCTCGGCATCCGCGAGTTCTGCAACGCCAAGACCGTCTGGGTGTCCTGAGGACCCCGCGGCCGAGGCGACCATGAGCCCCACCGCGGCGCCCGCGGGGCCCCTCGCCTACTTCGACCACGCGGCGACCGTGCCGCTCCGGCCCGAGGTGGCCCTGGCCATGGCGCCCTTCGCCGCCGATCGCTTCGGCAACGCGTCGGGCTCGCACCGCCTGGCCCGCGACGCACGGGCGGCGCTCGAGGACGCGCGCGAAGAGATCGCGTCCCTCCTCGGCGCGCGACCCGCCGAGGTGGTGTTCACGGGCGGGGGCACCGAGTCCGACAACCTGGCGGTCTTCGGGGTGCTGGCCGCCTGCGAGCGCCAGCGGCCCGCCATCGTGTGCTCGGCCATCGAGCATGCCGCCGTGCTGGCCCCGGCGCGCGCGGCGGCCGGCGGTGCGGGCCGGGTCAGGGGACTCGACCGGGCCGAGCTGCGTGTCGCCGCGGTGGACCGGACGGGCGTCATCGACCTCGGGGCGCTGGAGGAGTGCCTGGGTGACGACGTGGCGCTGGTGTCGGTGATGCTGGCCAACAACGAGGTGGGGACCGTCCAGCCCCTGGCCGAGGCGGCAGCCGTCGTCCGGCGCCGCGCCCCGGGCGCGGCGCTGCACACCGACGCCGTGCAGGCGGCCCCGTTCCTCGACGTGGCCAGGGCGGCGGCGGCGGCCGACCTCGTGACCCTCAGCGCGCACAAGCTCGGCGGCCCGAAGGGCACAGGCGTGCTCGTCGTGCGCGAGGGGACCCCGCTGCGCCCCCTGGTGTTCGGCGGCGGCCAGGAGCGCGAGCGACGGAGCGGCACCCACGACGTGGCGGGCGCGGTGGGGATGGCGGCGGCGCTGCGCGAGTCGGTGGCCCACCGCCAAGAGGAGGGGGCGCGGGTGGCCGCGCTGCGCGACCGGTTGGCCGACGGCCTGCTCTCGTCGATCCCGGGCACCGTCGAGAGCGCCCCGCGCGAGCTCGTCCTCCCCGGACACGCGCACCTGCGGTTCGCCGGGGTCGAGCAAGAGGAGCTGCTCGTGCTTCTCGACGAGGCCGGCGTGTGCGCGTCGGCCGGCTCGGCCTGCGCCAGCGGCGCGATCGAGCCGAGCCACGTCCTCCTCGCCATGGGGGTGGGCGGGCGCGACGCCCGGAGCGCGGTCCGCTTCACGCTGGGCGCGACGTCGAGCGAGCTCGATGTGCAGCTGGCCCTGACGGCCACCCGCGCGGCCGTCGAGCGCCTCCGCCACTGACCGCCGCCCGCGCCCGGACCAACCTGGGTCGTCGCCACCCGGTGGCAAACTGCCGGGGTGCGGGTGCTCGTGGCCATGTCGGGAGGCGTCGACTCGTCGGTCGCCGCGGCCCTCCTGGTCGAGGCGGGCCACGATGTGATCGGGGCCACGCTCAAGCTGTGGGGCGGTCCGTCGGACTCGGGCTGCTGCTCGGTCGCCGACGTCGACGACGCACGGCGGGTGGCCCAGCAGCTCGGCATCGCGCACCACGTGTTCGATCTGAGCGAGGAGTTCGAGGCCGCCGTCGTCACCCCCTACGTGGCGGCCCACGCCGCGGCCCGCACGCCCAACCCCTGCATCGAGTGCAACCGCCACATCAAGTTCGACCGGCTCTTGGCCCGGGCCCGCCGGATGGGGTTCGACGCGCTGGCGACCGGCCACCACGCCCGCGTCGAGCGCCACGCCGGCCGCTTCCGGCTGCTGCGGGGCGTCGACGCGGCGAAGGACCAGTCCTACGTGCTGTCCATGCTGGGCCAGGACCAGCTGTCCTCGGTCGTCCTGCCGGTCGGGGCGCTGACCAAGGACGAGGTGCGGGCCCACGCGGCCGGGCTCGGGCTGCGGACGGCCGGGAAGCCCGACAGCCAGGACGTCTGCTTCATCGCCTCGACCGACGGTCGGCGGGGCTTTCTCGGGCGGCGCCTCTCGCTGCGTCCCGGGCGCGTGGTCGACGCCCTGAGCGGGGCGGAGGTGGGCGCGGTCGACGCGGTCGAGCTGGTGACGGTGGGGCAGCGCCGCGGCATGGGCCACGATCCGGCCGGCGCCCGCCGCTATGTGGTGGCCGTGGACCCGGCGGCCCGGCGCGTCCTCGTGGCCGGCGCGGCCGCCGCCTCGATCGGTCGGGTGGCGCTGGTGCCCGACTCGCTGGCCTGGGTGGACGGGCCGCTCGGGCACGGCGCCCGGGCCGTGGCCCAGGTGAGTGCCCACGGCCGGCCCGCCGCCTGCATCTTCGAGGGCGACGGCACGCAGCCGGCGATCGTGTTCGGCGCGGCCCAGCGACCGGTGGCGCCCGGCCAGACGATCGCCCTCTACGCGCTCGACGATCCGGCCGCCGTGGTCGGCTCGGGCATCGCCGCCTGATGGCCAAGGACGCACCGGCGGCCGAGGCCGCCGAGCTGCGGCGCCTCATCGAGTACCACAACGAGCGCTACCACGCGCTCGACGACCCCGAGATCCCCGACGCCGAGTACGACGCGCTGGTGCGCCGGCTGCGGGCGCTCGAGGCCGCGCACCCCGAGCTGGTCACCCCCGACTCGCCCACCCAGCTGGTGGGCGCCGCCCCCGTCACGCTCTTCGCCGAGGTCCGCCACCGCCTGCCGATGATGAGCCTAGACAACGCGCTCGACGAGTCCGAGCTGCGGGCCTGGGCCGACCGACTGGTGCGCCAGGTGCCGGACATCGACCTCGAGTCGATCGAGCTGTGCTGCGAGCCCAAGGTCGACGGGGTGGCCATGTCGCTCACCTATGTGGGCGGCCGCTTCACCCAGGCCGCCACCCGGGGCAACGGCGTGGCCGGGGAGGACGTCACGGCCAACGTGGCGACCGTCGGCACGGTGCCGAGGGAGCTGGCCCGGTCGGCCGGGCCCTACCCCGAGCTGGTGGAGGTGCGCGGCGAGATCTACCTGCCGACGCCCGCGTTCGCCCTTTTGAACGAACGCCAGCGGGCGGCCGGCGAAAAGGTGTTCGTCAACCCGCGCAACTCGGCCGCCGGCTCGCTGCGCCAGAAGGACCCGGCCATGACGGCGGCCCGCCCCCTCGCCTTCTGGGCGTACCAGCTGGGCGCCATCGAGGGAGTCCCGGCCGAGCCGGCGGGCCAGCGACGGAAGGGGTCGGCACGCTGGCCGCCGACGCGCCAGAGCGAGGTCCTCACCCAACTGGCCGCCGCCGGCTTCCGGGTGAGTCCCGAGGCGGGACCGGTGCGCGGGCTCGCCGCCGCCTTCGAGCGCTGCCGGGCGCTGGCCGCCGCCCGCCACGACCTCGACTACGAGATCGACGGCGTGGTGGTGAAGGTGGACGACCTGGCCCTGCACGACCGGCTGGGATCGACCTCCCGGGCGCCCCGCTGGGCCGTCGCCTTCAAGTTCCCGCCCGAGGAGGTGACGACCACCCTCCTCGACATCTTGGTGTCCATCGGGCGCACCGGTCGCGCCACCCCCTTCGCCCGGCTCCAGCCGGTCTTCGTCGGGGGCTCGACGGTCGGGCTGGCCACGCTGCACAACGAGGACCAGGTGCAGGTGAAGGACGTTCGCCCGGGGGACACGGTGATCGTCCGCAAGGCCGGCGACGTGATCCCCGAGGTCGTGGGCCCGCTGCCGCCCGTGCCGGGGGTCCGGCGGCGGCGCAAGCCCCCCTGGCGCTTCCCCGAGCGCTGCCCGTCCTGCGGCGGCCCGCTCGTCCGGCTGGCCGGCGAGAGCGACACCTACTGCACCAACATCGACTGCCCCGCCCAGCGGGTGCAGCGCATCGTGCACTTCGCGAGCCGCGGCGCCATGGACATCGAGGGACTGGGCGACCAACGGGTGGTGCAGCTCGTCCAGGCCGGCCTGCTGGGCGACCCGGCCGATCTCTACTCGCTGGTGGCCGAGCCGCTGGTCGACTTGGAGGGCCTGGGTGCCGTCTCGGCGGCCAACCTCCTCGCCGCCATCGAGGCGTCGAAGGCCCGGCCGCTGAGCCGCCTCCTGGTGGCGCTCGGGATCCGCCACGTCGGCCCGACGGTGGCCCGCGCGCTCGCCCGGACCTTCGGCTCGCTGGATGCGCTGGCGAGTGCCGCACCCGAGGTCCTGGCGGCCACGGACGGCGTCGGCGCGGTGATCGCCGACAGCGTGGTCGAGTTCCTGGCCCACCCGGGCAACGCCGACGTGCTCGACCGCCTGCGGCGGAGCGGCCTGACGACGATCGAACCCGGCGTGGCCGCGGGCCGGCGCGAGGCGGCGGCGGGGCCGGCCCAGACGCTCGCCGGCAAGTCGGTGGTGGTGACCGGGACGCTGGCCGGCTTCAGCCGGGAGGAGGCCACGGACGCGATCGTGGCCAGGGGCGGGAAGTCGCCCGGGACGGTGTCGAAGACCACCTTCGCGGTGGTGGTGGGCGACTCGCCCGGGAACGCCAAGCTGAGCAAGGCGGAGCAGCTGGGGGTACCGATTGTGGCGGGTGACCGATTCGCCGAATTGCTCGACCGCGGGGCGCTGCCGAGCCCGTGAATGCGCCGGAGGTCCGGCCGGGGATCGCCGGAGGGCCCGAGTGCGCCGGATAGCCTGATTTCCACCCCGATGCCGCTCATCACCGAATCCGTGGGCCGTGTGCTGGGCAAGCGGTACCGGCTGCTCTCCGCGGTCGGCGCCGGCGCCTCCGCCCAGGTCTTCCTGGCCGAGGACGTGTCGTTGCGCCGGCACGTGGCGGTGAAGGTCCTCCAGCCCGGCCTGGCCGACGACGAGGCCTTCCTCAAGCGCTTCCGGGCCGAGGCCCGTCTCGTCGCCTCGCTCAACCACCCGCACCTCCTGCGGGTCTTCGACTGGGGAGAGGAGTCCGGCGAGCCGTACCTCGTCTTGGAGTACCTGGGGGGCGGCAGCCTCCTCGACCTCTACGAGCGCGGCGTGCGGCTGAGCCCGTCCCAGGCCGCCCTGCTCGGCGCCCACGTAGCTCGCGGCCTCGCCTACGCGCACTCGCGCGGCCTCGTGCACCGCGACATCAAGCCGGCCAACCTGCTCTTCGACGAGGAGGGGCGGGTCCGGGTCGCCGACTTCGGGGTGGCCCGTGCGTTGGCCGAGGCCGCCTGGACCGAACCCGCCGGGTCGCTCGTCGGCACGGCGCGCTACGCGTCGCCCGAACAGGCCCAGGGCAGCACCCTCGACGGTCGGGCCGACGTGTACTCGCTGGCCCTCGTCCTCTACGAGGGCCTGACGGGCGAGGTGCCGTTCGTGTCGGACACGACGGTCGGCACCCTCATGGCCCGCGTCGGTCGTGTCCTCCCCGCGCACCCGGCCCTCGGCCCGCTCCAAGAGACGCTGGCCTGGGCGGCCAACCCCCGGCCCCAGGATCGGCCCCAGGCGGCCGACCTCGCCACCCGGCTCGAGGCGGCGGTCCGGGCGCTGCCCGCCCCCCAGCCCCTGGCCCTCGGCGCCCACGGCGGGGGCGCCGGGCCCGAGACCATCGGATTCGTGGCCCGCCAGCCGATGGTGGCCGCCCCCGCGCCGGCCCGCGGGGCGATCGGCAACGGCACGGTCGCCCCTGGACGGGCCGCCCCGCGCGACGAGGTCTTCGACGTCGAGGCGTTGGCCCGGGCCAACGGGGTCGAGGAGAAGACCTCGCACCCCGCCCGCTGGATCGTGGCGCTGGTCGTGCTGCTGGCCGCGCTCGGCGCCGGCCTCACGGTGGCCATCAAGGACAAGGTCTTCACCCCGAATAAGACCGTGCCGCCGCTCGCCGGCCTGTCCATCAACGCGGCGCGCCACGCGCTGGCAGCCGGACACTTCACGCTGTCGGCCAACCTCGCCTACTCGACCCACGTCGCCGCCGGGCGCATTATCAGTCAGCGGCCGAGCGGGGAGTCGGTGATCAAGCAGGGGAGTGCCGTCAGCGTCGTTCTGTCCAAGGGCCCGCCCCCCGAGGCCGTGCCGTCGCTCCTCAACCTGAACTGCAACGCGGCGATCCGGCTGCTCCAAGAGGCCCATCTCAAGGGGACCTGTCCGCCCGAGACCGCCGGCTACTCCGACACGGTGCCGATCGGCCAGGTCATCAACTGGTCCTACGGCGGCAAGCTGGACGCCCACCGCGCCCCGTACGGCTCGGTGGTCCTCATCGCCGTCTCCAAGGGCCCGGCGCCCATCCCGATCCCGTCGGTCTTCGAGGACACCTACGCCCAGGCGCAGTCCGCCCTGGCCGCCCTCGGCTTCACCGTCACCCAGTCCGATGAGAACTCCACCTCGGTCCCGGCCGGCGAGGTCACCCGAACGGTGCCGCCGTCGGGCACGCCGGTGACCAAGGGCTCGTCGGTCGCCGTCTTCGTCTCCCAGGGCCCGCCGCTCGTCATGGTGCCCAACCTCAACCACGACACCGTGGCGCAGGCCACGACCGCCCTGGAGAACGCCGGCCTCACCCTCGGTCCCGTCTATGGCCCGGCCAAGGGCCTGGTGTTCGACTCGGTGCCGACCGCGGGCACGGCCGAGCCCAAGGGCACCGCCGTCACCGTCTACACCGCTTGAGCCAGCCCGCGCGTCCGGGGTGCGACCTCTGCGAGGCCGCGCCGATCACCCCCTGGTACCACGAGGACGAGACCTGCTGGGTGGCCGACTGCGAGGTCTGTGACGTACCGATGGTCGTGTGGCGCTCCCACGGGGCCGAGCCGTCCGAGGACGAGGTGGCCCACATGCTGGCGCGCCTGGGCGAGGTGGCCGACGCCCGCTTCGGTCCCGACGGCTGGTCCTACGACCGGGTGATGCGCCAGATCCCCGACCACTTCCATGCCCACGCCCGCGATCCGCACTGGTGGTCCCGCCGCTTCGGTCGCTGAACGGCGCCCGCCCACCGGACTGCGCTAAACGTCTGGACTCTCTATGTCTAGGCTTCGTCTCCTGGTTGGCCGTCCGTTTGCCGCGATGACGCCTACCAACTCCCCAGAGGCTGCGCCGGCCGCGGCCACCGACATCGTCGAGCCGACTGACGCCCCCGAGGCCGCGAGCGCCTCTTCGTGGTCGGGCATGGCCGGGTTCCGCCGG
>DATNIB010000064.1:0-20038 GCA_035604685.1 Acidimicrobiales bacterium | reverse complement strand
GGGCAGCTGCTGTCGTATCTCGCGTACAAAGTGGAAGAGACTGGTCGCGAGCTGATTGCGGTGGACCCCCGCTACACGTCGCAGCGCTGCTCGTCCTGCGGGCACGTGGCTGCGGCCAACCGGTGCTCCCAGGCCGTGTTCAGATGCCTGGCCTGTGGCTATCAAGCCCAGGCCGACCTGAACGCGGCCTCAAACATCCTGTGGGCCGGTAGGGCCCAGCGGGGACTCGTCCCCGTAGAGGGTCGAGACTGACCCACTACCCGACACAGCCCATCGGTACGGTATGCCTCGTGGCCCTGCCCAGCGAGTCCTCCGAGCCGGACCCCCTCCCCCCGCTCCCGCCCGGGCTGAGCGACGCCCAGCGCGAGGCGGTGCTAGCGGACGATCGCCAGCTGTGCGTGCTGGCCGGGGCCGGGGCCGGCAAGACGCGCGTGCTCACGCTGCGGGTGGCGCGCCGCGTTCACGATGCCAGCGCGTTGGCCGACCGCGTGCTCGTCTGCACGTTCAGCCGAAAGGCGGCCGACGAGATCGGGTCCCGCCTATGGGCGCTCGAGGTCACCCCGATCCGCTCCGGAACGTTCCACCGGCTGGCCCTCTCGCTCCTCCACCAGCACCACGTCGACCGGGGCGGGCGCACGGTGGCGCTCGCGGCCGACCGGCGGCGGCTGCTGGCTGAGGTGCTCGACGAGGAGGACCAGGACGAGAAGCCTCGGCCTGGCCGGGAACTGTCAGCCGCGCTCGTCGACGGCGAGATCGGCTGGGCCAAGGCCAGGCTCATTCCCCCGGAGCGCTACGAGCAGGAGGCCAGGGCAGAGAAGCGGAGGGGGTCGGCATCGGCCGTGGCGTCCCTCTACGGGCGCTACGAGGCGCTCAGGGCCCGCCGCGGGCTGCTCGACCTGGACGACCTCCTCCTCCGCGCTGCCGACGTCTTGGAGAGCGACGAACCCTTCGCCAAGGCCGTCCGCTGGCGGTATCGCCACGTGTTCATCGACGAGATGCAGGACGTGAACCCCGCGCAGTTCCGACTGCTCAGACTTCTGTGCAGCGACGAGGGGGATCTCTTCACCGTCGGTGACCCCCATCAGGCCGTCTACGGCTGGAACGGGGCGGATCCGTCGCTCCTGGCGGACCTTCCCTCGCTCATGCCGGGGACCCGGGTGCTCCGGCTCGACGACAACCACCGGTCGTCCCCCCAGATCGTGCGCACCGCGGCCGCCGTCCTCGAGAAGAGCGGGGGGATCCCGCAGAGCCGGCGGCCGGACGGCCCGGTCCCCCAGGTCCGGGCCCACGACGACGAGGAGGCCGAGGCGGACTGGGTCGCGTCGCAGGTCTGGCTGTCGCATCGACCCGGTCGCCGCTGGGAGCACATCGCGGTGCTGGCGCGCACCAACGCCCAGCTTCGCCTGGTCGGTTCCGCCCTCGAACGGCAGCGCATCCCGTGGCGCCACGCCGGCCGGGACCTGGGGCCGGCGAGCGACATCGACCGGGAGGAGGGATTGGCACCGACGGGCGCGGGCCTCTTGCACGAGGACCGTCCCCCGACGCTCACCCCGCCCGACGGAGGCGGCGACGCGGTCGTCCTCAGCACGTTCCACCGAGCGAAGGGACTCCAGTGGCCGGCCGTCTTCGTCGTCGGGCTGAGCACGGCCTTCGTCCCGCTCCCGGCCGCCCGGACGGCACCGGCGCGCGCGGAGGAGCGTCGATTGCTGTACGTGGCGCTCACCCGGGCCGAGGACGAGCTGTGGTGCTCCTGGGCGCGGCTGACCGGCGATGGCGAACGGCGGAGCGACGCGGGCCCCTCGCCCTGGCTCACCGGCATCGAGGGGGCCCTGCGAGAGCTCACGCTCGAGGCGCGGCCGACCGATCCCGCAGACGCCCGACGCCGCGTGGCGAAGCTCCGTGCATTGGTGGCACCATCGGACGACCACGACGGCGACCGGCCCTCCGGCCGTCCCGCGCCCGAGCACCGGAGGCAGCCGTGAAGCACGCCACCCTGGCCACCATCGAGGCGCTGGAACCGCTGCGTGCTCAGATCCGGGCGCTCGACGGCCTCGCCGAGAGAAGGCCCGGGCTCTTCGCCAAGAACGGCCGCGCCCACCTCCACTTCCACGAGGACCCGACCGGCATCTATGCGGACGTCCGGGCGGGCGAGGACTGGGACCGCTACCGGGTCTCCACCGTGGCCGAGCGGCGCGCCCTCCTCCGGGACCTCAAGGCCAGCTGAACGCCTCGGGGCCGGCGGAGCACCGACCGGCCAGACAAACCGCCCGAGGAGGGTCCAGACTGCAGGGATGACCGCCGGCGCCTTCGATCTCTCGACCACGCACGTCCATCTCGGCCTGGGCGCACGCGTCATACCGCTCCCCGACTTCGAGTGGGCCGCGGAGTACCTGGCCCGCTACGAGAAGGAGACCGAGGGGGACGGCGACGACGGGCGCCTGGTCACGATCGGCGCCGCCGACTCGACGTGGACCTCGTGGGAGCGGCACCCGGCCGGCGAGGAGCTCGTCGTGCAGCTCTCGGGGGCCTCGACCCTCATCCAGGAGATCGACGGGTCGGTGCGCACGATCGAGCTGTCCCGTGGGCTGGCGGCCATCAACCCGAAGGGCGCCTGGCACACGGTCGACGTGCACGAGCCCGGCCAGTGCCTGTTCATCACGCCGGGCCGCGGCACCGAGCACCGGCCCCGCTGACTCAGGCCTCGGCGATCTCCACGATCACGGGCGCGTGGTCGGAGGGCTTCTTCCCCTTGCGCGCATCGCGGTCGATCACGACCGAGGTCGACCGGGCGGCCAGTGATCGGGCCAGGAGCACCAGGTCGATGCGCATGCCCCGGCCCTGGTGGAAATCGCCGGCCCGGTAGTCCCACCACGAGAACACCCCGCCCTCGTCGTGGTGCCGGCGGTAGACGTCCTCCAATCCGAGGTCGAGGATGGAACGGAGGGCGGCCCGTTCGGCGTCGCTCACGTGGGTGGCCCCGATGAAGTGGGCCGGGTCCCAGACGTCGCGGTCGTCGGGCGCGATGTTGAAGTCGCCACACACGGCGAGCTCCGTCGCCGGGTCGCCGGTCTCGGCCAGGTACGTGGCGAGCCGGGCCAACCAGGCCAGCTTGTAGCCGTAGTGCTCGCTCTCCACGCTGCGTCCGTTGGGCACGTAGACCGAGTGGACGCGCAGGCCGGCGCAGGTCGCCGCCACGATCCGACACCCGTACTCGTCCTCGGGGGCCGAGAAGCCGCCGACGGGATCGGCCAGCCCGACCCGGCTCACGATGGCGACCCCGTTCCAGCGGCCGTCCCCGTGGTGCGCCGACTCGTAGCCAAGGCCGGCGAAGGCGGCCCTCGGGAACGCCTCGTCCGTCTGCTTGGTCTCCTGCATGCAGAGGACGTCGGGCTGCTGGCTCTCCACCCACTCGAGGATGCGCTCCAACCGGGCCCCGAGAGAGTTGACGTTCCAAGTCGCCAGTCGCATGGCTACCCCTCGGCGCGGTCGACGAGGACGAACAGGAGCTCGGCCTCACACGCCGTCTCTCCGCCCACGTGGGCCCGCCCGTGGCCGGTGCCCGCCCGGGCGGAGAGCCGTCCGAGCTGCACCTCCAGCTCGAGGGTCTCGCCGGGGGCGACCTGGCGGCGGAACCGGGCCCGATCGATGCCCCCGAACAACGGAAGCTTGCCGGCGAACCGGGGGTCCGCCAGCACGGCGATGCCCCCCAGCTGCGCCAGGGACTCGACCATGAGGACGCCCGGGAGGGTGGGGCGTCCCGGGAAGTGGCCGGCGAAGAACGGCTCCTCGCCCGTCAGGCGCCAGCGGCCCACCGCCGACTGACCGGGCTCGAGCGCCACGATCTCGCTGACGAACAAGAACGGCTCGCGGTGCGGGAGCAGGTCGGTCGGTTCCACGCGACCGGAGGCTACAGGGCGTCCGCCGAACCGCCGACCCGCGCGCGCCGGCGGGGGGACCGGGAGGCCGAGACGTCGGCCCCGGTGGCGGCGAGCAGCCTCGAGGCCAGCTCGGGCAGCGCCAGCTCGGCCATCCGGCGCGGCGGGTCGAGACCGACCAGGACGAAGGGGCGCCGCTCCCCGCGCCGCAGCACCTCCCGGGCCTTGCGCGGCGCCGGATCGCCCAGGGCCCGCAGCGGGATGTAGCAGTGCAGCAGGCCGCCGTCGGGCAGGTCGACGTCCACCATCGCCCCGTGCGAGGTGAACGAGACGACCGAGCCCTCCAGTTCGTACCCGAGCGCGTGGTTCGCCACGAACCGAATGAACGCCAGCGGGTCGTTCACGGCCGGCGGTGGCACGCCGCTCCGGCGCTTCGGCGCCTGGCGCGTGGCGTCCTCCTCGGGGGTCTCCGCGGTCAGCACCTCCGCGGTGGCCTCGTCGATGGCCCGGCGCACGCGAGCCGGGCGCGCCGCCCGGCTCGCGCCGTCGGCGGCCGCCGACTTGGGCCGGGTGGCGGTCTTCTTGGGCGGGTTGGTCACCCGCGCGTTGACGGCCTTGGCGCGGCCGGTCGTCCCGCCCGGGCCCGCCGGCTTGGCCCGTGCCTTTGGCGCGTCCTTGGGCTTGGCCGCCGACTTGGCCGCGGCGTTCGCCTTGATGGGCGCGGCCCGAGCGCCCCGCTGGGCGGTCGGTTGGTCGGGCGACTGGGCGTCGGCCCCTTCACCCCGTCGGCGCCCGCGGGACTCCTTCTCATCTTCCTTCCGCTTGCCCGTGCCCTTCTTCTTCCGAGCCCCCTTGCCCGTGGCCGCCTCCTTGGCGTCGGCCGGCTTGGCCTTCGACGACGCCTTCTTGGCCGCCCGCTCGGCCTTCAAGAGGGCCTTGGCGACCTCCGCCGCCTTGCGCGGCGGCGACAGGTCGTCGGGGGCCACCTCGTCGTTCTCCTTGGTGGCCTTGCGGCTCTTGGCCCCCCGCACGGGCAAGCGTGGCGTGAAGATCCAGCCGACGCCCGGGACCGGCTTCCCGCCGACCAATCGGCCGGGATCGAAGAGCCAGGGGTGCTCCCCGTGGAACTCTTGGAACGAGTCGTTCGAGAGCACGACCGCACCGGTCCGCTCGGCGATGCGCAGCACGAAGGCGTCGCCTCGCCCGATGGCCCCGGCCGGGGGGGAGACCACCTCCCCGTGCAGCTCCGCCTGCTCCAGCTGCTCGCGTTCGGCGGGGTCGATCCGGTGGGAGAAGGAGGCGTCGACCACCACGACGGGATCGGCCGTCGGGTCCTCGCTCAGGTAGGCGCGCACCGCCTCGTCGAGCTGCGCCAGGCTCGGCGTCGTCCGTCCCTCCGTCGCCAGGTTCGACCCGTCGACGACGACCTGGTGGCGCTCAGCCACTTCCGCCGTCGCTTCTTCGGGGACTCCCCTCGAGCCGGCCGCGTCGCCGACCGCCGGCGGCCGGCGTCAACCGATGGCCCGCGTCAAGAGGTCCGCCTGCTCGAGCTGGTGGAGCGCCGCACTGCCGGTGGCCGGACTGGCCGATTCGTTGCGGCTCACGTGCTCCAGTTGGAACCGGTCCCGCAGCAGCCGGTGGAGGCGCGCGTGGACGAAGCCCCAGGCGCCCATGTTCTCCGGCTCCTCTTGGAGCCACACGACCTCAGCGGCGTTGGGGTAGCGCGACAGCACCCGCTCCAGCGCCTCGGCCGGCCAGGGGTAGAGCTGCTCGACCCGGACCACCGCCAACTCGGCCCTCGGGGGAGCGCCGCTGTGCCCCGCCTCGCCGGACGGCGCCGCCGCTCGGCCCTCGTCGCGCCGTCGCAGCGCCTCGTGCGCCACCTTCCCGCTGGCCATGACCACCCGCCGGACCCGCGCCGGGTCGGACACGCCGGGATCGTCGATCACCTCGGCAAAGCCCCCGTGCGTCAGCTCGTCGAGCGTCGAGCGGGAGGTCTCGGCCCGGAGCAGCGACTTCGGGGTGAAGACGACGAGCGGCGTCTTGCGCTCCCGGAGGGCCTGTGCGCGCAGCAGGTGGAAGTACTGGGCCGCCGTCGAGGGGATGGCGATGCGCAGGTTCCCCTCGGCGCAGAGCGTGAGGAACCGCTCCAGGCGGGCCGACGAGTGCTCGGGGCCCTGACCCTCGTAGCCGTGGGGCAGGAGGAGGACGAGGCTGGCCTGCTGGCCCCACTTGTCGTCGGCGGCCACCAGGAAGTTGTCGATGATGATCTCGGCGCCGTTCACGAAGTCCCCGAACTGGGCCTCCCAGGCGACCAGCGCATCGGGGGCGGCGACCGAGTAGCCGTACTCGAAGCCCAAGGCGGCGTACTCGGACAAGAGCGAGTCGCGCGCCGTGAACCGCCCGGCCGCCCGGGGCGCGCCGCCGAGGGCGGCCAGGGCGGCGATGACCACGGGATCGGTACCGACGTGGGTGAGCGGCACGTGCTCGCGGCCGTCGTGGTAGTCGACCAGGACGGCATGGCGCTGGCTGAAGGTGCCGCGGCGGGTGTCCTGCCCGGTGAGCCGGACGTCGACGCCCTCGACCAAGAGTGACCCCATGGCCAGCGCCTCGGCCAGCGCCCAGTCCACCCGCCCGGAGGCGACCAGCGCGTCGCGCTGCGCGAACTGGCGCTCCAACTTCGGGTGGATGGTGAACCCGTCCGGAACGGTCCGCGTGAGGCTCGCCAGGGCTCGCAGCAACCCGCCGTCGACGCCCGTGGGGACGCCCGGCCCGTCGCGGTCGTCCTCGTAGGGCGTCTGCAGCACGGCCACCGTCGGCGTCTCCGAGCGCACCTCGTCGAGCGCCCGCTGCAGG
Source organism: Acidimicrobiales bacterium (assembly GCA_035604685.1). Taxonomy (GTDB): domain Bacteria; phylum Actinomycetota; class Acidimicrobiia; order Acidimicrobiales; family RAAP-2; genus DATNIB01. The sequence goes on along the minus strand of DATNIB010000064.1, from coordinate 13,307 downwards.
TGCCCGTTGAAGTCCTCCAGGGCCTGATCGGCCTCCTCGAGCGTGATGTCGCCGCGGCGCACCAGGGTCTCGGTGTAGAGCTGGCGGACGGACTGCTTGGCGTCGATGCGCTGGTACATGAGCGGCTGGCTGTAGCTCGGGTCGTCCCCCTCGTTGTGCCCGTGCAGGCGGTAGCAGACGAGGTCGATGACCACATCCTTGTGGAACCGCTGGCGGAACCCGAAGGCCAGGCGGGCCACGCGGACGCAGGCCTCGGGGTCGTCGGCGTTCACGTGGAAGATCGGGGACTGGACCATCTTGGCCACGTCGGTCGGGTAGACCGAGGTGCGCGCCGCCTCGGGCGCGGTCGTGAAGCCCAGCTGGTTGTTGATGACGACGTGGACCGTCCCGCCGGTGCGGTAGCCGGAGAGGCCGGAGAGGTTGAGCGTCTCGGCCACGACCCCCTGCCCGGCGAAGGCGGCGTCGCCGTGGATGAGGAGCGGGAGGATCGGGCACTCGAAGACCCCCTCGGTCGCCGGCGCGGCGTCACCGGGGGCCCGAGAGACGACGCGGTCCTGCTTGGCCCGCGCCATCCCCTCGACGACCGGATCGACCGCCTCGAGGTGGGAGGGGTTGGAGGCCATGGTGACGGCCAGCTGGGCGCCCGAGCGCCCGTGGAACGTGCCGTGAGCCCCCTTGTGGTACTTCACGTCGCCCGAACCCTGCACCGACTCGGGATCGAGATTGCCCTCGAACTCCTCGAAGATCTCCCGGTAGGACTTGCCCACGATGTTGGCCAGCACGTTCAGGCGGCCCCGGTGGGCCATCCCCATGACCACCTCGACGCAGCCCGCGGCGATGGCCTCGTCGAGGATCGTGTCGAGCAGGACGATCGTCGACTCCGCGCCCTCCAGACCGAAGCGCTTCTGGCCCACGTAGCGGGTGTGCAAGAACCGTTCGAACGCCTCGGCCGCGTTCAGGCGCCCGAGGATGTGGTGCTGCTCTTCGTGCCCGATGGTGGCGACGACCCCCTCTATCTGGCTCTGGATCCAGCGCTTCTGGTCGGGATCTTGGATGTGCATGTACTCGATACCGATGGTCCGGCAGTACGCGTCTCGCAGCAGGTGGAGGATCTCCTCGAGCGGCGCCACGTCACGTCCCGCCAGGCCGTCCACTACGAATCGGCGCGGCAGGTCCCAGATGGTGAGTCCGTAGGTCAACGGGTCGAGCTCGGGGTGGACCTGCGGCGGGAGCGCGGTCAGCGGGTCGAGATGCGCCATCAGGTGGCCGCGCACGCGGTACATGTTGATCAGCGTCTGGACCCGGATCTGCTTGACCAGACCTCCGTGGTCCTCTTCGGTCATGTCGTCGGCGGCCGAGCCGTCGGTCCGCCAGCGGGCGGGCTCGTAGGGAACGCCCATGGCCGCGAACACGTCGTCGTAGAAGCCGTGCTGGCCGGTCAGGTACTCGGCGACCTTGCCCAAGAAGACGCCCGACTCGGCCCCCTGGATGATCCGGTGGTCGTAGGTCGAGGTGATCGTGAGCACCTTCCCGAGGCCAAGCTCGGCGATGACCCTCGGGTCGGCCGCCTCGAACCCGGCCGGGTAGCCGAGCGCGCCGACCCCGATGATCGCCCCCTGGCCCGGCATGAGCCTCGGAACCGACTGCACGGTGCCGAGGGTCCCGGGGTTGGTCAGGCTGACGGTGGTCCCGGCGAAGTCTTCGGGCGTGATCCGGTTGGCGTGCACCTTGGCGATCAGCTCCTCGTAGGCGAGCACGAAGGCCCGGAAATCGAGGGTGTCGGCGGCTCGCACGCAGGGAACGAGCAGAGTGCGCGACCCGTCGGACTTCTCGACGTCGACCGCCAGGCCGAGCCCCACGTGCTGGTGGCGCACGATCCCGGTCGTACCCCTACCGTCGACGTCCTCGACGAAGGCGGCGTTGAGCGCGGGTACTTCCTTCAGGGCGCGCACGACGGCGTAGCCGATGAGGTGCGTGAAGCTGACCTTGGCACCGGTCGTCCGGGCCAACTGGTTGTTCAGGATCTGCCGGTTCACTTCGAGCAGACGGGCGGGCACCGCGCGCACGCTCGTGGCGGTCGGCATCCCGAGACTGGCCTGCATGTTGGCCGCCAGCCGCGAGGCCGCCCCCCGGAGCGGGACCGCCGCGTCGGGTGCAGCGCCCGGTTCGGCGCGAACCGCGGCCTCGGTTCGCGCTGGCTCGGCCGGCGGCGCCGGGATCGCCTCGAGCGAATGGGTCGGGGTCTCCGTCGGGGCTGGGCCGCTCGGCGACACCGGCGCGGCCACGGGCGCCGACGCGACCTCGATCGCTACCCGCCCCGCACCGTTGGCCGGCACGGAGGTGACGACCTCGCTCGGAGCGACCGACGGCGGCGCCTCGACCACGTGTGGCTGCGGCGCCGGACCAAGCCGGGAGCCGCTGAAAAACTCCCGCCAGCTCTCCCCGACCGATGCCGGCTCGACCAGATACCGGTCGTACATGTCTTCGACCAGCCACGCGTTGGGCCCGAACGACCCCGATGCTGCGTTGGGGGGCGGCGGCGGCTCCGCGACGCGTCCATTGGTTCTCGCGTCGGTCATCGTTCCAGCCTACCGGCCCTGACCTGGCCCGAAGCATCTCGCGGGGCGGTTACGCCCGCCGAGACCGCCCCCGTGCGGGGGGGCGCGGTAGCGTCCCGCCGATGGCATTTCCTCCCGGCCTCCACGTCGTGCAGTACCCGTTTCCGGGGGACACCCCGCTCGACCCCGACGCCCCACTGGTCGTCCTCGTCCACGGCACCTTGGACCGGGCCAACAGCTTTCGCCGCACCATCATGCGACTCCCCGACATGCGGGTCGTGGCGTACGACCGCCGCGGCTACCAGTCGTCGCGCAGCGAGGACGCCCCGGTCGACGTGCCGGGCCATATCGACGACCTCCTCGGCGTTGTGCGGGCGGCGGTCGGCGACGGGAAACCGGCCACGGTGGTCGGCCACAGCCTGGGCGGCGTGGTGACCATGGGGGCGGCACTGAGGGCGCCCGAGCTGTTCGCGTCGATCGCCGCCTACGAGCCGCCCGTGCCGTGGCTCCCGGACGAGGAACCGGGCGACGGGCCGCCGGTGCCGTCCTGGACCCCATTGACCGACGACGCCGACGCGATGGTCGAGAACTTCTTCCGTCGCCAAGCCGGCGACAGCACCTGGGAGGGGCTCGCCGACGCAGCACGCGCCGACCGCCTGGCGGACGGTCCGGCCCTCATGACCGAGCTCCGTTCGCTGCGCGGCGGCGCGATGTTCGACGTGACGCAGCTCAGCGTTCCCGCGCTCTTCGGCGTGGGGGGCGACCGGAGCGACGCCCGCCACCGCGCGGCCCACGACTGGCTGCTGGAGCACGTGCCGGGCGCCGAGGGGCTCGTCATCGACGCGGCCGGGCACGGCGCCCATCTCACGCATCCCGACGCGTTCGCGCTCTTCGTCCGGCGAGCCGTCGAGCTCGGCGCGCCGGCGCGGGGCGCCGGGTAGCGCGCCCGACGCCCGAGCCGGTTCAGGCCGAGGGGGGAACCGCCGGCGTGGGTGGCCGGGACGCGGCGTTGCGGGGTTGGTAGGCGAGCAGGTCGCGCTCGCGGTGGTCCTCGCCCTTCACCCCGCGCACCAGCGGCGACCGACACAGCGAGTAGGCGCCGGCGAACAAGGTGAGCAGCGACAACGCCTCCAGCGGGCCCCAGGCCCCCGACGTGCGGAGCTGGTCCCCGAAGAGCTCCACCCCGATCAAGATGCTGGCCAATGGATCGACCATGACGAGGGTCCCCTGCGAGGCGGCGATGGGGCCGGCGTGGAACGCGTTCTGCGCCAGGAAGACCGAGAGCATGCCGCAGCCGGCCAGCGCGTAGGTCTCCCAGTGGCGGACGATCGATGCCCAGTCGTGGAACGCGTAGTCGGACACGACCTTGGTCAGCGAGGCGGTGAAGGCGAACCCGACCGCGGCCGCGACGCCGAACATGGCCGCCCGCCACCACCGGGGCCCACGCAGCGCGAGGAGCACCGCGATCCCCGCGACGGCCCCGCAGGAGAGGCCGACCTCGAGCCAACCGTCGGTGTTCGGGACCACGTTGCCACCCGTCGGCGAGGCGAAGATGAGGAAGCCGGCGAGTCCGGCGCTGGCGGCCAGCACGCCGAGCCACTCGCGAGGGCCGATATGGAAGCGGAACCGGGTGCCGAGGATGAGGACCAGGAACAAGAGCTCGGTGGTGAGGATCGGCTGCACCTGGGTGAGCCGGCCGAAGTGCAGGGCGCTGGCCTGCATGACGAAGGACAGGACCATGAGGAGGAACCCGACGATCCAGATCCGGCGCCGGAGTGCGTGGCCCATGAGTCGCAGCCGGAGACGCACGTCGTCGGGCGCGTCCTGGACACCCATCCGTTGCAGGATGCTCGTGAGCGCGTTCGCCACTGAGGCGCCAAGAGCCAGGAGGTAGACCATCGGACCGGCCGCAGTCTAGGAGGGTGGCCGTCCCACGTCCCCTGAGACGGCGCCTCGCACGCCCGCCGGCCTCAGGTGACCCTCCAGGGCACCCCGGCCACGAACGCCCAGCTACGGCGGTGGATGACCGACAGGCCGTAGCCGCGCAGCGCGAACTTGTGGGTCGGCGACGGGTAGCCCTTGTTGCGCTCGAACTCGTAGGCGGGAAAGTGTTCGGCTTCGGCCCGCATCAGCCGGTCCCGGACCACCTTGGCCAAGACCGACGCCGCCGACACCGCCGCGCAGTGCTGGTCGGCGTCGATCATGGGGAGGACGATGCGCGGCAGCACCACCTGGGGGAGGGACAACCACGCCGGGTTCGGCTCTCCGGGCTCGAGCGCCAGCCCGGGTAGCTGCGGGGTCCGGTCCTTCACGAAGTCGTAGGGCCCATCGAGCACCACCGCGTCGGGAGCGATCGCCACGCACGCCAGCGCGCGGTAGGTGGCGAGGCGCTGCGCCGCGGTCATCCCCCACCGGTCGCACTCCGCCGCGCTGGCGTGCCCAACGGCCCAGGCCGCACACCAGGCCGCCACCTCCTCGAAGATCGCCTCCCGGCGTTCCTCGGGCAGCATCTTGGAGTCCCGCAGCCACTTGGGCACCGACGGCATCCGCGCGCCGGGACGCACGACGGCGACCCCGACGCTCAGCGGGCCGGCCCAGGCACCGCGCCCGACCTCGTCGATGCCGGCCACCCACTCGTGACCGGATCGCCAGAGCCGCCGCTCCTGCACGAGGGTCGGACGCACCCCACCGGGGGGGCCACTCCGCGGGCTCTTCGAGACGGTGGCCGCGCCTCGACGACCGGGCGCGCGCGGTTCGCTCAACGGATTGGCCGGCGGGACGGTCGTCGTCATCGGCCCGGTCGGGACGGCGGCGCCACCCCGATCGCGTCAACCCGGCCGACGGCGTCCCGCTCGCTGTCGTCGAAGGCGGTGGTAAGGAAGGCCTCCATCATTTCGGCGGCGACTGGCTCGGTGGTGAGGCGGAGCCCGAAGGCGAGCACGTTGGCGTCGTTCCAGCGGCGCGCCCCGACGGCCGTGGCGGCGTCCGTGCAGAGGGCGGCCCGGACGCCCGGCACCTTGTTGGCGGCGATGGACACCCCGGTGCCGGTGGTGCAGCAGACCACCCCGACCGACGCCGCCCCCGTCCCGACCGCCTCGCCGACCGCCGCCCCCACCTCAGGCCAGGCCGCCCCGTCTGCCAGCACGAGGACTACGTGGCCCACCGCGCGCAGATCGCGGACGACGGCATCAGTGAGCGGGGTCCGCTCGTCCGTGCCGAAGGCGATGCGCACGGTCTCACGGTACTCAAGGGGCGCTCGACCACCGCGGTTCGTCAGTCCAGGGCCTCCGCCGTAGTCTGGCCGCATGCCCCGCCGCGTGGCCATCGTGCCGCACACCCACTGGGACCGCGAGTGGTACGCCCCGTTCCAGGAGTTCCGCCTCAACCTGCTCGACGTGCTCGACGAGCTGCTCGACCTGCTCGAACGCGACCCCTCGTACCGCTCCTTCCTGCTCGACGGCCAGATGGCCGTCGTCGACGACTACGTCGAGATCCGTCCCGAAGGCGAGGAGCGGATCCGCCACCTGGCGACCGCCGGGCGCCTCACGATGGGCCCCTGGTACATCCTCATGGACGAGTTCTTGGTCTCGGCCGAGACCATCGTGCGCGACCTGCAGCTCGGCCTCGAACGGGCCGGCGCCTTCGGCGGGGCGATGCCGATCGGCTACCTCCCCGACATGTTCGGCCACCTCGCCCAGATGCCCCAGATCCTGGCGCAGGCCGGCTTCGCCGACGCGGTGGTCTGGCGCGGGGTCCCGTCGGACATCACGAGCACCGGCTTCGACTGGGAGGCACCGGACGGCTCATCGGTGCGAGCCGAGTACCTCGTCGCCGGCTACTCCAACGGCGCCGAGCTGCCCGAGGACGCCAAGGCGCTCGCCCGGCGGGTGAGCGCCTTGGAGGAGGAGGTGCGCCCATTCCTGATCGACGGGCTGCTCGTCATGAACGGGTCGGACCACCTGCACCCGCAGCCCGGTCTCGGTCGGGTGCTGGCCGAGGCCAACGAGCTCCAGGACGACTTCCGCCTCGAGATCACCTCGCTTCCCGACTACCTGGCCACCGTGCAACGAGAGGGGCTGCGCCGTCACCGCGGAGAGCTGCGCTCGGGTGCGCGGGCCAACGTCCTCATGGGGGTGACGTCCAACCGGGTCGACGTGAAGCACGCCGCCGCGCTAAGCGAGATCGCCCTCGAGCGCCGAGGCGAACCGTACGCGGCGCTCTTCGGACCGGCCGAGCGCTGGCCGGCCCGGCTGCTCGAGGTGGCCTGGAAGGACGTCGTGCGCAACGCCGCGCACGACTCCATCTGCGCCTGCTCGGTTGACGACGTCGTCGACGCCGTGCTCCACCGGTTCGCCGAGACCCGCCAGATCGGCGACGGCATCGCACAGCGGGCGCTGTCGGCGTTCGCCGCGACGATGGCCGAGGCCGGCCCCGTCGTCGTGAACCCGCTGCCCCGCACCCGGCCCGGGGTCGTCGAGGCCATCATGGCGGGCAGCACGCCCGGACCCGATGAACAGGTGATCTCCCAACGGACGGCCCTCCCCGGCACGCTCACGCTCGACTCGGGGGCCGTCCAAGCGGTCCTCGGGATCCTCCAGGGGACGAGGATCGACGACGGGGCCTGGATCCACGACGTCCGGATCGAAGAGGACGAGACCGGGATCGACGTCACGGTCCTCGTCGGCGACAAGGAACTCCCCGGCGTGCCGATCCGGGCGCTGAAGGAGAACCTGAGCGCGCGCCTGTCGGCCCGACCGGGCACCTCCGTTCGGATCACGCTCGACCAGCCGCCGATCCGCCGGGTGGCAACGCGCGTCGAGGCGGTGCCCGGACTCGGGTGGGCGGCCGTTCGGCCGGCCCGCCTCGAACACCCGGCCGCGATCGCGGTCGTCGGCGTCGATGGGGAGGCCGCGGAGGGACCACCCGACTCGGTGGTGCTGCGCAACGGGCTGGTGACCGTCGTCGTGAACGCCACCGATGGGACCTTCTCGCTCGATGGCGTCGCGGGCTACGGCCGGCTGGTGGACGGCGGCGACGTCGGCGATTCCTACAACTACTCCCCACCCCAGGCCGACCGCTTCGTCGACGCGCCGACGCGCGTCGCGCTCGAGGTGCTCGAGCGCGGACCGGTCCGCGCCCGCGCGTCGGTGACCGCCCACTACGACTGGCCCGCAGGGGCCGACCACGCGGGCGGGCGCGTCGGCAGCCTCGAGGTCGAGGTGACCACGACGGTCGAAGTGCACGCAGACGACCCGCTCGTGCGCGTCACCACCTCCTTCGTGAACCAGTCGCGCGATCACCGGCTCCGGGTCCACCTCCCGCTGCCCGAGCCCGCCGCCGGCTCCGAGGCCGAGACCGCGTTCGGCACCGTCCGGCGCGGCCTTGAGATGGAGGGTCGGGCCGAAGAGCGAGGCCTGCCCACCTTCCCCGCCCTTCGCTTCGTCCGGGCCGGCGGGCTCACCGTGTGCCATCTCGGGGTCCACGAGTACGAGCTCATCGACATCGAGCCCGGGCCCGACGGCGACCGGGCGCACACCCTGGCGCTCACCGTGCTGCGCGCCACGGGCCTCCTCTCGGGGGTCGGCATGACCTACCGCCCTGTCCCGGCGGGACCGCTCCGCGAGGTGGGGGGCCTCCAGATGGTCGGACGGCGCGTCGAGACGCGCTACGCGCTGGCTGTCGGCGCGGTCGACCCGTTCGACCTGGCCGAGGACTTCCTCACCCCGCTCGAGGTGGTCGAGTCACTGGGGGGCGGCCACCGGGGCCCAGAGGGTAGCCATCTCATCCTCGAGGGGGCGCGGCTCAGCGCGCTCCGCCGCGAGGCCGGCTGCCTCGAGGTGCGCGTCTACAACCCGACGGAGACCACGGCCACGGTGCGTCTCGGCACGGCGGCCGGGTGGCTGGTCGACCTGCGCGGGCGCCCCCTTCAACCCTTCGAGGGCCAGTTCGAGCTCCGGCCCTTCGGCTTCGCCACGGCCCGCCTCGCGCACACCTGATCCGGCGCGGGCCGGCTCAGCGGAGCAGGTCGCGCAGGAGGTCGACGTCCCACTCCCGGCGCGCCGGCCGCCCCATGAGCGACACCAGTGCCTGCCGGGGCGTGGTGGTGCCGGCGACGATCGCCGCCACCTGGGCGGCGATCGGTATCTCGACGCCGTGCTGGGCCGCCAGCGCCACCAGCGGTCCCGCGGTGCGCACGCCTTCGGCCACCATGTGAGTGCCCGCCAGCGCCTCGGCCAGCGTCTGGCCCGCACCGAGCGCCAGGCCGAGCGACCGGTTGCGGCTGCGCGCGCTGGTACAGGTGGCGACCAGGTCGCCCACCCCGGCCAACCCGCCGAAGGTGAGCGGCTCGCCGCCGAGCGCGGTGCCGACCCGCGCCACCTCGGAGAGGCCCCGGGTGATCAGCGCCGCCCTCGTGTTCTCGCCGAACCCGAGCCCGTCGCCCATCCCGGCGGCGATGGCGATGACGTTCTTGGCCGCGCCCGCCACCTCGCAACCGATGACATCGTTGCTGGTGTAGACGCGGTAGGTGCTCGAGTGCAGCGCCTCTTGGACGCGCACCGCCTGCTCCTCGTCGTTCACGGCCACCACGCTGGCCGCCGGCTGGCCCTCGGCCACCTCGCGCGCGAGGTTCGGCCCGGTCAGCACACCGATGGTCGCGCCAGGCAGCACCTCGGCCACGATCTCTGACATGCGCGAGTTCGTCCCGGCCTCGATCCCCTTGGTCAAGATGACGAGCACGCAGCCGCTGGCTATGTGCGGCGCCAGGTCCACCATGACGGCCCGCAAGCCGTGCGACGGGACCGCCAGCAGCACGATCTCGGCCCCGCCGGCGGCCGCTCGCAAGTCGGCGGTCGCCGCGAGACCCTCGGGCAGGTCCAATCCCGGGAGGTACGCCTCGTTTCGGTGGTCCGAGGTGATCTGGTCGGCCAGCGCGGCGGAGCGGGCCCACAGCCGGGTCGGGCTCGAGCGGGCGACCAGGGAGGCCACCGCGGTGCCCCAGGAACCGGCGCCGATGACGGCGACGTCGACCATCAGAGCGGCACGATCGCCGCCTCGGCTCGACCGTCGTCCACCTCCAGCACCGCCACGGTCACCGTCTCGGCCAGGCTCGGGCTCCCGGGATTCACCACCAGCTGGTCCGCCCGGTGCTCGATGCTCGGCTTGTGGGTGCCGCCGTGAAGGACGACCGCGACGTCGTCGAAGGTCTGGCCCCCGAGCGTGTTCACCACCGCGATGGCGGCGCCGTGCTCGAGCCGATGCGGGCCCTCGAACAGGCGCGCGCCGTCGGCGGGCGGATCTCCGGGGCTCCGCACCGCCACGACCGGTGCGATCTCTTCCAGCCGGTCCAGCACGGCGAAGGTGGTCAGGTCCCCGCAGTGGACGATCAGGTCCACGCCGGCGAAGGCCTGCGCCACCTTGGGTTGGATCTCGTCCCACTCGACGAGATCGTCGTGGGTGTCAGCGATGACGCCGATCTTGGCCATGTCGTCCCCCTTCCCTGCCGCGCGGACACGGCCGCCGTTCGCACGATACGTCGGCCCGGGACGCCGACGGGCACCGACCCCCAGGTGACCAGGGGTCCCCCACTCCTACACTGGGCCGATGACCGGGTCGGGCGGCGAGGGGAGCCCGGCCGGGCCTCCGGCCCTCGGGAAGAGCGCCGTGCTCGTGCCGGTCAAGTCGTTCGCCGATGCCAAGACCCGCCTGGGCGAGGTGATGACGGACCCGGAGCGGCGGGCGCTCGTCCAGCGAATGGCCGAGCGGGTTCTGGCCGCCGCCGCACCCCTCCCGGTGGCCGTGGTCTGCGACGACCGAGCGGTCGCCGCCTGGGCTCGCCAGCTCGGCGCGCTCGTCATCTGGGAACCCGGCCGCGGCCTCAATGGCGCGGTCGAGGCCGGCGTCGAGCGCCTCGGGCAGATGGGCGTCGAGCAGGTCACGGTGGCCCACGGCGACCTCCCGCTGGCGGCGGGCATCGGCGCGCTCGACCCCTTCGACGGCGTCACCCTGGTCCCGGACCGCCGTGGTGATGGCACCAACGTGATCCGGGTGCCGGTCGGCTGTGGCTTCCGCTTCTCCTACGGCCCCGGGTCCTTCGAACGGCACACCGGCGAGTGCGTCCGCCTGGGGGTCCCGGTGCGGATCGTCCATGCGCCGGCGCTGGCCCACGACGTCGACTGGCCGGCCGACCTCGCCTGGGAGCGCTGAGGACCGGGCCGCCGGGGACACCGCAGACGCGAGCGCGGGGACCCGGAGGTCCCCGCGCTCGACAAACCGGACGCGGCGCGAAGCCGCGCTGGTCCTACTTCTTGACAGCCCTCTTCGCAGGCGCCCGCTTCCTGGCGACCTTGCGAACTGTCTTCTTGGCTGCCTTCTTGGCGGGCGCGCGCTTCTTGGCGGCCTTGCGCACCGTCTTCTTGGCGGCCTTGCGAGCCGGAGCTCGCTTCACGGCCTTGCGAGCCGGAGCCCGCTTGGCCGCCTTCTTGGCCGTTGCCTTCTTTGCCGGAGCCCGTTTGGCGGTCTTTCGTGCCGGGGCTCGCTTCCGTGCGGCTATTGCCACAGGGTGCACCTCCCTTTAGGTGTCAGTCGAGGTGAAGCCTGCGGCACCGAGATTCTCAGTCCGCATTGCTGCACCGGCTGCATCGTTCAACCCACCGCGACCGCACCGAACGGTTGTCCGGCTTCCGATCGTTGTGGGGCACTGAACGATCCCCTCAGGCATCGATGACGTCGTCACAAGCCGCATGCGAGTGGTGCGCGACAAACCGATTCATCGGTTGTCGAACGTCCTGAACTCGCGTGCGCACTGCACAACAACGCCTCCGTTGCGCTTCGGTTACATACAATCAAAGAGCCTGTACACCTCCAGGTCAAGCATTTGCGCGCGCGGACGCCTTTCGCGCCTCATGCGTCACCACTACATGTGGTCACTCAATCGCACTGTTTCGCGTGCGCGCGACGGCCAATTCACGAGTGTTTGCGCGCGTCGACGCGCGCGAATCGCTCGATGTGGGCGCGTATTCGCGGCCGGCGCGATAAGCACGCACGCTTCTCGAAGCGTGCGTACGACCTCCTTCGCGCCGCGACCTGTTCGTTCCGAGGAAGGGCCGGCCGGTCCCGGCCGGGGACCAGAGGCGAGGAGAGGCACCGTGAGCGCTGCGAACACCACCGGCCAGACAGCCCAGGAAATGGGCATCTACCTGGGCCTAGGGAGTGCCGGCTGGGCCTTCTCGGGCCGGGAGCGCTCCACACTGGTCCTCGGCCCGTCCCGCTCGGGCAAGACCTCATCGATCATCATCCCGAACGTGATCGCCGCATCGGGGGCGGTCGTGAGCACCTCGACCAAGCCCGACGTGTTGGCGGCAACCGCCGCCGCCCGCACCGACGCGGGATGGACCTTCCTCTACGACCCGAGCGGGACCGTCGCGCCACCACCGGGCGTCCAGCGCGTCGGATGGTCTCCGGTGCTCGCCAGCCGCGACTGGGACGGCGCGCTCAGTGTGGGCGCCGCCATGGTGCGATCGACGCGTCGCGCCGGGCGCGGGTCATGGGCGCCGCTCACCGACGACCACTGGAGCGAGCGAGCGGCCTCCCTTCTCTCCCCCCTGTTGTACGCCGCCGCGTTGACAGACGAGCCGCTGCGCCGGGTGCTCTCGTGGATCGATCGTCACGACGGGAGCTCGGCGCTGCGCATCCTCGCCGAACGGGTGGGTGAGCAGGTCCCGGCGACCGACGTCTTGGCGGGGCTCCTGGCCACCGACGAACGCGAGCAGTCGGGGATCTGGTCGACCGCCTCGGGCGTACTCTCCGCCTACCGCTCGGAGTCCGCGCTGGCTTCCACCGAGCCACCCTTTCTCGACCCCGCGGCCTTCTGCGCCGGCGCCCACACGCTCTATGTGTGTTCCGCGGGCCAACAGCAACAACTGCTGGCCCCGCTAGTGGTCGGTGTGCTGGGCGACGTGCGCGACGCCGCCTACCGGCGGGCGAGCGAGAACACGGCCGGGCCACCGGTGCTGCTCGCCTTGGACGAGGCAGCCAACATCGCGCCGCTCCCCGACCTCCCGTCGATCGTGAGCGAGGGCGCGGGCCAGGGGCTGCTCGCCCTCGTGTCCCTCCAGGATCTCTCCCAGGCGCGGAGCCGGTGGGGCGCGGAAGCGGAGGGTTTCCTGTCGCTCTTCGGCACCACCATGGTCTTGGGCGGGATCGCCGACATCCAGACGCTCGAGTCGCTCTCGTCGTTGGCGGGCGACGTCGAGCTCCCGACCCGCACCGTCTCGTCAACCCGCGGTGTGGGCCGCGGCCGGCAGACCTCGCTCAGCACCTCGTCGGTCTTCCGGCGGCGGCTCCCGGTCGACGTGATCGCCCGCGGCCAGCCGGGCGCCGCGTTGGCGCTCGACGCCCGCAACCGCCTCGGCTGGGTCGGCCTCACCCCCGCCCATGCCACCTGGCCCTGGCGCGACCTGCTGGGGTCGGGGCGCGCCCTGCCGGGCCGGGCCGCCGAGCTTCGGCCACCGGCCCTCCCGCCGGGCGGCCGCGCCTCGCCCGAGCTCGAGCGGTGATTCGCCCGTCGGCCGACCCTCAGCGATCGCGGCCCACTCCCTCGTGTGCGCCGGTGCGCTCGAGGGGCCGCCCGAGCGCCCGCCGAGTCGCGTCGATGGTCCGGCTCACGACCAGGTGCTCGGCGAGGCGCGCGGCGGGCAGGGTCGACAGGTCGCGACCGGTGCCGTCGACCCCGAGCGCCCGCCGTTGGTC
>DATNIB010000063.1:0-33306 GCA_035604685.1 Acidimicrobiales bacterium | reverse complement strand
GGCTGGCTGCAGGGCGCGGACCTGATCATGCCCCAGCAGTACCTGCAGGGCGCCCACCTCATCCGCATCATCGACGGGCAGCGGGCGACGCTCGCCTTCGGCGTGCCGACGGTGTGGAACGACGTGCTGCACACGAGCCAGGAGACCCCGGCCGACCTCTCCACGCTGCGGATGGTGACGGTCGGCGGATCCGCCGTGCCCCAGGCGCTGATCGAGGCCTTCGACGAGCGCTTCGGCGTGGCCATCGTCCAGGGCTGGGGGATGACCGAGACGAGCCCGCTGGCCGCCCTGGGCCGGGTCCCGGCGCACGTGGTGCCCGAGGACGCCATGAGCTACCGCGTGAAGGCGGGCCGCATCGTCCCGCTGGTCGAGGCGCGCGTGGTCGGACCCGACGGCACGATCCTGCCGAACGACGGCGAGTCGGTGGGGGAGTTCGAGGTGCGCGGTCCCTGGGTCACCGGCTCCTACTACAAGGACGACGACCCGGCCAAGTTCCACGACGGCTGGCTCCGCACGGGCGACGTCGGCAACATCGACGCGCTCGGCTTCATGCAGATCACCGACCGGACGAAGGACGTCATCAAGTCGGGCGGCGAGTGGATCTCCTCGGTCGAGCTCGAGGGCCTTGTCATGGCCCACCCCGGCGTGTTCGAGGCGGCGGTCATCGCGGTCCCCGACGAGCGCTGGGACGAGCGGCCGCTCGTCTGCGTGGTGCGCGCACCGGGGGACGAGTCGAGCGCGCAGGAGCTGGCGAGCTTCTTGGAGGACAAGGTGGCGCGCTGGTGGCTCCCGGAGCGCTGGAGCTTCATCGACGCCGTGCCCAAGACCTCGGTCGGCAAGTTCGACAAGAAGGTGCTGCGGTCCCGCTACGCGGACGGCGACCTCGAGGTGGCGACGATCAAGGCCGTTGGCGGCCGGTGAGCGGGGCGCGCGTGAGCCCGGCGCGCCCGTGAGCACCGACGACGAGCTGGCCGAGCTGGCCGAGCAGCTCTCGGCGATCGCCGAGGCCCTGGCCGATGTCGCACTCGACCGCCTGCGAGCGGCCGCCGACCCGGACGACCCGGACGCCGCCTCGGCCGAGGCCACCGAACGGCGGGTGACCCGGGCCCGGCGCGCCGTCGAGCGGGCCGTCGGCATCCTCTCGGGCGGGGAGCGGTCCGAGGACCCCTGAGGCCACGGCGGGCACCATCGTCAGCTTCCACTGACGCGTCAGCCTAAACTGACGCCCATGAGCACAGAGACGCACTGGGAGGCCTGGCAGCGGGTCATCGGCCGCGACGACGTGGACGTGTTGGAGGTCTTGGGGGCGGCCGCCATGTACGAGCGGTACTTCGAGGAGGTCCAGAGCCACGCGGCCCGGGTGGCCCGGGCCCAGGGTCGGTCCTGGCAGGACATCGCCGACGCGGTGGGGACCACCAAGCAGACGGCCTGGAAGAAATGGCGGCCGCCGGCCGAGCGGGTCCGCGCGGACCCGGTGCGGTTCGCCAAGTTCGGGGTCGCCGGCCGGACGAGCGAGCGTGAGGTGCGCAGCTACGAGCTCCTGGTCGACCAGGTCGTCGACTCCTGGTGCGGGCCCGACGACCCGATCCGGACGAAGCTCGTCCGCGCCGCGCAGGAGGCCTTGGAGGACGCCTTCGACTCGCATGCCGCGGCGGGGAGCGGCGTCCCCTTTGACGTCTACGCCACCTGGTGGATGCGCCAGGCGGTCACCAAGCGGCGGAACGAGCTCCGCGCCAACTGAGGACCCGCGCCGCCCTCAGCCGGTGCACTCGTTGAGCGCATCGATGAGGGTGCGCAGCCGGCCGAAGTGGTAGCGGTCGAAGCGCAGCGCCACCCGGGGAAGCTCCACGTGGTCGCTGTCGGCGCGCTCGGGCTGGAAGGCGGACGCGAGGCGGATCGACCCCGACGTCACGATGCCGGCGAAGCGCCGGTTGAGATCGGCCAGCTCGGCCTTGCTCGGGGCCCGCTGGAGGCGCAGCACCAAGAGGTCGCCCACCCAGCGGCAGGAGTGGTAGTTGCGGTAGAAGCCGAGGACCTCCTCGGCCGCCTGCTCGACGGTCGTCGCCACCGAGAAGAGGGCCAGGTCGTCGGGCGAGATGTAGCCGCGCGCCAGCACCTCGTCGTCGACGAAGCGGCGCCAGCCGTGCCAGTAGGTGTCGCCGTGGGTCTCGACGAGGACCACCGGGGCGGGCTCGGCCTTGCCCACCTGGATGAGGGTGAGCAGCTCGAAGCACTCGTCCAGGGTGCCGAAGCCGCCGGGCAGGACGGTGTAGGCGTCGGACTCCTTGATCAGCATGAGCTTGCGGGTGAAGAAGTACCGCATCTCGACCAGCTTGGCGTCCTGGGCGATGAACGGGTTGGCGTCGGCCTCCATCGGGAGCCGGATGTTCACCCCGAACGAGTTCTCGCGCCCGGCCCCCTCGATGCCGGCCGCCATGATGCCGGGCCCCGCCCCGGTGACGACCATCCAGCCGGCGCCGGCCAGGCGGGAGGCCAGGTCCCGGGCCATGAGGTAGACGGGGTCGGCCGGCCGGGTCCGGGCGGAGCCGAACATCGTGACCTTGCGGACGTGGCGGTAGGGACTGAAGACCCGGAAGGCCTCGGTCATCTCGGCCAGGGCCGCGTCGGCGATCTTCAGGTCGCCCACGGTCGTACCCTCCTGGGAGAGCACGCAGAGGGTGGCCAGCATCGAGCGCAGCAGGTTGGCCTGGGCGCGCGACACGCTGCGGTCGCCGACCAGGGCCGAGAGGGCCACCTCGATCGAGTCGGCGCCGGCCGGGACGCTCGGCGGGACGGTGAGCGTGCCGTCGCTGAGGAGGGGCACCGGCTGGTCGGCCGCGCCTCCGGCGGTCGGGCCTTGGCGGACGCTCACCGGGTGGCGGCCACCGGCGGTCGACCGTAGAGGGTGGTGCGCTGCACGAGCGGCCGGGAGAGGGGCGCCACCAGCTCCTCCAGATCCTCCACCCCCATGCGCTGGCCGTGGATGGCGCCGGCCGCCCGCGAGATGTTCTCGTCGATGAGCGTCCCGCCCACGTCGTTGGCGCCGGCCGCCAGGATCTGGCGCGCGCCCGCCACGCCCACCTTCACCCAGCTCACCTGGATGTTGTCGATGGCGCCGCGGTAGGCGATGCGGGCCACGGCGTGCATGAGGAGGGTCTCGCGGAAGGTGGGACCGCGGCGGGCCTTGCGCTGCAGGTAGATCGGGGTCGCCATGTGCACGAAGGGCAGCGGGACGAACTCGGTGAACCCGCCCGTCTCGCGCTGCAACGCGCGGGTGGCCAGCAGGTGGCGCGCCCAGGACCCCGGCTGTTCGACCGCGCCGAACATGATCGTGACGTTGGAGCGCAGGCCGACCGCGTGGGCGGTGCGGTGCGCCTCCAGCCACTGCTCGGTGTTGATCTTGTCGGGGCAGAGCACCGCCCGGATCTCGTCGTCGAGGATCTCGGCCGCCGTGCCCGGGAGTGTCTTCAGGCCGGCGGCCTGCAGGCGCTCGAGATAGTCGGCTAGCGGCACCCCCGAGCGCCGCGCGCCCTCGGTCACCTCGAGCGCGCTGAACGCGTGGATGTGGATCCGTTCGGAGCCGGCGCGCACCGCCCGCACCACGTCGACGTAGTAGTCGCCGTCGAACTTGGGATGGATGCCGCCCTGCAGGCAGACCTCGGTGGCGCCCTCCTCCTCGGCCTCGACCACGCGCCGCGTGACCTCTTCGAGCGTGAGGAGGTAGGGGTCGCCGCGCAGGTTGAGCGAGAGCGGTCCCTTGGAGAAGGCGCAGAACCGGCACTTGAAGGTGCAGACGTTCGTGTAATTGATGTTGCGGTTGAAGACGAAGGTGACGTCCTCGCCCACGATCTCTGTGCGCAGCTGGTCGGCCACGGCCGCCACGGCACGCACCTCCGACCCCCGGGCGCCGAACAGGGTGACGATCTCGGCCTCGCCGACCTCCTGGCCGAGCAGCACCCCGGCCAGCACCTCGGCCACCGGGGACCCCGCGCTCGGCATGGCCATCGGGACCCGGCCGAGCGGCGAGGTCTCGAGCAGCTCGGGTGGAGCCGCCTCGCCGCCCGAGCACCACGGGGCGTCGCGGGCCAGGCCCTCGGCGTCGGAGCGGTCGAGGACGAAGAACCGCATGGCCGGGTCCAGCCACCGCTCGGGCGCCAGGGCGTGGGCCGGGTAGATGGTGAGGCGGGGCGCCAGCAGGTGGCCGGCCGCCTCGGTCACGGCCTCCAGGCGCTCCAGGGCGGGCCAGGCGCGCTCGGGGTTCACGTGGTCGATGGTGATCGGGGACACGCCGCCCCAGTCGTCGATGCCGGCGGCGAGGAGCGGCGCCAGGGCCTCGGAGAGGTTGGGCGGCGCCTGCAGGTGGATGTCTTCGGGGAGGAGCAGCCGGGCGGCCGCGATGGACCAGCGCAGCTCCTCGGCCGGGCAGGGCTCGACCCGCGCCATCCCCGTGCCGGGCTTGGGCACGAAGTTCTGGACGATCACCTCTTGGACGTGGCCGTGCCGGCGGTGCGAGTCGGCGATGGACCAGAGCGCGACCAGCCGGTCCTCCCGGGACTCGCCGATGCCGACCAGGATCCCGGTCGTGAAGGGGATGGCCAGGCGGCCGGCCGCCTCCAGGGTGGCGAGCCGGCGCTCGGGGGTCTTGTCGGGCGCCTGGCGGTGGGCGTCGAGCCCCTCGGCGAGCGTCTCGATCATCATGCCCTGGCTGGCCGTGACCGGACGGAGCGCCGCCAGCTCGTCCTCGTCGAGCGCCCCGGCATTGGCGTGGGGGAGGAGCCCCGTCTCGTCCAGCACCAGGCGGCACATGGCCGCCAGGTACTCGACGGTCGTCGCGTAGCCGTGCTCGGTCAGCCAGCGCTGCGCGCTCGGGTAGCGCAGCTCGGGCCGCTCGCCCAGGGTGAAGAGCGCCTCGGCGCAGCCGGCGGCGCGACCCGCCCGCGCGATGGCCAGCACCTGGTCGGGCGAGAGGTAGGGGCTCTCGAGGCGCGCCGGGGCCTTGGCGAAGGTGCAGTAGCCGCACCGGTCGCGGCAGAGCATGGTGAGGGGGATGAACACCTTGGGGGAGTAGGTCACGCGGCGCCCGAACGCGGCGTCGCGCCGGGCCCCGGCCCCCGGCGCCAGCTCGGCGGCCGTGGCCTCGAGCAGGGCTGCGGTCGCCGCGTCGAGCGTTGCGATCACCGGTCCTCCCTCCGCGCCCCCGACCGGGCGCCCCCGTCGCCGAGGGCCGCCCCGTCGACGATCCAGCGCACATCTTGCGCGCGCACGCGGGTGGCGGGCACGTCCTCGCCCCGCCGGACCGCGTCGAGCGCCCAGCGCTTCTCGGGTCCGGACACCGTGAAGACGACCAGGCGGGCGAGTGCGATGACAGGGAGGGTAATCGTGAGGCGCGGGTGGGGGTTGCGCACGTTCGGATCCTCGGTGGCGGCCACCCGCTGATCGGGCCCGGCGAAGAGGCTGGCGGCGCCCGGGAACAGGGAGGCGGTGTGCCCGTCGGGGCCGAGGCCGAGATGGACGAGGTCGATGCCGGGGCCCGCCACCAGCCGGCCGAGGATCCCGCCGTAGGCGGCGGCGCACCCGTCGGGGTCGCCGTCGGTCGGCATGGGGGAGAAGGACCCGACACCCCCGACCGGGTCGATGAGGTGCTCTCTCACCAATCGCTGGTTGGCGTCGGGATCGTCGGCCGGCACCAGCCGCTCGTCGCCCAGGTAGACGTCGACGAGGGACCAGTCGAGCGACTGGGGCGCGGCGGCGCAGGCGTCGTAGCAGGCGGCCGCCGTGGACCCGCCCGAGCACAGGAGCGAGAAGCGCGGCCCCGGCCGCCCGGCGAAGGCCGCGGCCAGCAGGGCCGCGAAGGCTCTGGGCACGCTGTCCACGGCCGTCAGGTGCTCCAGCCCCCCGGGGCCCCTCACAGGGTGGGGATCCGCCAGGAGTCCCCGGAGCGCTCGAGCAAGAGGTCGGCGATGTGCGGTCCCCAGGTGCCGGCCGCGTAGAGGTGCAGGCCTGCGCCCGGTTCCGACCAGGCCTGCTGGTAGGGGTCGACCACCCGCCAGGCCTGCTCCACTTCGTCGGTGCGGATGAACAGGGTGGCGTCGCCCACCATGGCGTCGTGCAAGAGGCGCGGGTAGCCGTCGAGGCCCGTGTCGGTGAAGGCCTGGTCGTAGACGAAGTCCATGGCGACCGACTGCACCCGGAACGCCTCGCCCGGGACCTTGGCGCCGAACTGCAACGAGATCCCCTCGTTGGGCTGGATCCGGAGCACGAGCGAGTTGGGCCGCAGGTCGCGCGCCAACAGCCCGTCGAAGGCGAGGAACGGCACGCGGTGGAACTGCAGCGCCACCTCGGTCACCCGCAGCGGCAGCCGCTTGCCGGTCCGCACGTAGATGGGCACGCCCGCCCAGCGCCAGTTCTCCACCCGGAGGCGCAGCGCCACGTACGTCTCGACCAGGCTGTCGGGCGCGACGGCCTCCTCCTCGCGGTAGCCGACGACCGGCTGCTGGTCGACCACCCCCGCCAGATACTGGCCCCGCACCGACTTGTCGACCGCCTCGTCGGGGGAGGGGATGTCGATCGCCTTCAGCAGCTTCACCTTCTCGTCGCGGATGTGCTGTGCGTCCATCCCGGTGGGTGCCTCCATCATGGTGAGGGCGAGGACCTGCATCACGTGGTTCTGCACGATGTCGCGTAGCGCCCCCGCGGTCTCGTAGAAGCCGCCGCGGTGCTCCACCCCGATGCTCTCGGCCACCGTGATCTGCACCTGCTCCACGTAGCGGCGGTTCCAGATCGGCTCGAAGATGGCGTTGGAGAAGCGGAGCGCGAGGAGGTTCTGCACCGTCTCCTTGCCGAGGTAGTGATCGATCCGGAAGACCTGGCTCTCGTCGAAGGCGCGGTGCACCGCGGCGTCGAGGCTGAGGGCGCTCGAGAGGTCGCGCCCGTATGGCTTCTCCACCACCAGCCGGGCGAAGTCGCCGCCCGCCCCCGGCCGGTTGCAGCCCTCCTTGGCCAGCGCCTCGCTCACCAGGGCGAAGACCTCGGGGATGGTGGCCAGGTAGTAGACCCGGTTGCCGCTCGTGCCGAACTGGGCGTCGGCCTCGTCCAACAGCTCCTTCAACCGGTCGAAGGTCGCGGGGGCCGCGTACTCGCCCGCCACGTAGCGGAAGCGCTCGACGAGGGCCTTCCACGCGTTGCCCGCGTCGGGGACGGCGGCCGAGACCGTCTGGCGGAATTCCTCGTCGCTCCACTGGGTGCGGGCCACCCCGATGAGGGTGAACCCGTCGCTCAGGCGGCCCAGGTCGGCCAGGTTGGCGAGCGCCGGCAGGATCTTGCGGGCCGTGAGGTCGCCGGAGGCGCCGAAGATGACGAGCGCGAGCGGCGGCGTCTTGGCCGGCGGGCGCATCAAAGAGACGGCCTGGCTCACGCGCCGCTGCCCGAGGGCGTCTCGGTCTCCTTGCCCTGCGCCCCCGACTCGAGGGTGACGGCGTGCCCACCGAACTGGTTCCGCAGTGCGGCCAGCAGCTTGTTGCCGTAGGAGTCCTGCTCGCGCGACGCGAAGCGCGTGTAGAGCGCCGCCGAGATCACCGGGGCGGGGACGCCCCGGTCGATCGCCTCGGTCACCGTCCAGCGCCCCTCGCCCGAGTCGACGACCACGCCCTTGATCTCGTCGAAGCCCGCGTCGGGCCGCAACGCCCGCTCGGCCAGCTCGAGCAGCCAGCTGCGCACGACCGACCCGTAGCGCCAGATGGAGGCGATCTCGTGGAGGTCGAGGTGGAACTCGTCCGCCGCGTGCATGATCTCGAAGCCCTCGGCGTAGGCCTGCATCAGGCCGTACTCGATGCCGTTGTGCACCATCTTCACGAAGTGGCCGGCGCCCACCGGTCCCACGTGCGCGTACCCGTCGGTCGGGGCGAGGGTGCGGAGCGCCGGTTCGACGACCGCCACGGATTCCTTGGTGCCGCCGACCATGAGGCAGTAGCCCTCGGTCAGGCCCCAGACCCCGCCCGAGGTGCCGGCGTCCACGAAGCCGATGCCGCGCTCGGCCAGCTTGGCCGCGGTCGGCCCGGCCTCCTTGTAGTTGGAGTTGCCGCCGTCGATCACGACGTCGCCCTTCGAGAAGCGTTGGGCCAGGGCGCCGATCGTCTCGTCGGTCGGCGCGCCGGCCGGCACCATCACCCAGGCCACCCGCGGGGTCGTGAGCTTGGCCGCCACCTCGTCGAGCGACGCCGCCGGCTCCGCCCCCTTGGCCGCGACGGCGGCGCGGGCCTCCTCGGCCAGGTCGTAGGCGACGACCTGGTGGCCGCCCGCGAGCAGCCGCTCGGTCATGTTGGCGCCCATCTTGCCGAGGCCGATCATGGCGATTCTCATGGGCTCTCCTCACTCGGGTGCGCCGTCGGCGTAGCCGCTCGGGCGGCCCGCCGTTTCGACGCGGCGGGTCTCAGGCGATCTCGCCCAGGTCGTCGACGGCCACCCGCAGCAGGCGCCGGCCGTGGGCGAGCAGGCTCTGGTGGTCGCCGATCGACTGGGCGCCGATCAGCGTGCCGAAGTCGTAGGGCTGGCCGGGGATGGCGAGCTCGGGCGGCGGGCTGCGTCGGACCAGCTGGACCGCCACGACCGAGTTGGGTCCCCCCTTGTGGAGCTGGCCGGTCGAGTGCAAAAAGCGCGGGCCGTAGCCGGCGGTGACCGCGGCGCCGCCCAGGTGGTCCCGGACGCGCCGGCGCAGCGCCTCTAGCGCGGCGTCCTGTCCGAAGGGGAGGTAGGCCTGGAGCGACACATAGTCACCCGCCGTGACCGTCTCGGTGAGCCACCCGAGCACGTCGGCGCCCGAGCCGGTCTCGAGTTGGGGCAGGGGGAGCGCGGCCAGCACCTGGTTGGTGTTGGCCTTGGACTCGGCCACGTTGGGCTCGTCGAACGGATCGATGGACAGCACGTGGCCGGCGATCGGGATGGCCAGCTCGAGGCGGTAGAACTGCTCGCCCAGGTCGAGCGGCTGGCGCAGGTCGAGCGCGACCGGGTGGCGGTCCGGCCCCGACTCGGCCTGGGTGGTCGGCACCGGGATGCACCCGGTGCCGCGCTTGCCGGTCGACTCGGCGATCAGCTGCTCCACCCAGAGGCCGAAGGAGGAGAAGTCGCTCGGGACCGTGATCGTCACCTTGTCCCGGCCCGCCCGGGCCGCCTCACCCATGGCCAGGCCCAGCTCGGCGGCCTCGGTGGCGTCGGCCGCCAGGGCCCGCTCGCAGAGGGCCGCCACGTCGTAGCCGATGAGGGCCGCCGGCACCATGCCGAAGTAGGAGAGGACCGAGTAGCGCCCGCCGATGTCCGGCGGGTTCTCGAAGACACGGTGCAGGCCGCGCTCCCGACCGAGGTCGGCGAGCGGCGTCCCCGGGTCGGTGATGACGGCGTAGCGCTTCGGGTCGGGGAGCTGCGACCACGCGTGGGCCAGGAGCACGTTCGGCTCGAGCGTCGTGCCGGACTTGGACGACACCAGCACGAAGGCATCGGAGAAGTCGAGCGCGCCGACCGTCTCTGGGTCCGTCGTGTCGCAGACCACCAGGCGCCGTCGGGCCGGGGCCGGCCCGTGCGCGGCCATGACCGACTCCAAAACGGCCGGGCCGAGCGAGGACCCGCCCATGCCGAGGAGGATGACGTTGGACTGCTCGATGCCGTCCGCCCAGGCCGAAAGGGCCGCGGCCTCCGCCGCCATGCGGCGCGGGACGGCTAGGAAGCCCAGTCGATTGGGCGAGACGTTCCCGTCGGGCCAGAGGGAGGCGTCGCGCCCCAAGAGCCGCTCGGCCAGGGCGCCGGCCTGTCCGGTCATGGCCGCGGCCTCATCGGCCGGGGCCCTTCTCGAAGGTCGCCGCCTTGTCGGTGAGCGACTGGATCAGCTCGTCGAAGGACTTGGTGAAGGTGTGGACGCCCTCGTCCTCGAGCGTCGCCGAGACATCGGCCAGGTCGATGCCCACCTCGGCCAGTCGCTGCAGCGTGGCGGCGGCGGCCTCCTCGTCCCGGTCGACGGTGCGCGCCACCCGGCCGTGGTCCAAGAAGGCGTCGATGGTCCCGTCGGGCATCGTGTTGACCGTGTGCGGACCGATGAGCGAGTCGACGTAGAGGAGGTCGTCGTAGGCCGGGTTCTTGGTGGAGGTGGACGCCCACAGCGGGCGCTGGACCTGGGCGCCCCGGGCGGCCAGCGCGTCCCAGCGGGGTCCACGGAATGCTCGTTCGAAGTGGGTGTAGGCCCGCTGGGCCTGGGCCACCGCGGCCCGGCCGCGCAGGCCCAGCAGCTCGGTGTCCCCGTCGGGCCCGCCGGCCAGCGCCTCGAGGCGCCGATCGATCTCGGTGTCGACCCGGCTCACGAAGAAGGAGGCCACGCTCGCGATGTGCGAGAGGTCGGTCGCTCCCGCGGCCACGTGCGCCTCCAGGCCGGACAGGTAGGCCTCGATGATCTCGTCGTACCGCTCGAGCCCGAAGATCAGGGTCACGTTGATGCAGCGGCCCTCGCCGACCAGGAGATGGACGGCCGAGACCCCTTCGGGGGTCGCCGGGACCTTCACGAACAGGTTGGGCGAGGCGATCCGGTCATGGAGCGCGCGCGCCTCGCGTACCGTCCCGTCGGTGTCATGGGCGAGGGCCGGTCCGACCTCGAGCGACACAAAGCCGTCGGTGCCGCCGCTCTCGTCGTGGACGGGGCGCAGCACGGCCAGCGCGTCGACGATGTCGGTGATCACGAGCTCCCAGTAGGCCTGGTCCACAGTCATCGATCCGACGAGCGTGCGGAATTGGTCGTCGTAGTCGTCCTGGCCCGAGATCGCCTTGGCGAAGATGGTCGGGTTCGAGGTCACACCCCGGATGCCCGAGGTCACGAGCGCGGCCAGCTGCCCGTCGTGGATCCAGTCGCGCCGCAGGTTGTCCAACCACGGGCTCTGTCCCTCGACGGCATAGAGATCATTCAGGCGGGTCATTCGCTGCTCCTTGTCCTCGGGGACGCGACCGACCGGGCGAGGCGCGGCCTGCGCCGAGCGGCGGACGCCTTCGCCACCGGATCCGTCACGCCTTGGCGCGGACGAGGTCGCGGGCGCGTTCGGCGACGTTCTCGGCGGTGAAGCCGAAGCGGGCCAGGGCCACCGGTCCGGGGGCGGACGCGCCGAAGGTGTCGATCGACACGCTCTCGTCCGCGTAGCGCTCCCACCCGAACGAGGCACCCGCCTCGACCGCCAGCGTCGCCACGCCGGCCGGGAGCACCGCTTGGCGGTACGAGTCGTCCTGGGCCGCGAACCACTCCCAGCAGGGGAGCGAGACGACGCGCGCCCGGATCCCCGCCGACGCCAGTTGGTCGGCCGCACCGAGGCACACCTGCACCTCGCTGCCGGTCCCGATCAGCACGACGTCGGCCACCCCGCCCTCCTCACGCCGGAGCACGTACCCCCCGCGGGCGACGCCCGTCGCCGCCAACGACGCGGTCTCGGCCAGCACCGGCACCGACTGGCGCGTGAGGATCAGGGCGACGGGCCCGTCGCCGTCCACCGCCAGGCGCCAGGCCTGGGCGCACTCGTTGGCGTCGGCCGGGCGCACGACCGAGAGCCCCGGCATGGCGCGTAACGAGGCCAGGTGCTCGATCGGCTGGTGGGTGGGGCCGTCCTCGCCCAGCCCGACCGAGTCGTGGGTCCACGAGTAGATGACGTGGGCCTGCGAGAGGGCCGCCAGCCGCACCGCACCGCGCATGTAGTCGCTGAAGGTGAAGAAGGTGCCGCCGACCGGCAGGATCCCGCCGTGCAGCGCCAGGCCGGTCATGACCCCGCCCATGGCATGCTCGCGGATCCCGAAGTAGAGCTGGCGGCCGTCGGGGTCTTGGGGGGACTGCCGCACGCCGTCGGCCAACGCCATGCCGGTGTTGCCGGTCAGGTCGGCGCTGCCGGCCACGATCCCGGGGATCAGCTCGGCGGTGGCGGTGAGACACGCGTTGACCGCCTTGCGCGTCGCCACTGCCTCGCCGGCCTCGAAGGTCGGCAGCTTCGCCTCCCAGCCGGGCAGGCCCCGACCGGCCTGGCTCGCGTCCCAGGCGGCCCGGTCGGCGCCCGACGCGGCGAACCGGGCCTCCCACTCGGCGCGCATCGCCTGCCCGCGCGGGATGCCGCGGCGGTAGTAGTCGACCACCTCGTCGGGGACGTAGAACGTCTCGTTCGGCGGCAACCCCATGATGGCCTTGGTGGCCGCGATCTCCTCGTCTCCGAAGACCTCGCCGTGGGCCTCCTTGGTATCGGTCCGGTGCGGCGACGGCCACCCGATGTGGCTGCGCAGCACGATGAGCGACGGCCTGTCCTCTACGGCCATGGCACCCCGCAGCGCCCCCTCGAGGGCGCCGAGGTCATTCGCGACCTCGCCAATCGCGTCGACGTGCCAGCCGTACGCGCGGAAACGCTCCGGGACGATGTCGTTGTAGGCGAGCTCGGTCGGCCCGTCGATCGTGATGTGGTTGTCGTCATAGACGTAGATCAGCCGGCCGAGGCCGAGATGGCCGGCCAGCGACGCGGCCTCGTGCGAGATCCCCTCCTCCAGGCAGCCGTCGCCGCAGAACACGAACGTGTGGTGGTCGCAGAGCTCCGGACCGAAGCGCGACCGGAGCACGCGCTCGGCGATCCCGAGGCCCACGCCGTTGGCCACCCCCTGGCCGAGCGGCCCGGTGGTCACCTCGACGCCGGCCGTGTGCCGCCGCTCGGGGTGCCCGGGCGTCCGGCTGCCCCACTGCCGGAAGGCCTTCAGGTCCTCCAGCGTGAGGTCGTACCCGGTGAGATAGAGCATCGAGTACAAGAGGATCGAGGCGTGCCCGTTGGACAGCACGAAGCGGTCACGGTCCGGCCACTCGGGGTCGGTCGGGTCGTGACGGAGGATCCGCGTCCACAGCACGTGCGCCAGCGGGGCGAGCGCCATCGCCGTCCCCGAGTGCCCGGAGTTCGCCGCCTGGGGGGCGTCCATGGCGAGGCCGCGGATGACGTTGATGCCCAGCTGCTCGAGCGCGGCCTCGTCGGTGGCGGGCGACCCGGGCATGCAGCTCACCATACCCACTCCGCCTCGCGACATGAATGCGACGGACCTGGCCCGTCGGTCATTGCCGGCGTCCGTCGCGGCCGGTGCCGGGACCCCTCTGGGACACTGGCTCCATGACCGTCGATCGCGAATCGGGTCTCGAGCCGCGGCTGCTCAGCCGCGGCAGGCGGCTCGAAGCGGCGACGCTGGCCTGGAACGTCGTCGGCGTCGCCGTCCTCGCCGTGGCGGCGGTCCAGGCGCGCTCGGTCGCCCTCGCGGGGTTCGGGGTGGACAGCCTCATCGAGATCGGGGCGTCGATCGTCGTGCTCTGGGAGCTGGGCCGCCTCGCGCCGGAGCGGCGACGGTGGGCCCTGCGGCTCATCGGCGCGGCTTTCGTGCTGCTCGCCGCCTATCTGGCCGTGCAGAGCACCGTCCTCCTCGTCCTCGCCCACCACGCGCGCCACAGCCCGGTGGGCATCGTCTGGACCGCGCTCACCGCCGCCGTGATGTGCCTGCTCGCGGCCGGCAAGGCCAGGACCGGTACGGCGCTCGGAAACCCCGTGCTGCGGGCCGAGGGCCGGGTGACCGCCATCGATGCAGTGCTGGCCGCGGCGGTCCTGGTCGGGCTGTCCCTCAACACCGCCCTCGGCTGGTGGTGGGCCGATCCGGCCGCGGCCTACGTGCTCGTCTTCTATGCGGCGCTCGAGGCCCGCCACGCGCTCGCCCCGGGATGAGCGCGCGGGGCGCGTTCGCGGGCCTCGTCAATGCCCGGGCGCGCGGCGCCATCACGGGCCCGCGACCCGGGTGGGGTCGCGGGATAACGTCGCCCCATGCCGCCGCGCGCCATCCAGGTGCCCCCCAACAGCGATCTGTTGCTGGGCGCCGTCTGCACCGACAAGTCCACCCCGGGTACGACGCGCTGGAAGATGACGGCAGACGAGCGGTTCGCCAACCCGGCCGGCACCATGCAGGGCGGCATGCTGTGCGCGTTCATCGACACCGCCATGGGCGCGGCCGCGGTCACCTTCGTCACCGGGCGCAAGGTCAGGATCGCCAACGCCGAGCTGAAGGTGAGCTTCCTCGCCCCGGTCGCCCAGGGGGCCGACCTGACCTGCGACGCGGCGGTCGTCTCGGGGGGCGGGCGGGTGGCCTTCGTCGAGGCGTCGGTGACCGGGAGCGACGGGGCGCTCATCGCCCGGGCCAGCTCCACCTACCTCTTCACCGACCGCAGCTGAGATGCTTGCCAGCGGGCTCCTCCAAAGGGGAGGATGACCTGGTCGTTCTCACAAGTCCGGAAAGGACCCGCGTTCACTGTGCGACTCTTGGGCCAAGGGGACAAGGACGCGTCGGGCGGCGGGGGCGCCTCGGGCTCCGAGGCCGTCCAGTTGGTCGTCAAGTACGTGAAGCAGGAGGCGCTGGCGCCCCTGCAGGGCCTCGTCCGCTCGCTGCTCTTCGGGGTGCTCGGGGCCCTCGCCCTGGCCTTCGGGACCTCGCTTCTCCTCTTGGCCGCGCTCCGCGTCTTGGAGACCGAGACGGGGGCCTTCCATGGCAACCTGTCCTGGCTGCCCTACGTCATCGTCGCCGCGCTAGCGGCCTGCGTGATGGCGCTGGCCGCCTGGCGGATCGTGCACGGACCGGCGGCGAGACGGCGACCGGCTCCCAAGGCCGAGGCCGGCGACTGAGCGGCCGAGAGAAGGAGTAGTCATGACAGTCGAGACGAACGGGCGGCGCATCACCCGCGACGACCTGCAAGCCGCGTTCTCCAAGGTGATGGGGGAGGGCGAGCAGACGGCCCGCGCCGCCGCGCCCCAGGCGCTTTTCATCGCCGGTGCGGTCGCGCTCGGCGTCCTGGCGGTCGTGTACCTCTTCGGGCGGCGCGGCGGGCGCAAGCGCTCGGCCGTGCTCGAGATTCGGCAGCTCTAGGCGTCTCGTGGAAGCCCTCCTGCGCCGCCTGGTGACCGCGGGCGCCCGGCGCCTGTTCCGATCCGCCGGGCGTCGCGCGCTCTCCGGTGAGTACTGGGCCTGGATCGTGGTGGCCGGAGCCGGCCTCCTGCTGCGCAACCTGCGCGCGAAGAGCGAACCGGTGATCTCCAGTCGGCGCCTCCGGCCGGGGGACTCCTACGTGGTGACACTGCGCGATCGGGCGCAACCAGCAGATCAGCCAGCCTCCTAGCGACGTGGACGCGCCCGGCGGGCGGGGGGTCCTGGCGCCCGGCGAGCGCGTCCTTCTCATCGATGCCAAGGACCGCCGCTATCTGCTGACCCTGCAGCCGGGTCGCGCCTTCCACACCCATGCCGGCATCGTCCAGCACGACGACGTCATCGGGCAGACCGAGGGTGCCTCGGTGACCGGCTCGACCGGGCGCAGCTTCCTCCTGCTGCGTCCGACCCTCTCGGACCTGGTGCTGAAGATGCCCCGCGGCGCGCAGGTGATCTACCCGAAGGACCTGGGGGCCATCTTGCTGGCGGCCGACATCGGCCCGGGCCAGCGGGTCTTCGAGGCGGGCGTGGGTTCGGGCGCCCTCTCCATGGCGGTGCTGCGCGCCGGGGCCTCGGTCGTCGGCTACGACCTGCGCCAGGACTTCGCCGATGGCGCCATGGCCAACGTGCGCGCGGCGCTGGGCGAGGCCCCCGAGTACCGGATCGAGATCCGCGACGCCACCTTGGGCATCGACGAACGCGAGGTCGACCGGGTGCTCCTCGATCTCCCCGAGCCCTGGCTGGTCCTGCCGCACGCCGCCCGGGCGCTCCGGCCCGGCGGGATCCTGCTCTGCTACCTGCCGACGATCAACCAGACGGCGCAGCTCCGCGAGACGTTGACCCACGGACCATTCGCGCTGGCCGAGACGGTGGAGATCCTGCGCCGCACCTGGCACATAGAGGCGCGCTCGGTCCGGCCGGACCATCGCATGGTGGCGCACACGGGGTTCTTGACCACCGCGCGCCGGCTGGTCGATCAGCCGACGGGGGAGGAGTGAATCAGTCCTTCTCGATGAAGATGCACTCGCCCGGGCACTCCTCGGCCGCCTCGACCACCGCGTCTTCGAGTTCCTCGGGCACGAGCGCCATGCCGGCCGAGCCACCGGGCTCGTTCTTGACGGCGTCGGCTTCCTTCACGTAGGCGAGGCCGTCGTCGAGCAGGGTGAACACCGCCGGAGCGATCTCCTCGCAGAGACCGTCGCCGGTGCACAGATCCTGGTCGATCCAGACCTTCATGCGTGGCCTTCCTGTGGCTGGTGGTCACCGATCGCGTTCGCTCGACCGAGGCGGGACGGTAACGACGGATGCCCGACGCTGTCAACACCGCAGGGCGGTGCGCCGGCGGGCCCTGTTGACCCATGCGTCCGTATGTGGTCAATGCTACTCGCAGGCACAACGGGCGTGGCCCATGGAATCGCTGGCTGCACCACGACGGCCGCTCGACGGCGCTCGATGCCGGCCTCCCTCGGCTCAGTCCCAGAGCACCGGATAGAGCTGCTGGGAATCGCTCACCCCTTGGAGGGTGGCGGTGCGGGGCGCTCCGAAGACCAGGTCCTGGGAGTTGGCGGTGAGCTCGTGCAGGAGCGAGGAGACCAGGATCTCCTCGGCCTGCGCCTCGTCGGTGATGCGGCTGGCCAGGATGACCGTGCGCCCGAGGAAGTCCCCCCCGTCCTGGATGGCCTCGCCCGTGTGCAGCCCGAGGTGCGCCCGGATCGCCGCGTCGGGCCGGGTGGCGTTGTAGGCGCCGAGGGCCCGCTGGATGTCGATGGCGCAGCGCACCGCCTGTCCGGCCCCGGCGAAGGCCAGCATCGCCTCGTCCCCCTGGCATTTCACCTCGTAGCCCCCGTGCGCGGCCGACCGCTCCCGCACGATCCCGAAGTAGGTGGCCAGCAGGTTCTGGGACTCGACGTCGCCGAACCGTTCGGTCATCTCGGTGAAGCCCGAGACGTCGCAGAACAGAATGGTGACGGTGCCGTCGGGGGCCGCGGGCGACCGGTAGTTGGGCGACCCCGGGGGGCGCCCGCCGGGGGCCGCCCGGCCCGACAGGCGGTCGAGGATCTCACCGGCCAACGCCAGGGCGTCGCGGGCGTCGAGCGTCTGGTGGCGGTTGGGGGGGCGCCCGGCGGCGGCGGTGCGGGCGACCGCCTTGTCGACCGCCTTCCCACCCCAGCGGAGAGACGCGGGGAGATCGGTCGGGGAGAAGGCCTGGCGGACGTCTTCGATGACCTTGGCCCGGGGACGCTTCGTGCGCACCGAGATCCCACCCATGATGGGAAAGGCCCGCACCTTTATGACCGGGGCCCCGGGCAGGACCGGCGCGTTGGAGACCTTCATGTCCCGCCCACCCATGATGCTGAACCCGCCGAGGTGGACATGGACCCCCTCGGGGACGACGATGTCGATCCCGCCCATGATGGCGAAGGCGGTGATCGTCACCTCGCGTCCCTCGATCTCGGCGTTGCGGAAGTCGAGTTCGATCCCGCCCATGATGGCGAGCGCCTTCATGCGCGGCTTCGGACGCCACCGGCCCTTCTTGGACGAGCCGCTCAGTATGGAGACCTGCCAGCCCGACGGCGGGATGGGGCTGGCGTAAGCCTCGACGACGTCGCCCTTGGGGAGATCCGCCATCACGCGGTCGAGGTCGGACTGGGTGCGCGCCGCCAGCACCTGCTCCACCCGCTGGGAGAACTCCTCCAGGGTGAGGCGGCCCTCGCCGCAGTACTTGGCCAGCGCGGCCGCGGCCGTGTCCCGCTCGGCCTCGGACACCCGAATCTCGGGCGTCCAGCCCGAGCCCGCCCCCGGCTGCTCTTCCATCGGCGCCAGCCTGCCCGATTCGCGACGGTTCCGCTCGCCGGAATGGTCCCCGTGGCACTTTTCCCCTGGCCCCGTGCCCGCTCGTCGGCGCTCGATCGTTGGCCCGCCGGCGTCGCGCGCCTGGTGGGGTCTGCCGATAGGGTGACCGAGAGGGACGCCCGAGGGAGGTGAGGACCACGCCGACGCCGTCAGACCACACGCACGACGCTGGTTCCGAGGCAGAGCTCGAGATCGTGCGCGCCCGGCTCGTCGAGGCCGAAGACGAGGTCAACGCGCTGCGCCGCCGGCTCCAGGAGAGTCCGGGTCGCGTCCAGGCCCTAGAGGAGCGGCTGCTCGAGAGCAAGGGCCAGCTGGCCCAGGCCGTCTCGCAGAACGAGAAGCTCACCTTCACCCTGCAGCAGGCCAAGGAACAGCTGGGGGCGCTGCGCGAAGAGGTGGAGAAGCTCACCCAGCCCCCCGCGGCCTACGGCACGTTCCTCGACATCAACGTGGACGGCACGGTCGACGTGTTCTCGAGCGGCCGCAAGATGCGGGTGGCGCTGCACCCCGACATCGACCCCGGCGTCCTGCGCAAGGGCAACGAGGTCGTCCTCAACGAATCGCTGAATGTGGTGCTCGTGCGCGACGGCGACCTCTCCGGTGAGGTCGTCACCATGAAAGAGGTGCTGGTCGACGGCACGCGGGCGATCGTCTACGCCCGCGCCGACGAGGAGCGGGTCGTCGAGCTCGCCGACGAGATGATCGGCGTGAAGCTGCGGCCGGGCGACGCCGTCCTCATGGACCACCGCAGCCAGCTCCTGATCGAGAAGCTGCCCCGCCCCGAGGTCGAAGAGCTGGTCCTAGAAGAGGTCCCCGACATCACCTACGCCGACGTCGGCGGGCTCGACGTCCAGATCGAGGCCATCACCGACGCGGTGGAGCTGCCCTACCTGCACCGGCGGCTGTTCAACACGTACAAGCTCCCGGCCCCGAAGGGCATCTTGCTCTACGGTCCGCCCGGCTGCGGCAAGACGCTGATCGCCAAGGCCGTCGCCAACTCGCTGGCCAAGAAAGTGGCCGAGGCGACCCACAACGCCAGCATCCGCAGCTACTTCTTGAACATCAAGGGCCCCGAACTCTTGAACAAGTACGTGGGCGAGACCGAACGCCAGATCCGGCTCGTGTTCCAACGGGCCCGGGAGAAGGCCGAAGAGGGGGTGCCCGTCATCGTCTTCTTCGACGAGATGGACTCGCTCTTCCGGACCCGGGGGACCGGGATCAGCTCGGACATGGAGTCGACCATCGTGCCCCAGCTGTTGGCCGAGATCGACGGCGTCGAGACCCTGCGCGACGTGATCGTGATCGGCGCCTCCAACCGCGAGGACCTGATCGACCCCGCCATTCTCCGGCCGGGCCGGCTGGACGTGAAGATCAAGATCGAGCGGCCCGACGCCGACGCGGCGACCCAGATCTTCGCCCGCTACCTGACGGCCGACCTCCCCCTCGACGCGGGCGAGGTGGAGCGCCTGGGCGGCGGCGACCCGGCCAAGGCCTGCCAGGCCATGATCGAGCGCACGGTGACCGAGATGTACCGGGCCGAGGACGACAACCGCTTCTTGGAGGTCACCTACCAGAACGGCGACAAGGAGGTCCTCTACTACCGGGACTTCGCCTCTGGCGCCATGATCGAGAACATCGTGCGGCGGGCCAAGAAGCTGGCCATCAAGCGCGAGATCGCCAACCAGGGCTCCGGCGTGCGCACCGACGACCTGTTGGAGTCGATCCGCCAGGAGTACAAGGAGAACGAGGACCTCCCCAACACGACCAACCCCGACGACTGGGCCCGCATCTCGGGGAAGAAAGGCGAGCGCATCGTCTACGTGCGCACCCTGCTCTCCGACGACACCGAGGGTCACGGCGGGCGCTCCATCGAACGGGTGGGCACCGGCCAGTACCTCTGAGGGCCAGGCACCAGCGGGCGGGCGGAGGGGCCGGCCCCGACTGCAGGGGTGCGCGCGGGTCCACCGGGTAGGGTCGTTCCGTGGCCACCCGCAAGATCTGCGGCATCGAGACCGAGTACGGCATCCACGCGACCGGTGCCGAGAGCAACCCGGTCGTCGCCTCCTCGCTCCTCGTCAACGCCTACGCGTCCGAGGTCGACCGCAAGACCGGTTGGGACTTCGAGGACGAGACGCCGGGCAACGACGCGCGCGGTTTCGCCCGCGAGGGCGCCATGCCGCCCATGGTCGAGACCCACCTGGCCAACACGGTCCTCACCAACGGCGCCCGCTTCTATGTGGACCACGCCCATCCCGAGTACTCGACGCCCGAGTGCGCCGACCCGCTCGAGGCGGTGCTCCACGACAAGGCGGGGGAGGAGGTGCTTCGGCGCGCGATGCGGGCCGCCGCCAACTTCCCGGGCAACCCGACCGTCATCGTTTACAAGAACAACTCCGACGGCAAGGGCAACTCCTACGGCTGCCACGAGAACTACCTCATGGACCGGGCCGTGCCGTTCGCCAAGGTGGTGACCGGCATCGTCCCGCACTTCGTGACGCGGGCCATCTACACCGGGGCCGGCAAGGTGGGCAGCGAGACCGCGAGCTTCGGGGGAGAGCCGATCGAGTACCAGCTCACCCAGCGCGCCGAGTTCTTCGAGGAGCTCGTCGGCCTGGAGACCACCCTCAAGCGCCCGATCGTGAACACCCGCGACGAGCCGCACGCCGACCCGCGGCGCTTCCGCCGGCTGCACGTCATCGTGGGCGACGCCAACCTGGCCGAGGTCGCCACCTTCTTGAAGGTGGGCACGACGGCCCTCGTGCTGGCGATGATCGAGGACGACGCGCTGCCGGCGCGCGAGCTGTCGCTCGAGGACCCGGTGCGCGCCATGCACCACGTCTCGGCCGACCTCTCGCTGTCGCGTCCGTTACCGGTCGTCGACGGCACCACCATCACCGCCCTCGAGGTCCAATGGGAGCTCTTCACCGCCGCCCGACGGTACGGGAAGGAGCACGGCCTCGAGGCCCTGGGCGAGGAGTCGGTGGGTGAGATGGTCCTCGACCGCTGGGAGGCCGTGCTGCACGGGCTGGAGACGGACCCCACCTCCCTCGTCCACCAGCTGGACTGGGTGGCCAAGCGCCACCTGCTCGACGGCTACCGGGACCGGCACGGCTGCGGGTGGGACGACCACCGACTGGCGGCGCTCGACCTGCAGTATCACGACCTGCGGACCGAGCGGTCCCTCTTCGCCCGCCTCTCGATGGAGCGCCTGGTCGACGAGGCCGCGATCGAGACGGCCATCACCGAGCCGCCGCTCGGCACCCGCGCCTGGTTCCGGGGAAAGTGCCTGGCCCGCTGGCCCGACGCGGTCGTGACCGCCAACTGGGACTCCCTCGTCTTTGACCTCGGGTCGGACCCGCTGCGGCGCGTCCCTATGATGGACCCGCTCAAGGGAACGGCCGAACACACGGCCTCGCTGCTCGATGCGTGCACGAGCCCGGCAGATCTACTGGACCGATTGAGCTCTTGAGGGGAATGACCGATGGCAGAGCGTGAGCAGAAGCGGCGAAGCACCCCGGAGCGCACGAAGACCGAGACGGTCGAAGAGGCCCCGGCGTCCACCGAGCGCGCCGAGAAGCTGAAGGCCGAGCTCGACGACATCCTCGACGAGATCGACGAGGTGTTGGAGGACAACGCCGAGGAGTTCGTGCGCAACTACGTGCAGAAGGGCGGGCAGTAGTCGCCGGTGCCGCTGCCCCTGTTCAGCCCGGCCGACGACCCGGGTCCGGACTTCGCGAGCGTGTTGCGTCGGTCGGGGATCCCCCTGGTTCCGAGCGACCCTGAGCGCGTCCTCACCGTGCGCCACGCCACCACGGTCGTGGCCCTGCGCTTCGCCGACGGCGTGGTCATGGCGGGTGACCGCCGGGCGACCGAGGGCAACGCCATCGCCCATCGCGCCATGGACAAGGTCTTCGCGGCGGACCGCTGGTCGGCGGTGGCCATCGCCGGGGCGGCGGGGCCGGCGGTCGAGATGGTCCGCCTCTTCCAGGTCCAACTCGAGCACTACGAAAAGGTGGAGGGCGTGTCGCTCAGCCTGGAGGGGAAGGCCAACCAGCTGGCCCAGATGGTGCGCCAGCACCTCCCCATGGCCATGCAGGGCCTGGGGGTCGTCCCCCTGTTCGCCGGCTACGACCTGCGGCGGGCGACCGGCCGCATCTTCACCTACGACCTGACCGGCGGTCACTACGAGGAGACCGATTTCCAGGCCACCGGCTCGGGCGGGCGCGACGCCCGCACCACCGTCAAGCTCGGCTACCGCGAAGGCATGACCCGGGCCGAGGCGGTCGAGCTGGCCATCGAGTCCCTCTGGGAGGCGGCCGACGAGGACTCGGGCACCGGTGGTCCGGACCTCGTGCGGGGCATCTACCCGCTGGTGGCGGTGGTCGACCCCGAGGGCTACCGCCAGGCCGACGAGTCCGAGGTGGCCGCGCGCTTCGCCACGCTCATCGAGCGCAAGCGCCGCGAGCGCGCCGGGAGCACGCCCGGAGGGGGTGAAGCCCAGTGAGCATGCCCTTCTACGTGGCGCCCGAACAGGTGATGAAGGACCGGGCCGAGTACGCCCAGAAGGGCATCGCCCGGGGCCGCTCGCTCGTCGCCACCACCTATGACGGCGGCGTGCTGATCGTGGCGGAGAACCCGTCGCGCTCCCTGCACAAGATCAGCGAGATCTACGACCGCATCGCGTTCGGCGGGGTCGGGAAGTACAACGAGTACGACCAGCTGCGCGTGGCGGGCGTCCGCCACGCGGACACCAAGGGCTTCGCCTTCAGTCGAGAGGACGTCGACGCGCGCTCGCTCGCCAACCTCTACGCCCAGTACCTGGGCACCGTGTTCACCCACGAGCTGAAGCCGATGGAGGTGGAGATCCTGGTCGCCGAGCTGTCCGACGACGGCGGGCCGGACCAGCTGTACCACATCGCGTATGAGGGCACGATCACCGACGAGGAGCACTTCGCGGTCCTGGGCGGCGACGCCGAGACGATCGCGGCCCGCGTCGCCGAGGCCTGGCAGGACGGCTGGGACCTCGGCACCGCGCTGCGGGCGGCCGTCGCCGCCCTGGGCGGGCCCGACCGGTCGCTCGACCCGAGTGACCTCGAGGTGGCCGCGCTCAGCCGCAACAACGGCCGCCGGACCTTCCACCGGATCGTGGAGGAGGAGCTCGTCGAGCTGTTGGCCCCGCCCGCCGCCACGCGGGCGCGCGGCTCGACCACCAAGCGCGCCGCGCGGAGCGAGCCGTCGTCGCCGCCGAGCGACCCGGGAACCACCGCCGACTGATCCGGGCCGGGAAGCCGGGCTCCGGACGGGGTCTGACGGCAATGACCACCCCCGCGTTAGGTTGACGTCCGTGGACCGGCGGATCTTCGGTCTGGAGAACGAGTACGGGGTCACCTTTACGCTGCGCGGCCAGCGGCGCCTCAGCCCCGACGAGGTGGCGCGCTACCTCTTCCGCCGGGTCGTGAGCTGGGGGCGTTCGAGCAACGTCTTCTTGGAGAACGGCGCTCGCCTCTATCTCGACGTCGGCAGCCACCCCGAGTACGCGACGCCCGAGTGCGACAAGATCGCCGACGTCGTCACGCACGACAAGGCGGGGGAGTGGATCCTCGCCCAACTGGTGACCGGCGCCCAGTCGCGCCTGCGCGAGGAGGGGATCCGGGGCGAGGTCTACCTGTTCAAGAACAACACGGACTCGGCCGGCAACTCCTACGGCTGCCACGAGAACTACCTGACCGAGCGCAACGACGACTTCAACCGCTACACCGAGGTGCTCATCCCGTTCCTCGTGAGCCGCCAGGTCTACGCGGGGGCGGGCAAGGTCCTCCAGACGCCGCGCGGCGCCACCTTCTGCATCAGCCAGCGGGCGGAGC
Source organism: Acidimicrobiales bacterium (assembly GCA_035604685.1). Taxonomy (GTDB): domain Bacteria; phylum Actinomycetota; class Acidimicrobiia; order Acidimicrobiales; family RAAP-2; genus DATNIB01. The sequence continues at coordinate 9,598 of DATNIB010000063.1, read as the reverse complement.
ACATCTGGGAGGGCGTCTCGTCGGCCACCACCCGCAGCCGGCCCATCATCAACACCCGGGACGAGCCCCACGCGGACGCCGAGCGGTTCCGGCGCCTGCACGTGATCGTGGGTGACTCCAACATGAGCGAGTACGCGACCTTCTTGAAGGTGGGGGCGACCAGCATCATCCTGGCCATGCTGGAGGACTCCTCCACCGTGCTGCGCGACCTGACCCTTGAGAACCCCATCCGGGCCATCCGCGAGATCAGCCAGGACGTGGAGTGCGCCCGGCGCGTCCGCCTGGCCAACGGCCGCGAGATGCGGGCCCTCGACATCCAGATCGAGTACCTCCAGCGGGCGCAGCGCTTCCGCGACACCCGGGGGCTCCAACCAGAGGAGGACCTCGCCCTCGACATGTGGGAGCACTGCTTGAAGGGCCTCGAGTCCGACCCCCTGTCGCTGTGGCGCGAGTGCGACTGGGTGGCCAAGTACCGGCTGGTGGACGAGGTGCGCCGGCGCCACGACCTGCCGCTCTCCCACCCCAAGGTGGCCATGGTCGACCTCATGTACCACGACGTCGACCGCTCCCGGGGCCTCTTCTACAAGCTCCAGGGCCACGACCAGGTCGATCGCATGTGCACCGACGCCGACATCGCGACGGCCATGACGCAGGCCCCCCAGACCACCCGGGCCCGGCTGCGCGGGGCCTTCGTGCGCCGGGCCAAGGAGCGACGGCGCGACTTCACGGTCGATTGGGTGCACCTGAAGCTGAACGACCAGGCGCAACGCACGGTGCTCTTGAAGGACCCCTTCCGCTCGCACGACGAGCGGGTCGAGCGCCTGATCGCCTCGCTGTAGGCGCCGCCCATCCGACGCGGCCGCCGGCCGCGCCCCGTCGAGTAGCGTCGATCGGCGGTGAGCACCGACCTGCCGGGCGAGGGGCTCGCGACCGAGAACCCCGCTTCGACCGGGTTCGACCGCCTCTCGTTCGATCCGTCCGCCCGCCCGACCAACGGCCCCCAGCCCAAGTCAGACGACGCCGGCGGCGGCCGGGGAGCCGACGAACCACCGGGGCCCGACTCCCGCCGGCGCCGGCGCCGGCGCCGGGCCCGGCGCTGGGCGTACGAGTGGGTGGCCATCGTGCTGGTGGCCGTGCTGGCCGCGTTCGTGTTGCGGACCTTCGTCGTCCAGACCTTCTACATCCCGTCCGCGTCCATGACGCCCACCCTCCAGGTGGGGGACCGCATCGTGGTGAACAAGCTCAGCTACCACCTGCACGCCGTGCACCGGGGCGACATCATCGTCTTCCGCCGGCCGCCGAACGAGGACTGCGCGGGGCCGCCGGTGCCCGACCTCGTGAAGCGGGTGATCGGACTGCCCGGTGAGACCATCTCGGACCGCAACGGCACCGTATACATCAATGGAAAAGCGTTGGACCAGACATGGTTGCCCAAGCACACCTCCACCACCTTCACCGGGACCTTCGCCCCGGTGAAGATCGCCGCCAACCACTACTTCGTCATGGGCGACGACCGCACGAACTCCTGCGACAGCCGCGACTGGGGGACGGTGCCGTCCTCCTACATCGTCGGTCGGGTCGAGCTACGCATCTGGCCGCTCTCACGCCTCGCCATCCTCTGAGGGTCCCGCTCTGGGCCCCCGAACGGGCTCGCGACCAGGGAAGGCGCTCCGGCCCGCCCACTAGGCTCGGGTCCCGATGCTCTCCTTGAGCCCCGAGAAGCTGCTGGTGGTGCTGGTCGTGGCCCTCATCCTGCTCGGCCCCGACAAGCTGCCCCGCCTGGCCCGCCAGCTCGGTGCCGGGTGGCGCCAGTTGCGCGAGTTCCAGCAGCGGGTGGAGCGCGAGGTGCGCGAGACCATGCCGGACCTGCCGCCGGCCCACGAGATCGCCCGCATGGCCCGCTCGCCGGCTCGGTTCCTCAACTCCCTGGCCAAGCTGCCCGAGGACGAGCCCCTCGTCCCGGACCCGGCAGCCCCCCCGGTGCCCGACGCGGCCCCGGACCCCGGGTCGTCCCGCGCCTCTGTGCGCGTGCCCGACGACCCGAGCATGAACTGACCGCCAGCACCTCTCTGCCCAACAGAGCGAGGAGACCATGGCCATCCGGCTGATGGGGCGCAAGCAGCGTCCGACCCCCGACGCCATGACCCTGACCGAGCACCTGGGGGAGCTGCGTCGACGGCTCATCATCATGGTGGCCGCCATCGTGGTGGGGGCGACCGTGGCGGCCGTCTTCTACAACCGGATGCTGATGATCCTCCAGCACCCCTACTGCCGGGTGAACCCGGGCCACTGCAGCTTCTACGTGACCGGGCCGCTCGACCCCCTGTCGCTGCGTATCAAGCTGGCCCTCTTTGGGGGCCTCGTCATCGCCTCGCCGGTCATCCTCTGGCAGCTCTGGCGGTTCGTCACCCCGGGCCTGCGGGCGAACGAGAAGCGCTACATCATCCCGTTCGTCATCGCCTCGGTGGTCCTGTTCATCGCCGGCGGGTCGCTCGCCTACTTCATCTTCCCCCACGCCCTCACGTTCCTAAAGGCCGTGGGCGGACCCTCGCTGCGCGAGATCCTCAATCCCAACCAGTACCTGAGCCTGATGTTGCTCATGATGACGTTGTTCGCCCTCACCTTCGAGTTCCCGGTGGTCCTGGTGGCGCTCGAGCTGGCCCGCGTCGTCACGCCCACCCGGCTGCTGCACTGGTGGCGCTGGGCGGTGATCGGGCTCACGCTCGTCTCGGCCGTCTTCACGCCGAGCTCGGACCCGTTCTCGATGCTGGCGCTCGACGTGCCGCTCATCGCCTTCTACTTCCTCGCCATCGCGGTCGGAAAGCTGCTCGGGCGTTGAGCGAGCCCGCCCGGGTCGCCCCGGGACCGGGAACATCGGCCGCGACCGCAGCGCGCCTGCGGCGGCGCTTCCTGGCCGACCTGCCCTTCACCCCCGACGCGTTCCAGACCGAGGCGTTCGACGCCATCGACGCGGGCCACTCGGTGCTCGTCTCGGCCCCCACCGGATCGGGGAAGACCCTGGTGGCCGCGTACGCCATCTACGCCAACATGGCCGCCCGCGCCAAGTCCTTCTACACGACGCCCCTCAAGGCCCTCTCCAACCAGAAGTTCGGCGAGCTGATCGGCGCCCACGGCACCGGCTCGGTGGGGCTCTTGACCGGCGACGCCGCCATCGGGTCCCGCTCGCCGATCGTGGTCATGACGACCGAGGTGCTGCGCAACATGCTGCTGGCCGGCTCGGACCTGTTGGAGGGACTGCGCACGGTGATCCTGGACGAGGTGCACTACATCCAGGACCCCTACCGCGGCGGGGTGTGGGAGGAGGTCCTCGTGCTCTGCCCCGCCGAGGTCAGCTTCGTCTGCCTCTCGGCCACGGTGTCCAACGCGGTCGAGCTGGCCGACTGGCTGCGCTCGGTGCGTGGCCCGACCGAGGTGATCGTGGAGCGCCGCCGGCCGAGCTCGCTGCGCCACCACTTCGCGGTGCACCGGCGTGACGAGGAGACGACCGATCTCTTGCCGCTCATCGCGCACGGCCGCCCCGGGAGCGAGGGGATGCGGGTCGAGCAGGCGGTGCGCCGCGCGGCCCAGACGCGCCAGCCGGCCCACCTCGGCCAGCGGCGCTGGCGCGGCCCCCAGCTGCCGGTGCGCGCGCCGCGCCGGGTGGAGATGATTGAGCTGCTCGACGACAAGGAGCTGCTGCCGGCCATCTTCTTCATCTTCAGCCGGGCGGCCTGCGACGACGCGGTGCGCCAGTGCGTGCGCGACGGCCTGCGCCTCACCAACCGCACCGAGCGGGCGGCCATCCGGGCGATCGCGGAGGCCCACACCGAGGCCCTCACCGACGACGACCTGGCGGTGCTGGCCTACCCCGAGTGGCTGGAGGGGCTGGAGTCGGGGATCGCCGCCCACCACGCCGGCCTGGTCCCCGCCTTCCGCGAGACGGTGGAGGAGTGCTTCGCCGACGGCCGGCTGAAGGTGGTGTTCGCCACCGAGACCCTCTCGCTCGGCATCAACATGCCGGCGCGCACCGTCGTCATCGAGCGCTTCACCAAGTTCGGCGGTGCGGGCAAGGCGCCGCTCACCTCGGGGGAGTACGCACAGCTGACCGGGCGGGCCGGCCGACGGGGGCTCGACCCCGAGGGCCACGCCGTCGTGCTCTGGTCCGAGGAGACGCCCTTCTCCGAGGTGGCGCGCGTGGCGCTGGCCCCGCCGCCCGACCTGCGCTCCACCTTCCGGCCCACCTACAACCTGGCCGTCAACCTGGTGCGGACCTTCGACCGCGACCGGGCCCTCCAGGTCCTGCGCCGCTCCTTCGGCCAGTGGCAGATCGCGGCCGCCGGCCGGGGGAACGCCGATCTCTTGGTCGAGCACCTGGAGCGCCGCCTGGCCGTGCTGGCCGCGCTGGGCTACGTGGAGGGCTGGCGCTTGACCGACGCCGGGCAGCGGCTGGCCCGCATCTACCACGAGTGCGACCTGCTGGTGACCGAGGCCCTGAGCGGCCCGATCCTCTCGGGGGCCGAGCCCTCGGTCGTGGCCGGCGTCCTGTCGGGCCTCGTCTTCGAACGCCGGCGGGTCCGGACCGCCCCGGCGGCCGGCCCGCGCGGCCCTCGGCGCTTCGGGGCGCCGCCGCCGCCCAAACCGAGGGGGGCGGGCGGCGACCGGCTGGGGGAGGGGCGGCGCAGGGAGCTCGCCACCCGGAGCGCCCTCCTGGTCGAGCAGGCCGACGCCCTGCGGGCCCTAGAGGAGCGCTACGAGGTGCCCCGAACCGCCGAACCCGAGCCGGCGCTGGCCACGGCCGTCGCCGCCTGGGCCCGCGGGGCCACCTTCGGCACCGCCCTCGGGGTGGCCCAGCGCGAGGCGGGGGAGCTCGCCCCGGGGGACTTCGTGCGCACGGCCCGGCGCCTGGCCGACCTGGTGGGCCAGGTGGCGCTGGTGGCCCCCGATCCGGCCCTGGCGGCGGCCGCCCAGGCGGCGCAGTCCCAGCTCATGCGGGACGTGGTGGCCGCCGGCGCCCTCCCCGCATCCGCCATCGCTGCGGCGGCCCCGTCCTAAGGTTGCTCGGTGTTCCCGTACGTCGAAGAGCGGTTCAACGCGGAGGAGGAGGCCATCCTCCAGCGCTACTTCACCAACGTCTACGGGCCCGTTTTCGCACTGGTGAACCTGCCCGAGGTGGTGAAGGGCGCGCTGTTCGCCCGCTACTCGCGGGCGTCCAAGAGCTTGCGCCGGCTCTTCCTCGACGAGTTCGTAGTGGACCTCGAGATCTCGGGCGACGCCTCGGTCGACGCCACCATCGGATTGAAACGAGCCGAGGAACTCTACGAGCGGGTCTTCTTCGACTACGGCGACGACTCGGTGGCCCAGCTGGGCGGCGTGCACCTCGCCTGCGAGCAGGCCTCCAACCTGCTCACCAAGATCTTGGAGTGGGGACGGCTCATGTCCTACCTCGAGCAGTCGACCCGCTACATCGGCTACGACGACCGCCTCCCGAGCGGCCACTACCGCTACCACCGGCCGCCCTCGGTGCTCGAGTCGTATCTGGGCGCCCGCTACGTGGGCGACATGGACCGGATGTTCGACACCTACGGCGAGCTCCTGCCGCGCCTGCAGAGCTGGCTCATCGCGCGCTTCCCGCGCCAGCCGGGGGACTCTGACTTTGTCCACCGCCAGGCCATCCGGGCGAAGGCCCTGGACGGCCTGCGGGGCCTGTTGCCGGCCGCCGCCCTGTCCAACGTCGGCATGTACGGCACCGGCCAGTCCTACGAGCTGCTGCTCTTGAAGATGCGCTCGCACCCCCTGCCCGAGGCGCGGTTCTACTCCGAGCTCATGCTGACCGAGCTGCGCAAGGTCATCCCGTCGTTCCTCCAGCGGGTGGACCTGCCCGAGCGCGGCGGCGAGTGGTCCGAGTACCTGGCCAACACCCGCGACGAGACAGCGCGGGTGTTGGAGCGCCTCTGGCCCGACGCCACCCAAGAACGCGAGCCCGAGGTGGCCGGCAAGCCCGAGGTCACCCTGGTCGACTTCGACCCCTTGGGCGAGGACAAGCTGATCGCCGCCATCTGCTTCAGCCAGAGCGCGCTGAGCGAGACCGAGATCCAGCGCCGGGTGGGGAAGCTCTCGACCGACGAGCGGATCGCGCTCCTGCACGCGTACGTGGGGGACCGCAAGAACCGCCGCCACCGGCCGGGCCGGGCCTTCGAGCGCACCGACTACCGCTTCGAGGTGGTGGTCGACTACGGCGCCTTCCGCGACCTCCAACGGCACCGGCTGCTCACCATGGAGTGGCAGCCGCTCGGCACCGCGCTCGGGTTCAGCCTGCCCGACATGGTGATCGAGGCCGGCGAGGAGGCCACCTTCATGCAGTCCCTGGAGCGCTCCCGCCAGCTCCACGAGGCCATGGTGGAGGACTTCCCGGTCCAGGCCGGCTACGCGGTGGCGCTCGCCTACCGCGTCCGCTGCGTCATCCAGATGAACGCCCGGGAGGCGCTGCACCTGATCGAGCTGCGCTCGTCGACCCAGGGCCACCCCGCCTATCGGCGCATCGCCCAGCAGATGTACCGGGCCATCGCCGAGCAGGCCGGGCACCAGGCCATCGCGGCGGCCATGATCCACGTTGACCACGGCTGGAGCGACCTCGAACGACTCGAAGGCGAGCGCCGCGCCGAGACGCGCCGGGCCCGGCGCAGCGGGGGAAAATCGAAAAGTTCGTGACCAGGGAGAAGATTCGTCGGCCCTGGTGAACCCGTGCAAATGTCTCTTGACGAGACACCGGTGGCGCGCCGTATCGTACGGCAGTCCCAATCGCCCGACGGACCCCGAGAGTGTCGCTCCCGGTCTGGTGCGGGGATTGATGCATGAGGCGGCGTTGGCCCGGGGGGTCGAGTAGAGAACATCACGGCGACGCTGTCGGTCTGCGAAGCGTCCGTGACGGCCCCAAAGACCCCCCGGGCCCAACCGCCGTCCCCGAGGTCCCGACCCGGGGTCACCGCCGGGCCCGCCCGCCGCGACCGGCCCGCCCTGCCCGCACGGGCCGCCGGCCGCACCCGGCCCAGTGCGCCGAGAAAGGTGGAGGGGGGTGCCGGAGCGCCAGTGCGAACCGTCTATGCTCCCGCGGCGAATCTCCAGGAAAGGCAGGAATGGCAAGCGATCTCGACGAAGTTGCCGAGCCGGACGACCCCGATGAGCTCGACGACGACTCCCTGGATGCGCTCGAGGACGACGAGGATCTAGAAGACCTCGAGGACCTGGAGGGCCTCGACGATGACGACGACGTCGACGTCGTCGACGCCGTCGACGACGAGGACGACGACGTGCTCGGGGAGGCCGACGACCTGGGCGCCACCGTGGTCGGCACGGTCGCCGAGCGCACCGGCGAGGAGGCCGACGACGACGACGAGGAGGAGCCCGAGGACGAAGACGTGGAGGCGAGCCTCGACGTCATCTTGAAGGAGCGCCTGGTCGTCGAGGACGAGCCCGAGGACGACGAACTGACCGACGCCGAGGACCGCTCCGAGCTGTCCGAGCGCGTGCTGCCCAAGCAGGCCGATGAGTTCGTCTGCCGGTCCTGCTTCCTCGTGAAGCACATCAGCCAGCTGGCGGACAAGCGCAAGGGGCTCTGCCGCGACTGCGTCTGAGCCAGGCCCGGGATCCTCGCCCACCTCGGAGCCGGGTGCGGAGGGTCAGCCCGGCCCGGCGCCCGTCGACGCGCGCGCCATCGGCGAGCGCCTCCTCGATCTCTTCGTCTTCGGACCGGCCGAGCTGGCGCGCACCACGCTGCGCGAGCTCGAGCACTTCGACGACATCGCGGCCAAAGGGCGCCAGCACTTCGGGCTCCAGGTGAACAACGCGCGGGTGGTTGGCCGGCTGGTCGTCACGACCGGCCGGCACCGGCTCGAGCAGCTGCTGGGCGGACTCGGCGGGGACAACGGGCCGGCCCCACCCGAACCGGCGGTGCGCAAGCGGTCCGCCCCGGCGGGCGCGGCGGCCCACCCGCCGGTCGCCGACAGTGCCGAGGCGGACGTCGCGATCCCGGACTACCGCGCGCTGTCGGCCTCCCAGGTGGTGCGCCGACTCGACTCGCTCGGACCCGACGAGCTCGAAGCGCTCTACCGCTTCGAGGCGGCCACGCGCGGGCGCCGCACTATCCTGCACCGGGTCCAGCAGCTCTTGGGGCGCGAAGAACCGCCCGCGCCGCCGTCTTCCGCGGACTGATCGGAACCTCGGCGTGGAAGCCACGCGTCCCGTCCAACCACCAGACCTGGACCGCTGCGCGCTGCTGCTGGCCGGCGCGCTCGGCGAATTCGGACGCCACCGTGGCGGCGCGGCGCTCTGGCCCCTCGACCCGGCGGCCCTCCTTTCGACCTGGACCACTCCCGATCCCGATCGGGCGTTCCTCGTCGGCACCTTCGACTCGGCGGTGGTGGGGCTGGCGGCCGGCGTCGTCGACCGGACACCCGGGCGCCCCGTCGGACGCATCGAATGCTGCTACGTCGAACCCGAGGCCCGCTGCGTGGGAGTCGGGGCCGCGCTGGCCGCCGCGCTTTCGGAGTGGTTCGCCTCGCGTGAGTGCGACGCCATCGACGCCATCGCGCTGCCGGGGGACCGCGCCACCAAGCAGCTGCTGGAGGCGGCCGGGTTCAAGACTCGCTTGCTGGTACTCCGCCGCTCGCTGCGCTGACCGGCTGACGCCCGATCGCCCGGCGCGGGGGCGGCGGTGGGATCCGCAGGCCGATCAGCTTCGCCAGCTCGGGCACCGAGCCCGCGGCGCGACGGGCCGCCTCCTTGGTCTCGGCCGCATCGGGCAGCCCGGCGGGCTTCACGCTCCGGCGCACGGGCGACTCGAGCACCGCCATGAGCAGGGCCAACCAGGCCTCGGGGGCGAGATCCGCCGTCATGGCGGCTCCGGCCGCCGCGGCCAGACGCACGGCCAGCTCCGCGGACAGCCGCAGGGCGGGCTCCGGGGGGCGGGCCGAGAGCCGCACGGCATCGATCACCCGCCCGCCCTCGATGGCGGCGGTCATGCGACCCGTCCACTCGTCGCGCAGCGCGCCCTGGCGCTGGGTCAGCGACTCCTGGAGGGCCTTGGACAGGGTCCGGCCCTCCTCGTCGAGGCTGACCGTCCGCGCGGCCGCCACGACGGCCCGCAGCTCGCGCAGGCGGAACTCGCGCCCGGCGGCCTGGGCGGCGGCGGCGCGGTCCTTCCACGAGGCCAGGTTCACGACGGCGAGCAGCTCCTCGGCCATGGCCATGAACGGCTCCGCGGGGACGGCCGGCTGCCCGTCGCGCGTCGCGGCCGCGTTCTGCTCGGCGATGGCTTGGCGCACGGCCGGCATCCCGCCGCGCAGGAGCTGCTCGGCGACCGGGAGCTGCTCGGGCCGCAGCTCGGCCAGCATGGCGTTGCGGTGGGTGGCGGGCACCGTCGTCGGGCGGCGTCCCCGCGCGGGACCGGCCCCCGGGCGAGGCCCGCGCTCCGGCCCGTCGCGCTCTGCACCCTCGGGGCCACGGCCGGCCCGCTCGGCCCGCTCGGGCCGCGGGCCTGGCCGCGGACCCCGGCGCTCGGGGGCGGCGTCGGTGTCGGGGGGGCCGGCCGGCCGTTCGGAGG
>DATNIB010000062.1:0-3333 GCA_035604685.1 Acidimicrobiales bacterium | reverse complement strand
AGCGGGCCCGACCGGCCAACGACCCGGTCTCTGCCGCGCCGCGCCAACCGTGGGGGCATCCCGATCTCGTGCTCGACAAGGCGGTGCGTGCCGGGGTGGTTGGTGCGGCAGACGCCGAGCTCATCGGCGCCACCCGCCTCGGGGACGAGGACCTGGCCGATGTCGCCCAAGACCTCGGGATCGGCTACGGGGCGTGTCTCCAACGGCGCCGTCGGGCCGAGTCGGCGCTCGGCGCGTGGCTGCGCTCTGAGAGCTATCCCCAGTTCGAGTTTGTCGGAAAAAGGTCCCAAACCCCTTGTTCTTCTAGTGGGGGTCGTCCCCGGCAGGGCCGGTCACTGGACCGGCGACCGGACAAGCGTCGCTCGACACCAACCACAAGGAGGTGAGAGTGCCCAACCCGGCCCGACCGGACCTGCCGGGCGACCCCCGTCCCACCCCCGGATCTCATCGGGACCGATCGAAGGAGCTCCCCACGACATATCCCGCCCACACGAAACGCACCGAGCACGCCCGAGCGTGGCGCTATCGAATTGGCGGGCGACGACTGGATCGCCCACCGGCACGCCGCACCCGAGCCATGCTGCGCCGGCTCCCCATCGTCGTCTTGCTCGCCGCCGGACTCCTCCTCGTCTTCGCCACGCCGGCCCTGGCGGCCACCGGCACGCCCACGTTGAGCGGAGTGATCGACAACCTGCGCAACTGGATCGTGGGGATCCTCGCCGGGGTCGCCACGCTGTTCCTCACCATCGCCGGGCTGCGCTACGTGACCGCGGGAGGCGACCCCGGCCAGGTCGAGAAGGCGAAGATTGCCCTCAAGTCCGCCGCCATCGGCTACGCGCTGGCCATCCTCGCTCCGCTGCTCGTCTCCGTCCTCGCCTCGATCGTCGGCGGCTGATGAATCGGCTGCGAACTTGGCGACCCTGGCGCCGCGGACTGTTCGTTGTCGCGGGCGCCATCGTTGCCATCCTCGCCCTTGGTGTCAGCGCGCACGGTGTCCGCGTGTACCTCGCCGACGCGCAACGCGCCGACTCGCAGGTGGCGCATCGGGCCGTGGTCGCATCTCGGGCGGTGGTGCTCAGCGCCGCGACGATCTCCAATTCAACGGCCTCCAGTACGACGGCCTCCGCGTTCTCGAGCACCCCGACCACGACTACCTCGGGTACGTCGGGCTCGGGGTCTTCGGGTGAGGGGCCGCCGGGAATCCAGGTCGGCCCGGGAAACACCACCGCGCCCTCCACGCCGGCGTCGGGCAGCGGCGGCGCCGTGAGTGGCGGCAATCAACCCTCGCCAGGACTCTTCGACATCACCGGGCACATCGAGGCCGCCATCGACAGCTGGTTTCGAGACCTGGTCACCGCCGCACTCGACCCGGTCCTTACCCTCCTCGGCCACACCCTGCTCGCCACCCCGAATGTCACCGCCCAGGGCCGGGTCGGCGAGCTGTGGCGGATGACCGAAGGCATCGCCGATGCCTTCTTGGTGCTCTTCGTGGTGGTGGGCGGGGCGATCGTCATGGGACATGAAACCCTCCAGACCCGCACCGCCATCAAAGACGTCCTGCCGCGCATCGTCGTGGCCGCCGTCGCGGTGAACTCCAGCCTCAGCCTCGCCGGGCTCGCTATCTCCAGTGCTGACTCGCTCTCCCAAGCCGTCCTCGGCCAGGGCGTCGACCCCTCCCAGGCCGCGGTCGTGCTCCGCCAGCTGATACTCGGCTCACTCGCTAACGGGGGCATCTTCGTCGTGCTCCTCGGCGGTGTCGTTGCCGTCTTGGCGATAGTGCTGCTCGGGACCTACATCGTCCGCCTCGCCCTCGTCGTGCTCCTGATCGTCGGCGCGCCGATCTGCCTGGTCTGCCACGCCCTGCCCCAGACCGAGGGCCTGGCCCGGCTGTGGTGGCGAGCCTTCGCCGGCACCCTCGCCGTGCAGGTCGCCCAATCGTTGGTGCTCGTCACCGCCCTGCGGGTGTTCCTGGCCTCGGGCGGCCCGGCCAACCTCGGGATCGCCTCGAGCGGCGGCGTGGTCGACCTGCTCGTCTCGGCCTGTCTGTGCTGGGTGCTCGTGAAGATCCCGTCGTGGGTGAGTCGTGTGGTGTTCTCCGGTTCTCGGGGGCACGGCGGGATCGGCCGGGTGGCGCGCGACGTGATCATCTACAAGGGCGTCAAGGCGCTCGCCGCCGGGGTGGCGCTGTGACCCGTGCTGAGCATGACGCTGCCCGGGACCGGGGTCGGGTGCGCATTCCCGCCGATGTCGAGCGCGAGGACCGGCTGCTCGCCAACCTGACCGCCCATCAACTCGCCATCTTGGCGGTGGCCGGGGTGGTCCTGTGGGCCGGCTACAGCGCCACGCGCCACGTCGTGGCGCCGGCCATCTTCGCCGTGGTCGCCGTCCCCTTCGGTGCTCTATCCATCCTGCTGGCGCTGGGCAGCTTCGAAGGTGTCGCCGCCGATCGGTGGGTGCGGGCCGCCTGGCGCCATCACCGTGCCCCGCACCGGCTCGTGCCCGCCCCCGACGGGGTGGCGCCCGCGCCCGCCTTTGCCGGCACCGCCGGCCCCTTGCCATCGCCGTTGCGACTCCCGTTGGTGGGCATCAGGGCGGACGGGATCGTCGACCTCGGGGTTGATGGTCTGGCCCTGGTGTGCCGGGCTCGAGCGGTGACGTTCTCCCTTCGCACCTTCACCGAGCAAGAGGCCCTCGTGGCAAGCTTCGCGCGCTTTCTCAACTCGCTCGCCGAGCCCGTCGAGATCCTCGTCCGGGCCGAGCCCGCCGATCTCGTCCCCATCATCGACGCGCTCCTCGGTGCCGCCCCGGAACTGCCGCACCCCGCGTTGGAAGCAGCGGCGCGCGGCCATGCTCGTTTTCTCACCGAGCTGGCAGATCATCGGGATCTGCTTCGTCGCGAAGTGCTCATCGTCCTGCGCCAGGCTTCTGGCGATGACGCCAGCGGGCGTCTTCATCGACGCGCCTCTGAGGCTGCCGCCGCGCTCGGTGCCGCCGGAGTATCCCTTGTCGTTCTCGATGGTCCCGCCGCGGCCAGATGTCTGGCGCGCGCTCTCGACCTGGCCGGAGGGGTGCGGGTCGCCGGCGTGGTCGGGACCGAAGAACCGATCACCATGGCCCGCGCCACGAAAGACGATGTGGCGTGAGCAGCCTCTTGCATCGCATGGCGCGCTCCGCCCCCCGTCCGCCCTCGCCCTTCGGCCCGGACTCTGTCGAGGTCGGCCCCCGGGCCTTGCGGGTGGGGGAGGGTTGGTGCCGGAGCTTCGCCATCGTGGGATATCCCCGCGAGGTGTGCCACGGATGGCTCGAACCGCTGACCGCCCATCCGAGCCGTCT
>DATNIB010000061.1:0-44284 GCA_035604685.1 Acidimicrobiales bacterium | reverse complement strand
GAGCTGCCGTTCCATTCGATCGCGTTCCCGAGGGTATTCACCGCCATGCAGAAGCTCGGCGTGGGGCAAGAGACGGCGTGAGCACCGCCGGAGGTTGAGCCCGGCACGACCTGGTGATCGATAGACCACGAGGTGCCGTTCCAGACCCGTATGTCCCCGTCCTCGTCGCCGGCGACACAGAAGCTGGCCGTCGCACAGGAGAGATTCGTGATGCCGTCGTTGGGATCGGGCCACCGGATCTGCGAGCTGGCGGACCACGAACTGCCGTCCCAGACCAGCGCTCCCCCGTCCGGGGCGCCCGCCAAGCAGAAGCTGGGTGTCGGACAGGAGATGTGGTTGTAGCCCGAGGTGTCCTGGGCGAAGAGCTGGGGGGCGGTCGCAGACCACGAAGTTCCGTTCCAGATGTAGGCACTGCTCACCACCCCCGGGCCGGTCGAACCGACCGCCACGCAGAAGCTCACGGTGGGACACGAGACGTCGCCCAGGCCGTTCTCGCCACTATCGATCTGTTGGGGGGCCGACCACTGCAGCTGGACACTCTTCACCGTGGTTGTGGTCGTGGACGTCGTCTTCGTCGCACGATGGGCCGGTTTCGGGCCGCCACCGCTGCTGCAAGCGGCGGTCCCGATGAGCACGAGCGCGATCGCCGCCACTACCGCTGCGCGTATCAACCCCCTACCTTGCGGACCTCTCACACGCCCCCCCGGGCTGGCATCGCCCTAGCGTAGGTCGTCCATCGACGCCCGGAGATCGGACTGGTTCGCCAACCGGACCACTGACCACCACGGATACCCCGCGGACTGGCTCTGGGAGAATGGCTCGGTGGACGATCCGGGGTTCCGGAAGGACCTCTACCGCGGAACGGCTCGCTACTACGACAGGTTCCGAGTGCCCTATCCCTCGGCGCTCATCGACGACCTCCTGGCACGAGCCGAAGTGGAGGGCGGAGGTCGACTCCTCGATCTGGCTTGTGGCACGGGCCAGATCAGCTTCGCCCTGCACGGCTCTTTCGAGGAGGTGTGGGCCGTCGACCAGGAGCCGGACATGATCAGCGTCGGCCGCGAGAAAGCCGAGGAAGCTGGAGTTCGACACATCCGATTCTTGACCGCACGAGCCGAGGACGTCGTCGCCCCTGAGCAGTCCTTCGACCTCGTTGCCATCGGCAATGGCTTTCATCGTGTTCACCGCGAGCTCGTCGCCCGAAATGCCCGTCGCTGGCTCCGACCGGGTCGATGTCTCGCCCTGCTTTGGAGCTGGCCCCCTGACCATGGAGAGGCCCCTTGGCAGCAGGCGATGTCGGCCACCATCGACCGGTGGAAGATCAAGGTCAAGGCTCATGACCGGATACCGCCCGACTGGGAGCGAGTGAGAGCGGACCGGCCGGATGGGGTCGTTCTCCAAGGAGCAGGTTTCCAGGTGATCGGCTCCTACCAATTCCCGATCGCCTACCAGTGGACCCCCGAGGCGCTGGTCGGTTTCGTATATTCCACATCACTCCTTTCCAAAGAGGTACTCGCCGATCTCGCCGATGAGTTCGAAGAAGATCTCCGGCGCGAGCTCACCTCGAGTGATCCCACCGGACAGTTCTTTCAAACGATCGAGTTTGCCTACGAACTCGCGCGAAGTCCGGTTTGACGCCGATCCCCGCGGGGCCGGCTACTTGGCGTAGGAACTCGCGCCGAACCAGTCCACCGTCACGACCGGCTCGTCGCCGACCACCCAGGCGTCGTGACCGCTCGGCAGGACCGTCACGGCACCGGGACCGGCCACAAATTCGGTCCCATCGTCCATTCGGATCGCCAGCTGCCCGCTCACGTGGTACTGGAAGTGCGGTGCCTCACAGCTCGGCGTCTGGGCGATCGGCTTCACGTCGTTCGACCAGCGCCATCCCGGCTGAAAGATGAGCCGCCCGACCTCCGCCCCACCCACCTTCAGGATCTCGGCCCTGCCGTTCGGGAACTCCCGGGTCTCGTCGGGCTGGGCAAAGCTCCGGTTCTCGGTCTCGTACATGTCTCTTCCCTCCTGAGAGCGCCAGTTCACAGAGTCATTCTTACTTACTAGATGGTTAGGAGTCAACCGGCTATTGTGTTCCGGTGGCCACGACGGGCGACGGAGCCAGGAAGCCCCCGACTTCGACCCGGATCCTCGACGTGGCCGAGCAGCTGGTGCAGGTCCGAGGCTTCAACGCCTTCAGCTATGCCGACGTGGCGCGCGAGTTGAAGATCACCAAAGCGGCGCTGCACTACCACTTCGCCAGCAAGGCCGAGCTCGGAGAGGCGCTCCTCACCCGCTACGCCACCCGCTTCGCCGACGCGTTGGCGACGGTCGAATCACGGGTCGCGGACGCGCCGGCCCGTTTGGACGCCTACGCCGACCTCTACCTCGCCGTGCTGCGCGAGCAGCGAATGTGCCTCTGCGGCATGCTGGCCGCCGAGTACCAGACCCTCCCGCCCTCCATGCAAGAGATCGTCGTCCGCTTCTTCAACGACAACGAGGTCTGGCTCGCCCGTGTCCTGGCGAGAGGGAGGGATGACGGAACTCTCGAATTTGCGGGAGATCCCAGCAAGACCGCCCGGATGGTGGTGAGCGGTCTGGAGGGGGCGATGCTGGTGGCTCGACCCTTCGGCGACATCGAACGTTTCCAGGCCGTCGCCAGCCAGCTGCTCGACGGTCTCACCACGGCCGAACTGCGCCGATAGACGCGCCGGCCGCGTCGCGGTCAGCTCGGTCGGTCGGCGGGCGCGCCGACCCGGCGGCCGACCTTCCGCTCCACCCGTGCGGTCAGGAAGATGGCGGCTGGTCGCCACTCCTCCAGCAGCGGCTCGACCGCCGTCGCGCTCTCCTGAACAAGTCGGTTCCGCTCGGCCACACCGAGCGCGGACACCCAGGGCGCGATGTGCGGGGTGGCGAGGCGGTAGCCGACCGCGGCCAACGGATCGCGCACCGCCAGGTGCTCGGCGTGGATCGTCGTTGCCACGTCGACCAGACCCGCCTGCTGTGTCGCCGCTCCCAGCCGCTCCGGATCGCCCGAGACCTCTTCGATCACCGACTTCATCTGCCGATACCAGTCGGGCGGCTCCCACCCGCGATCGGCCAGGACTCGATCGATCGCCGACTTCACCGGGTCGGGGCGGGCCGCCCAGGTCGAGGCGACGACCGCCCCGCCCGGGCGGACCACGCGGGCCATCTCTGCGAGCGCGGCGAGCGGGTCGAGGTGGTTGAGCAGAAAGGCGGCGAGGACGATGTCGAAGGTGCGGGGGCCGGCCGGGAGCGCGAGCACGTCGGCCACGGCCGCCGGCCAGGTCCGGTCCGGCCGCGCCTCGAGCATCGGGGCCGACCGGTCGACGGCGACCACGGTGGCGCCGGCGGCGGCGGCGGCCGACGCGACCGCGCCGGGGCCGCTGCCGACATCGAGCACCCGCCTTCCCGCCAACCGGACCGGGCAGGCCGCGACGAGCGCCACCGCCAGGGGCCGGTAGACCACCTCGGCGGCGGTCCAGCCGCCGGCCACGGTTGCTCCGTAGGCGGTCGTCAAAGCTGGTGGACGCCCTCGAGCGCGCGGGCCTCCCACCAGCCCAGCTCGGGACCGGGTCCGCCGAGGGCCTTCTCCCAGCCGAACTGCACCAGGGTGCCAAGCAGTTCGAGGGCGACGGCGGCCTCCCACCAGCCGTCGGTGGCGACCCCGTGGCGCTCGAGGGCCGCTCGGTACCGGTCGATGGTGGCGTCCTTGGATTCGGGCAACAGGGCGGCGTTGAGGGCGAGATACCAGCCGAGATCGGCGATCGGCGACGCCTCGCCCGGGAGCTCCCCGAAGTCGAGCAGGATCGTCCGGCCGTCGGCGTGGCTGCCGAGGTTGGCCGCCTTCCAGTCGCCGTGAACGAGCGTGTGCGGCACCGCGGCCAACCCCCCGATCAGCGGTGCCGGGTCGTCGAACAGGGGGAACACGATCGCCGCCAGTGATGGCGAGACCTCGCGCAGCCGATCCCAGCCCTCCGCCATGATGCGGGGGACGACCGCGGTCGACCCGATGGCCGCCTCCGACCGGGCCACCGCGGGCGAGAACGTGAGGTAGCGAACGGCGAGGGGGGTCAAGCCGACCTCGTCCCGCCAGCCCCAGAAGGCCGAGTGGAGGCGGGCCATGTGGTCGAGGAACCGCGCGTGCTGCTCGGCGGTGAACGGCACGCCCGGCGTCAAAAGCCCTGAAGAGACGTCGCGCAGCAGGATGCGCCCGACCCCCGAGTCGAACGCGGCGGCAACGACGGCGTGGTCGATCACGCCGGGCATCGCCGCCAAGAGCCCGCTCTCAAAGAGGCGGACGTAGCGATCCCCGGTGTCGCCGGTGGCGCGCATCAGCCAGTCGTCGCGGGCGTCCTGGTACTTGAGGACCATGGCCTCGCCCCCGATGACCAGGCGCTCGAAGCGGGCGCCGGACTTCGTGTCCTCGGGGAACCACGGCTCCCGACTGGTCGCGGTGGCGAGCAGATCGTCCAGCACGGGATCGGCGCTATCGCTCGGGCCCCAGCCGGCGGCCGGGGCGGCCGGCCGGGCCTTGCCTGCCGGGCTTCATCGCCGTGGCCTCACTTCACCCCCCGTGTGAACACGTCGCGGCCGAAGGGCTTGAGCCCGCTCGCCCCGGCGAATCCAAGGTGGCCGTGGCCATCGGAACCGCCGGTCGTCAGACCCAGGAGG
The DNA here is from genome assembly GCA_035604685.1 of Acidimicrobiales bacterium. Classification (GTDB taxonomy): domain Bacteria; phylum Actinomycetota; class Acidimicrobiia; order Acidimicrobiales; family RAAP-2; genus DATNIB01. Next base: position 39,595 of record DATNIB010000061.1, on the reverse strand, counting down.
TCCTCGTAGCTGCGCAGCGCCGAGTAGTGGTTGTAGGAGCCCGTCGTGTCGACCGACCCCGGCTTGATGTAGCGGGGGTTGAGGAGCAGCGCCCCGATGACCCCGCCGCCCGGGGCGGAGTCCGACGTGGCGCCGCCGTTGCCGGGCGCCGCCGTGTTGGGACCCGGCTGCTCGTTGCAGCAGGCGGCCGCGAAGGTCGGATCCGTGGCGGCATCGAGATCCGCCTCGTCGGACGTGATGACCAGCAACGTGTCGCCCGAGCGGTAGGCGGGGGAGTCCAGGATGAGGGGCACCCAGGCGCGCAGGAAGAGGTCGGCGCCGACCAGGCCGCCGGTGGTGGTGCCATCGCTGTTGGGTCCGGCGCAGGTGGCGTCGTGGCCGTCATTGCACAGGTTGGGCGTGATGAACGCGAAGCGGGGCGTGGTCGCCTGGGAGCGCAGGTCCCGGGCCAGGTGGCCACTCGGCGACGGTGCCCCATTGGCGTCCAAGGTGCCGAGAGGGACGACGTTGGCGTCGCACTCGGCCGCGTCGTCGATCACCGAATGGAACCACAGGAAGGGATCGTGCCGGGTCGCGTACTGGTCGGTCGGCGACGCGACCTCCGCGGTGTCGGCGGCCCCGATGGCCGGGTGCGCGCAGTCGGTGCCGCCAGTCGGATCGGGGGTTCCGCCGTCGCGCGCGGGCGTGTTGCCCATGTCCTGCTCGTAGGCGCGCCACGACGCCACGTGGGTGGTGCGGTTTGGCGGGTACTTGGCATCGAGCTGGCTGGCGATCGTCTGCACGCTCGCTGGGTACAGGCAGCCCTGCCCCACCACCTGACCCGGATCGGCGGCCTGATCGGGGGCCGGCGTGCCGGGTGTGACGTCGACGTAGGCGCGGTTGTTGGCCGAGCAGTCGGACTGGGTGGCGGGGTTGGGCGACTGGCCGGAGACCTGAGCCACGTAGTTGTCGAGGCTGACATGCCCGATGCCGTAGTAGTTGGCCAGGACCACACCCTTGGGGACCAGAGTGTGGTTCAGGTACGAGGCCGGCGATCCGAAGCCGAACGTGTTCTGGTACCCCTCGTTCTCCAACTCGATCACGACGATGTGTTTGATGGCGCCCGCCGGCAGCGCCGCGCGGGGGACCGCGGGCGCCTTCCGGGCGGCGGCGGCGGGCACGGCAGACCCCGCCAAGAGCACCATCGCCAGGAACAACAATCCCAGCAGCGGCCTGGCCCGAGTTCTCACGAAGGCTCCTCTCGGCGTGCAGAAAGTGGGTTCGCTTGGCCGGCCTCTCGCCAGCGCGTCGCGTCAATCTGGCCGCTCACCGGCCGAGTCGTCCAGTCAGGTGCCTTGTGGGCCGATCGGAGCGGGTCGTCGCCAGCCGGCCGTCACGCGCCGGTGACGACCGAGCCCAGACGGTCACGGCCCGGTCACCGTGCCGGCATGCGAACCGACCGAGCCGAACGGGCGACAATTGCGTGATGGCGGTGGACTCGGACGCGGGAGTGATCTCGGCGTCGATCGACGACCCGGAACGCTTCGGCCTCCTGTTCGACCGGCATGCAACCGCGATGTACCGCTACTTCGTCCGCCGGGTGGGATCCGACGCCGCGGACTCGCTGCTGGGTGAGCTGTTCCGCGTGGCCTTCGAGCGGCGAGCCACCTACGACTGCCGGCACGAGAACGCGAGGCCCTGGCTCTACGGCATCGCCACCCGCCTCCTCGCCCGCCATCACCGGAGCGAGGCCCGACGCCTCCGGGCCACCGCCCGGCTGGCCGCCTCACTCGACCGGGGCAGCGACCCGAGCGAGCAGCTGGTGGCCGCGATGGACGCGGCCGTCCTCTGGCCGGCGGTCGCCGAGGCGCTCACGAGACTGCCCCAGGTCGAGCGCGACGTGCTCCTCCTCTACGCCTGGGAAGATCTCAGCTACGGCGACATCGCCACCGCCCTCGGTGTGCCCGTCGGGACGGTGCGGTCCCGGCTGCACCGGGCGCGTCGCCGGCTGCGCGAACTCGAAGCGCCGAGCGGGAGATAACTGATGACAGACGAACTCAGCGCACTGCGCCGACTCCGGCCGGACCAGGTCCATCCCGACTATCCAGCAGAGCCGACCGTGTTCTCCAGGCACAAGGAGCAGCTCATGGCCATGATCGGCGACACCGACCTCGCAGCGATCACCGACACCATGCCCGACATCTACCCCCGCCTCGCCTACAACGACGAGCGTGCGGCGTTGGACTACCTCACCCGGGTGTTCCAGTTCCAAGAGATCCGGGAGGCCCGGATGGACCAGGGCGACACGATGCTCGCCTGGCTGCGGACCGGGACGGGCGTGATCATGCTCGGCCACGCCAACGAAGAGGTGCACCAGATCAGCAGCCCGCAGACGGTCGGCGGCACCACCGTCCAGATCATGGTCTACGTGCACGACGTCGACGCCCACTACGCGCACGCCGTGCGCGAGGGCGCCATCATCAGCATGCCGATCCAGGATGCCTTCTACGGAGTGCGCCGCTACGAGGCGACGGACCTGGAGGGCCACCGCTGGCACTTCGGCGAGCGCTTCGAGGACATCACCGCCCGCGGCGGGACCGTCTCCGAGCACCCCGACGGTGGTCTGCCGAAGGGATGACCGCCGGTCCCCTCAGTGCGGGGTGGCCCAGATGTCGGCGCAGCGGAGGCAGACCTCGTCGGGCACGACGCCGAGCTTCATGAGCAGGGCGAAGACCCGGCAACCGAGGCACAGCCCGAAGACCGACTCGAGGGTGGCCGCCGCGGCCAGCACCGCCAACAGGACGTAGGCGGGGGTGGTGCGGCCGAACCCGAGGGCCAGCACCGCCGCGCTGACCGAAAAGGCCACGCCGACGCCCTGGGCGAAGCGCTTCGGCGGACCCGCCACGGGTCGTTCCGACAACCCAAGCCGGGGCGTGACCAGGCGGGTCACCAACTGGCCGAGCGGGCTGAGCGTCGGTCCGGTGAAGACGCGCGCCACGAAGCCGTAGGCGATCACGACGGTGAGCCAGGGCTCGCGGAAGGCGATCGCGCAGACGCTCATGACGACCACACCGCCCGCGACCAGCCGGGCCGACACCTCGTTCACCGGATTCGGGAACGAGAAGAGGGTGGCGACCCGGCTCGGGCGCGCCGGGCCCCCGGACGTCGTACCAGCGGTGTGGGGTTCGGTGAGCATTTCCCGACCAATACTATCCGGATTGTGCCCGAAGGCCCGCGGCAGCGGCGGGCAACGGGACTTGCAAAACCGCTGGCTCGGGCCCCGCACCCTGGCCTGCCCGTATGGCCAACGCAGACGGTGTGACACCGGCGCTCCCTCGTCCGCGATCTATGGTCGAACGAGTGCCAGCTACGAGACACCGGCCGGCACTCCGCCCGCTGTCGTTCGCGTTGTGCGCCGGACTCTCCGCCCTCGCGTCGTTGACCGGTCCGGCGGGTGCGGCCCCGCCCCGGTGGGAACCCGCGTACAACGTGGACTTTCCCGACCCCTCGATCCTGGTGTCCGGCGGCACGGAATACGCCTACAGCACCAACTCCGATCTGGTGAACACGCCGTGGGCCACCTCGGTGGATTCGACGCACTGGTCGTCGGGGGGCACGGACGCGCTCCCCCACCTGCCACCCTGGTCGACGCCTCTGGCGACCTGGGCGCCCAGCGTGGAACCGAACGCCGCCGGCCAGTTCGTCATGTGGTACACGGTCGCCGACACGGCGACCGGCACCCAGTGCATCAGCAGAGCCGTGGCCTCCTCGCCGTCCGGACCGTTCACCGACAGCAACCCGGGGCCACTGATCTGCCAGGCGTCGGTCGGGAGCATCGACCCGGAGATCTTCACCGACCCCAACGGCGGCCAGAGCTACCTCTACTGGAAGAGCGACGGGAATTCGGTCGGCGAGCCGTCGTTGCTGTGGGGCCAACGTCTCGACACCGGCCTCAACCTGGTCGGCACGCCCACGGTGATGCTTCGCAGCGACCAGACGTGGCAGCAGACCATCATCGAGGCGCCCGACATGGCGTTCGTCGACAAGGGCTATTACCTCTTCTACAGCTCGAACGCGTTCAACTCCGCCTTCGACGCGATCGGGTACGCCACCTGTAACGGCCCGCTCGGTCCGTGCCAGGACAGTTTCTTGAACCCGGTCTTGGAGAGCGCCAACGGGATGACCGGTCCGGGCGGGCCGGCCCTGTTCCAGGACCCGGGCGGCAGGCTACTGATGGCCTTCGACGCCTGGCCGGGGGCGGTCGGGTACGCCAACGGGGGCTACCGGGCGATGTACATGGCATCGGTCTCGTTCGGCCCCAGCGGCCAGCCCCTCTTCAGTCCGGACAACCCGAGCGGCCCTCTGGTCCCGGTGACGAGGATCTACGGCCAGGACGCCATCGGCACCTCGATCGCCGTCTCCCAGGCGGAGTTCCCGTCCTACGGGTCGGCCCGGGCCGTCGTGCTCGCCCGCGCCGACTTCTTCTCGGACGCGCTGGCCGGCGGACCACTGGCCGCGGCGAACGGGGGGCCGCTCCTCATCACGCCCGGCGCGGCCGCCAGCCCGTTGCTCGATCCGCGGGTCCTGGCCGAGATCCGACGGGTCCTCCTCGGTGGTGGCACCGTCTTCGTCCTGGGTGGCGATCTGGCCCTCGCGCCCGGCATCGACAACCAGCTCGCGTTTCTCGGCTACCGGGTGGTGCGGGTGGCCGGCGCCAACGAGTTCGCCACGGCCGTGGCGATCGCCAACCAACTGGGCAACCCGACGACCGTGTTCGAGGCCACCGGGCTCGATTTCCCCGACGCGCTGTCGGCCGTCCCGGCGGCCATCGCCAACCGCGGGGCCGTTCTGCTCACGAACGGCAACGAGCAGGCCCCCGAAACCGCCTCGTACCTCAGCCAGGTGCGCCCGGCGGTGCGCTACGCCATCGGCGGCCCCCTGGCCGCCGCCGGCGCCGATCCGTCGGCCCGGGCCATCTACGGCCAGGACCCCTTCGCCACCTCGGCGGCGGTCGCCGCCGCGTTCTTCCCCCAGGCCAGCGCCTTCGGGGTGGCCACCGGCGCCACGTTTCCGGATGCTTTGTCCGGCGGCGGGTATATGGGAGGGGTGCGAGGCCCCATGCTCCTCGTGGCCCCGGGCACCCCATTGCCGGCCGCGATCGCGGCCTACCTGGCGGCGGGCCAGGGCCGCTTCGGCGCGGGAACCGTCTTCGGCGGGCCCCTGGCCGTCGACGACGCGGTCCTGCTGGCGCTGGAGAGCACTGCGTGAGCGCACCCGCTCCCGCTCGCCAAGACGATTCGTGACGTGACAGAAAGAGGCGACATGCGACAGGGTTCTGGGACAGCCGGCCGCACCCCGGGCCGGACTCGGCGGGCGCTGCTCGCCGGGGCCATCTCGACGTTGATCGGCGCGACCCTGGTCATCGGCTTGGCGCCGCTGCCGGCCACCGCCGTCGGCATCGCGACCAAGCTGGCCTTCACGACCGGCCCGCTGTCGGCCCCCGCGGCGGTCGGCCAGACCATCAAGGTCAGCGTGGAGGACGCCACCGGCGCCGTCGTCGTCACGGACAACACCACCAACGTGACCCTCGCCATCCAGACCAACCCGGCGAGCGGCGTCCTGTCCTGCACCTCGACGCTCACGGTGATGGCCGCGAGCGGGGTTGCCACCTTCACCGGCTGCGCCATCACCAACCCCGGGACCGGGTACGTGCTGAAGGCGACGTCCTCCCCCGCGCTGACCATGGCGGTCAGCGGCGCCTTCAACATCACGGGCGCGGCGACGAAGCTGGCCTTCACCTCGGGTCCGGTGAACGCCCCGGTCGGAGTCGGCCAGACCATCACGGTGAGCGTCGAGGACGTGAACGGCAACGTGGTCAGCAACGACAACACCACCAACGTGACCCTCGCCATCCAGACCAACCCGGCGAGCGGCGTCCTGTCCTGCACCTCGACGCTCACGGTGATGGCCGCGAGCGGAGTTGCCACCTTCACCAGCTGCGCCGTCAGCACTGCCGGGAGTGGGTACGTGCTGAAGGCGACGTCCTCCCCCGCGCTGAACATGGCCGTGAGCGGTGCGTTCGTCGTCACCGGTGTCGCCAACAAGCTGGCCTTCACGACCGGCCCGGTGAGCGTCCCGACCCCCGCGACCACCCAGACGATCAAGGTCAGCGTTGAGGACGCCGCCGGGAACGTCATCGGGACCGACGCGGGCCGGGTCGTGACCCTCGCCATCCAGACCAACCCGGCCGCCGGCGTCCTTTCGTGCACGTCGACGCTGGCCGTGGCCGACGTCGCCGGCGTGTCCACGTTCACGGGCTGCGCCATCAGCGTCACCGGCATCGGGTACACGCTGCAGGCCACCGCCGCACCGTTGACCGGCGCGTTGAGTGCGCCCTTCAACGTCGGCGTCACGGCCGCCCCGACCCAGATCGCGGGCAACGACGCCATCGCCACCGCCATCGCGGTCTCCAACGCCGAATTCCCGATCAACGGTTCCGCGCACGCCGTGGTGGTGGCCCGGTCCGACTTCTTCTCCGACGCCCTGGCCGGCGGGCCGCTGGCGGCCGCCGTGCGCGGCCCGCTCCTCATCACGCCGGGGACCCCGCTCGCGGCGATCCTCGATGCGCGGGTGCTGGCCGAGATCCAGCGGGTGCTCCCGGCCGGCGGCACGGTCTACCTCTTGGGCGGGGCGCTGGCCCTCAGCTTGAACATCGACAACCAGCTCACGTTCCTCGGGTACAACGTGATCCGGGAGGCCGGCGTCAACCTGTTCGACACGGCGATCAAGATCGGCCAACAACTGGGTAACCGCACGACGGTGTTCCTGGCCACCGGTCTCAACTTCTACGACGCGCTGTCGGCCGTCCCGGCGGCCATCCTGCAGAACGCGGAGATCCTGCTCACCAACGGGAACGTGGCCGATCCGGAGACCGCCGCCTACCTCTCCCTCTTCCCCGGAGACACGGTCTATGCGATCGGCGGGCCGCTGGCCGCCTATGGCGCCGATCCCGCCGCCACCCCGATCTACGGCCAGGATCTCTTCGGCACCTCGGCCGCGGTCGCCAACGCCTTCTTCCCCAACGCCACCGTCTACGGCGCCGCCACGAGCTCGGACTTCCCCGACGCCTTGGGCGGCGGGGTCTTCATGGCGACGGGCGGGCGGGTCGGACCGCTGCTCTTGGTCGGGCCGATGCTCCCGTTGTCGGCGCCGATCCTGGCCTACCTGGCCACGCTGGCGGTCGGGACGCCCGGATTTGTCTTCGGCGGTTTCCTGGCCGTGCCGGCGGCGGTGGTGAGCGCCATCCAGGCCGCCGTCTAGTCGTCGGTCGGCCGACCGCCTGGTCGACGCGCACCACGGCCCGGAGGGGCCGCGAATGGCGTGGCCTATAGTGGGGCTCCGTCCTTGGCCGGCGCCCGGGGACGACCCACGCGGCGTTCGCCGCCGAGGACCTGTGGTGCAGCCTGGAGTGCACGCCGGCCTGTCAAGCCGGAGGTCGCGGGTTCAAATCCCGTCAGGTCCGCCAGTGTCTGTTATCGCCGGTCCCGCCGCGCGAAAGCCCCCAACCTCCGCGTTGTAGCCTGTCCGCCACGGTCGGGTAGCTCAGTTGGCAGAGCGCGCGCCTGAAAAGCGTGAGGTCACCGGATCGACGCCGGTCCCGACCACCGGCGGCCCACGGGCCGCGCCCTCCCCGCTCAGTGCGTTGGGTCGATCGCCTCGTGATCTGCGTAGGTGGAGACCGGCTCCAACGGCTCCCGGACAACTCCGGGAAGCAACGGGAACTCGATGTGCTTGGGGTTCCGGCTCTCGTGTGCCTCGACCATCTTGGTGTGGTACTCCTCGACCAGCGCTCGGAACTCGTCGGTGTGGTAGCGGGTGCCGTCGATGAGCGGCCCCTCCGTCCCTCGCACGATGGCGATCACGTCCTCACCGGTGACCGTCTTGAACTGCTCGAGGGCGTGCGCCACCGCCAGGACCTGGAGCCGATTCTCCTCGAGCAGCTGGCGCGTGCGCTCAAGCAGCTCCTCGAGCTTGGCCTCGATGCGGACACCGAGGCCCCCCGCCAGCATTCCGGTCTCGCGCTTGCGCCGATCGTTGGGGCCTTCGCCTCCGATCCCCGCCTCCTTGGTGATGCCGTGGCTGGCGACCGTTCGACCCATCCCCCAGTAGCCCTCCATAAAGATGGCGATGCGGGTGGCCTGCTCTAGGTCGCTGTGGAGGCCCGACGAGTTGTCGCCGCCGAAGAACATCTTCTCGCCGGCCAGGCTGGCCAGGAAGACCATGACCTGACCCTCGTAGTCGGTCCGCCAGCGGGTGAAGGTGTCCTCCACCCGCACCTGGGTCACCATGCCGAGGTAGCTGCCCCCCTTTTCGATGGTGGCCACGTCGATCACCATCTCGCGGTTCATCGCGACAGCGGTCACGGCGTGGCAGGCCTCGTGAACGGCGGTGGCGTGGCGCTCACGCTCGACATACTCCACGTCCTCGGGTGGGCCCAGCTCCTTCAGCTGCTTCGCCTTCACGACGTCCTGCCACGTGATGGTCTCACGCTCCGCGCGGATCGCGTTGATGAGGGACTCGTTGACGAGGTCTTTGATCGTGGCGCCGGTGGCATAGGGAGTCACCGTGGCCAGGCGGTCCATGTTCTCCGACGTGAGCTCGTGCTTCACCTTCGAGAAGTAGCCCTGGTAGGTGCGGACGCGGCCGGCCTTGCTCGGATAGCCGACCTTGTAGATGCGGTCGATCCGGCCGGGACGAAGGAGCGCCTCGTCCAGCGACTCGGGCATGTTCGTCGCCATCATCACCATGATCCGGTACTTGGGGGGCGGCTTGGGCGGGAAGCCCATCGTTCGCCGGACCACGCGACTCACGACGCCGCGGGGCTTCTTCAGCCCGGAGAGCTCCGAGAGCAGTGATTGGAGGGTGCCCATCCCCCCGCCACCCATCATCCCGGCCATCATCCTCGAACGCTGGAACGGGCCATCGTCGGGCGGGGCGAACGGTCCGCTCGCCGCCACCATCTGCGCGTTGATGGCTGGATCGACGTAGGTGCCTCCGTGGCACCCCACGTGCTGCCAGGGCTTCGGCTCGGCCGCCGAGCTGGGGCCGAACACCCCGCCGCCTCGTCCCAGCGCGCCGCGGTTACCGAGCGAGTCGGCCTCGTCGAAGAACACGACGACACCCCCGTAGCGCAGTGCCAGCTTGCGCAGTTTCCGGAAGAGGCTCTTCACCTTCAGGATTCCCACGCCCATGAACATGTTGGTGAACGCGCCCGGGTCCACGAACACGAACGGGTTGTGCGTCTCCCCCGCCACCGCCTCGGCGATCAACGTCTTGCCGGTGCCCGGGGGGCCCCACAGGAGGATACCGCCGGGCACATAGCCTCCGCGAGACTCGATCTCGTCGGGGTCCTTCAGGTAGATGATGCTCTCCTTCACCCGTTCGAGCACCGCGTCCTGACCCCAGACGTCGGTGAAGCGCGTCTTGACGTCGCCGGGGAAGTAGGTGTCGACGCCGCCGCGCGAGAGGAACCAGAACAGGGCTCCGAACTGGACCACGATCAGCAACATGTAGAAGAGCAGCTGCACGATCAGCGGCAGCGCGGTGATAAAGGCAGCCGGCACCTGGAACAGCGAGACCAGCGGGGAGGTGTGGAAGAACGCGGCCAGGATGACGGCCAGGAGCGCAAGGAAGATGACGACCCGTATCGCCCGGCCGATCCGGAAGCGGTTCCAGTCGTTGATCCGGTGGGTCTGCCGGTTCAACCCACCGAAGACGACCTCGGACCAGAAGCGGTGCCAGCCCGCGGAGCGCTCGCTGATGAGGTAGTGGATCTGGCGGATGAGCTCCAGGCCGAACAGGACTTCCAGCCACAGAAGCCCCTTCAGCTCGTTGCCTACGGCGGTCGAGAACGGCTCGATCGGGTTGTTGGACAACGCCGCCCACAAGAGGATCCACCAGAGTCCGAACGACAGGATCAGCAGCTTGGAGCGGTCCCAGAAGCTCATTGGCGGCCGGACCACCCGGTCCGTCACCCGGTGGGCGGTAGAGGGGTCGAGGACGGGGAGCTCGTCGAGCTGGTCCACCGCCCCCGGATCCAAGGGTCCGGCGCCGTTGGTCATGTCCGCTCCTTTACCGTCCACGAATCGAGGACCTGCTTGATCGCCCCGGAGTTGGCGCCCCAGCACTCAGCCTTGCAGCCGATACCGAGGGCGAAGATCCAGTTCGTCTGGGGATCGACGGCGGTGACCTGGCCCCAGGTCCTCGTCGGCTTGTTCTTGGCGGTGATGTTGACCGTGAAGCGCACGCCCCGCACCCCGCCCGGGGCCGTGAACTCGTTGTAGGTCAGCACCTGGTAGCCCGTGGTGGCGGTCAGCGGATCCGTGCCGAGGATCTCCGAACGCATCGCCCCGAACGAGAGGGAGTCCCGCTGGTTCTCCGGCAGCAGGCGGGCCTCGGCGATGCCGCTCGGGAAGGCGTTGCCGAGCGACAGGGTGTCCTTGGCGGTGGCCTTGGGCGCAGACGTCATCGACTCCAACCACTCGCTGTTGTCGATCTGCTTCTTCTGGCTGGGACCGAGCGGTCCATTCTCGGCCACGATGATCTGATCGGTGTCGAACAGGGTCCACTGCGACGGGACCTTGAAGTACAGGTCGGTGCCGTCCTTGCTCGAGTGGCTGATGTAGGTGTAGTCCGAGCCGAGGCAGCTGCTGGCCAGGAGGGCCATGGCCCCCATCGCCGTGGCGACCAGGCCCGCGTGGCGCCACCCGGTGCTCGCGGAGCCGGGCGTGCGGCGGGACCTAGGGATGAGGGTGCCTGCGGACAACTGGGGACCTCTCGGGCCGAACGATCGCACCAACGTAGGCGCGAACCGCTCCCGCCGGTAGGCGCCTCGCGCCAATTGTACGGGCTGACCAGCGGAATTGTTGCCGGTTGGTGAAAATCATGACGGTCACCGCACAGGGCCGGCCCGTGCGCTGGCCCCAGCGCCTGGCCTCAGGAGGCGGCTCCGTTCATCCCGAGGTCGCCGGCCGTGAAGATGGCCCGGAAGGGCAGCCCCTCGCTCGCCGCCAGCTCGGCCACGGTGCCACCCCGGTCCACCAGGGCCAGCAGAAGCACCGGCTGGGCACCCGCCTGGCGGACGACGCGGGCGGCCTCGAGCAGCGAGACGCCCCTCGTGACCGTGTCCTCGGTCACCACCACGCGATCGCCCGGCTCGAGCGCGCCGGCGATCCGGCCGCCGCCGCCGTGGTCCTTGTCCTCCTTGCGCACGCTGAAGACCCGCAGCGCCCGACCCCGCGTGGCCGCCACCGCCGCCGTGACGTAGGCCACCGGATCGGCGCCCATGGTGAGACCGCCGATCGCGTTGGCGTCTTCGGGGATGACCGAGAGCACCGCGTCGGCCACGAGCAGCATGGCCTCGGGCCGGCAGGCGGTTTGCTTGGAGTCGATGAACCAGTTGGAGTGAGCACCCGACTTGAGCACGAAGTCCCCCCGGCGCACCGAGTGGGCGAGCAGGTGGTCGCGCAGCGCCGAGAGCGTGGCGGGGCGGGGGTCGCCGCTCACGCCAAACGCACTCCGGCCCCTGCCACGACCTCGCCGATGACGGCGCCGGGGGCGCCGGCGGCGGCCAGCGCCGCCGCGACACCGTCGGCCTCTCGGCGCTCCACGGCGAGGATCAGGCCGATCCCGAGGTTGAACACCCGAGCCATCTCCGCCTCCGCGATCTCACCGGCCCGCGCCACTTCGCTGAAGATCCTCGGTACGTCCCAGCGGTCTCGTTCGACGACGGCGCCGCGCCCTTCGGGCAGGATCCGGGCCAGATTCCCCGGAATGCCCCCACCCGTGATGTGCGCCGCGGCGTGCACGCCGCCGACGGCCAGCGCCGCCCGCACGGCTGGCGCGTAGATCACCGAGGGCACAAGCAGCTCGTCGGCCAGCGATCGGGGGGCGCCCGGCCAGGCGGGGGCCTCGAGCGAGCGGCCCGCTCGCTCCAAGAGCGCGTGGCGGGCCAGGCTGTAGCCGTTGGAGCGCAGGCCGGGGGAGAGCAGGCCGATCAGCACGTCTCCCTCGCCCACGCGGTGCGCGCCGATTTCGGTGCCCCGTTCGAGGACCCCGACGGCGCACCCCGCCAGGTCGAAGTCCTCCTTCCCCATGGCGCCGGGGTGCTCCGCCGTCTCGCCGCCCAAGAGCGCGCAGCCGGCCCGTCGGCATCCCTCGGCCACGCCGCCGACGAGCGCCGCCACCCGGTCGGGGTCGAGCCGGCCGACGGCCAAATAGTCGAGGAGGAAGAGGGGTTCGGCACCGACGCAGACCAGGTCGTCGACGCACATGGCGACGAGGTCGATGCCGACGGTGTCGTAGCGATCGGCCGCCTGCGCGACCAGGAGCTTGGTGCCCACCCCGTCGGTCGAGGCGACGAGGACCGGGTGCGGGTAGCGCTCGGTGTCGAGGGAGAACAGCCCGGCGAACCCGCCGGCCCCCCCGATGACCTCGCGACGGGCGGTCGAGGCCACGATCCCCTTGATCCGATCGACCACGAGGTCGGCCGCGTCGAGATCGACGCCGGCCGTGGCGTAGCTGGCCGGCTCGCCCAAGTCGCCGGCCCCCATCAGACCCCCGGAAGGACCGGTTGCAGCGGCACCCCCGGCCGATCGCCTTCCGCCCGCTCCGGCGGGGCCCCGAGCTCGACCGCCACCGCCACGGGGTAGTGACCGGTCAGGCAGGCGTCGCAGAAGCCCGCCTCGGGCGCGTCGATGGCCCGCTTCAAGTTCTCCAGGCTGAGGTAGGCCAACGAGTCCACGCCCAGGTACTGCTCGATCTCAGCCATCGTGCGATTGGCTGCCAACAGTTCTTCGCGGTTCGGGGTGTCGATGCCGTAGAAGCACGGCCAGCGGAAGGGGGGCGATGAGATGCGCAGGTGCACCTCGGTGGCGCCGGCATCGCGCAGCATGCCGACGACGGTGAGCAATGTTGTGGCGCGCACGATGGAGTCGTCGACCACGACCAGGCGCTTGCCGGCGATGTTCTCCCGCAGCGGATTGAGCTTGCGGCGGACGGCGTTGGTGCGGGCCGTGTGGTCGGGGTCGATGAATGTCCTGCCGATGTAGCGGTTCTTCACCAGCCCCTGGCCGTACGGGATGCCGCTCGCTCGCGCGTAGCCCTCGGCCGCCGGCACACCAGATTCGGGCACCGCCATGACCATGTCCGCCTCGACCGGCGCCTGCTCGGCCAAGAGCTCGCCCATCCGGCGTCGGGCGCCGTGGACCTCTCGGCCGTAGAGCCGGGCGTCGGGTCGGGCGAAGTAGACGAACTCGAAGATGCAGAGCCGGGCGTCGATGGCGTCGGGCTCGAAGAGTGGCTCGGCGCGCACGCCGTCGGCGCCGACGATCACCATCTCGCCCGGCTCGAGCTCGCGCACGAAGGTGGCGCCGACCACGTCGAGGGCCGGCGTCTCCGAGGCGAGGACCCAACCCTCCGGCTCGGCCGCCGGACCCAGCCGGCCCAGGCACAGCGGCCGGAAGCCGTGGGGGTCGCGGATCCCGTACAGGTGGGTCGCGTCGAGGAAGACCATCGAGAAGGCCCCCTCGACGCCCGGCATGACCTGGCGGATGGCCGCGGTCAGCTCGCCGCCCTGGCCCGGCTCGGGCTCCTTCGGCTGCGCCGGGAACGCACGGGCCAAGAGCTCCGCCACGAGATCGCTGTCGGAGGTGACGAACCCCGGCAGCATCCCGGCCTCCTTGGCCAGGATTTCGGTCTCGGTCAGATTGCCGTTGTGCCCGAGGGCGAACCCGGCCTGCCCGACGGCGCGGTAGGCGGGTTGGGCGTTGGACCACTCCGAGGCGCCCCGGGTCGAGTAGCGCGTATGCCCGATGGCCAGGTGGCCGTGGAGACCCGAGAGCGTCCGCTCGTCGAAGACGGTGGTGACGAGTCCCATGTCCTTCACCACGGTGATGGACTGGCCGTCGCTCACGGCCATGCCGGCCGACTCTTGCCCCCGGTGCTGCAGTGCGTAGATGCCGTCGAAGGTGAGCTGGGCCACGATTCGGCCCGGCGCATAGACCCCGAAGACCCCGCAGGCTTCCTTCACGGTTTCGGCTTGCTCGCCCCGCTGCTCGTGGGCCCCAGCCGCTCGTCGCGCCCTGACCCGGTCGTCACGGGCAGTCTCGCACAGCCGGGTGACACCGCCGGTGCTGGGGCCGGACCGCCGCGGCCGGTCCGACCCGGACTCCGACGAACCGCTAGCTCTCGGCCACGGAGCGGATGTGGCCCATCCGCCGCTGGTCGAACTCCTCGGCGGCCGCCTCGTCCGAGGCCATCTCCGAGTCGATGTCGGCATCGGCGAAACCGAGCACGCCCATCTCGGTGAAGGCCTTGGTGATCCTCGGCCCCCACAGCCCGATGTCCTTCAGGATCGGCACGATCCGCATGAACAGGTAGCTGCGGAACGTCCGCTGGAGCTCGCTGTTGGCGACGTACTCGGAAACCTCGGCCGGCAGCCCGAGGCGTTCCCACACCTCTTCGCCGAGGAACCGGTCGCGCATCCGGTAGCAGGCCTCCACACAGAACTCCTCGCGCTCGTCCCGTTCGTGCTGGGTGAGCTGCGGGTAGAAGTCCCGAAGGGCCAGGCGCCCGAACATCACATGGCGGGCCTCGTCCTGCATCACGTAGGCGTTGAGCGCCTGCGCCAACGGCTCACCCGCCATGTTGCGGATGATGCCGAACGCGGCCAGCGCCAGGCCCTCGATCAGCACCTGCATCCCGAGGTAGGTCATGTCCCAGCGGCTGTCGGAAATCACGTCCGCCAGCAGGCTCTCGAGGTTCGGATTGAGCGGATAGGTCAGCTGCACCTTCTCGTGCAGATAGCGGCTGTAGACCTCGACGTGCCGCGCCTCGTCGATGACCTGGGTGGCGGCGTAGAACTTGGAGTCGATGTCGGGGACGGTCTGGACGATCTTGGCGGTGCAGATCAGCGCGCCCTGCTCCCCGTGCATGAACTGGCTGAAGCGCCACGCCTCGACGTGACGCTTCATCTCGCCGCGCTCGGCGTCGGTCGCCTTGTCCCACCACGGGGTGCCGAACAGCGGGTGGATGTCGTCGGGCATGCTGACCGGATTCGTGGGGTCGACGTCGAGCGACCAGTCGAGCCGGTCGCTCCCGATCCACTGGCGGCGGGTTCCCTTGTCGTAGAGGCGGAGCAGCTGGTCACGCCCGTCGGTGTAGTCGAAGTCGAAGATCGTGGCGATGGGAGAATCGATCTCCCAGTGGTCCCGGTCGGCCTGCTGCGAGTCGGCCCCCACGGGTGCCTTGAGCGTCATGACCCCTCCCCTGCCGCGCCCGCTCGGGATGACCGGAGCGCCCGTCACACGGTAGCTGGCGACTCGGCGACCGGAAAGGGGCCCGGCCGTGTCGTTCCTCCTGGTCAAGGTGGCGTCGCCCCGGGCGGCGTCCGCCCTCGACGCATCGGTGGTGCCCGGCGCACCCCGGTATCGTCGAGCAGGTGATCGACCTGCACACGCACTCGCTGGTCTCGGACGGGACCGACCCGCCGGAACGCATCGCCGAGCTGGCGGCGGCGGCGGGCTGCAGCGCGTTCGCGCTCACCGACCACGACACCTTCTCCGGGTTGGAGGCGGCGCGGGTGCGTGCGGCGGACCTCGGCGTGCGGCTCGTCGACGGCTGCGAGGTCTCCTGCTCGTTCCGCGACACCAGCGCGCACGTCCTCATCTACTTCGTCGGCGATGGGGAAGGACCACTCCAGGACGAGCTGGTTCGGCTGCGGGCCGACCGGGTCGCGCGCAACCGGGTGTTGGCCGCTCGCCTGCGCGAGCTCGATCTGCCCGTCAGCTACGACGAGGTGGTGGCCGAGGCGACCGGTGAGGAGAGCGTCGGGCGGCCCCACTTCGCCACGGTGCTGGTCCGCTTGGGCGCCGCCGACTCGGTGCCCGACGCGTTCGACCGTTGGCTCGGTCGGGGAGCGCCGGCCTACGTGCCCAAGGCACGGGTGGCACCAGCGGTCATCATCCGCCAGGCGCGGGATTCGGGCGGCGTGGCGGTGCTCGCCCATCCCTTCACCCTCGGCCTCGACGACTCGGCGCTGGCCGGCGCCGTGGCGGAGCTGGCCGAGGCGGGTCTGGCGGGATTGGAGGCCACCTACGCCCGCTACACCCCCCACCAGCGCGCGGCCCTCACCACCCTCGCCCAACGGGCCGGGCTCGTCGCGACCGGCGGGTCCGACTACCACGGCACGATCAAGCCCGGCCTCTCGGTCGGCACCGGCGAGGGGGACCTCTCGGTCGACGACGCCGTGCTCGAACGGCTGGCTGCCCGCCGCCCGGACTGAGGCGCTACCCGGCCTCCCCGAGCGCCCGCGGGATGGCTCCGGTGAACGCCGCGGACAGCTCGGCCAGTCCGACCCGGCAGAGCCCGTCGACGACCAAGTCTTCGCCGCCGGCGCGGCCGAGCACAGCCGCGCGGACGCCGGCCCGCCGGGCGCGCTCGACGACGGCGTCGGCATCGAAGGACGCGACGAGCACGCGCGACGAGAGCTCGCAGAACAGCTCCGCATGGCTCTCGATGGACCCGACCGCGCACCCGATCCCCGAGTGGAGCGCCATCTCGGCCAGGGCCACGCCGAGGCCGCCACCCGAGACGTCGTGCGCGCCGCAGAGCAGCCCGCTCCCGGTGGCCAACGTCTCGGCCACCATGGCGCGCACCAGTTCGACCAACGCGGCGTGCGCGGGGAAGTCGAGACCGGCCAAGCGGCCCCGTCGATGCCCACGCCGCTCGACCGCCCAACGGCTGCCCGCCAGGGGGTGCGGGGTGCCGGCCGATGCCCGCCGCTCCCCCAGCAGGAGCACCGAGGCACCGGCGGCCCAGCCGATCCCGGCGGGACGGTGGGCCAGCCGGTCGACGAGACCGAGCACCCCGATCACGGGCGTCGGGTCGATGTCGACCCCGGCGCTCTCGTTGTAGAGGCTGACGTTGCCGCCGATGACGGGGAGGCCGAAGGCCCGGCACGCCTCGGACAGCCCGTCGACGGCCTCGGAGAGCTGCCACATGACGACCGGATGCTCGGGATTCCCGAAGTTGAGGCAGTTGACGACGGCCACCGGCCGCGCACCCACGCAGGCCAGGTTGGCCATCCCCTCGGCCAGCGTCAGCGCCGTCCCGAGCCGGGGATCGATGGCGCACCACCGCGGGTTGGCGTCGGTCGTGACGGCGATGCCCCGCTCGCTCGGCGGGAGCCCGGGACCCCCCAGCCGGAGCAGCGCCGCGTCGCCGCCGGGGCCGACGACCGTGTTCAAGAACAGCTGATGGTCGTACTGGCGGTAGACCCAGCTGGGGTCGGCCAGTAGGGCCAGGAGGTCGGCCGCGCAGTCGGCCGGCGGGGGCAGCGAGTCGGGCCCGTCGTGCCGGGCCGCCTCGAGATCGATCGGCGGCGCCAGGGGTCGTTCCAACAGCGGCGCCTCGGTGGCGAGCGCCGGCGCCGGGACATCCGCCAGCACCCGGCCGCCCGGCTGGTCGAGCACCCGCAGCCGGCCGGCGGGGCCGACCCCGCGGCCCGTGTCGGTCGCGACGGTCACCACGCCGACCACGCTCGCCCGCACCTCCCAGCGGTCGCAGACGGCGCGCACGTTCGGCCACGACTCGGGGGCGACGACCGCCAGCATGCGCTCCTGGCTCTCGCTCGTCATGACCTCCCAGGAGGCCATCGCCTCCTCCCGCAGCGGGACTGCCGAGAGGTCGACGTCGATGCCGACGCCGCCGCGCGCCGCGATCTCGCTCGTGGCGCACACGAGGCCCGCCCCGCCCAGGTCCTGGATCCCGATCACCAGGCCGTCGTCGAGCAACGCCAGGCAGGCCTCGATCAGCCGCTTCTCCTCGAAGGGATCGCCCACCTGGACGCTCGGCCGCTTGGCGTCCTCCTCGGCCACCTCGGAGGACCCCGCGAAGCCGGCGGAGGCGAGCACGCTCACCCCGCCGATCCCGTCGCGGCCGGTGGTCGACCCCAGCAGGACGACGAGGTTACCCGGACCCGACGCCCGCCCGAGCACGAGGCGGTCGACCGGCAGCGCGCCGAGGCACAGCACGTTCACGAGGGGGTTCCCTGCGTAGGTCGGGTCGAAGGTGAGCTCACCGCCGACCGTCGGCACGCCGACCGAGTTGCCGTAGCCCGAGATGCCGGCGACGACCCGCTCGAACAGCCATCGCTGGCGCGGATCGTCGAGCGGGCCGAAGAACAGCGGGTCCAGCACGGCCAGCGGCCGGGCTCCCATCGTGAAGATGTCGCGCAGGATGCCACCCACCCCGGTGGCCGCGCCCTGGTAGGGCTCGATGGCCGAGGGATGGTTGTGGCTCTCGATGCGGATGGCCACGGCGATGCCGTCGCCGGCGTCGATCACGCCGGCGTTCTCGCCCGGTCCGACCAGCACCTCGGGGCCGCTCGTCGGCAGGCGCCGGAGGTGGATCCGGGACGACTTGTACGAGCAGTGCTCGCTCCACATCACAGAGAAGAGCGCCAGCTCCAAGCGGTTGGGCGGGCGGCCGAGCACCGCCACCACGGCGTCGTACTCGCTGTCGCGCAGCCCGAGGGCCCGGTGGAGCGGCTCACCCTGCGCGCCTGGCTCCACGGCGCTCACCGTAGCGGGCCGCCGGCCCGCCGCCGGGCAGCGCGAACCACCGACCGGTGGGAGAATTGGGGGGAGTGGGCGCGCCCGACTTTGGTCAAATCGGACCCCCCGGCATCAGCCGTTGAGCCTTCTGTCCGGGACCGTGACACTTCAGGAAACGCATAGCTTTCTGCGCGGACGCCCCGGTCGCTCCCGAAGCACCCCGTGCCCCGGCATTCCTCACGGAGGCGACCGGTCCCACTGTGTCACTTTTCGACCTAGAGCGACGGTTCGCCAGCCGAACGCAAGCCGCCCACCCGCGATTTGGCGTCCGTGACCTCCGCCGGGCGACCCGTCCGACCCGTGCCGACGAGAAACAATCCACCGGGAAGAGCGAACTTCTTTTCAAGTTTTTACGACATATGTCTTTGCCCGACCGGGTGTCATAGGGGAGAATGCAGACATGCCCACTACAAAGTCCAAAGGTGCCGCGCGCTCGATGAGCGCCCAGCACAAAGCAGCCCTGGCAAAGGGTCGGGAAGAGGGTCTGGCGGTGCGCCGCTATCTGGAGGCCATCGAGTCCTCCAAGCCTCGCCGAGGACGCCGACGGACCCCGGCCTCCATCGCGAAGAAGCTCACCTCGATCGAAAGCGAGCTGGCCGGTGCGGACCCGTTGACCAGGCTGCATCTGCTCCAGCAGAAGAAAGACCTGAACGATGAGCTGGGCAGGTCCGGCGAAGCGCAGGACATCTCGACCTTGGAGAAGCAATTCGTCAAGGTGGCGAAGTCTTACGGTCAGCGCAAGGGGATCGGCTACGGCACCTGGCGGAGCGCCGGGGTGAGTGCGGCCGCGCTGCAGAGAGCCGGCATCGCCCGCACGCGGGGCTGAGCTCGGGGCGACCCGCCGCTCAGGCGGCGGCGACCCCCGCCACTTCCAAGAGGGAGCCGAGCAGGAACGCCCCGTCGACCCCACCGACGAGCGCGTCCGCGGCGCGCTCGGGGTGCGGCATGAGCCCGACCACGTTCCCCTCCCGGTTGCAGATGCCGGCGATGTCGTCGATCGAGCCGTTCGGGTTGTCGAGGTAGCGGAGGATCACGCGCTCCTCGGCGACCAGCTCAGCCAGGGTCGCCTCGTCGCACACGAAGCGACCCACAAAGTGGTTGACCGGCAGGACGAGCTCGGTGCCGAGGGGGACCCCGCGCGTGAGCACCGACTTCGTGGAGTCGACGCGGACCGCGCACGGCGCGCACACAAACCGGAGGTGCGCGTTCTTCTGCAGCGCACCGGGGAGCAGGCCGGCCTCGGTCAGCACCTGGAACCCGTTGCAGATCCCGACCACCGGGCCGCCGGCGGCCGCGAAGTCGGCGACCGCCCCCATGACGGGGGCGAACCGGGCCAGCGCGCCGGCCCGGAGGTAGTCCCCGTGGGCAAACCCCCCGGGGAGGACGATGACGTCGTACGCGTCGACGTCGGTGGCAGCGTGCCAGACGATGTCGGCCTCCCCCCCGATGCCGCGCACGGCGCGCACCACGTCGTGCTCGCAGTTGCTGCCGGGGAACAGCACCACCCCCACCCGGGTCGTCACGGCACCCCCGCCGCGTCGATGGCGACCAGGCTCAGCAGCGCCGTGTCCTCCATGACCGGGTTGGCCAGCAGCCGGTGGGCCAGCTCGCCCGCCCGGGAACGGGCCGCCTCCTCGCTCTCGGCCTCGATCTCGAGGCGGAACGAGCGACCGGCGCGCACCTGGTGGATGTCGTCGAAGCCGAGGGCGGGCAGCGCCCGTTCGATGGTGGCGCCCTCCGGGTCGGCGATGGTCGGCCGCAGCCGGACCTCCAGGTGGACCGCGAACCTCATCTCGCGGCACCGTACCAGTCGGCCAGGTCGAGCCCGGTGAGCCGCTGGTAGGCGGCGACGTAGCGCGCCGACGTGGCCGCCACGACCTCGGTCGGGAGGGGCGGCGGCGGCGGCCGCTGGTCCCAGGACTGCGCGGCCGCCCAGTCCCGCAGCGGCTGTTTGTCGAAGGCCGGGGGTATCCTCCCGGGCACCACCTCCTCGGCCGGCCACAGGCGCGAGGAGTCCGGCGTCACCACCTCGTCGCAGAGCGACAACACGCCGTCGACGAACCCGAGCTCGAACTTGGTGTCGGCCAGCACGAACCCGGCGGCGGCGGCGCGACCGGCCGCCCGGTCGTAGAGGGCGAGGCAGATCCGGCGGGCCGCCTCGGCCGTCTCGGTGCCGACGAGCGCGACGGCGGCGGCGAAGTCGATGTTCTCGTCGTGGCCGGCGGCCGCCTTGGTGGACGGGGTGAACATGGGCTCGGGGAGCCGGTCGGCCAGGCGCAGCCCGGCCGGCATCGGGGTGCCGTGGATGGTGCGGCGGGCGGCGTACTCGTCGGCCGCCTGACCGGCCAGGTACCCACGGACGATGCACTCGAGGGGGACCATGTCCGCCCGGCGGACGAGCATTGACCGACCCCCGGCGACGCGCGGATCCTCGGGCGACCCGCAGGCGGCGGCGATCTCGTCCGGGTCGGTCGACACGAGGCAGCCGGGGGCCACGTCCCGCAGCTGCCCATACCAGAAGGCGCTCATGGCGGTGAGCACGCGACCCTTGTCCGGCACCGGCTCCGCGAAGACGACATCGAAGGCGCTCACCCGGTCCGAGGCCACCATGAGCAGGAGGCCGTCGCCGGCGTCGTAGAGGTCGCGGACCTTGCCCGAGTGCACCAGGTGCAGGTCGTCGGTCGCCCGGCTCACGGCCCGGCTCCCTCTCGTTGGAGGAGCTCCAGCGCCGCCACGGCCCGAGGCGCGTGGCGCAACATGCGGTCGAGATCGAACGCGCCGTCGAGCTGGGCGCGGTCGAGGCCCACGGCTGGATCGTCCTCCAGGACGAGGCGCAGATGCCGTCTCGTCTCCCAGGCCTGCCGGGCGTCGCGCTGGACGATCCGGTAGGCCTCGTCGCGGCTGTGGCCGGCCTCGACGAGCGCGAGCAGCACGGACTGGCTGAAGACCAGGCCGAGCGAACCCTCGGTCAGGTTGGCCAACGCACGGTCGGCGTGGATGACGAGCCCCGAGACCAACCCGGCCGTCTGGCGGAGCATGTAGCAGGCCAGCATCGACGCATCGGGGAGCACGACCCGCTCGACCGAGCTGTGCGAGATGTCCCGCTCGTGCCAGAGCGCCACGTCCTCGAGGCCCGCCCCGAGGTAGCCGCGCACGACCCGGGCCAGGCCGCACAGGCGCTCCGAGAGGATCGGGTTGCGCTTGTGGGGCATGGCCGAGCTGCCCTTCTGGCCCTCGCCGAAGGGCTCCTCCACCTCCCCCACCTCGCTGCGGGACAGGTGACGGATCTCGGTGGCGATGAGCTCGACCGTGGCGCCGACCGCCGCGCAGGCCCAGAGATACTCGGCGTGGCGGTCGCGGGCGATGACCTGGGTGGCCGGGACCGGCTCGAGGCCGAGGGCGGCGCACACATGGGCCTCGACCGACGGATCGACGTTGGAGTAGGTGCCGACCGCGCCCGACAACTTGCCCACGGCCACCCGCTCACGGGCGGCCCGCAGGCGCTCCAGGTCGCGGCCCGCCTGGAGGGCCCAGAGGGCGAACTTGGCGCCGAAGGTGGTCGGCTCGGCCTGCATGCCGTGGGTCCGACCGAGCACGGGGACGAGGGCGAGCTCGGCGGCGCGCCGCGCCAGCGCGTCCACCAGGGCCCGCGAGGCCTCGATGAGCAGGTCGCTCGCCCGCACCAAGGTCGCGCACAACGCCGTGTCGACGACGTCGGAGGAGGTGAGACCGAAGTGTACCCACGCGCTCTCGGCGCCACCGATCCGTTCCTGGACCACGTCGACGAACGCCGCCACGTCGTGGTCGGTGATCCGCTCCCGGGTCGCCACCGCATCGACGAATGAGCCATCCACCACGGGGGCGCGCGCCCGCACGGCCGCCGCGGCGGCGGCCGGAACGACCCCGTTCGCCGCCTGGCCCTCGACCGCCAGCAGCTCGACCTCCAACCAGAGCGCGAGGCGCGCCTCGTCACTGAAGAGTGCCGCCATGTCGGCGGGCGCGTAGCGGGGGATCACCGGACCGCCGCGCCGAGCACCGCGTCGCTCGCGATGTCGCGCCGGTAGTGGCAGCCGCGCCAGGTGATCCCGCTCGCCGCTTCGTAGGCGCGGTCACGGGCCGTCGCCAGCGTCGGCGCCAGGGCGGTCACGGCCAGGACCCTGCCCCCCGCCGTGCGGAACCCTCGAGCGCCGTCTCGCTCGGTCCCGGCGTGGAGGACCGTCACCCCATCCACGGGCCGGGCCAGGCGGCCGTCCGCGTCGAGGCCGGAGATCCGATCGCCCGACTGCGGCGAAGCCGGGTAGCCCTCGGCGGACTGCACGATGCAGATGGCGGCCGAGTCGCTGAAGCGCGGGGTGCCGGCGAGACGCCCTTCGGCGGTGCGCCGCAACAGGTCGACGAGGTCGTCGTCGAGCCGGGCCAGCAGGACCTGTGTCTCGGGGTCGCCGAATCGCACATTGAACTCGAGCACCTTGGGGCCGGCGGGTGTGAGCATGAGCCCCGCGTAGAGCACGCCGCGGTAGTCGATGCCACGGGAGACGAGGGCGCCGACGAGCGGCTCGACGCACTCGTCGATCAGCCGGGACACGAGCTCGTCGTCGACATCGGGCAGCGGCGAGTAGGCCCCCATGCCGCCGGTGTTGGGCCCGGCGTCGCCGTCGCGCAGGCGCTTGAAGTCCCGGGCGGCAGCGAGCGGGGCCACCCGCCGGCCGTCGCAGAGGACGTGCAGCGAGCACTCGAGGCCGGCCAACCCCTCCTCGACCACCACGCGTCGCCCGGCGTCCCCGAATGCCTCTCCCGACAGCTTGGCGGCGAGATCCGCCTCGGCGTCGGCGCGCTCGGTGGCGACGAGGACCCCCTTCCCGGCGGCCAACCCGTCGGTCTTGATGACCCAGGGCCCCGGAAGCTCGGACAGGAACGCCCGGGCCGAACCGAGGTCGTCGAAGGCGCCGAAGCGCGCGGTCGGCACCCCCGCCTCGGCGAGCAGCGTCTTCATGAAGGCCTTGGACCCCTCCAACGCCGCTCCGTCGGCTCCGGGACCCACGACCAGGTGCCCGCGCGCCCGGAGGCGGTCGGCCAGACCCGCCACGAGCGGGGCCTCGGGCCCGACCACATAGAGGCCGGCCTCGATCTCCTCGGGTGGCAGCGGGCTGCAGGTGACCTTCCCGGCCCCTTCCTCCGGCATGCCCGGGTTCCCGGGGGTTACCACGACGTCGTCGCTGCGGGCTAACAGGTGGGCGAGCGCGTGCTCGCGCGCGCCGCTCCCGACCACGCACACCGTCATCGGAGGGGGACCGTCACACCGCGGCGAAGGAGACGAACTGCTCGCGGCCTGGGCCCACGCCGACGAGGCGGACGGGCACGCCGATCTGGTCCGCCAGCATCTCGACGTAGTGCAACGCCGCCGCCGGCATGTCGGCCATCGAGGTCGCCTGCGAGAGATCCGTGCACCACCCCGGGAGCTCCTCGTAGATGGGAGTCACCTGGTGCAGCGTCGACTGGTGGTACGGCAGCTTGGTGATGCGCGTGCCATTGCTCTCGTAGGCGACGCAGAGTTTGATCGCCTCGAAGGTGTCGAGGACGTCGAGGTTGGTGAGCGCGATCTCCGAGAGGGAATTGAGGCGGACGGCCTGGCGCAACATGACGGCGTCGAACCACCCGACCCGCCGCCGCCGGCCGGTGTTGGTCCCGTACTCGTTGCCCAGCTCCACCAGGAGGTCGCCGGTCTCGTCGGTGAGCTCGGTCGGGAACGGGCCGGCGCCCACCCGGGTGAGGTACGCCTTGGCGATGCCGATGACCCGGTCGATGTGGCGCGGTCCGAGACCCGAGCCTGCACACGCACCCCCGGCCACGGAGTTGGAGGAGGTGACGAAGGGGTAGGTGCCGTGGTCGACGTCGAGGAACGTGGCCTGGGCCCCCTCGAGCAGCACATTGCGCCCGGCCTCGATCGTGTCGTGCAAGAACCCGACGGTGTCGCCGACCATGGGCGCGAGCCGCGGCGCGTACTCGTCGAGGTAGCGTCCAGCGATCTCGGCCGCCGAGAGCGGCAGCCGGTTGTACACCTTGGCCAGGACCGCGTTCTTCTCCTTCAGCGCCACGTCGAGCTTCTGCCGGAAGATCTTGGGGTCGAGCAGGTCCTGGACCCGCAGGCCGACCCGCGCCGCCTTGTCGGCGTAGGCGGGTCCGATCCCGCGCTTGGTCGTCCCGAGGGCGTTCTTGCCGAGGTAGCGCTCGGTCACCCGGTCGAGCTCCTGGTGGTATGGCATGACCAGGTGTGCGTTGCCGCTCACCATCAGCCGGCTGGTGTCGACCCCCCGGGCGTTCAGGTGGTCAATCTCCTCGAGCAGCACCGCCGGGTCGACCACGACGCCGTTGCCGATGACCGGGGTGATGTTGGGGTGCAAGACGCCGCTCGGCACCAGCTGGAGGGCGAAGGTCTCGCCCGCCACCACGATGCGATGCCCGGCGTTGTGCCCGCCCTGGTATCGGACGACGACGTCCATCTCGCCAGCGAGGAGGTCGGTCAGCTTGCCCTTGCCCTCGTCACCCCACTGGGCCCCGACGACCACGGTTGCCGGCACGCGCCATCCTCCGTCAGCGGCTACGGATTACGTCTCACTCTACCTGGACCAGGACCGGCGACGCCCACTTGGGGGCCGTGACGGCCGGCCGGACCGACCGGGCGCGCGGATAGCGTCGGCCGGTGCTCCCTCTCGACCCCGGTTCGGCCACGGTCGCCGATCTCGCCGATGGGCTCGCCTCGGCCCGCTGGACGAGTCGCGAGTTGGTGGAGGCCCACCTGGCCCGGATGGAGCCGATCGACCGGGTCTTCTCGTCGATCCGCTGCCTGGCGCCCGACGCCCTGGCGCAGGCGGCGGCGAGCGACGCCCGGCGCCGCCGGCAGGGCCCGCGCAGCCCCCTCGAGGGCATCCCGGTCCTCATCAAGGACAACGTCGATGTGGCCGGGCTGCCGACGACCGCCGGTGCGTTGGCCCTGGAGGAGTCCGTCCCGCTCGCCGACGCACCCCTCGTCGCCCGGCTGCGGGCGGCCGGCGCGATCGTCCTCGGCAAGACCAACCTGTCCGAGCTGTGCAACTTTCTGACCGACGACATGCCCTCGGGCTACTCGTCGCTCGGCGGCCAGGTCCTCAACCCCTACGACACCGCCCTCACGCCGAGCGGGTCGAGCAGCGGGTCGGCGACCGCGCTGGCCCTCGGGCTGGCCCCGCTCGCTGTCGGCACCGAGACCGACGGCTCGATCACCAGCCCGGCCGAGCACCAGAGCCTGGTCGGGATGAAGCCCACGGTGGGCCTGGTCAGTCGGCGAGGCGTCTTCCCGATCTCGCCCGTCCAGGACACCGCCGGGCCAATGGCCCGCACGGTCGCTGACGCGGCGGCCCTGCTGGCGGTCATCGCCGGACCCGACCCCCTCGACCCGGCGACGCTCGACGCGGCACCCGCCGCCGAGCGGCTCGCCGCCCTTTCGCTCGACGGCGGCCCGCTGGAGGGGGCGCGGCTCGGCGTAGTCGGGTCGGACGGTCCCGACCCGGACGGGGCCCGGGGCGTCTTCGACCTCGCCCTAGACGCGCTGCGGGGGGCGGGCGCGGTGCTCGTCGAGGTCACCCTGCCCGACCTCGCAGAAGAGGACGAACTGGCGGCGCTGCACTATGAGTTCGCACCGGCCGTGGACCGCTACCTCACCGCCCTCGGCCCCTCGGCGCCCGTGCGATCCCTGGCCGAGCTCCGCCGCTGGAACCAGGCCCACGCCGACGCGGCATTGAAGTTCGGTCAGACCCACGTCGACGCGGCGATCGCGATCGACCACGACGCGGCGCGGGCGTCCCACGAGGCGAGGCGGGCGCGCGACCGACAGGTCGTGCTCGACGCGCTGGACACGGCGCTCGGAGGAGAACTGGAGGCACTCGTGTTCCGGCGGGCGGACGGCTGTGGCCTGGCGGCCCGGATCGGCTGGCCGAGCGTCGTCGTTCCCGCTGGCTACGCCACGGCCAACCGGCGGCCGGTCGGGGCGATGCTGGTGTCGCGGCCCTGGACCGACGCCCGCCTGCTCGCCCTGGCCCACGCGCTCGAGCGCGCGCTGCCGGCCCGTCGTCCGCCCTGGGAGGTCAACCCGGCCGCCTTCCGGGCCTTCCCCGAGTGGCCGTAACCCGGACCTACGATGGCGCGGTGACGGTGGGCGCGGGCATGCGACTCGGCGCGAGCGGGACGACCACGATCATCCTGTTCTTCCTGGCCATCGTCTTCGGTCTCTTCAGCTATCTGCGGACCACGGCCTTCCGCCAGCGAGCCGGCCAGAATCCCTGGGGCATCCACCCGATCGCCTGGGGCGTGCTCGGCTTCTTCTTCGGCGTCATCGGCTTGCTGGTGGCACTCCTCGCCTGCGTGACGACGAGACCTCGGCCGCTCGGGCGGGGCACCGGCCCGCACGACCGGTTCGCCGACGCGCCGCACGAGGTCGGCCAACGCAGCGCCACGGAGCACTTTGGCGCCCCCGCCGGGCCGGGCGCCCTGGCCTCGCTTCCCGCGCCCAACCCCGGCGCCGAGGCGACGGCGGGCCCTCCCCCGGGCTGGCATCCCGACCCCTCGGACCCCCGCCGGCTGCGACTGTGGATGGGCGACGACTGGTCGGACGAGGTACTGGAGGCGGGCGTGGTCAGCCGCTCCCCGCTGCCCCCCTTCCCGGGGTGAACCCGACCTAGCGGAGCACCGGCGACCCGTCGACCAGGTCGAGGGTCACCGTCGAGCCCTCGAGGTAGCGGCCCTCCAACAGCGCGAGGGCGAGCGGGTCCTCCACAGTCTTTTGGATCACCCGCCGCAGCGGGCGCGCCCCGTAGGCCGGGTCGTAGCCGGCGTGGGCCAGCCAGGCCGCCGCGGCCGGAGTGACCGACAGCGTGAGCCGCCGCTCGGCGAGCCGAGTGCGCAGGCGTCCGAGCTGGATCTCGACGATCACCGCCAGGTCCTCCTCGGTGAGGGCGCGGAATCGCACGATCTCGTCGATGCGGTTGATGAACTCGGGCTTGAAGAACGTGTTGGGGTCCTGAGCCAGGTTCGACGTCATGATCAGGACGGCGTTGGTGAAGTCGACCGTGCGCCCCTGGCCGTCGGTCAGGCGGCCGTCTTCTAACACCTGGAGCAGGATGTTGAAGACGTCGGGGTGGGCCTTCTCGATCTCGTCGAGGAGCACCACCGAGTACGGCCGGCGCCGGATCGCCTCGGTGAGCTGCCCGCCCTCTTCGTAGCCGACGTAGCCGGGCGGCGCACCGACCAGGCGCGACACGGTGTGCTTCTCCACGTACTCGCTCATGTCGATGCGCACCATGGCCCGCGGGTCGTCGAAGAGGAACTCGGCCAGCGCCCGCGCCAGCTCGGTCTTGCCGACGCCGGTCGGCCCGAGGAACAGGAACGAGCCGATCGGACGGTTGGGATCGGAGAGCCCCGAGCGGCTGCGACGGACCGCGTTGGCCACGGCGGCCACGGCCTCGTCCTGGCCCACCACGCGGCCATGGAGCGCGTCTTCCATCCGGACCAGCTTTTCGACCTCGCCCTCCAGGAGCCGCGTCACCGGCACGCCGGTCCAGCGACTCACGACCTCGGCCACGTCCTCGGCGTCGACCTCCTCCTTCAAGAACCGCTGCTCGGCCTGGAGCCTCGCCAGCTCCGCGGTGGCCTCGTCGATCCGTCGCTCGAGCTCGGGGATCTCGCCGTATTGGATGGCCGAGGCCTGGGCCAGGTCGCCGTCGCGGACGAGCCGCTCGGCTTCGTTGCGCTTGTCCTCGAGCTCGGTCTTGAGGGTGCGGATCACGTTGATGGCCGCCTTCTCGGCCTGCCAGTGCGCGGTCATGACGTCCGCCCGCTCGGTGACCTCGGCCAGCTCCTCGTTGAGGGCCGCCAGGCGCTCCGCCGAGGCCGCGTCGGACTCCTTGGCCAGCGCCATCTTCTCGATCTCGAGTTGGCGCATGCGACGGATGACGACGTCGAGCTCGGTCGGCATCGAGTCGATCTCGATGCGCAGCCGGCTGGCCGCCTCGTCGACCAGGTCGATGGCCTTGTCGGGCAGGAACCGACCGGTCACATAGCGGTCGGAGAGCACCGCCGCGGCGACCAACGCCGCGTCCTGGATGCGGACGCCGTGGTGCACCTCGTAGCGCTCCTTCAGCCCGCGCAGGATGGCGATGGTGTCGTTGACCGAGGGCTGGCCGACGAAGACCTGCGCGAACCGGCGCTCCAAGGCCGCATCTTTCTCGATGTAGCGGCGGTACTCGTCGAGCGTGGTGGCCCCGACCAGGCGCAGCTCCCCGCGGGCCAAGAGCGGCTTGATCATGTTCCCGGCGTCCATGGCCCCCTCGGCGGCGCCGGCACCGACGATCGTGTGCAGCTCGTCGATGAAGGTGATGACGTCGCCCTCGGCGTCGGTGATCTCCTTCAGCACGGCCTGCAGGCGCTCCTCGAACTCCCCCCGGTACTTGGCCCCGGCCAGCATCGAGCCGAGGTCGAGTGCGATGACCCGCTTGCCCTTCAGGCCCTCGGGGACGTCGCCCTCCACGATCCGGTTGGCGAGGCCCTCCACGATGGCCGTCTTGCCGACACCGGGCTCCCCGATCAGGACCGGGTTGTTCTTGGTGCGGCGCGACAGCACCTGGATGACACGCCGGATCTCCTCGTCCCGGCCGATGACCGGGTCGAGCTTGCCCGCCCGGGCCAGCTCGGTCAGATCCCGGCCGTAGCGCTCCAAGGCCTGCGTCGTTTCCTCGGGGTTGGCCGACGTCACCCGGTGACTGCCCCGGATCTCGCGCAGCGCGGCCAGCAGCTCTTCCCGGGTGGTGCCGAGCTCGGCGGCGAAGGCCAGGAGCAGGTGCTCGACCGAGAGGTAGTCATCCCCGAGCTCGGCGCGCGCCTTGTCGGCCGCCTGCAAGCCCTCTCGCGCCGAGCGGGAGAGGGAGGGCTCCGAGCCGCCGACCGCCTGGGGCAGGCGCTCCAACTTGTCGCCGAGATTGCTCGCCACGTCGGCCGGCTCCACCCCCACCTTGGCCAGAAGCGGCCGGGCGATGTTGCCGGGCTGGGCCAGCAGCGCGGCCAGCAGGTGGGCCGGGGTGATCTCGGCGTTCTGGCGACCGGCCGCCAGCTGGGCCGCGTCAGAGAACGCCTCCTTGGTCTTGATCGTCCAGCGGTCCGGGTTGAGCGACACGTCCGTTAGCGGGCGCGCCGGCTGGCGCGGTGGAGGACGGGGGCCTGGCTGAGCGGCACCAGGTCGCGCCGGTACTGGCGGTGGGTCTCGGCCACCGCTCTGCGGGCCTCGGCCTGCACCCGGGCCAGTTCGACCTCGAGCCGCGCCACTTCGGCCTCGAGCGCGAGCACGCGTTTCGCCCCCTCGAGGTTGAGCCCGGCCGCGGTCAGCTGCTGGATTCGGCGCAGGCGGGCCAGGTCGAGCTCGGAGAAGCGGCGACTGCCGCCGCTCGTCCGGGTGGGGTCGAGCAGACCCTTGCGCTCGTAGATCCGCAGCGTCTGAGGGTGCACCCCGGCCAGCTCGGCCGCCACCGAGATCACATAGACGGCGCGGGCCGCCGGGTCGTCGCCGAGGGGGGTTGGAGCGGCGGCCATCGTCTTCAGCTCAGCAGATTCTGACGGGGTGCGGCGTCCAGCGTCGCGGCCAGTGCCTCGGCGGCCGCGCGCTGCTCGTCGGTGAGGGAGGTCGGCACGAGGACGTCGACCTTCACCAACAGGTCGCCCGGGGTCGACCCGTTCTGGGAGCCGGCCGGAATACCCCGGCCGCGCACGCGCAGGAGCGTCCCGGGGGCGGTCCCGGCGGGCACCCGGACCGTCACCGGCTCGTCGAGGGTGGGGACGGTGACCGTCGTGCCGAGGGCCGCCTCGGGGAAGGTGACCGGCACCGACAGGGTCAGGTTGCGGCCGCGGCGGGCGAACAGCGGATGCTTGTCGACGCGCATGACGACGTAGAGATCGCCGGGCGGGGCCATGCCCTGGCCGCGGGCGCCCCGCCCCTTTACCCGGATCCGCTGCCCGTTCTCCACCCCGGCGGGCACTCGCACCTTGACCTGGCGGTTGCGGCGCTCGGTCCCGGTCCCCGCGCACGTCGGGCAGGGGGTGTCGACCAGGGTGCCGCGCCCGTTGCACTTGGGACAGACCGTGCTGAGCGAGAACAGTCCCTGGTTGTCGTCCAGCACGCCGCGGCCGTTGCAGCGGTCGCAGGTGTGGGTCTTCGTCCCGGGCGCCGCGCCGCTGCCGTTGCAGGTGCGGCAGCGGGTGTCCTCGGGCACGTGGACCGACGCGGTGACACCACGCACTGCGTCCTCGAAGGACAGATGAAGCTCCGCTTCCACGTCCGCCCCGCGTTGGGGCCCCTGGGTGCGCCGGCGACTGCGGCCACCGAAGAGGCCGCCGAAGAGGTCCCCCAGGTCGCCCATGTCTTGGACCCGGAAGGTCCCACCCCCCGGGCCGCCGAAGCCGCCGGCCATCGGGCCCAGACGCCGCACCTCGTCGTACTCCTTGCGGCGCGCCTCGTCGCCCAGCACGTCGTAGGCGGCGCTGATCTCCTTGAAGCGGTCCTCGGAGCCCGGATTGGCGTCGGGGTGGTACTGCTTCGCCAGCTTGCGGTAGGCGCGCGTGATCTCCTTGTCGGTGGCCGTCGAGGAGACCCCGAGCACCTGGTAGTAGTCCTTCTCGAACCACTCGCGCTGTGGCGGCACCTCAGCCCCGGACGCGAACCATGGCGGGGCGGAGCACCTGGCCCCGCCAGCGGTAGCCGGCCCGTAGCACCTCTTCGATCGTGGTCTCCGCGGCCGGTGCGTTGGGGTCGCCCGCGGCCTCGGCCTCGGTGCGGGCGACGGCGTCGTGGATGGAGGGGTCGAAGACGGCCCCGCTCGCATCGACGCGCTCGAGCCCGTCCTTGGCGAGGGTCTCGTTGAGCAGCGAGCGGGCGTGCACGAGCGCGTGGGCCTCGGGCGAGGCGGCGACGTCGACGCCGCTCTTCTCGATGTGCGCCACCGCCAGGTCCAGGGAGTCGAGCACCGGGAGCAGCTTCTCGACCAGACCCAACGCTGCCCGCGCCGACTGCTCGTCTTGCTGACGGAGGACCCGCTTCCGGTAGTTCTCGAAGTCGGCCTGGACGCGTTGGAGCGCGCTCAAGTACTCGTCGCGCTCCTTCTGCAGCGCCGCCACGTCCGGCAGGATCGCCTCGGTGGCGATCACCGACACGGCCGAGTCGGACCCTTCGGTCGAGTCCTCGTCAACCGTGTTGAAGAACTCCGCGGCGGTGATCTCGGCGTCGAGGATCTCGTCGAACGAGCCGTCGTCGAAGAACTCGGGGTCGTGCTGGGTCATTGCTCGTCAACGATCTCGGCGTCGACCACTTCCTCCTCTGACTGGTCGTCGGCAGACGAGCTCTGGCCGCTGGTCGATCCGTCACTCGACGCGCCGGCCTGGGAGGCCTGCTCGTAAAGCCGCTGGGAGAAGCCTTGGCTGGCGGTCATGAGCGCGTCGGTGGCCGACTTGATGGCCTCGACGTCGCTCCCCGACAGCGCGTCCTTCACCTTTTGCAACGCCGAGCTCACGTCCTCCTTCTCGGTCCCCTCGAACTTTTCGCCCTGCTCCCGAAGGAGCTTCTCGGTCTGGTAGACGAGGGTGTCGGCCGTGTTACGAACCTCGGCCTCCTCGCGGCGGCGCCGGTCCTCTTCGGCGTGGGTCTCGGCATCGCGCACCATCCGCTCGATGTCGTCCCTGGCGAGCGAGGACTGCCCGGTGATCGTCATCGACTGCTCCTTGCCCGTCGCCTTGTCCTGCGCGGCCACATGCACGATCCCGTTGGCATCGATGTCGAAGGTGACCTCGATCTGGGGGATCCCGCGGGGCGCCGGCGGCAGGTCGACCAGCTGGAATTTGCCGAGCGTCTTGTTGTAGTTGGCCATCTCGCGCTCGCCCTGGAGCACGTGGATCTCGACCGACGGCTGGTTGTCCTCCGCGGTGGTGAAGATCTCCGACCGCTTGGTCGGGATGGTCGTGTTGCGCTCGATGAGCCGGTGCATCACGCCGCCCTTGGTCTCGATGCCGAGGCTGAGCGGGGTGACGTCGAGCAGGAGCACGTCCTTCACCTCGCCCTTCAGCACGCCGGCCTGGACGGCCGCGCCGACCGCGACCACCTCATCGGGGTTCACCCCCTTGTGGGGCTCCTTCCCGGTCAGCGATTGGACGAGGTCCTGGATGGCGGGCATCCGGGTCGATCCGCCCACGAGCACGACGTGGTCGATGTCGGAGGTCTTGAGCCCGGCGTCCTTGATGGCCGACTCGAACGGGCCGCGGCAGGCGTCCACCAGCTCCGTGGTCAGCTCGTTGAACTTGGCCCGCGACAACTTCAGGTCCAGGTGCTTCGGACCCTCGGAGGTCGCCGTGATGAAGGGCAGGTTGACCTCGGTCTCCTGCACGGAGGACAGCTCGATCTTGGCCTTCTCGGCCGCTTCCTTCAGGCGTTGGGTGGCCATCTTGTCCGCCGCCAGGTCGACGCCCTCTGTGTCCTTGAACGACTTGACCAGCCAGTCGATGACCTTCTGGTCCCAGTCGTCACCACCGAGGTGCGTGTTGCCCGAGGTCGACTTCACCTCGAAGACGCCTTCGCCGATCTCGAGCACCGAGACGTCGAAGGTGCCGCCGCCCAGGTCGAACACAAGGACGGTCTGGTCCTTGTCCTCCTTGTCGAGGCCGTAGGCGAGCGCGGCGGCCGTCGGCTCGTTGATGATGCGCAGCACCTCGAGGCCGGCGATCTGTCCGGCCTCCTTGGTGGCCGTGCGCTGGGCGTCGTCGAAATAGGCGGGCACCGTGATGACGGCCTGGTTGACCGTGTCGCCCAGGTAGGCCTCGGCGTCGCGCTTCAGCTTGCCCAGGATTCGGGCCGAGATCTCCTGGGGCGTGTACTTCTTGCCGTCGATGTCGATCGACCACGACGTCCCCATGTGCCGCTTGACCGAGCGCACCGTCCGGTCCGGGTTGGTGATGGCCTGGCGCTTGGCGACCTCGCCCACCAGCACTTCGCCGGTCTTGGAGAATCCCACCACCGACGGGGTCGTCCGACCCCCTTCGGCGTTGGGGATGACGACCGGCTCGCCGGCTTCCAAGACGCTCACGACCGAGTTCGTGGTCCCGAGGTCGATCCCTACCGCTTTGGCCATGTCCCTGTGCCTCTCTCTTCTCTTCTGTGCGTCGAAACCTGGTCCCAGCCCTGCCGGCTGGGATTACTGCCCCAGAATACAGCAAAGTTGAGTGCTTTACCATCAGATTTCGCTAAGATTCGGGAAGGCCCAGTTCAGGGGCCCGACTCGCGACGTCCGAAGTGGCTGCGCCCGGCCCGGGTGGCCCGCTACGCTCCGTCCGTGGCCGATCTGGTCCTCCTGCGACACGGCGAGTCCACCTGGAACGCCGAGAACCTGTTCACCGGTTGGGTGGACGTCGGTCTGAGCCCCCAGGGTGAGGCCGAGGCCCGGGCGGCCGGCGCGCTCCTGGCCGACCAGTCGGATCTCGACCTCACCGTGGTGCACACCTCGCTTCTCACGAGGGCGATCCACACGGCCGAGCTCGCCCTGGCCGTCGCCGGTCGGAGCTGGCTACCGGTGCGCCGCAGCTGGCGTCTGAACGAGCGCCACTACGGGGCCCTCCAGGGCAAGAACAAGAAGGAGACGCGCCAGCGCTACGGCGACGAGCAGCTGCTGCTTTGGCGCCGCAGCTACGACGTGCCGCCGCCCCCCCTCGACCCCGGGTCCCCCGACCACCCGGCCCGCGATCGCCGGTATCAAGATGTGCCGCCCGCGGATCTGCCGACCACCGAGTGCCTGGCCGACGTCGTGAAGCGGGTCGTCCCCTACTGGGAGGCCGAGATCGTGCCCGACCTCCTCCAGGCGGCCACCCGAGGGCGCGCCGTCCTCGTGGCCGCGCACGGCAACAGCATCCGCGCGCTGCGAAAGCACCTCCAGGGCATCGGCGACGCGGACATCGTCGACCTGGAGATCCCGACCGGGATCCCGTGGCGCTGCCGGCTCGACGACGATCTTCGGATCACCGAGTTTGCCTACTTGGGTGATGCGGACGCGGCTGTCGCGGCCGCCGAGAAGGTGGCCCGACAGGCCGGCTGAATCGGTCGGGACCCGGGCGCGCCCGC
The DNA here is from genome assembly GCA_035604685.1 of Acidimicrobiales bacterium. Classification (GTDB taxonomy): domain Bacteria; phylum Actinomycetota; class Acidimicrobiia; order Acidimicrobiales; family RAAP-2; genus DATNIB01. Next base: position 4,768 of record DATNIB010000061.1, on the reverse strand, counting down.
GGGCCGGAGGGCTACTCTTTCGCGATGCCCGCCAAGAAGGATGTTGATCTCTCCGAGATTTGGCTCTTTTCCAGCTGCTCCGCCCGCGATCTGCGCCAGATCCGCCAGTCCTTGGACGAGGTCACGGTGTCCGCCGGCCGGGTGCTCTGCCAGGAGGGCTCGGTCGGCCGGGAGTTCTTCCTCATCGTGGACGGTCAGGCGATCGTGCGCCGCAACGAGCGCAAGGTGGCGACCCTCGGGCCGGGCAGCTACTTCGGGGAGCTCGCCCTGCTCGACCGCCAGCCCCGCTCGGCCAGCGTGATCGCGGACACCGACATGACCCTGCTGGTGCTTGAACAGCGGGCGTTCATCGGTGTTCTCGACAGCGTGCCGTCGCTCGCCCGCAAGTTGCTGAGCGCGATGGCGGTGCGCCTGCGCGACGAGGACTCGCGTGCCGACACGGACATGACGCTGCTCCTGCTCGAACAGCGCGGATTCATCAATCTGCTCGACAGCGAGCCAGCCTTGGCTCGGCGGCTACTGAGCGCCATGGCGGTGCGCCTGCGCGAGGCCGACTCGAAGGCCTACCACTAGCTGTCCGGTGGATCTCGCCTGGGCGCTCGAGCACGTTCGGCCTCGCCACCAGGCGGCCCTGGTCACGATCCACGCCGACGGTCGGCCGCAGCTCACCCACATCTCCTATGCCATGGACGCGGCCGGGACCGTCCGGATCTCGATCACCGACACCCGGGTGAAGACGAGGAACCTGCGGCGAGACCCGCGGGCGCTCCTCCACGTGGCGGGCGACAACTTCTGGGACTACGTCGTCCTCGACGGCACCGTCGAGCTCTCGGCGGTCGCCGCCGAACCCCACGACGGGGCGGCCGACGAGCTGGTAGAGGTCTATCGGGCGATCGGCGGCGAGCACCCGGACTGGGAGGAGTACCGCCGGGTCATGACCCAAGACCGCCGCCTGGTGGCCCGCTTCCGGGCGGCCCGGGCCTACGGCGTGGCGCGCCCCTGACGCTTCACCGCGGTGGCCAGCTGGGCGGGCGTGGGCCGTCGTCCGAGGCACGGGCGCGACCGGGGGGTGGAGCCGAGCACAAGGCACGGCTCCACCCCCCTGGTCCGCTGGGTCTTCCGCTAGAGGGCGTCGCTCCCGCGCTCGCCCGTGCGCACCCGCACGACGGTCTCGACCGGGACGACCCACACCTTGCCGTCTCCGATCTTGCCCGTCGACGCCGTCGACACGATCGAGTTGACGACATCGTCGACCTGGGCGTCGTCGATCAGCACCTCGATGCGGATCTTCGGAACGAAGTCCACCTCGTACTCGGCGCCGCGGTACACCTCGGTGTGGCCGCGCTGCCGACCGAATCCCTGGGCCTCGGTCAGGGTCATCCCCTGCACCCCGAGGCCCTGCAGCGCCTCCTTCACCTCCTCCAGCTTGAACGGCTTGAGGACCGCTACGACCAGCTTCATGATCAGTTCTCCTTTGCGCTCGTAGTGGACCGGTCAGCTGTCCGGTTCGCCGGGGGCGGGGCCGTCGGGTCTCTGTGCGGCGGTCGAGGTCGAGGGGGCGGCCATGGCGAAGCCACCGATGCGCTCGACCAGCCGCTCTTCGGGGAACGCCTCCTCGTCGTGGATGGCCAGGTCGCCGACCTCGAGGATGTCGTCCTTGTAGCGAGCGCCACGCAGAACGAGCCCAATGAGCTTCATCAAGATGAAGGTTATGAGTGCCGACCAGAAGATGACGAAGAGGGCGGCCCGGAACTGCTCCCACAGCTGGTGCGCCGAGCCCGTGTACATGAGCCCGGCCACCCCGAACGGCACGCACGCACCATGGGCCGCCGCGTAGGTCGCCTGCGTCGTGTTGAGCACCTGGCCCGCTGTGTCGAGCGAGCCACACCCGTACTCGAGCATGTTTGGGTCGCCGAAGATGCCGAGGAGCAGGCCGCCCATGAGGCCGGCGATCCCGTGGGTGTAGACGACCCCGAGGGCGTCGTCCACCTTCGAGAACGGCCGGACCTTGGACAGGTAGTTCCAGGCCACCCAGACGACGGCCGAGCAGATGGCGCCGACGGCGATGGCGCCGCGACCGTTGACCCAGCCGGCACACGGGGTGATGCCGACCAGCCCGCAGATCATGCCGTTCACGCCGCCCAAGAACGTGGGTTTCTTCGACTTGGACAGCCAGGCGTCCATGCCCATCCAGACGAGGACGCCGACGCCCGTCGCCAGGTTGGTGTTGACGACCGCCGCGGCCATGCTCGCCCCGGCGTAGTAGGGGTCTCCACCGTTGAAGCCGTTCCAGCCCAGCCACAGGATGCCCGCGCCGACGGCCGCCATCACCAGGTTGTTGGGAATGGCATTCCGGCGATCTCGGAGCAGCCGAGGTCCGAGCACCCAGGCGGCCACGAATCCCGACACGCCCGCCGACATGTGGATGACGAATCCGCCCGAGAAGTCGAGCGAGCCCTCCTGGGCGAAGTAGCCGCCGCCCCAGAGCAGGAAGGCGTCGATCGCGTAGACGAACGTCGACCAGAGCGGCACCAGCAGGCACCAGGCGCTGAACTTGATCCGCCCCAACACGCTTCCCAGGAACAGAAGAGGAGTGATGGCGGCGAACACGAACTGGAAGTACGCGAGCGACGCCGTCGGGAAGTGGAAGGGGATGATGGTGTTGGCCGCCGACACCGCCTGGCCCTGTTCACCGACGCTGTCGGTGATACCCCCGGGCTTGCCGACGAAGTTCTCGAAGAAGTGTTTCACCCAACCAACCCCGTTGAGTTGGGTTTGGACGCCGTTTCTGACGCCCCCTCCGATCGAGGTGGCCCCGAACCCCATCTTGTAGGACCAGAGCACCCAGGCGACGAGCACCAGGGAGAACCCGGCGAACATCATGGCCAACACGTTCACCGCCCACTTCTTCTGGACGATCGACGCGTACAGCACCGCCAGGGCCGGGATGCTCATCAGGCCGACGAACGTGGCGGCGGTGATCTGCCACGTGTTGTCGGCCGGGTTCAGCCAGCTGGGATACGGAACGGGCACTGAAGCGGCTAACAGGTGCACCACTCGACCACTCCTCTCCTAAAGGTCAATTCCCCCGGCACGCCGCCCGGGGGCGGCACGCCACAGAGCACCGGCTACGCCAAACGGCCAGGCGGTTCACCCTGACGACTCAAAGGATGCAAGTTTGCGGTTTCCGCACCGTCACGCCCGTGTTACCAGCGCGTTAACAGGGCCCCGGGCCGGGCCGGCCGGCCGGGGGCGACGCCCGGGCCGCGAGGTCAGGGCCGACGGCCCGACGGTCCGCCAGCAACCCGCCCACCGCTACCATCGCCCGATCGCCCGGGGCTCGGCGGGGTTGGCGCGGTGCCGCAGCGGAGCGACAGGCCACCAATGACCACTCCCGACGGCAAGCCCATCGACCCCCCGGAGGGACCCGTCTCGACGCTGCGGGGCGCCGGCGTCGACTTCAACGGGCGCGTCGTCGGTCGCGTGGCCGTCGGTGTCTGCCTGGTGACATTGGCCGTCCTGGTCGTCGTGTTCTCCGTGGTCGGCGCAGAGAAGAACGCCCAGATCACCCGCCTGCGGCTCCACGGGGTCCGGGTCGAGGTCACCGTCTCGGGGTGCCTCGGGCTGCTGGGCGGCAGCGGCAGCAACGGCGCGGGCTACGCCTGTCGGGGGACCTTCGTCCTGGCCGGCCACCGCTACGACGCGGCCATCCCGGGGAACACCCTCTACCGTCCGGGCAGCACCCTCCCGATGGTCTCGACGCCCGGCGACCCGGGGCTCGTCGCCCTCGTCGGCGCGGTGGCCACCGAACGCGCCTCGGCGCGGGTGTACCTGCTCCCAGGAGTCCTGCTCGCCCTGCTGGTGGCCCTGGTGGGTGTCGTGCTGCTCCGACGCCGTCGCGGCCGGTCCGCCGTGCGACCCGAGTCCGGTGGGCCGCCCGGCCGCTAGCCGGAGGTGGGTCCCTTGTCGGGCTTGGCCCGCGGCGGTCGCCGGCCCGAGGTCGGTGGCGTGTAGCGCTTGCTCGACGGCGGGCTCGAGCCGTTCCTCGTCGCCCCCCTCGGATCGTCGCCCGTGGCCAGCTTCAGGCTCTGTTGCAGGCGGTAGGCACGCACCAGGTACCAGGCACCGAACAGGAGGAAGGGGACCCCGAACCCCCAGTAGTGCAGGTTGAAGATGCCCAGGCCGTAGAGCGCCATCACGATCCCGAGAAAGAGGCGCTTGCGCATCAGCGCCAGCACGAGCATGAGCATGGACATGCCCAGCAGCACGAGGGTCAGGTCGTGGTAGATCGACACATTGACGTGCCGCGGGTGGCCGACCGGAGGGTCGTTGTCGATGAGGGCGGTGATGACGAGGAACCCGACGGCGGCGGCCACCGGCGCCGCGAAGAGGCCGATCAGCCGTTCCTTGTCGTCGGCCCACTTGATGGCGGCCTGCAGCTCTTCGACCGACCGGGGAGCCTCGGTCGTCGTGACGGCGTCGGGGTCCGCCGGTTTCACGATGGCCTTGCGCAACCGCTCCGAGAAGCTCGGCCGAGTCGGGAGGTCGCCCTCGGAATTGTCGAAGTCTCGACTCCCGGGCATCGGCGAAGGCTAGCGCGGCCGTTCCGGGGCGAACCACGGGACGATCGGCGTGATCGACTGCTCGCCGGTCGTCTCAGCCGGCGGCGCGGCAGCCCGCACGCCCGCACGCCCGCACGCCCGCACGCCCGCACGCCCGCACGCCCGCACGCCCGCACGCCCGCACGCCCGCACGAGTGGCCTACGGC
>DATNIB010000060.1:0-8957 GCA_035604685.1 Acidimicrobiales bacterium | reverse complement strand
CCGAGCGGTGTTCCCACTGCCAGGCGCCGCGGCGTTCCTCCAAGGCGGCGTTGTAGAGCTCACACTGGAACCGCGCCAGGGTCTCGAGGGCGGCGCGCTGGCGGCCCGTCGGCTGGAGGAGGTAGCGGTAGGTCCGACATCGCGACACGGATCGGAACCTAGAGAGCGGTTGTGACGAAACTGACCACTACCGGCGCACGCCCCGCGGCCGGCGGCGCCCGAAGGAGGGGACCAGGCGCCCGAGCCCCCACCAGGTGACGAGCCCGAGCGCCTCGACGACGATGGCCGAGGACATCTTGGACTCCCCCGCCACCCGGTCGACGAAGCAGATGGGGACCTCCACGATCGACGCCCCAGCCTGCTTGGCCCGGAAGGTCATTTCGATCTGGAAGCCGTAGCCCTCGGCCCGGATGGCGTCGAGGTCGAGCCGGCGCAGCACGGTGGCGGCGTAGGCCCGGTAGCCGGCGGTCGAGTCGGCCACGCCCAGGCCGAGGAGGGCCGAGGCGTACCGGTTGCCGCCCCAGGAGAGCAGGTGCCGGTGCCAGGACCAGTTGGGGATGGAACCCCCCGGGACATAGCGCGAGCCGATCGACACCTCGTGGCCGGCCTCGAGCGGGGCGATGAGGTCGGGCAGCGCGCCGGGGTCGTGGGAGAGGTCCGCGTCCATCTCGACGAAGGCCTCGTAGCCGCGTTGGAGGCCCCAGCGGAAGCCGGCCCGGTAGGCGCTGCCGAGGCCCGCCTTGCGCTCCCGCCGCAGGACGTTGATGTCGTCGGTCGGTTGGGCGAGCGCCTCGACCAGGTCGGCGGTGCCGTCGGGGCTGCCGTCGTCAACGACCAGGATGCCCGCCTCGGGGAGGGCCTTTTTCACCCGCTCGAGCACGGTCGCGATGTTCTCGGCCTCGTTGTAGGTCGGCACCACGACCAGGACCCGCACGGGCGGCAGCTTAGGGGGGTGGCTCTCAGTGGTCCCAGCCTCGCCAGGCAGGGAGTCCATCGCCCGACGGCCGAGCCCGGACCGGTCAGCGCGGCCCGGAAGGGAGAGCTGCGGCCAGGCGACCTGCGGTTCGGACGTGCAAGCATGAGCGGATGGCAGAGGAACCTCGTCGACGCTTCCGCCTGCCCAAAGTGCGACGCGAGGTTCGCTGGACCATCTCGATCGTGGTCTTGCTCTTCGTGGCCGACTACGTCCTCCTCCCCGACATCGCCAACGTCCGCAAGTCGGTCAGCCTCCTCGGCCGGGTCAACGTCGCCTACCTGGTGCTGGCCGTCGGACTGGAGGTCGCCGCGCTGGTCGCCTACGCCGAGCTCAGCCGGGCCGTCCTCGACCCGAGCGCGCCCGGGCGTTGGCGGATGTTCCGGATCAACATGGCCAGCCTGTCGGTCTCCCACGTGCTCCCGGGAGGCACGGCGCCGGGGACGGCGATCGGCTACCGGCTGATGGTCGAGTCCGGCGTGCCGGGTCCGACCGCCGGCTTCGGCCTGGCCACCCAGGGCGTGGGCTCGGCCGTGGTGCTGAACGGCATCTTCTGGGTGGCGCTCATCATCTCCATCCCCTTCAACGGCTTCAACCCCCTCTACGGGATCGCCGCCGCCTTCGGCGCCTTGCTCCTCGGCGCGTTCGCCGGCACCATCTTCCTCCTCACCAAGGGCAAGTACCGCTCGATCGGCTGGCTGCGGCGGCTGGTCGCGCACATCCCGTTCGTCACCCCCGAGCAGGTCTCACGGACCCTCCAAGAGGTGGCCGACCGGTTCGAGGTGCTGCTGCGCAACCGAGCGCTGCTCCAGCGCGCCCTCGGCTGGGCCGCCGCCAACTGGCTGTTCGACGCCGCGTCGCTCGGGGTGTTCCTGTTGGCGCTCGGTCACCGGTTGAACCCCATCGACCTGCTGGTCGCCTACGGTCTGGCCAACATCCTGGCGGTCATCCCGATCACCCCCGGTGGCCTGGGCGTGATCGAGGGGGTCCTCATCCCGGCCATCGTCGGGTTCCACGTCCCGAAGACCGTCGCCATCCTCGGGGTCATCGCCTACCGGCTGGTGAACTTCTGGCTGCCCATCCCGGCCGGCGGGGCGGCCTATCTGTCGCTGCGCATCGGCGCCCACCCGAGGCGCAACGGCCAACCCCCGGTCGAGATCGCCTGAAGGAAGGCGCCGCGCGGCCCGACCCGGCGGCCGGACGGCGCGGCTACGCGGTGGCGGGCGCGGCTTCGGGGATCCGGCGGCGCCGGGCCCGGAGGAGGGCGAGCTCCTTCAGGCGCTGTTGGGCGCTCAGTCCTTGGACGGTCGGCACCCGCCGCCACTGCCGGTCGGTGCCGAGGGACCACGAGTTGGTGTCATCGGCGAGGACCAGGGCGAGGATCTCGAGCAGCCGGGCCTGCAGCTCGGGATCGACCACGGGCACCAGGACCTCGATGCGCCGGTCCAGGTTGCGCTCCATCATGTCGGCCGAGCCGATGAGGAGCGTGAGCGGCGGGTGGCCGGCTGGGTCGAGCGGCGCCTCGCCCTCGAACGCCGGGTCGGGGCCACCGAAGCGGAAGATCCGCGAGTGCTCCAGGAACTGGCCGACGACCGAGCGGACCGTGATGGTTTCGGAGAGCTCCGGGATACCGGGACGCAGGCAGCACAGGCCGCGCACGACGAGGTCGATCGGCACCCCGGCCCGAGAGGCGCGGTAGAGGCCGTCGATGAGCACCGGGTCGGTCAATCCGTTCATCTTGAGCACGATCCGGCCGCGCGGGCCGGCGGCGGCCTGCTCCTCGATCAGCTCCAAGAGACGGGGGCGCATGGTCACCGGCGACACCAGGATCTGGCGGTAGCCGGTGTGGCGCGAGAAGCCGGTCAGGTAGTTGAAGAGGTCGCCCACATCGGCGCCGATGGCGCGGTCGGCCGTGAGAAGGCCCAGGTCCTCGTAGATGCGGGCCGTCTTCGAGTTGTAGTTCCCCGTCCCCACGTGGCAGTAGCGGCGGATCCCGTCCTCCTCGCGGCGCAGCACGAGCGCGGTCTTCGAGTGCGTCTTCAGGCCGACCAGGCCGTAGACGACGTGGACGCCCGCCTCTTCGAGCGCCCTCGCCCAGCCGATGTTGGCCTGCTCGTCGAAGCGCGCCTTCAGCTCGACCAGCGCGGCCACCTGCTTGCCGAGCTCGGCCGCCCGGATGAGCGAGGCGACGATGGGGCTGTCCCCCGAGGTCCGGTACAGGGTCTGCTTGATGCCGAGCACGTCGGGGTCCTCGGCGGCCTGGGCCACGAAGGCCTCGACCGAGGTGGCGAAGCTGTCGTAGGGGTGGTGCACCAGCACGTTGCGCTCGCGCAGGACGGCGAACAGATCGGTGGCCTCGTTGTTGGCCGTCGCGAAATGCGGCGGCGTCATCGGCGTCCAGGTCTCCTCGTGGAGGTCGGGACGGTCCAGGGCGTAGACGGCCCAGAGCCCGCTCAGGTCGATGGGCGCGTGGATCGGGTACACGCTGCCGGGCGACAGCTCGAGCTCGGCGGTCAGCAGCTCGCGCACGGCCGGGCTGGCCCCGGCCGCCAGCTCGAGGCGCACCGCGCGGCCGAAGCGCCGGCGTTGCAGCTCCAGCTCGACGGCGACCAGCAGGTCGTCGGCCTCGTCCTCCTCGACGGCCAGGTCCGCGTTGCGCGTGACCCGGAAGGTCTCGTGCGCCCCGATGGTCATGCCGGGGAACAGCGTGTCGAGGTGCGCGGCGATCACCTGCTCCAACGCCACGAAGCGCTCGCCGTCGGCCATGACGACGAAGCGCGGCAGGACGGGCGGCACCTTCACCCGCGCGATGCGACGCTCCGCGGTGACCGGGTCCATGACCTCGACCACCAGGTTGAGCGACAGGTTCGAGATGTAGGGGAACGGGTGCCCGGGGTCGACGGCCAGCGGCGTGAGCACCGGGTAGATCTGCTGCTGGAAGATGTCGACCAGGTAGTCCCGGTCGTCCTCGTCGAGCGAGGACCAGTCCGACAGCACAACGCCGGCGGCGGCCAGCGACGGCACCAGCTGGTCGAGGAAGATGCGGTCCTGGCGCGCCGTCAGCTCCGACACCCGGTTACGGATCACTTCCAGCTGTTCGCCCGGGCGCAGCCCGTCGGCCGAGCGGGTGCGCACGCCGGCCGCCACCTGGTCCTCCAGGCCGGCCACCCGCACCTGGAAGAACTCGTCGAGGAGATCGGCGAAGATCGCCGTGAACTTCACGCGCTCGAGCAACGGCACCCGCTCGTCCTCGGCCAGCTCGAGCAGGCGGGCGCCGAAGTCGAGCCGGGAGAGCTCGCGGTTGGTGAATCGCCGCGGCCCGAAGCTCTCGATGGCCGCCTGGGCCGGGTTCGGCGCGTCGGCCAGTCCAGCGCCGTGGTCGGACCGCACCGGGGCCACGACGGCCGGCTCCGGGGCGACGGTCACGCCCTCCTTGGCCAGGAAGTCGGCGCGCACGACCGGCTCGCGCGGCGCGATCGTGACCGCGCCGGCGCCGAAGTCGGCGCCCGCCTCGCGGGCCGCGTCGAGCTCGTCGTCAGCGTCCATGGAACCCCTATCGTACCGCCGCCACTACGATCGGCACCGAGTGCCAGGCGCCCTTTCGCCGCCCCGACCGCGCCCGCGGGTGTCGCCCAGTGCCTGGGTGGCGCGGCCGCGACGCCTGGGTGGCGCCCGGGTGACGAGGGTGGCGCCTGCGTGGTGACGACCCTCCCGCCGTCCCTCGCCCGCCCCCCCTTCTACCGGCGCCTCCCGCCGTTCCAGAGCGGGCCCAAACCCAAGCGGCGGACCGAGCTCGGCCTCCTCCTCTTCGGCGGCGTCATCGTCGTCTGCCTCTACGTGCTGGCCTCCCTCGGGACGACCGCCCGCATCCCGCCGCACCTGGGGCCGTTCCTCGGCGTGGTGCTGGCGCTCTCGATCCTGGGCCACCTGGCCAACCGCTGGCTGGTCCCCAACGCCAACCCGGTCGTCCTGCCGATCGCGGCCCTCTTGAACGGCATCGGCTACGTGGTGATCGCCCGCTGGGACCCGCACTTCGCCTCGGCCCAGGCGGGCTGGAGCGCCATGGGCATCGCCTTCTACGTGGCCACGCTGCTCGTCATCCGTCGCTCGCGCGACCTCGACCGCTACCGCTACGTGCTGCTGCTGCTGGCCGCGGTGCTCATGCTCGCCCCACTCGTGCCCCACATCGGCCTCAAGATCAACGGCGCGCGCCTCTGGGCCCACATCGGCCACCTGCAGTTCCAACCCGTCGAGGCCGCCAAGATCCTCCTCTGCGTCTTCTTCGCCTCCTACTTCGCGGACAAAAAGGAGCTCTTGAGCATCCCGACGGCGCGCCTCGGCAACCGGCTCATCGTCGACCCCCGTCCCCTGATCCCGATCCTCTTGGCCTGGGGCTTCGCCATGCTGGTGATCGGCGCCGAGAACGACATCGGCTTCGCGCTGCTCATCTTCACGCTCTTCATCGCCCTCTTGTGGATCTCGGCCGGCCGCGCCCGCTACCTCGTCTTCGGGTTGGTCCTCTTCGCCGGCGGCGTCGTCATCGCCGCCGAGCTGGGCCAGCACTCCCACCTCTTCGCGCAGTTCCACGAGCGCGTCACCATCTGGCTCGACCCGTGGTCGACCCCCAACACGAGCGGCTACCAGCTGGTGCAGTCCTGGTACTCGCTCGGCCGGGGCGGGGTGGGCGGGGTGGGCCTCGGCCTCGGACACACGCCCCTCAGCTCGATCTTCATGACGAGCGACCTCATCTTCGTGGCCATCGGCCAGGAGCTGGGGCTCATGGGCGCGACGGCCGTCGTGTTCGGCTTCCTGCTGCTGGTCGGCGCCGGCCTGCACATCGCCCAGACGGCGCGGAGCGACTTCTCGCGCCTCGTGGCCACCGGGCTCACGATCCTCATCGGCTTCCAGGCCGTCTTCATCATGGCCGGGGTGACGCGCCTTCTGCCGCTGACCGGCATCACGCTCCCCTTCATGGCCTACGGCGGCTCGTCGCTCGTGAGCAACTACGTGGTCATCGCCCTGTTGATGCGGATCTCAGAGGAGGGGAGCTCCACCCCCGACGAGCGGCGCCTCGGCGTGAAGCAGCCGGGCGAGCAGTCCTTCCAGGTCGCGACCTGAGGGCGCCCGACTACAGCGGCTGGACGACGTCGTCCTCGTTCACCAGCAGGCGCTCGTCGGCCAGGATCGGTGACGGCACCCCCTGGCGCAGGGCCAGCGTCAACCCGTCGCTCGGCCGGCACGACACGACCTCGTGGCCGTGCGCGCCGACCAGATCGAGCTCGGCCACGTAGGTCCCGGCCAGACGGGCGACCAGGCGGACCGCCGCCAGGTCGGTGTTCAGGCGCTGGAGCACCTCGGCCATCAGCTGGTGGGTGAGCGGGCGCGGCGTCGCCACCTTGTAGAGCGCGTGGGCGAGGGCGGTGCCCTCGGGCATCCCGAGCGGGATGATGAGGGTGCGGTAGGGGGGCTCGGCCTCGCGCAGCGTCACCGTCGGATGGGGCGAGGGCAACGCCACGGCCACTTCCACCACGTCCATCACCCGGAACACCGGGACGGGGTCGGGCAGGCTCCAGGCCGCCGGCTCGGGCACGGGCTCGGGCTCGGGGGGCGCCCCGTCGGGGGGCGCTCCCTCGCGCACCATCTCATCGGCCGGCCCGTCCGCGGCCGTCGGACCGTCGGCGGACGGCTCAGGCATAGCGGCGGCTCCGCTGCCGGTAGACGCTGATGGCGACGCCGACCGCGGCGAAGAAGCAGATGGCGGCCGACCCGCCGTAGCTCACGAAGGGGAGCGGGATGCCGGTCACCGGCATGATGCCCATGCTCATGCCGGCGTTCTGGAAGACGCTGTAGGCGACGTAGGTGAACAGGCCGGCGCAGAGCAGGCGCCCGAAGTTGTCGCGCGCCATCTGGGCGGCGCGCAGCAGGCGCCACGACAGCACCGAGAGCATGAGCAGGAGCGTCGTCGCGCCGACGAAGCCGAGCTGCTCGCCGACCGCGCTGAAGATGAAGTCGGTCTGCTGTTCGGGCACGTAGCCGAGGCTGGTCTGGCTGCCGTGGTTGAGCCCGGCGCCGAACGCCCCGCCAGAGGAGATGGCGATCTTGGACTGGGTGGTGTTGTAGACGAGCTTCTGCACCTGGGCCGAGTGGGAGTCCTGGTTCAAGAAGCTGGTGAGTCGCTGGATCTGGTAGTGGTGCAGGAGGCCCACCTTGGCGGCCACGAAGATGGTGAGCACCGCGCCGAGGACGAGGATGACCAGGATGCGCGCCGGCAGGCCGGCCACGGCCAGCATGACCAAGAGGACGACGAACATGACGATGGCGGTGCCGAGGTCCGGCTGCTTCATCACGAGCAGCATCGGCACGGCGGCCAGCGCCAACAGCTTGAAGACGTCGGGCCAGGCCAGTCCCTCGTCGCGCCGCGCGCAGTAGGTCGCCACCGCCGCGATCAGGGCCAGGATGGCGAATTCGGAGGGCTGGATCTCGATCGGGCCGAGGCTGAACCAACGCGCGGCCCCCTGCACGCTGCGCCCGATGACGAGGACGGCCAAGAGCGCGGTGACGGTCAGGCCGTAGATGACCATGCCGACGATCTCGATTCGGCGGTAGTCGATGCAGGCCAGCACGGCCGCGGTGCCGATGCCGAGGATCACGAAGAGCAGCTGGCGCTCCAAGAAGTAGCGCGGCGGGCTGCCGCTCGTGATGAGCGCGCCCCGCGACCCCGTGTAGACCATCACGATCCCGATGCCGGCCACCAAGAGGGTGGTCAACACGAGGACGAGGTCGACGCCGTAGAAGCGCCGGGAGCGGCCGGTCCCGCTCAGGCTCATCACCATGCGCGCATCGCGAGAGAGAATATCGGCCATGGCCCCGCCCCTCCCCGCGCCGCTGGCCGCCATCGGGGGTTTGCCCAGCTCAGCCCCCTTGGGTGCGGCCGGCAACGGCTGGTTCTACGAGGTCCTGACCAAGGCCGGGCTCTCCCCCTCGACCGCCCACACGGTCGACTCGCTCGTGCTCCGCCCCCTCGAGATCGTGCTGGTGGCGCTGGTGGCGGTCTTGGTGGCCCACTTCGGCGCCAAGGCGGTGCGCGCCTTTCTCGGCCGGCTGGCGGGGCCCGCCCTCCATCGCTCCGAGTCCCGGCGGGCCGACGCGCGCCTCGCCACCATGCTGGCGCTGGCCGCCAACGTCTGGCGGTTCGGCGTCTTCCTCATGGCCGTCTTCCTCATTTTGGGACTCATGGGCCTCGACCTGGCCCCGCTCCTGGCCAGCGCGACCGTCATCGGCGCCACCATCGGCTTCGGCGCCCAGTCGCTCGTGCGCGACTACCTGAGCGGCTTCCTCTTGGCCATCGAGGACCAGTTCGCCATCGGCGACACCATCGCGGTCAACACCGTGAGCGGCACCGTCGAGGACCTGACCCTGCGGGTCACCCGGCTGCGGGCGGCCGACGGGAAGATCTGGTACGTGCCCAACGGGGAGATCCGCGTGATGGCCAATACGTCGCGGGGATCGGCCCGGGCGACGGTGGTGCTGACCGTGGCGCCCGCCCAGAAGGACGACCTCGAGCGGGCGCGCCAGGTGGTGACCGACGCGGCCGGGTCGGTCGCCGCCCGGCCGGAGTTCGCCCCCCACTGTCCCGAGCCACCGCAGCTGATCGCCGTGGCCGACGCCGACGCCGCCAGCTTCCGCATGCAGCTGACGCTCAAGACACGCCCGCCCGATCGCGACCACCTCGAGGCGGAGCTCCGCCGGGCCGCCGTCCAGGCGCTCGCCGACGCGGGGCTCTGGCCCGCCGGCCCGCCGGATCCGGGCGAACCCCCCGCGCGGCCGGGCTAGGCCGTCGCGGTCTCGGCGGCCGCCCACATCGCGGCCAGCGGCGGCTCGCGTCCGGTCCAGGCCTCGATCTGTGCCGCCGCCTGGTGGACCAGCATTCCGAGGCCGCCGAGGGTGGTCGCGCCCCGCGCCGCGCAAGCCTCGAGCCACGCCG
>DATNIB010000059.1:0-56456 GCA_035604685.1 Acidimicrobiales bacterium | reverse complement strand
TCGAGCAGCAGCAGGTCGGGCGAACCGACCAGCGCTTGGGCCAGGAACAGTCGCTGCCGCTCCCCTCCCGACACCTGACCGATGCCCCGGTGCGCGTACGCGGACGCGCGCACGGCGTTAATGGCCTGGTCCACCCGTGCGCGGGCGGCGCGACGACCGGCGCTCGGCCAGGCGATCCCCCACCGGTGGCCATCGATGCCGAGCGCCACCAGGTCTACCCCACGGATAGCCGTCTCGGGGTCGAAGGCCCGCGCCTGGGGCACATAACCGATGCGGGCACTGCCCCGTCGGGGCGGCTCCCCGAAAACCTTGACGGTGCCGGCGAGGGGACGAAGCAGCCCGAGGAGCACGCGCAGGAGCGTCGACTTCCCGGCACCGTTCGGGCCGAGCACGGCCACGCATTCGCCCGCCGCCAGCGAGAACGACACGTCACGCCACACCGGCCTGTTTCGATAGCCCGCGGTCAGAAAGTGTGCTTCGACGACCGGGCCGCCGGATGCGACGGTCACTGGCCCAACGCCTGCGCGTTTAGCGCGTTGGCCAGCGCGGAGAGCTGACCCGTCATCCACTGCTCGAAGGTGTCGATCGGGGGTTGAATCGTCTCGGAGACGCCGATCACCGGGATGTTCATCTGCGCCGTGGCCGCCTTCAAGCTCGTGGTGAGTGGCGTCACGGTCTGGACGTTGTAGATGAGCACCCGGAACGCCTTGGCGGTGATCTGTTGGTAGAAGGTGGCGACGCTCGGCGCGGGGGGGTCGTTGCCCTCGGCGACGGCCTGCATGAACGCGCTCGGCGTGACGAGGTCGAGGTGCACGTACTGCGCCAGGTAGGCGAAGATGCTCTCCGTCGAGGCCACCGGTGCGCCGGAGAAGTGGGTTCGCAAATAGGTCAGGACGGCCCGCTCGGGTCGGAACGCCGCCTCGACCGCGGCGCGGCGGGCGGTGAAGTAGCCCCGATCCGCCGGATCGAGCGCGCCGTAGTCCGCGGTAATCTTGGCCATCACCCGCTCCACGTAGCCCGGCCCGTACCAGAAGTGCGGATTGGCGGCAGTTCCCTTGCCGAGCAGACGAGCGACATTGAGCACCTTGCGCCCAGACACACCCTGCGCACCGAGCAGCTGCGACGCCCAGGCGTCGTAGCCGGCTCCGTTCACGATCACGTAGCGCGCCTCGGCGAAGTCTCGAGCGTCGGCCGGATTGGACTCGTACTCGTGCGGATCGGCATTGGGATCAGAGACGATGCTGACGACGTGGACGCGGTTTCCACCGAGCTGGGTGGCCAGGCTGCCCCAGGTGTTCTCGGCCGCCAGGACGTCGATCACCTCGTGGCCGGTTGCCCCGGCGGGGACTGATGCCCAAGAGAGACCCGCCAGCGCCATCGTGACGACAACCAGACCCGACCGGGGCACCAGCAGCCACCGCACCCACCGTCGGCTTTCGGCCATGGTCCAGTCCTAATCAAGAGTGGTTCTCATTACTGACAGTACTCAAGATCGGGAACGATTACAATTTACGTCCCCGACGGTAGACTGCCCGGAGGACTCCGCGGAAACGAATGGTGCCTCCCTCCCTACGACAATCCACCTCCGACGCCGCTGGGACCCCGACGCCCGGCGGGCGGATGACCAGGCAGAAGCGTGCCGTCGCCGCGGTCCTGGCCGAGACCAACGAATTCACCAGCGCACAGGAACTGCACGCGCGGCTTCGTGAGCACGGGGAGCGGGTCGGCCTGGCCACGGTGTACGCCCAGCTCCGGGCTCTGGCCGAGGCGGGGGTGGTCGACAGCCTCCGGAGCGAGAGTGGCGAGTCCCTCTACCGACGCTGCGGCCTATCGGGACACCACCACCACTTGGTCTGCCGACAGTGCGGTCGAGCCGTTGAGCTCGACGCACCCGAGGTCGAAGCCTGGGCCCGGACACTTGGGCGCCGACATGGCTTCAGCGAGCTGGATCACGTCCTTGAGATCACGGGCCTCTGTGACCGCTGCGCGCCGGAGGCACAGCACCGACCCACCGGCTGAGGCTCCGAGGCCGGGTGGGAGACGATCCTTGGGGTCAGCCGCGCTGTCCAACTAGCCGATCGACGAGGCAGTCCGCGCAACTTGCCCTTCACCACTCGAACGTCAGCTCCCGGCGGCTGGATCCCTCGGGCTGTGAAAGCCGACCACATGGCCGTCTGGATCATCGATCTCCGCGTACCGGTTCCCCCAGAAGGCGTCGAAGGGCGGGAGGTGGCCGTGATATCCCGCTTCTGTGAGCTCTTGGTACAGCGCGTCGACCGCCGCTCGGGATCCCACGCGGAACTGCAGCACGCTCCCCGGTGGCAGGTTGGGTTCCCGCCACCCCGGGTCGTACGAGCGCGTGAGCTCGACCGTGCTGAGCGCGATGTGGACGCCTGACCCGACGTCGATCTCCACGTGGGAGCCACCGGCTGGTTCTCCGACGTCGAGGCCGATACGGCGGTAGAACTCGACGGCTACGGACATGTCCTTGACCGTGAGGTGCACACCGATGAACGACGTGCCCGCCTGGGCTGTTTCTCGGACTTCTCCCACTTCTTTGGCTTCCACAAGCCCATCTTGACGCGTGATCGCTGCTCGCCGCTGCGGGCAGGCAGGAAGCATGTCGCCGCACTCGGCCAAACCAGAGCCGGAGCTGCCAAGGACTGAGCGTCCTGCCTGGACGCGAGCCAAGGGGTGCCAGGCGCTGGCACTCAGGTCGCCGCGAGTAGCCGCGCGTAGAGCTCACGCGTCGCCGGGCTGGGTGAGACACCGAGCTGTTCGCGAAGGCAGTCGCAGAGCTGTCCATAGACGTGGAGGGCTTCGGCCAGGTTCTCCTGCTCGGCGAGTGCCTGCATGAGGTACCGGTAGCCGCTCTCTCGAAGAGGGGCAAGGTGGATGAGTTGTCGACCGGCCCGAACGGCTCCCGCCAGCTCTGGCCCCGCGAGTCCTAGTTCGGCAGCCGCGTAGCACTCCAGCGCGCGCAGATGAAGCACCGACAGCTGGTGCCGGATCTCATCGATCCATGGGGCGTCCTCGCCGGGAAGGAAGTCGCGCTGGGCGACGAAGAGAGCGATCAGCACCGGTCCCCAGGCTCGCACCCAATCGCGTTGGGAGACCGCGGACTCGGCGCGGTGGATGGCTTCGACGGCAGCTTCCAGATCGACCCAAGCGTCCGGCAGGTGCAATCGGATGGTGACCCGTCCGTCCACGGCTTGCGCGCCGAACACGCGGCGTAACTTGGAGAGCAACGGATTGAGCCGGGCGTCGATCGCGGCCGGGTCTGGCTCTCGCCAAAGAGCCTCGGCTAGCTCGTCTCTGGCAACCGAGCGATAGCGATTGACGACGAGATAGGTGAACAGCAGCCGGCCCTGGCGTCCAGGCAGTCCGCCCTCGATTCGCCGGCCGTCATGCTCGATAGCAAGCGTTCCGCAGATCTGGATTCGGAACGGATCTGGCGACGCCAAGGTCATGCCAACATCATGGCAATACGCTCGGGGAAGAGCCTCTAGGAGGACCCATGGCCAAGCTGATCCGATGCGAGTGCGGATTCATTGCCCGAGGGGACAGCGATGACCAGGTGGTCGGGATCATTCGCGACCACCTGGCCACCGACCACCCCGCCCTGCTTGGAACTGTCAGCCAGGAGGACCTGCTGGGCTGGATCCAGGTCGATTAGCCAAGTTCATCCGGGACACCCGGTCAGGGGCCACCGTGTCTTGGCCGCGGGCTCGCCGAGGCGGTGCGCCATGAGCCGGTCCCATCGGAGCGGCGATCGCCTAGTGGGCCGCTACCGCTTGGCGTAGTCGGCGTATCCCTGCCAGTCGATGACCACGCACGGGTCGTCGCCGATGATCCACGCGTCGTGTCCCGGCGCCATGACGGCGAAGTCGCCGGGGCCGTACTCCATCTCCTCCCCGTTGTCCATGACAACCATCATCCGCCCCGAGACGAAGTAGCCGGTATGGGCAGCCTGGCAGCTCTCGGTCTTGGCGATCGGCTTCACATGCTCCGACCACTTCCATCCGGGTTGGAACGTCGCCCGACCGACCGAGCCCGCGTCGGTGTTCACGAGATCGAGGTGGCCACTGTCTCCTTCGAACTTGCGCACCTCGTCGGGCGAATCGAGACTCTTGCGAGTGAGTCCAGCCATTTGGATTACCTCCCTGTTTGATGCCTCTTTGGTGGTGGTGATCACTGCGATCTTTGGACATTCTGCCCTGCGACGCCATGCAGTGCAGAAGAGCTCACAGCCCTTCCACCGGGGTGTCCGCCATGCGACCCCACTCGGCCCATGAGCCGTCATAGACGCGAACCCGGTCGCGCCCGAGCAGGTAGGTGAGAACGAACCAGGCCGTGGCGGCTCGTGCACCGATCGTGCAATAGGTGATCAGCTCGTCATTGCCGTCAAGGTCAATCGAGGAGAAGATGCCACGGAGTTCGGTGGCGGAGCGGAACCGCCCGGACTCGTTGTAGAGACCGTCGATCGGCTGGTGTACGGCGGATGGCACGTGGCCGGCGCGACCGTTCGGCTCGAGGCCACCCGATGGCCAGAATCGCTCGCCCCGATACTCGGCCTCCGAGCGCACGTCGACCAGCGTCTTCCCCGGTGCTCCGATGGCGCGTTGCACCGTCGCTCGGTCGGCTCGGATGCGCAGGTCTTCCTGGCCGAGGTGATAGCCATCGACCGTCGGCTGGGTCACCGACGTGCTCCACGGATGGCCTTCAGCTCGCCAGGCGTCGCGCGAGCAGTCGAGGATGCGCGTATCGCGGTGGCCGAACCGCTCCATGAGCCAGAAGCCCATGGCGGGCGCGTATCCGTAGAACACCACCGTTGACTCCGCGCCGATCCCGGACCAGGCAAAGAGCCGTTCCAGAGCGTCGGCATCGACGAGGTGGTAGTCGGCGTCCTTCAAGTCTTGGTAGATGTTCCATAACACCGCTCCGTCAATGTGCCACTCGTCGTACGAGGCACGGCTCACGTCGACCTCGACCACGTGCAGGTTCGGGTCACCGAGGTGTTCCGCCAGCCACGCGGCGTCGACCAACACGCTGCGGTTCGCATCCAACCTCGGGGCGGACACCCTGGCTTCAAACGCGGTCGTCATCTAGGCCTCCCTATGGTTCCGCGGTCGGTGCGCCAGTTGTACAACCGTGCCCTTGCCACAACATTGGCGGAACCTTGGCGTCGAGCCACACCCGCCGGTGTTACGCCTCCGGGACCTGGGACCGAACAGGAGGATCCACTAGATTTGTCACTTGTGCTGCTCGAGATTCCGGACCGCAAGATCCGTGGGGCACGGGTCCACAGGGACAGACCCACGCACGAGGGACACGGAATCGACCGCTCGGCACTTGACATCAATTCCCCGGTGAACCGCACGTGACACGGGTCGGTACCGTCCTTGCCGGGGTCCAGGATCTGAGCTTCACGGTCCCCGACCTCGATGAGGCCACTGGTTTCTTCTCCTCATTCTTCGGGGCTGAAGTGGTCTCGCAATCGGGTCCCATCGCCGATGACCGTGGGTCGTCGATGCGGGCCTTCGCCAATGCTGACGTGAGGGCAGTGATCCGAGGCTCGCGGCTGCTGCGCACCCCGTTCCTGAATCTGAAGCTGGTCGAAGCGTCCTACCCCGGGCAGCGGGAAGTTTGGCCGGCGATGCTGGACGTGGGCGGTTGGCACTTGGCCGGCTACGTCGACGACATGGATGAAGCCATGGACTTCCTCGAATCGTGTGACGTCCACGTCCTAGGGCCCGGGAAGAAGCCGACCACGAACCCCCCGGAGGTGGGGGAGGGATCGTATGCCTGCCACTGCATGACCTCCTGGGGCTTCCACTTCGAGCTCACGAGCTATCCGAACGGTCGGGCCTACATGTCGGAATTCGAGGACCACCTGTGGAACCCGTCGGATCCCGACCGCGGCGCGACCCTTCGGACCCCAGCCCGCCCGTCCCTACCGGGCTTCCGCGGCTTCGAGCACCTCAGCTTCGCGGTAGCCGACATCGAAGAGGCCACTTCGTTCCTGGAGCACGTCCTTGGATGCGAGCGCTTCTACGACATGGGGCCGATCGACGATCCCCACGGCAGCGGCTTTGGCGCCTATGCCAATGTCGACGTGCGGGTGAAGGTCTCCAAGGTACGGCTGTTCAGGACCCCCTTCTTGAACCTCGAAGTGATCGAGCCGAGCTTCCCGGGGCAGAACCGTGCCTGGCCGGGCCTGCTGGATCCGGGGGGCTGGCAACTCGTGTGGGCCGTCGACGACATCGACGAGGCCATCGAGGGCCTCGGTCGGACCGACGTCCACCTCCTCGGCGGCAAACGGGCCGAGGAAGACCATGGGGACTGCCAGTGGCGGGTGTCCTGCCTGACCTCGTTCGGGTTGCACTTCGACCTGGTCCAGGGTCCCCCACCGGCGACGGGCGACGACTCCCCCGGCTGGCACCCGTCTCGCCCAGAGCGGTAGCCGAAACAACGCCCTCCTACTTCTCGGGTGGGTCGAAGCCGAGGATGCGGTGATCGGCGATCCGGAGCCACCCGTCGGGACCACGCCGGATGATCATCTCCTGATCGAAGACCGATCGGGTGGAGACAGGGCTCGACCCGTCCAGCGTGTAGGCGACCGCCGTGTATTCCACCAGCAGCGTGTCCCCGTCCACCAGGGACGATCGGAGGTTGGCGATGACGTGGCGGCTCCGCTTGTCGGCGTTCGAGGCCAAGCCCTCTTCCATCCTCTGGCGTATCTGGGCGCTTCCTCGCGCCCCGAGGAACGTGGCGTCCTCTGCGTAGAGCTCGACCGCTCCGTCCAGGTCGACGCGGTCGACGCGGGCGAAGTATTCGGCAGCCAGCGCTTCACCGGCGTGGCGCACCGCCGTCTCCTCCGAGTCGGGCACGAACCCTGGTTCACGCAATCCGGTCCCTCTCGTCGGCGGCAACTAGCTGCCGGTGCTCATTTCAATGGACCGCGTGATGAGGGCCCAGGTGTGACCCTCCGGATCAACCACCCGCACGAGGCGAACACCCCAGGGCTCGTCCAGTGGTGGTCGTGCCTCGACATTCATCTCGGACAAGCGGCGATACCAAGAGTCCGGGTCGTCAACCCAGACTCCGGTCCAGCGGACGCCGCGCGGGTAGGAACCGGGCCCTACGTCGCCGCGCTCGAGCATGAGTACCGTCGGTCCTGCGAGCAGTTCGGCGTTCGCCACGACACCGTCGGCACCGAGAGATCTTCCTGTTTCCACGAACCCTAGGCAACGGACGAGCCAGTCACACATGGCGGCGACGTCTTGGTAGACGAGGTAGAGCGCAAGTCCCTGCGGGGAGTCCGGCGGATTCATCGACCGCTCGGCTTGTCGTGTCGGGGTCGATGGCCACCGTTTGGACCAGGCGTGACATGGATGAGGTAACTGGGCTCGACCGGTTCTAGCCGGTGCCAGACACCGCGTGGGACGACGTACGCGTCTCCGGACCGCAGCAGAACGGTCGTCTCGACGCCCACCGACCGCTCGTCCCCATCGTCAAGGATCAACTCCATGATCCCGCTCACGACGTAGAGGAACTCGTCCCCGTCTGGGTGGACCTCACCGCCATGGGGTCCAGGCCCATCGACGGTTGGAATCGCTCCGATTGAGTACCCATCGATTCGCCGCGGCGGCCCAGGCGGAGCGGACACGATTGCTATTGAAAAGTCGCGGGCGATGTTCGCACGCTTCCCTTCAAAGCGGATTGGCGACGCGTTCAGGGGGGCGGTCATGCATATAGATTGCCCGATCCTTGGAACTGGTTCGCCTTTGATTTCCACGGCAGCGTCCAAGCGCGCCACGATGAGCGTCCGGCCCTCGGACCTGACCGGCATCAGCCCATGCACACCTCCCGAACGTCGTCCCTCGCGTAGCCCAGTACGTCGGGTAGGTGGGGGTACCTTCTGGCCCTCGGAACGACAAAGTGCTTGCTGTCGCGAGCGGCGCAACCACTCATCTCCGAAGAGCCGGTGAATCTGATCTCGAGCGGAGGGAGTGGGATTCGAACCCACGGGAACCGGAGTCCCACGGCTTTTCAAGAGCCGCGCATTCGTCCGCTCTGCCATCCCTCCGGACTTCCCGCGAACACCCCACGGGACGGTGACCCAGGGTACCCACTGGGTGGGCTCCGAGCGTGGGCCCTAGGTGATCTTCCCCCGGAGTTCGTCCAGCCATTGATCCGCGGCGCGCCAAGCATCGTCGGCCCGGCGCCGGTGGTCGGGTGCCTTGGACCCGGCCGCAGGATATGAGCCGAGCAACTTCACGCCGGCTAGGCCGGCGTGAAGGTCGCGCAAGCAGTCGGCCACCAACTCGTCGCTGAGGTGTCCCTCGAGGTCGATCAGAAAACAGTAGTCACCGAGGCCCCGCTTGGTCGGACGTGACTCGAGCTTCGTCAGGTTGATGTTGCGCGCCGCGAACTGGCCGAGGATGCCGTGCAAACTCCCGGGCCGGTCGGCCCGCTGGAAGCAGACAATGCTCGTCCGATCGTGGCCGGTTGGCGCCGCGATGCGGTCGCGGGCCACCGACACGAAGCGGGTCTGGTTCTCGGGGTGGTCCTCCACGTCCTCGGCGATCACCTCCAACCCGTAGACGGCGGCGGCCAGTCGGGGCGCGATGGCCGCGGCGTCCGGCTCGGGCTGCTCGCTCAATTGCTTGGCGGCTTCGGCCGTGGAACTGGCCGCGACGGCCTCCGCGTGCGGCAGGTGCTTGGCCAGGTACTTGCGACATTGGGCCAGCGCGTGAGGAAAGGAGACCACGCGACGAATGGCCGAGAGCGACACCCCGGGGGGCGCCATCAGGTGCAGGTGGATGTCGAGCACCACCTCGCGCTGGATGAACAGGTCGAAGTCGAAGATCAGCCCGTCGACGGTGACCGGGACCGTTCCCTCGATGCCGTTCTCGATGGGCACGAAACCGAGGTCGACCGTGCCGTTCTCCACCGCCTCAAACACGTCCGTGATGGTGGCCATCGGGTGGAGGCTGGCCGAGGCGTAGTCGGCCTGGGTGAGCAAGGCCTCCTCGGTGAATGTCCCGGTCGGCCCGAAGTACGCCACGGAGGTCGCAGGAGCCGTCACACCCGGGCAGGATAGTGACCCCTATGGATACACCCGCGCTCGAAGCCCTGTTGGCCGACGTGGCGAGCGGCGCCTGTACGGTCGACGACGCCGTCCGCCGGCTACGCCGGCTGCCGTTCGCCGATCTCGGCTTCGCGCGGGTCGACCACCACCGGGCCCTCCGCCAGCCCGTTCCCGAGGCCGTCTACAGCCCCGGCAAGACGCCCGAGCAGTGTGCCCGGATCGTGGTCGAGCTCCTGGGCGAGCCTGGAGGACCGGTGCTCTTGACCCGGGCCGATCCCGACCAGGTGAAGGCCGCGGCCTCGGCCGGCGCGGCCGCGGGCTTCGGCGCGCCGGTGGTAACCGACTCGGGGGTCTACGCCACGGCGTGCTGGCGGCCCCAGGCAGAGCGACCGGGGCGGGTGCTGGTGCTCACCGCGGGCACGGCCGATCTCCCGGTCGCCGACGAGTGCCGGGCGGTCCTCGAGGCGTTGGGGTTTCGGCCGAGCCTGCTCGGGGATTGTGGCGTGGCGGGGCTCCACCGGCTCCTGGCCTCGCTCGACGAGCTGCTCGACGCCGACGCCGTGGTCGTGGTGGCCGGTATGGAGGGCGCGCTGGCCAGCCTGACCGGCGGCGTCACCGGGGCACCGATCGTCGCCGTCCCGACCAGCGTCGGCTACGGAGCAGCCCTCGAAGGGGTAACTGCGCTGCTCGCCATGCTCTCGTCCTGCGCCGCCGGGGTCACCGTGGTGGGCATCGACAACGGCTTCGGCGCCGCCTGCGCCGTCGCGCGCCTACTCCGGTGAACGCGAACCCGCCAACCCCTGACCGGCGGACTCGACGGACGCGTCGGGCCGAGCGGCGGCGGGCAGACGACCCCATCGCGTTCGATGCGGTGACCGGCGGGGAAACGGTCGCGTGGTTCCACTGCTTCTCGGGCATCGCCGGCGACATGGCGCTCGGGAGCTTGATCGACGCCGGCGCCGACGTCGGTGAGGTGATCACCCTGCTCCGGCGGCTACCCCTTCCCGGTTGGGACCTGCGGACCGAGCCCGTGCTGCGGGGCGGTATCGCCTGCACCAGGGCGATCGTGTCGGCCGACGACGACGTGGTGGTACGCACGCACGCGCACATCGTCGGCCTGGTGTCAGAGGCGCGGCTGCCCGAACGCGTGGTGGCGCGCTCGCTCGCAGTCTTTTCCGCACTGGCCGAAGTGGAGGGACACCTGCACCGCAGGCCGACCGCCCAGGTCCACTTCCACGAGGTGGGCGGCCACGACGCGATCATCGACATCGTGGGGACGGCCGTCGCCCTCGAGATCCTCGGGGTCGACCGAATCGCCGCATCGCCGGTGGCCACCGGGACGGGCATGGTTCGGTCCGCGCATGGACTGCTCCCGAACCCGGCACCGGCGGTCGTCCAACTGCTGCGCGGCGTCCCCACCTACGGCAGAGAGACGCCCGTCGAACTCACCACCCCCACGGGAGCCGCCCTCCTCGCCGCCATGTCGGGCTTCTTCGGTCCGCTCCCGGCGATGCTGGTGGGCCACACGGGGTTCGGCGCCGGCTCGCGCGATCTGGACGAACTGCCGAACTGCACACAGGTCGTCGTGGGTGCCGCGCTGCCCGCCGAGCGCATCGGTGATGGCCAGCCCGTGGTCGTGCTCGAGGCCAACGTCGACGACGCCACCGGCGAACAGCTCGCCCACGCCGTGACGGCCCTGCTCGAGGCCGGCGCGCTCGATGCCTGGGTGGCACCGGTGATGATGAAGAAGGGGCGCCCGGGACACACCGTCCATGCGCTGGCGGACCCCGCCGGCGTCGACGCCCTGCGCCAGGTGCTCCGCGCCACCACGGGCACCTTTGGTGTCCGCGCCTTCACCGGCGAGCGGTGGCCGAGTGCCCGCACCATGGACGAGGTGCTGGTCGAGGGGTCCCCCGTGCGCGTCAAGGTGGGGGCCGACCGCACCAAGCCCGAGTTCGACGACGTCACCCGGGCGTCGAGCGAGACCGGGTTGGCGCCCCACGAGGTGGCGTCGCGCGCCGAAGAGGCCTGGCGACGTCGGGGTGAGCGGGATCGATCCACCCCCGACCAGGGGCCCGGCTACCCCGAGGACCCCGAGCCGGCCTAGCCGTCCGGTCGCGCGGCGCCAAGGCGCGCCTCTAGGAACGACGCTGTGTCGGCGAAGGCTTCGGCCGAGACATCGGCATGGCGACCGGGGAACGCGTGCAACCGCTTGTCGTCGGTGCCGAGGGCGTCGAAGAGCTCGAGGGCCGTCGCTCGATCGAACAGCTCGTCGTGCCACTGCACGATGAACAGGACCGGGCAGCCGACCCGCGGCGCGTCGCTCACCAGCCGCTGGCGGGTGGGGCCGGTCAGGCCCGCCAGGCCGAGGACGGCCACACTGATCCGCGGGTCGGCGGCGACGACCGGGAGACCGATGATGGTGCCCATGGACAGTCCCCACCACCCGACCGGACCCCGGCCGATCTCATCGAGCGCCTGCAGCTCGTCGAGGGTCTGCCGCCAGTCGGCCACCATCTCGTCGGTCATCGACGCGTCCGACGACCACGCCTGAGAGAACTGCAGCAGTGCCAGCACCCGATCGTGGCCGGGGTCGGGCCGCCGGGCGCCGTGCACCGGCCCGTCGATGGCGACCGCCGTGATCCCGTGGCGGGCCAGTCGGTGCGCCAGGGAGACCACGTAGGCCTCGCGCTTGGATCCCGAGGCACCGTGGCAGATCAAGACGAGGGGTGGGCTGGCCAACTGCCCGACCGGGCTCCAGAGCAGTCCGGGGACCTCGCGCTGGCCCCGGTGCAGCACGAAGGCCCGTTCGAGCACGTCCGCCTCGACCACCTCGTGCAGCCAGCGCATCGCAGGAGCGTACCGGTGGTCGTTCTCCTGAGATCCAGCGGCCCCGCTCGGTCCTACACTCGACGCACCGACCCCTCCCACCATGCCCGAACTCCCCGAGATGCAGGCCCTCTCCGAACGCCTGGACGTGGCGCTCGGCGGCAAGGTGTTGGCGCGTTGTCACCTCCTCGGGTTCACCAGTCTGAAGACGGTGGCGCCGTCCCCCGAACAGGTGGAGGGCCGGACGCTCGACGCGGTGGGCCGCCGGGGGAAGTTCCTCGTGCTCCAGCTGGGCGGCGGGTACCGCATTCTGGTGCACCTTTCCCAGGCGGGCCGCATGGACCTCGAGTCGCCGGCCAAGACCACCAGCCCGCGGGGCGCGGTGGTCCGCTTCGTCTTCGACGACGACACCGGCCTCCTCGTGCGCGAGTTCGGGACCCAGCGCAAGGCGGGCTGGTGGGTACTCGGACTGGGCGAGGACGGACCCCTGGCCACGCTCGGGCCCGAGCCCGACGACGAGGCCTTCGCCGAGCTCATCCGCCACGACGACAGCACCCGCCAGCTGCACACGCTGCTGCGGAACCAGCACGTGGTGGCGGGCATCGGCCGGGGACACGTCGACGACGCGCTCAACCGGGCCGGGCTCTCGCCGTTCGCGTCGTTGAAGGGACTGACCGCGGCCCAGCGCGAGGACCTGCTCTCGGCCATCCACTCCATCCTGGAGGAGGCCCTGACCAAGGAGCGGACGCGCACCGGTGCCCTGTCCGACGCCAAGCTGGGCGGCCGCTTCCTCGTGCACAACCGCACCGGCGAGCCCTGCCCCCGCTGCGGCGATCCGCTGCACCGGGTCAGCTTCGACTCGCACGAGGTCGTCTACTGCACCCGCTGCCAGACCAAGGGCAAGGTCCTGGCCGACCGGCGGCTGTCGCGACTGCTCCGCTGACGCCGCGGGGGCGCTAGCGGACCTCGACCTGCTCGAGGTACTCCTCGCGCCAGAACCCGTAGCGCTCCTCGGGCAGATGCAGCGCGTGGGTTGGTTGGAGCGCCTCGACGAACGGGCGGTCGTGGCTCACCGCGACGATGGTGCCCTTCCAGGTCGACAGCATGGCGCCGACCGCCTCCACCGACGCCGGGTCGAGGTTGTTAGTCGGTTCGTCGAGCACCAGCAGGTTCGCCCGGCCCGCCGCCAGCATGGCCAGGCTGAGGCGGGCCCGCTCTCCACCCGAGAGCGAGCCGGCGCGCTGGGTCGACGTCGTTCCGGTCAGGCCGAACGAGCCGAGCAGGGCGCGGCGCTCCGCTTCTTGGACCAGCACCGTGTCGTCGATGTTGTCCAGCGCGCCGAGCTCGAGATCGATCTGCTCGTGCTCCTGCGCGAAGTAGCCGAGCGCGACGGCGTGGCCGAGCGACACCGTGCCGGCGTTCGGCGCCTGCACCCCCGACAGGCAGCGCAGGAGCGAAGACTTGCCCGCACCATTGCGTCCGACCACCACGACCCGATCGCCCCGGTCGACCACGAAGCCCACCCGGTGCAGCACGGCCTTCTCGCCATAGGAGATGGCCAGTGCGTTCACGTCGAGGACCACGGCGCCGGCGCGGGCGGGCTCGGGCAGCCGGAAGCGCACGCGCCGCTCGCGCTTCATGACGGTGGTCCGCTGGGCCTCGAGCCGCTCCACCTTGCGATCGAGCACCTTGGCCTTCCGGGCCTGGGTCTCGGTGCTGTGGCGCCACTTGTCGGCCTTGGCGCGCATCTTGGCGATCTGGGCGCCCTCGAGCGACGACACCTTCTCGCGCCGGTGGATCTCGGCGGTCAGCTGCGCCCGCGATGCGCTGTAGTTGCCCTTGAACTCGAGCAGGTGCCGCTCCGCGATCGTCAGCACCTTGGAGATGGCGTGGTCGAGCAGCCGCAGGTCGTGGCTCACGAGGAGCAACGCGCCGGGGAAGGTCGCCAGCTCCTCCATCAGCCACACCTTGGCGGCGCGGTCCAGGTGGTTGGTCGGCTCGTCGAGGATCAAGATGTCGGGCGCGCTGAAGAGCACCCGGATGAGGTCGACCCGACGGCGCTGCCCGCCCGACAGCGAGGCCGTGTCGGCCAGCAGGAACTCCTGGGGGAGGCCCAGGCCGTCGGCCAGGCGGCCGATCTCGGCCTCGACCTCGTACCCGCCGGCCAGGCGATAGCGCTCCTCGAGGTCACTGAAGGCGACGACCGCCTCCTCGGTGGGGGTCGTCTCGAGGTGCCGGCGGGCCATTTGGAGCTCGTCGTCCAACGCGTCGAGGCCACGAGCGCTGAGCACGTGGGAGAAGGCGCTCGGGTCGATGCCGAGGCCCTCGGGCACCGGGACCTGGGGCAGGAAGCCCACCGTTCCGAGGATCTGCACCCGGCCGGCGCCGTGGAGGTGCGTCGGGGACTCCCCCAACAGGTAGGAGAGGAGGGACGACTTCCCGGTCCCGTTGCGGCCGACCAGCGCCACCTTGTCCTCGGCGCCGACCAAGACCGTCGCGTCCTCGAGCAGGGTCCGGCCGCCGATCTCGAGGGTGATGTCGCGGCCGATCAGCATGTCGATATTCGATCACGTCGCCGCCGGGCCCCCTGACACGGGCCACGGCGGCCCTCTAGGACGGCTCGAAGCGGTAGACGTTGGTCTCGCGGGAGTTGAAGCCGAGCTTGCGGTAGAGGGCGTTCGCCTCCGTGCGGGCGGGGTTGGACGTGAGGTCGACCGTGCGCGCCCCCACGGCGTCCGCCTTCGCCAGGGCGGCGCGGACCAACGCGGCGCCGGTCCCGCGGTGCCGTTCGGTGGTGTCGACGACGACGTCCTCGATCCAGGCCCGCACCCCCGTCGGCGCCCGGAAGGTGGCGAGCGTCAGCATGCCGACGACCCCTCCCGACGGGTCCTTCGCCACGAACAGCGTCGTGGCCGACGAGGCCACGATCTCTTCGAGGACCGCTCGGGTCAGCGGATCGGCCGACTTCGAGAGCTGTGGGACGAGCGCCGCCAGGGACGCACACAGCGCGTCGTCGAGCGCGCTGACTTCCTCGACGAGCCGTGCGTCGGCGGTCACGAACGCGCCGCCGGCCGATCGGGCTCGGTCTCGGGCGAGCCCCGCCAGGTCGGTCGGCGCAGGGGGTCGTAGTAGACGTCGCGGTGCTCACCCCGAATTGCCGCGAATGCCGCTTCGCCCCAGCGTTCCACCCCCACCAGCGGCGTCGGCAGGGCGTCGGGCGAGAACCAGCCGACGTCGGAGCACTCCAGCGGGTGGGGGTTGAGCTCTCCGCCGATCGCCCGCAGATGGAAGACCATCGAGTAGAGCGGGATGCGGGTCATGCCGAGCCGCAACCCGTCGAGCAGGGCGATCAACCGGACGGGCTCGGCTTCGACGCCGGTCTCCTCCAGCACCTCCTTCGCCGCCACCTCGGCGGCCGAGTAGCCGACATCGCACCAGCCGGTCGGGTAGAGCCACACCCCCGAGTCGGCCCGGCGGATGAGCAGGATCTCCTTCTTCTCGTTGCCGACGACGGCACCGACGGCCACCTTCGGGGTCACGTAGCCCGGGACGCCCTCACCGACCTGGCCCAGCCATTCCTGCACCAGGCCCTCGGCGTCGGCCACCCCGGCGGCGCCGTCCTCGGCAGCCAGACGGATGTCCGCCGCGACCCGGAGGATCTCTTCGAAGCGCTCCTTCTCGTAGAGGTTCTGGGTGAACCCGAGCCCGGTCCGGGCGATGGCCGAGAGGCTCTCGCTCCAGCGCAGCAGGAGGCGAAGGGGGACCTCGGGAGGCACGGGACGACGCTACCGCGGCCGGTCGGGAACCGACCGGTCGGAGTGCCCGGCGCGCCCAAAATCTGGCCGGGGCCGGGGCCCGTGCGCCGGCCACGCCGCTCCGAAGCGGCCCGATCGGGCTCGACACGGGCGGCGGCATGCTTTCCCTCCTAATCTCGACGCACCACCCACGCATGAGGCGCACGGACGGCGACGCGGATGGAGGCAGCACCCGTGGAGATTGAGGACTGGGCGGCCACCAAGGAGCTCAACGAGATCTACCGCCAGATCCGTTCGCTCGGGCTCGAGACCAATCTGGCCGAGCTCGAAGCGTTCGGCTTCACGGTCATCGAGGACGCCCTCTCCCCCGGACTCACCAAGGAGCTCCGAGAGGCGATCCTGCGCGTCGCCCAAGAGTTCCTCGGGCGATCCCTCGACCAGGACAACGAGGTCGAGTACGAGGGACTGCGGTTCGTGCCCTACTTGATCTTCCGGGACCCGGTGTTCAAGCGGTCGGTCCTCAACCCCGGGCCGCTGGCGCTCGTGACCTACCTGCTCGGACAGCACTGCGTGCTGAGCAGCCTGGGCTGCCACCTGAAGGGCCCCGGGGGCCGGGGCCTGCTGCTGCACAGCGATCAGGCCAACGGCACCCCCCAGCCGTTTCCGCCGGCCTCCCAGACGGCCAACTGCAACTACGCGCTCACCGACTACACGGAGGAGGGCGGTGCGCTCGCGATGGTGCCGGGGAGTCACCGCCACCTCCGGCAGCCGACGCCCGGAGAAGTGTGGCTCGAGGGCCCGCGGCGCAATCCCGACGTGGTCCCGATCGAGGTGCCGGCCGGCTCGGCGATCGTGTGGCACGGCGCGACCTGGCACGGGTCGTTCCCGCGGAAGAAGCCGGGTCTTCGCATCAACCTGTCGAACTTCTTCTCCCGCCCGAATGTCATGCCCCAGGAGATCTACCGGGACGCCATCCCCGAGGGCTTCTTGGAAGGGGAGGACCCGCGCCTCGCCCGGCTGCTCGGGGTTGACCTCGCCTACGGGTGGCGGGCCGAAGGGCCCGGACAGCTGCTCGGTCCGCAGCGCAACTGGCACGTCTAGCGCGCATCGGCCACGGCGGCGCACTCGCACACGAAGAGGAGCGACATGAGCGGGAGACTGGCGGGAAAGGTGGCGGTCGTGACGGGCGCCACGAGCGGCATCGGCGAGGCGACGGCCCGGCTCTTCGCCCGCGAGGGGGCATCGGTCGTCCTGGCCGGCCGATCGTCGGACCGGGGGGAGACCATCGCCAAGGAACTGGGCGATGCCGCGCGCTTCATCCAGACCGACGTCACCCACGAGGACCAGATCGCGGCCTTGATCGACGGCGCGGTCGCGGCCTTCGGTCGGCTCGACTGCCTGTTCAACAACGCCGGGGGCCCCACCCGCGGCACGTTGGCGAGCGTCACCGAGGCCGACTTTGACCACGCGATGCACCTGCTGGTCGGCAGCGTGGTGTTCGGGATCAAGCACGCGGTCCGGGTGATGGGTGAGGACGGGGGATCGGTCATCAACAACTCGAGCATCGCCGCGCATCGGTCGGCGCAGGGGGGCTACCTCTACTCGGCGGCCAAGGCGGCGGTGAGCCACCTCACGCACCTGGCGGCCGTCGAGCTGGGCCCCCGCCGGATCCGGGTGAACGCGATCTCGCCCGGTGCCATCGCCACCCCGATCTTCTGGGGTGGCTCGGCCGTGGCCAGCCGGCTCGACGCCGAGGACAACGCCCGCAAGCAGGCGAAGCTGGAGCGGTCGCTGGCCCGGGCGACGCCGCTCCCCCGGTCCGGCTTCGGCGACGACATCGCGCAGGCCGCGCTGTACCTGGCCAGCGACGAGGGCAGCTTCGTCAACGGTCACGACCTGGTCGTCGACGGCGGCCGCGTGTGGGCCTACTCCGAGGCCGCTCCTTAGTTCGACCGGCGCGACCCAGGGAGCGTCAGGGGGAACGCCAGGCATCGCGACCGACCGGCCGCCGGCCGGTCATTCCTCCCTCCGTTCCGGGTCGGGCACAATGTGGCGTGGCCGTGAACGAGGATTGCCGGCACTACGTCATGCAGACCACAGCGCGGGGCGAGAAGCTCGAGCGCTGCAAGGTGGGGGCGAACGACCCCCTGCCCTTCACCTGCCCCGAGGGCTGCCTCTTCTACGAGCCCCGCCGCACCTCGTCGGCCGGCTGGCAGATCGCTCCTCAGGAGCCGCCGCCGCGCTGAGCGACGGCGCTCACCCCTCGAGCACGTCGCCCAAGAGATCGACGCCCACTCCCTCCTGTCGGAGCCAGGCCACCGCGGCGTCGAGCGCCTCGGGGGCCCCGGTCAGCTCGCAGAGGATCCAGCCCTCGTGCTCCTCCACATTGGCCCGCCGGATGTTGGCGTCCACGTCGTAGGTTCGGACCATGGTCGCCAGCACCGGGCGGCGCACCAGCTCCTCTGGGAACGTGAGCTTGACCCGCATCCCGGTCATCGCTCCCCCTCTCTCGCCGCGTCGGCTCGGTCGATCGCTCGGTTCAGGCTGCCCGAGCGGAAGCCCTCGAGGTCGAGGGCGACGTAGAGGTAGCCGGCCGCCATGACCGCGGCCACCACCGCCCTGCGCTGCGCCACCACCTCGTCCAGGGCCGCCTCGTCCACCTCGATCCGGGCCACCGTCCCGTGGTGGCGGACCCGGAGCTGGCCGAAGCCGAGGCCGCGCAGCGCCGACTCGGCCCGGGCGATCGATCCCAGCGCGCCGAGGGTCACGGGGGTGCCGTAGGGGATTCGAGACGAGAGGCAGGCGGCCGCCGGCTTGTCCCAGGTCCGGAGGCCGAGCGCCTGGGACCAGTGGCGGATGTCCCGCTTGGTGAACCCGGCGTCGACCAGCGGAAACCGGGCGCCTCGCTCGGCCGCGGCGCGCTGGCCCGGCCGGTGATCGCCGAGGTCGTCGACGTTCACCCCGAGCACCACCGTCGCCCGCTCTCCCTCGGCCAGCGGGACCAGGGCCGACATGAGCGCCGTCTTGCACCGAGCGCAGCGGTCGGCGTCGTTGGCCACGTAGCGGCGATCTTCCATCTCGTCGGTCGGGACGCCGATCCAACGCAGGCCCCACTCGGCGGCCAGCGATCGACAGTCCGCCTCGTCGTCGGCCGCCAGCGACGGCGAGAGGGCGGTGGCCACCAGCACCGCTGGCGCACCCAGGGTGTCGTGCGCCACCTTGGCCAGGAAGGCCGAGTCTGCGCCCCCGCTCAGGGCGACCACCACGGGGCCGATTCGACGGAGCTCCGCCCGCAGCCCCTCGAGCGACGCCGGCGCCGGGCTCACCTGGGTCCCACCCGAGCCAGCACCTCGTCGAGCGGCGCGACCAGGCCGCTGTAGAACGGACCGAACTCGGCATACCGGGCGGAGGCCTCGTCGAATCGCATCTCGTACACGCAGTCCTTCAGATCGTCGGGATGCACGCCGAAGAGGGTGACGCCCCACTCCCAGTCATCGAGCCCCGTCGAGCCGGTGATGAGCTGCAGGACGCGGCCGCGAAAGGTGCGCCCGAGCGCACCGTGCCCCCGCATCAGCGCCTCGCGCCGCTCGAACGGGAGCGAGTACCAGTTGTCGTCGGCGAGGCGGCGCTTGGACATCGGGTAGAAGCAGAAGGCCCGCATGCCCTCGGGCGGGAGCTCGGGGTAGAGACGGGCCTGCTTCATGGCCTCGGGCACCCCCGCCGCGTACTCCGAGATCTCGGTGAGGGACACGTAGGAGGCGACGGGGACGAGACCGGCCAGCTGCAGACCCCGCTGGAAGGCCTGCAGGCACCACAGATCGGGCCCGAGGGCGACGAAGCCGACGTCCGCCTTGTGGCCGAGGATGGCGACCGTGACCACCTGCAGGCCCTGCTCACGGGCCGCTTCCGCCGCGGCCTGCACGGCGCCCGCCTCGAAGGAGGGGCCGAGCCGGCAGAACAGGTGGAGCACCCCCCAGCCGGTCGCCGGCGCGAGCGGTTCGTTGGTCGACTCCGCCGTCGGCATGGCCAGAGTCTAGGGAACGGGGAGCGGCGGCTCCCGGGGACGGCCGCGCCAAACGGCCGAGGGGCGCCCGGTCGGGCGCCCCTCGGGACGATGCTCCGATGTTGCCGGCCCGAACGGGCCGGGCCCCGGACTAGAAGTCGTCCATGCCCCCACCGGGCATGGACGGCGCCTTGTCCTCGGGCTTGTCCACGATCACCGCTTCGGTGGTGAGGAACAGGGCGGCGATGGAGGCCGCGTTCTGGAGGGCCGACCGGGTGACCTTGGCGGCGTCGATGACGCCCTCCTTGAAGAGGTCGACGTACTCGCCGGTCTCTGCGTTCAGGCCCTCGGACTGGTTCTTCAGGTGCCGCACCTTGTCGACGATGACGCCGCCTTCCAGGCCGGCGTTCACGGCGATCTGCTTCAGGGGCTCTTCGACCGCCCGGGCCACGATCCGTGCGCCGGTCGCCTCGTCCCCCTCGAGCTTGTCGGCCAGGGCCAGGATCCCGGGCTGCGCCCGCAGGAGCGCCACGCCGCCGCCGGGCACCACGCCCTCCTCGATGGCCGCCTTGGTGGTGGACACCGCGTCCTCGATGCGGTGCTTCTTCTCCTTCAGCTCCACCTCGGTGGCGGCCCCGACCTTGATCACGGCCACCCCACCGGAGAGCTTGGCCAGGCGCTCCTGGAGCTTCTCCCGGTCGTAGTCCGAGTCGGTGTTGTCGATCTCGGTCTTGATCTGGTTGATCCGGCCCTTGATGTCGGCGTCGTCGCCGGCGCCCTCGACGATGGTCGTCTCGTCCTTCGTGACCACCACCTTGCGGGCCCGGCCCAGCAGGTCGACGCCCACGTTCTCGAGCTTCAGGCCGACCTCTTCGGTGACCACCTGGCCGCCGGTCAGGATCGCCATGTCCTGGAGCATCGCCTTGCGGCGCTCGCCGAACCCGGGGGCCTTGATGGCCACGCTCTTGAAGGTGCCGCGGATCTTGTTGACCACCAGGGTGGCCAGCGCCTCGCCTTCCACGTCCTCGGAGATGATCACGAGCGGCTTGGCCGACTGCATGACCTTCTCCAGGACCGGCAGGAGGTCCCGGACGGCCGAGATCTTGGAACCCACCAAGAGGACGTAGACGTCCTCTAGGACGGCCTCCATGCGCTCGGGGTCGGTCACGAAGTAGGGCGAGATGTAGCCCTTGTCGAACCGCATGCCCTCGACGAGGTCCATGTCCATGCCGAAGGTCTGGGACTCCTCGACCGTGATGACGCCGTCCTTGCCGACCTTGTCGATGGCCTCGGCGATCATCTCGCCGATCTCGGTGTCGGCCGCCGAGATGGAGGCCACCTGGGCGATCTGGCTCTTGGACTCGGTCTCCCGGGAGATCGAGTGGATGGAGTTCACGGCCTCTTCGACCGCGGCCTCGATGCCCTTCTTCAGGCCCATCGGGTTGGCGCCGGCCGCCACGTTGCGGAGGCCCTCGTGCACCATGGCCCAGGCCAGCACGGTGGCGGTGGTGGTCCCGTCACCGGCGACGTCGTCGGTCTTCTTCGCCACTTCCTTGACCAGCTCGGCCCCGATCCGCTCGTAAGGGTCCTCGAGGTCGATCTCCTTGGCGATCGAGACGCCGTCGTTGGTGATGGTGGGGGCTCCCCACTTCTTGTCGAGCACGACGTTGCGGCCCTTCGGGCCGAGGGTCACGCGGACCGCGTCGGCCAGCTTGTTCATGCCGGTCTCGAGCGCTCGCCGCGCCTCTTCGTCGAAGGCGATCAGCTTGGGCATGGGGTCGTTTCCTCCGTAGGTCAACCGAACCGAAGGCCGGTAGTGGCTGCCGGCCAGCTTAGCCGGGCTATTAGCACTCTCATTCGTCGAGTGCTAATAGCAAACCACGCGAGGGCCCCTGGCGCAACCGGAGGTGGTGGGTCAGCCGCCGGCCACCGCCGGCACGATGGAGACGACCTGGCCCTCGCCGACCGGGGTTTCGAGACCCTGGAGGAAGCGCACGTCCTCGTCCGCCAGGAACACGTTCACGAAGCGGCGGAGCTGGCCCCCCTCGTCGAACAGGCGCTCGGCGAACCCCGGGTGTCCGGCATCGAGGGCGTGAAGGACCTCCCCCACGGTCCCGCCCTCGACCGCCACCTGGCCCGAGCCCCCGGTCAGCGTCCGCAGCTGGGTGGGGATCCGCACCGCGACGCTCACCGGGGCTCCCCGAGGTCGAGGTCGGCGCCGAGGGCCCGGTCGAAGGCGTCGAGGGTGGGGGCGATCACCGCGGTCGGGCCCACCGAGCCGCGCAGGGCCTCCACGGTCTTCAGCCCGTGGCCGGTCACGAGGGCCACCACCCGCTCGTCGGACCGGACGATCCCGGCGGCCGCCAGCTTGGCCAGCGTGGCGATGGTCACGCCACCGGCGGTCTCGGCGAAGATGCCCTCGGTCCGGGCCAAGAGGCGGATCCCCTCGATCACCTCGTCGTCGGTCACGGCGGCGCAGGAGCCGCCGGACTGGCGGATCGCCTGGAGCGCGTACCACCCGTCGGCCGGGTTCCCGATGGAGAGCGACTTCGCGATGGTCTTGGGCTTCACCGGCCGGATGGCGTCGCTGCCCTCCGCGAAGGCGGTGGCCACCGGCGAACAGCCCGCCGCCTGCGCGCCCGAGACGCGCACGGCCGGCGCCTCGCCCAGGAGCCCGACCTTCCCGAGCTCGGCGAAGCCCTTCGCCACCTTCACCAGCTGGCTGCCGGACGCGATGGGCACCACCACGTGGTCGGGGGCCCGCCAGCCCAGCTGCTCGGCCACCTCGAAGGCGAGCGTCTTGGAGCCCTCGGCGTAGTAGGTGCGGACGTTCACGTTGACGAAGGCCCAGCTCGGGTGCTCACTGGCCAGCTCGGCGCAGAGGCGGTTCACCTCGTCGTAGCTGCCGTCGACCGCCACCACGGTGCCGCCGTAGACGGCGGTCATGATCACCTTGGCGTCTTCGAGGTCCTTTGGGATGAGGACGACCGAGGCCATCCCGGCCCGCGCCGCGTGGGCCGCCACCGAATTGGCCAGGTTGCCCGTCGAGGCACAGGCCGCCACCTTGAAGCCGAGCTGGCGGGCCTTGGTGAGCGCCACCGAGACCACGCGGTCCTTGAAGGAGCCGGTGGGATTGGCCGTGTCGTCCTTGATCCACAGCTCCCCCAGGCCCAGCTCGGCGGCGAGCCGGTCGGCTCGCACGAGCGGGGTGAAACCGGCACCGAGGTCGACCGGCGCCTCGTCGTCCACCGGCAGCAGCTCCCGGTAGCGCCAGATCGAGCGCGGACCCGCGGCGATCTTCTCCCGGGTGATGCTCGCGGCGATCCGCTCGTAGTCGTAGTCGACCTCGAGCGGGCCGAAGCAGAAGTCGCAGACGTGCAGCGCTTCTAGGGGAAACGGGCGGCCGCACTCCCGACAGCGCAGACCAACGACGTGCTTCATGATTCCTCCGCATCGGTCGGGCATTGGCACCTGGTGGTTCCCCGTCCGGGAGGATCGCGTGGATCCCGAACGGCACTGGTTGCCGCGGCGTCGCAGGGCCCGTCCCTCAGCCGCTCTGGATGATCCCCCTATGCTGCTCGACCGGCGCGCACCAGTCAATCCTTTGGACTTTTCCGGCTTCCCGACGCCTGAGCGCGTCCAGCCCCGGCACGGTGCGCCGTCGCCGGTGCTTAGATGCGGGCATGGGTGAGCACGTCCGGGCCGTCTCGGGGGGGGCGCCGAGCGTCCCCGAGCTGGTCGCCGCCAAGGCCGGGCGCAGCATCTCGGTCTGCCTTCCCGCCCGCAACGAGGAGCGCACCGTCGGGCCCGCGGTGGCCGCGGTGCGGCCGCTCCTGGAGGCGGCCGGCGGCGGCCTGGTCGACGAGATCCTGGTCGTCGACGACGGCTCGCTCGACCAGACCGCGGCCCGGGCCCGGTCGGCCGGCGCCCGCGTCGTGGCCCAGTGGCCGGGCGGCGACAAGGCGGCCGCCATGCGCGCCGGGCTGGAGGCGAGCGTCGGCGACATCGTCGTCTTCCTCGACGCCGATGTCGAGAACCCGACCGAGCACTTCGTGCCGCGCCTCGTCGCCCCGCTGCTGGTCGACGCCACCACCGTGCTCGTGAAGGGCTTCTACGACCGGCCGCTCGACGGCGCGCCGACCGGCGGCGGGCGCGTGACCGAGCTGGTGGCGCGCCCGGTGATCGAGCTGTTGTTCCCCGAGCTGGCGTGGGTGCGCCAGCCGCTGGCCGGCGAGACCGCGGCCCATCGCTGGGCCCTCGAGAAGCTGACCTTCGCCGACGGCTACGGCGTCGAGCTCGGCCTGCTCATCGACGTGGCGCGCCGCTTCGGCGTCGAGTCGATCGCGGAGGTCGATCTCGGCGTGCGGGTCCACCGCAACCGCCCGCTCGACGAGCTGCGACCGCAGGCCCGGGACGTGCTGGCGGCGGCGCTGGGGCGCCTCGAGGCCTCGGGCCCGACCTAAGGGACGGGGGCGGCGGGCGTCCCGCTAGCGTCGGGCGGCGTGCCGGGCTCGAACCCATCACCGGTGGTGGTCGTCTCCAACCGCGGTCCGGTCTCCTTCCGGCTGGACGAGCGAGGACGTCCGATCGCCACCCCCGCCGCCGGTGGGCTGGCCGGGACGCTCGGGCCGCTCCTCCGGGGGACCGACACCACCTGGGTAGCCGCCGCCATGAGCCCGGCCGACCGGCTGGCCGCGGCCGAAGGGGCGACGACGGCCGCGGGCCTCCGGGTCGTCTCGGTCCTCCCCGACCCCGCCCTCTACGCCCAGGCCTACGACGTGGTGGCCAACGCCACGCTCTGGTTCTGCCACCACCACCTCTTCGACCTCGCCCGGCGGCCCCGCCTCGACCGGCACTGGCACGAGGCATTCGACGCCTATCGGGCCGTCAACGAGCAGTTCGCCGACGTGGTGGCGGCCGAGTCGCCGGAGGCAGCGACGGTGCTGGTGCAGGACTACCACCTCTCGCTGGCCGGCGGCATGCTGGCCGCCCGACGCCCCGATCTGCGCACCGTCCACTTCCACCACACCCCGTTCGCCGATCCCAACATGCTGCGGGTCCTGCCCGAGGCGGCCGCCGGCGAGCTGCTGGCCGGCCTGGCCGGCTTCGGGGCCTGCGGCTTCCACACCGCGCGCTGGCGGGACGGCTTCACCCGCTGCTTCGAGGACCCGCTCCTCCGGGCGGCCGCGCGCACGCCGGCCCCGACCACCTTCGTCGCGCCCCTCGGTCCGGCCCGCGAGGCGTTGGCCGCGGCGGCCGGCGGCGATGACGCCGCCTCGGCCCGACGCCGCCTAGCCGAGACGGTGGGCGACCGGCGGCTCGTCGTGCGCGTCGACCGCATCGAGCTCTCCAAGAACCTGCTGCGCGGGCTCTTCGCCTTCGAGGCGCTGCTCGAGGAGCGGGCCCACTGGCGAGAGCGGGTGGTGCTCCTCCAGCTGGCCTACCCGTCGCGCCAGGACCTGGCCGAGTACATCGGCTACCGCGCCGAGGTCGAGCATGCCGTCGAGCGCATCAACGAGCGCTTCGGCAGGCCGGGCTGGACGCCCATCGTCTTGGACGCAGAGGACGACTACCCGCGTTCTTTGGCCGCCCTCGGCGCCTACGACGTGCTCTTCGTCAACCCCGTCCGCGACGGCATGAACATGGTGGCCAAGGAGGGCCCGCTCATCAACACGGCCGACGGGGTGCTCGTCTTGTCCCGCGAGGCCGGTGCCTACGAGGAGCTCGGCGAGGCCGCGCTCGGCATCAACCCGTTCGACGTGCAGGCGACCGCCGCCGCCCTCGAGCGTGCGCTCGACATGGCGCCCGGCGAACGGGCGGAGCGGGCCGGCACCCTCCGCCGGCTGGTCACCGCGAGGAGCGGGGCGGACTGGCTGGCCGACCAGCGGCGGGCGGCGGGCTAACCGAGCAGCCGGCCGAGGAGCGCCACCGCGCCCTCGGGGCCCTCGACGACGACATCGGCGGCCTCGGCCACCGCGGCCGGGCTCTCGGCGTCGACGACCGCCACCTTGGCCACGGCGACGCCGGCTGCCGCCAGGTCGTCGAGGACCGCGAAGGCGGCCAGGTCCCCCAGGTCGTCGCCGAAGCAGGCGGCGGCGGCGAAGCCCGCGGCGAGCGACCGGAGCACCGTGCCCTTGTCCACCGGGAGCGGTGGGGTCAGCTCCAGGGAGAGGCGCCCCGCCCGCACCGACAGCCCGACGCGATGGCGCTCGCCGGCACAGAAGGCCCGCACCCAGGCCTCGGCGTCGGGCGCGCCGCGCCAGTGCAGCGTCACCGTCAGGCCCTTGGGCTCGACCCGCACCCCGGCCGGCGCGCGGGCCCGGGCACGCTCGACGGTCGCGGTCAGCACCGGGCGCCACCGCCGGGCGTCCTCATCGGCGACCACGGCGCCGGCCTCGGTCACCCGCTCCAGGCCGTAGAGGCCGAGCAGGCGGACCCCTGAAGCCCGGGCGAGGTGCCGGCGGAGGAAGGCGGCGGGGCGACCGGACACGACGGCCACCAGGCCGAAGCGGCGAGCGAGGTCGGCGAGCAGCTGCGGCACCTCGGGCAGGGGACGGGCCGCGTCGGGGTCGGCCACGATCGCCGCCAACGTGCCGTCGAAATCGAGGAAGAGCGCCGCCCGTTCCGGGGCCAGCGTGAACGGCAGGAAGACCGAGGGCAGGCCCTCCACGCGCTAGGCGGCCTTGGTGGTGGTGGTCGTCGACGGCCTGGTGGTGGTCGTCGACGGCCTGGTGGTGGTGGTCGAGGGCACCTTGGCGGCGATGTCGGCCCCGATCAGCACCACCACCGCAGCTCCGGCGGTGCCG
This sequence comes from Acidimicrobiales bacterium, assembly GCA_035604685.1. GTDB lineage: Bacteria > Actinomycetota > Acidimicrobiia > Acidimicrobiales > RAAP-2 > DATNIB01. Next base: position 29,969 of record DATNIB010000059.1, on the reverse strand, counting down.
GCCACGGGCACGGCCGGGGACAGCGCCTGGACCGCCGAGGACGGGAGCCCGAGCTCCGCGGAGAGGGCGGCGGCGGCGGCCTGTTGCCCGCTGGCGTAGTAGACGACCGAGCTGGCCACCTTGGCGTCGGCGGTGACGGCGGTGAGCGTCCCCCAACCCTGATGGGCGAGCAGCGTCGTGTAGGAGGTGGCGGCGCCGTTCACGGAGCTCCCGTTGGCGACGAGCACCTTCACGCTGGCCCGGTTGAGCGCGGTCGTGGTCGTCGTGGACCTGGCCCCGCCGGTGGGTACGGTCGTCGTCGCCGGCACGCTCACCGTCGGCACCGTCACCGTCGGCTTGAACCCGGTCGGGGCCCGCGTCCCCACCTCGAGCAGGATGACGCCGAGGGCCACCGCCAAGACCACAATGGCGGCCGCACGCGCCGCGACGACCCTGGTCATGACGCCCCCACCGGGACCCCGGTCACCGCGGGCGCCCGGAGGTGCGTCGCCATTCACCGCAGAAGCCTGCCAACCGGGTCGATCCGGTGCAACCAGCACCGAGTCGACGAGCGGCCTCGGTAGCCTGGGCCCGGTCCCCGCCGGTGTGGCGCAGCTGGAAGCGCAGGCGATTTGTAATCGTCAGGTCGTGGGTTCGAGTCCCACCACCGGCTCGAAAGTCCTGGTAGATGCCGTGTGACCTTACTCCTTGGGCATCCGGCCCACGCCGTCGTGGCGGCGCAGCCCAGGGCTCGGGCAAGCGCTCGGAGAGTCGCTGGGCTCGCCCTGAACCTGCGGGCGTCGTCAGGTCGGGTTCGGTACGGGTGTCGTGGGGATGGCACCGGCTGGGCACGCCCGCGGGTCCCACGGTTGAAGGCCCGCGGTGTCCGGTGACGGGGCCGCGATCGCGGCCACCGTTGGGGCGACCGTCGGATCGGCCGGTGCCGTCGTGGCGGAAGCTCCAGGACCGCCCGCGGTGCCGGGTGTTGGCGGGGCATTCACGGCGAACTGGGAGCCGGTCACGACCGTCACCTGGGCCCCGTCGGCCACCTCACTCGGGTTGTAGGCCATGACGACCGACCCGGTCATCGAACGGACGACCTCCTCGGCGGCCGCCTCGACGGCCGGTGCTCGTGACCCGTAGTAGACGACGGTCTCGACCACGTCGCCGGTCGGTGTCGCATCGCCGACTGCCATGGCGTGGAACCCGAGTGCCGCGAGCGCACTGGCCGTGTCGGTGGCCTGATTGAAGGCCCCGCTACCGTTCATCACCGAGACGGTGACCGCCGCCGGAACCGGCAACGACTTGCCGGTCAGGGAGTCGATGGTCGGTCCGATTCCGAGCACCTGGTCGATGGCCGCACGGTCTGGCGACAGGGCCGGAAACTCGACCTCGCCATACGGCGTGCCGTGATAGATGAGGCCCCCCGCGGCTCCTTGTGGATCGGTCACCTCGGCCACCGGCAGGGTGAGCTGCGGTACCGAGTTGATGTTGACCGAGTGAAATTCGAGCACCAGGTTCGCCATGTCGGTCACGGACCAGGACTGGTCGAAGGTGAGGTCACCCTTCCAGGAGTTGACGAGGCTCAGGTCGGAGATCGGGTTCCCGAGTCCCCGTTTGGCCACCGCGGCGGCCAATACCCGTAGGAACTCGTGGTTGCGGCGGATCCGGGCCAGATCGCTCTGGGCCTCTTGGGGCCACGCGAACGGGTCATTGGCGTTGTTGCCCGGAGCGTCGTATTGCAAGTGGCGAGCGCGCACCACCTGAAGCGCCTGGGTGCCGTTGAGGTGCACGCAGGTGGCCGCCCGGACGTTGAGGCCCGACTCTTGGTCGAACACCGACATCGGGAACGACATGTTGACGCCACCGAGGGCGTCCACGACGTTCGCGAACTGGTCGAAATTGAGGGAGACCGCATGCTGTATCGGTATTCCAAGGTCCTGTTCGATCGCCGCCACCAGTTGGGACAGGCCCTGATAGAGCCCGGCGTCGATCTTGGCGGCTCCGGTGCTGCGAGCGTTGGGTATGAACAGGTCCCGCGGGATGGAAATGATCGCCAGCCGGTGGTGGACCGGGTCGACGTGGAGGATCATGATCACGTCGCTGTTCACACCGTTCACGCCCTGCGAGCACAGACCGTACGCGGGGTTCTGCTTGGCCAACGCGCATCGCGACGTGGAACCCGCCATCAAGATGTTCTCCGTGGCGGCTTCCTGCCCGGTGGTAAGGGCTCCGCTGAGCCCCCGCACCCCTATCCGGTTGAGGTCATGGGTCAGGTAGTAGAGATACCCTGCCCCACCCGCCACCAAGAACAAGGCTGCGGCCAAGCCGATCAGGACACTCCGACGGATCCGGTGTCGACGAGGGCTCCGGATCGACCGGTGCCGAGCCCTATGGCCGCCCCTCGAGCGGGCAATCTCTTCACCTAGCGCGGTGAGCCCGGTCTCATTCGGTACTCGACCGGCCGGGCCGGGCGCGTAGGTGGCTCCCCGCGGTGGACCCGGGTTGGATCCCCGTGGCGCGGGCCCGGCGCGCCCGTCGACCACACCGCCCAACGCGCGCAGCCTGTCCTCGTGGTGCGAGGGGCTGCGTCGACCTTGGCGAGGTGGGTTGAGATCGCGTCCACGTCGGCCGCGACCAGTCATGAAGAACCAAGCGTAACGATCGGCACCGCGCGCGGTGGGTGACCCTTGGCCTCAATGGTGGGCGTTCGCTATCGGCGCGCCGCCCGCCGGACCGAGCCCCCGAGCACCAGCCCGACCACGAGCGGCAGGGCGGCGACCGCCATCCAGACGAGGCCCCGGTCAACGGTGATCGCCGCGGCCACCCCGACCGCCAGGATGCCCCCGACGGTCAGCTCGGGCGTGTCACCGACCAGGAAGTCCCACCAGAAGCGTCCGAAGCCGACCAGCCATCGGCCGATCGGCGGTGCGGCGCGCTCGGACCCGGCGGCCTCAGACACGCTCGGCCCCCGTCACCACCGGCCGCTCGCGTCGGAGGAGTTGCACCAGGCCGGCGGCCACCAGCCCGTAGAACGCGGCCAGCACCACGATGGCCACGTCGCTGCCGGGCCACCGCACGTGTACCCCCTCGCCGCTCCAGAACGTGCCGAAGCTGACCAGCATGATGCCGACGGTCATCTTCATGGCGTTCTCCGGCACCCCGGAGAGCTGCCGCGCCACCACCGCCCCGACCGCCCCGACGACGAGGACGGCCGCCCCGGCGGCGACGGTGGCCAGCTCGAGCGCGTGCCCGGTCGTGCCGAGGGTGAGGACGATGATGACGACCTCCAACCCTTCGAGAAACGTGCCCTTGAACGCCACGATCACCGCCGCCCGCGCGTTGGCCCGCCCGGCGGCCCCGCCCAGCCGTTCGACGTTGGAGGCGAAGATGGCGTCCTCGTCGTGCTTGGCCAGGACGCCCGCGGCGCGCAGCACCGCCTTTCGCAACCACTGCAGCCCGAACACGAGCAGCACCCCGCCGACCACGATCCGCAGCGGCGACAGCGGGATGTGGGTGAGCTCTGGCCCGATCGCCGCGACCAGCCCGGCCAGCAGCACGAGCGCGCCCAGCGCGCCGGTGAGCGCCCGGCGCCACCCCGCCGTCACCGCCACCGCGATCACGATCGTCAACGCCTCGACCATCTCGACCGCGCAGGCCAAGAAGACCGCGACCATGAGGACGACGTTGTCGGTGTGCACGATGCCGTGGGGGTTCACGGGGTCACCGCGTCGTGGCGACGGCTGGCGCGTTGGCGCGACACCTCGAAGCAGGCGACGGCCGTGGCCGCCGCCACGTTGAGGGACGGCAGCACCCCGCCGTGGGGAATGGCGGCTACCAGATCGCAACGCTTGCGGACGAGGGGCGCCAGCCCCCGCTCCTCCCCACCCACCACGACCGCCACCGGGCCCTCGCCGAGCGACACCTCGAACAGGGAGCGGGGGGCCTCGCCCGCCAGGCCGAGCGTCCACACGCCCAGGTCCGACAGGGTCGAGAGTGCTGCCGGGATCCCGCCGACCACCGAGAAGGACAGGTGCTCGACCGCGCCGGCCGCCACCTTCACCGCCGCCGGCGACAGGTGCGCCGCCCGGTGCCGGGCGAGCACGACACCGGTCACCCCGGCGCACTCCGCGCTGCGCAGGAGGGCTCCCAGGTTGCGCGGATCGCTGACGCCGGCCACCACCACGAGGAAGGCGTGGCCGGCGGCGGGGTCGCACAGCGCCTCGAGGTCGACCGGTTCGATCGGCGCGGCCATGGCCAGCACCCCTTGGGGGGCCTCGGTGAAGGCCTCGGCCTCGAGCCGGCGCCGGCCGACGGTCTCCACCCGGACCCTGCGCTGGTGCGCCAGCGCCTCGATCTCGTCGAGCTGGGCCGAGGGTTCCAGCCCCTCGGCCAGGAGGAGCCGCCGGACCGGACGCCGGCCGGCCGCCAGGAGCTCCCGCACGGCGCGGCGGCCCTCGACGCGGTCCCCGCCGAGCGGATGGGGCTGACCCCCCCTCCGGGCGCCCGGCTCGGGCGCCGGGCGGCGGGGGGCGGCCGCCCGCCGGGGGGACGGTCCGGCACGCCGAAGCGGGCGGGGAGGGCTCACCGTCGGTCGTCGCTCGTCGAGCTGACGAGGACCACGGCGAGGGCCGCGATCCCCTCGGCGCGGCCGATCGCGCCCAACCCGTCCGTCGAGGTGGCCTTCACCGACACGGGTGCGCCGAGCGCCTCGCTCAGGCGCTGCGCCATGCCGGCGAGGTGGCGGGAGAGCCGCGGGGCCTCGGCCACAACCGTGCAGTCGGCATTGAGGGGCCGGAACCCGGCCGCGGCCACCCGGCCCACGACCTCCACCAGCAGGCCGATGCTGTCCGCCCCGGACCAGGTCGGGTCTGTGTCGGGGAAGTGCTGCCCGAGATCGCCGAGGCCCGCCGCGCCGAGCAGCGCGTCGGCCAGCGCGTGCGCCACCACGTCGGCGTCGCTGTGGCCGGCCAACCCACGGGCCGCTTCGACGTGCACGCCGCCGAGAACGAGCGGGCGATCCGGGTCCTCGGAGAAGGCGTGGGCGTCGAACCCCTGGCCGATGCGGGTGCTCACCGGACCAAGAGCTGTTCGGCGAGCGCGAGGTCGACGGGCGTCGTCAGCTTCAGGTTGCCGGGGTCGCCCGGCACCACCCGCACGGTGGCGCCGAGGGCCTCGACCAGTGCGGCGTCGTCGGTCGCGTCCTCCTCGGTCGCGTGCGCCCGCCGCAGCACGGCGGCCACGAACGCCTGCGGCGTCTGCACCGCGACCAGTGCTCGGCGGTCGATCGTCTCGAGCACGATCGGCTGGCCTTCGGCGAACGGGGTGTCCATCCGCTTCAGCGTGTCGCTCACCGGGAGTGCAGGGACCGCGCCGCCTGCCCCCTCGGCCAGCGCCGCGACCACGGCCTCGAAGAGGGCGGGCGGCGCCAGCGGCCGCGCGGCGTCGTGCACCACCACCAGGTCGACGTCGTCGGGAACCGCGGCCAGGCCGGCCCGCACCGAAGCGGCCCGGGTGGCGCCGCCGGACACCACGACGTCCGCCCCGTACGGCGGAGTCTCGGCCGCCAACGCGTCGTCACCCTTGGGCAACACCAGGACCACGCGGACGCAGGTGGGGCGGCAGGCCGCCACGGACCACTCGAGCACCGGTCGACCGGCCAGCAATGCGAACTGCTTGGGCGCCCCGAACCGCTCGCCCGAACCGCCGGCCACGACCACCCCCCACACGCCGGGCATTGGCGGTGGATCAGGGCAGCGCGTCGTTCAGGCGCTGCTCGGCCGTCTCCTCATCGACTGCCAGGGCGAATGTCAGCTCGGACACCAGGATCTGGCGCGCCCGGGACAACATGCGCTTCTCACCGGCCGACAGCCCCTTGTCCTTGTCGCGGATGGACAGGTTCCGGACGACCTCGGCCACCTGGTAGATGTCGCCCGAACGGAGCTTCTCGGAGTGGTTCTTGTAGCGGCGCGACCAGTTGGTCGGCATCCGCGCTTCCTTCTTGCGCAGAACGGCGAAGACCTCTTCGACCTCTTCGTCGTTGATGACCTCGCGCAACCCCACGCCATCGGTCGCGTCCGCCGGGACCATGAGCGTGAGGTCGCCGTAGGCGAGGCGGAGCACCAGGTACTCCCGCTTCTCACCGAACGCCACCTTGGTTTCCCGCTTCTCGACGACCGCTGCGCCATGGTGCGGGTAGACGACCTTGTCACCGACTTTGAACACGCAACTCCCTCGCGTCGTAGTGCCGGGTGGGCTCCCCGGCGGTCCCCAAGCGCGAACGGCACGCCCTCATTGCCCGCCACTCCGGCAATGCCTCTGCGGCAAATGGCGACTACCCAGTTTACATGACCGCCGCGCGACCCCGGCCGGGTCCACGGCGACGCTCTCCGGGCGGTTCAGTCGGCCGAGCTGCCTGCGAGCTCCATCGGCGGCGGCGCTTGCAGCCCCTCCATGGCCCGGAAGCTGAGCTGGCGCTCGCCGTCAACCTCTTCGGCGTCGATGAGGATGGTCTCGCCCACCCGGAACTCCTTCCACAAGATCCGCTCGGAGAGCGGGTCCTCCAGCAGCTGCTGGATGGCGCGGCGCACCGGCCGGGCGCCGAGCTGTGGATCGAAGCCGCGCTCGGCCAGGAGGGACCGGGCCGCCGGGGTCAGCTCGATGGCCAGGCCCTGGGTGGCGAGCTGCTCGGAGGTGCGGGCCAGCTTCAGGTCGACGATCTCCATGACCTCGTCGCGGGAGAGCTCGTGGAAGACGATCACCTCGTCGATGCGGTTCAAGAACTCGGGCCGGAAGTGCGCCTTCAGGGCGTCGTTGACCTTCGCCTTCATCCGCTCGTAGGTCACCGCCTCGGACGTCTTGGCGAAGCCGACCGAGGACTTGCGCAGGTCGGCCGTGCCCAGGTTCGACGTCATGATCAGGACGGTGTTCTTGAAGTCGACCGTCCGCCCCTGCGCGTCGGTCAACCGCCCGTCTTCGAGAATCTGGAGCAGCGTGTTGAACACGTCGGGGTGCGCCTTCTCGACCTCGTCGAACAGCACCACCGAGAAGGGCTTGCGCCGCACGGCCTCGGTGAGCTGGCCGCCCTCTTCGTAGCCGACGTAGCCGGGGGGAGACCCGACCAGGCGGCTCACGGTGTGCTTCTCCATGTACTCGCTCATGTCGAGCTGGATCAACGCGTCCTCGTCGTCGAAGAGGAACTCGGCCAGCGTCTTTGCGAGCTCGGTCTTGCCGACCCCGGTCGGGCCCAAGAAGATGAACGAGCCGCTCGGGCGCTTGGGGTCCTTCAGGCCGGCACGGGTGCGGCGGATCGCCCGGGACAGCGCCTTCAACGCCTCTTCCTGGCCGATGACCCGCCGGTGCAGCTCGTCTTCCATGCGGAGGAGCTTGGCCGTCTCCTCCTCGGTCAGGCGGTAGACGGGAATGCCGGTCCAGTTGGCCAGCACCTCGGCGATGACATCCTCGTCTACGACGTCGAAGAGGTCCACGCCGTCGGCCCGCCACTCGGCCTCCATGGCCTCCTTGCGGTCGAGGCGGTCCTTCTCTTGGTCCGAGAGCTTCTTCGCCTGCTCGAAGGCGCCGTGCTCGATGGCCGCCTCCTTGTCGGTACGCAGCCGGGAGATCTCCTCGTCCAGCTTCTTGTAGCTGGGCGGCGTGGCCATGCGCCGGATGCGCAGGCGGCTGCCGGCCTCGTCGATGAGGTCGATCGCCTTGTCGGGCAGGCAGCGGTCCGACAGGTAGCGGTCGGCCAGGTTGGCGGCTGCCACCAGCGCCTGGTCGGTGATCGTCACCGCGTGGTGCGACTCATAGCGGTCGCGCAGGCCCTTCAAGATGTCGATGGTGAGCGCCACCGAGGGCTGCTCCACCTTCACCGGTTGGAACCGGCGCTCGAGGGCTGCGTCCTTCTCCAGGTGCTTGCGGTACTCGTCGAGGGTGGTGGCCCCGACGGTCTGCAGCTCGCCGCGCGCCAGCATGGGCTTCAGGATCGACGCCGCGTCGATCGCGCCCTCGGCCGCGCCTGCGCCGACCAGGGTGTGCAGCTCGTCGATGAACAAGATGATGTCGCCCCGGGTGCGGATCTCCTTCAAGACCTTCTTCAACCGCTCCTCGAAGTCGCCCCGGTAGCGAGAACCGGCCACCAGCGCGCCGAGGTCGAGCGTGTAGAGCTGCTTGCCGGCCAGGGTCTCTGGGACCTCGCCGGCGACGATGCGCTGGGCCAGGCCCTCCACGATGGCGGTCTTGCCGACGCCGGGGTCGCCGATCAATGCCGGGTTGTTCTTGGTGCGCCGCGACAGCACCTGCATCACCCGTTCGATTTCCTTCTCGCGCCCGATCACCGGGTCGAGCTTCCCCTCGCGGGCCAGCTGGGTGAGGTTGCGCCCGAACTGGTCGAGCACGGGCGAGCCCGAGGGGGTGTCCGAGGCGGAGGACCCGGGGCCCGCTCCCACGGCCTCTTTGCCCTGGTAGCCGGACATGAGCTGGATGACCTGCTGGCGGACGCGGCCCAGGTCCGCACCGAGGCTGATCAGCACCTGCGCGGCGACGCCCTCGCCCTCGCGCACGAGACCGAGGAGCATGTGCTCGGTCCCGATGTAGCTGTGCCCGAGCTGGAGCGCCTCGCGCAGGGAGAGCTCGAGGACCTTCTTCGCCCGGGGGGTGAACGGGGGGGAGCCACTCGGCGCGGTCCCGGCCATCCCGATCGTCTCTTCGACCTTCTCCCGCACGGCTTCGAGCGAGATGCCGAGCGAGTCGAGCGCCTTGGCGGCCACACCCTCGCCCTCGTGGATGAGTCCGAGAAGGATGTGCTCGGTCCCGATGAAGCTGTGGTTGAGCAGGCGCGCTTCTTCCTGCGCCAACACCAGCACCCTTCGTGCCCGGTCTGTGAAGCGTTCGAACACTGACCGCCTCCGGTTTCGGCTCGTCCTCCAGTCCGGACCAAAGTGTACCCGGGGCACCCCTCCGAACCGGCCGCGGACTCGATTGCGGCCAAACTTTCGCCGATCGGGCCGGGGGGTGGGCTGTCCCTCGTGCGCAGGCGTCGCCTATCGTGCTCACGGTGGATGCCGCGGCGGTCCTCGGACTTCCTTTGCTCGAAGGGGACCTCGAGCGCATCGAACCCCTGCTCACGAGCTCAGTGAGCGCCGGAGACCCGTTCCTAGACGAGGTGGCGACCCATCTCATCGCGGCCGGGGGCAAGCGCCTGCGGCCACTGCTGGCGTTGGCCTCGGCCACGGGGGGCGAACATCCGGCCAGCGAGGCGGATCTCTTGGGTGGGGTCGCCGTGGAGCTCGTCCACCTCGCCTCCTTGTACCACGACGACGTGATCGACGAGGCCACCATGCGGCGCAGCGTGGAGAGCGTGAACAGCCGCTTCGGCAACCTCGTGGCCATCGTGGCCGGCGACTACCTGCTCTCGCGCTCCGCCGAGATCGCGGCGGGCCTCGGCACCGAGATCGCCGGGCTCCTGGCCACGACCCTCGGCCGGCTCTGCCAGGGCCAGGTGGCCGAGGTGCGCGCGGCCTTCTCGGTCACGCGCACCGCCGACCAGTACTTCGACGCCATCGCCGGCAAGACGGCGGCGCTCATGGCCACCTCGTGCCGCATCGGCGCGCTGACTGGCGGGCGCGACACCGAAGAGGTCGAGGCCCTGACCGCCTTCGGTCGCTGCTTCGGCATGGTCTTTCAGCTGCGCGACGACGTGATGGACGTGGTGTCGAGCGAGGACGAGCTCGGCAAGCCGCCCGGACAGGACCTCGCCGAGGGGGTCTATACGCTCCCGGTCCTGCGCGCCCTGGAGGACCGCGACGTCGGTCCCGAACTGGCGACCCTGCTCGGTCAGGCCCTCGGCCAGCCCGAACGGGACAAGGCGCGCTCGATGGTGGCCGCCTCGTCGGGCATCGCCGACACCGTCGCCTTCGGCCGCCGGTACGCGGCCGACGCCGCGGCGGCCACCGCGGGCGTCCGTTCCCGGCGGTTGGCGAGCGGGCTGGCCGCGCTCACCGACTCCCTCTTCGACGGCCAGTTCCAGTAGCGGGCCGGTCCGGCTGGCCCAGGCTCCCCGGCGTCAGCGCTCGGGACGGAGCGTCGGGAACGCGATGACCTCGCGGATGTTGGGGACGTCGCACAGGATCATGGCCAGCCGGTCGACCGACAGGGCCAGGCCGCCGGTCGGCGGGAGCCCGTGCTCGAGGGCCCGCAGGAAGTCCTCGTCGACGCCCATCGTCTCGTCGGGATCGTCCGCGCCGCGCCGCGCCTGCTCCACCAGGCGCTGGCGCTGATCGTCGGGGTCGGTCAGCTCGCTGAAGGCGTTCCCGATCTCGTGGCCGACCACCACCGGCTCGAACCGCTCGACCAGGTCGGGGTCCTTGCGGTGTCGCCGGGCCAGCGGCGAGATCTCGGCCGGGTAGTCATAGACGAAGGTCGGGTCCCAGATCCCTCCCTCGGCCGTCTTCTCGTAGATCTCGGCCAGCAGCTTCCCCGGACCCCACTCCTCGGGCGGTGGCGGCGCGCCGGCGGCCGCCAGGTGCTTGCGCAAGACGTCGCGCTCGGTGTGCACGGTGAGCTCGTGGCCCGTCGCCTCCGCCACCAGCTCCGCCATGGTGGCGCGGCGCCAGGGGGGCGTGAGGTCGAGCGGCCGGTCCTGGTAGGTGAGGGTCGTGGTGCCCACAATGTCTCGGGCGAGGCCGGCCACCAGGTTCTCGAAGAGGACCATGAGGTCGCCGTAGTCGGCATAGGCCTGGTACAGCTCGACGGTCGTGAACTCGGGGTTGTGGAACGGCGAGATGCCCTCGTTGCGGAACAGCCGGCCGATCTCGAACACCTTCTCGAAGCCGCCCACGATGAGCCGCTTCAGATAGAGCTCGGGCGCGATGCGCAGGTACAGGTCCATGTCGAGCGCGTTGTGGTGGGTGACGAACGGCCTCGCCATCGCGCCGCCGGGGATGGGGTGCAGGATCGGCGTCTCGACCTCGATGAAGTCGAGATCCCACAGGCGCTCGCGCAGGCGCCGCACCAGCCGGCTGCGGTTGAGCTGGATCTGGCGGCTCCTCGGGTTGGCCCACAGATCGACCTCGCGCTGGCGGTAGCGGGTCTCGACGTCGGTCACCCCGCGCCACTTGTCTCCGAAGCCCCGCCGCGTGGCGGCCAGGAGCTCCCAGTGGGTCACCTTGACCGAGAGCTCGCCGCGCTTGGTCCGCACGACCTCGCCCCGTGCGCCGATCCAGTCGCCCAGGTTGAGCCGGCTGAACTCCTCGAAGTCCTCGGTCGAGTCGGCCAGGGCGAACAGCTGGATGGCCCCCGACGAGTCGCGCAGCTCGGAGAAGGCGAGCCGACCCTGCGGGCGGCTGAGCAGCACCCGCCCGGCCACCGACACTTCGGCGCCGGACTCCTCCCCAGGCGAGAGCGCGCCGAACCGCTCGACCACCTCGGCCGCCGACATGGTCCGTTCGTACCGGTAGGGCTGGGTCTTTCCCCCGCCCCGGCGGGGGGCTTCGTCCGGCTCCCCGCTCACTTGGTGCCGCCCACGTTGCGTTCATAGACGATCCGCAGCCCGTGCAGGGTGAGCCACGGCTCCACGTGCTCGATGGCCTGCGCGTAGGGGGCGATGAGCTCGGCCAGCCCACCGGTCGCCACGGTCGTGGCGTCGGTGCGCAGCTCGGACTGCAGCAGGCGGCACATCCCGTCGACCAGCGCGCCCGAGCCGTAGAGGGCGCCCGACTGGATCGACTCGGCGGTCGTCCGCCCGATCACGCCCCGCGGCTCGACGAGCTCCACCCGCCGCAGCGCCGCGGCCTGCTGGTAGAGGGCGTCGAGGCCGACCGCGATCCCCGGCATGATCGCGCCCCCCAGGTACTCCCCGGCCGCCGAGATCACCTCGAACGTGGTGGCCGTGCCCAGGTCGACCACGATGCACGGGCCGCCGAACAGGTCGAAGGCGCCGACGGCGTCGGCCACGCGGTCGGGGCCCACCTCGCGGGGGTTGTCGTAGAGGATCGGCATGCCGCTCTTCGTGCCGGGCCCGAGGATCACGCACGGCCGGTCCGACAACCAGCGGGCCGCCATCTGGCGCAACGTGGTCGTGAGCTCGGGCACCGACGAGCACACGGCGATCCCGGTGACGGTCTCGGCGACGTCGAGGCCCTCGAGATCGAGCAGCTGGGTGAGGAGCACCGCGTGCTCGTCGGCCGTGCGGTCGGGCACCGACGACAGGCGCCAGTGGTGGGTGAGGCCGTGGAAGGGGTGCGCCTCGGCCCCGATCCCGACGCCGCCGTCCGCGTTGGTGACCGCTTCGCGCTGGGCGTCGGTGAGCGCGAACAGCCCGACGACCGTCTCGGTGTTGCCGGCGTCGATGGCGAGGAGCATGCGTCAGCCTCGCGCGGCGCCGGCGGGTGAGAGGTCGAGGCCGAAGTCGAGCGCCGGGGCCGAGTGGGTGAGGGCGCCCGACGAGATACAGTCCGGACCGGCCGCGGCCAGCGAGGCGGCCGTGTGCAGCGTGACCCCACCCGACACCTCGACCAGTGGACGGGGCTCCCCCGACGCGCGCACGAGCGCCACGCAGCGGGCGATCTCCTCGGGGGTCATGTTGTCGAGCAGGACCGCCGTGGCCCCGGCGCGGCATGCCTCTTCGACCTGGTCGAGGCGGTCGCACTCGACCTCGACCAGGCGGCCCGGCCAGCGGTCCCGGGCGGTCAGGACCGCGTCGGTGATGCTCAGCGCCCCGAGATGGTTGTCCTTCACCAAGACGGCGTCGGACAGGCTGGCGCGGTGGTTGTGGCCACCCCCGGCCCGGACGGCCGCCTTCTCCAGGGCCCGGAGCCCCGGCGTCGTCTTGCGCGTGTCGAGGACCCGGACCGCCGGATTGACGGCGTGCACGGCGTCGACGAGGCGGCGGGTCGCCGTCGCCACGCCCGAGAGGTGGCCGACGAAGTTGAGGAGCGTGCGCTCGGCCGCCAGCAGCCCGCGCAGGGACCCCGCCAGGTCCGCCACCGGCTCCCCCTGGGCCACGGCCGATCCCTCGGCCAGCCGCCAGGTCACGACCGCGCAGCCGCCCACCTGCGTCAGGGTCTCGTCCGCGCACCGCCGGCCGGCCAGCACGCCCGGCTGACGGGCCACCAACACGAGGGCGCCGGTGGCGTCCTCGGGCACGAGCGAGCCGGTCAGGTCCCCGAGCGGGAGCAGATCCTCGGCCAGGGCGCGCCGGACCGCCGCGCGCACGGCCCCCCACGGCGGGTGCAGGTCGCTGCTCTCGTCTCCCATCAAGTGGATCCCATCACGACGAAGGGGCGAGCTCGGCCAGCCAGCGCTCGTCGGCCTGGACGAGCCGGCAGCGCCAGCTGGGATCGGTCGCCAGGAAATCGGCGCGGGTGTGGGCGCCGCGGCTCTCGGTGCGCGCGGTGGCGGCGGCCAGGATGGCCCGGGCGACCACGACGAGGTTGGCCAGCTCCGCGGCCGGCGCGCCGGAGAACGAGGTGAGCGCCTCGGCCACCTCGTCGACGACCGCGCTGGCGCCCCGCAGTGACTCGGCAGTCCGCACCACGCCGGCCCCCGCCGTCATGGCCCGTTGCAGGCGGTCGCGCAGCTTGTCGAGGTCGTCGTCGCGCCCGGCGGCGGGCGCCCCGACCGGCGCGCGGGACGCGGGCACCCTGAGCGGCCGACAGCCGATGGGGTCGGCATCGCCGGTGAGCGCCCGCAGCACCCCGGTCGCCGACGGGCCGCTCGCGCCCGAGGCGATCCGTTCGGCGAGGCGCGCCCCGAACACCATGCCTTCCAGGAGGGAGTTGGAGGCCAGGCGGTTGGCGCCGTGCACGCCGGTGCAGGCGGCCTCCCCGGCCGCCCACAACCCGGGCAGCGCCGTCGCCCCGAAGAGATCAGTGAGCACGCCCCCCGACAGGTGATGGGCAGCCGGCGCGATCGGCAACCAGTCGGTCGCCGGGTCGAGCCCGATCCCCTCGAGGGACGCCGCGATCGTGGGGAACCGCTCGGCGAACTGCTCGAGCCCGGTCGCGTCCAGCCACAGGTGCTCCACGCCCTGGTCCGCCATGCGTTCGGCCATGGCCCGGCTCACGACATCGCGGGGCGCCAGCTCGTCGACGAACGAGGCGCCGTGAGCGTCGCGCAGGCGCGCCCCGTGACCGCGCAGCGCTTCGGAGAGCAACGGGCGCGGCATGGCCGGGTGGTGCAGAGCGGTCGGGTGGAACTGCACGAACTCGACGTCGGCGACCGGCACGCCCGCGCGCAACGCCATGGCCACCCCGTCACCGGTCGCCCCGGTCGGGTTGGTGGTGATCGAGAAGAGCTGACCGACGCCACCGGTGGCCAGCACCACGTTGGTGGCCCGCACCTCGACGAGCGCCCCGTCCGGCGCCAGGGCCAGCACCCCGCAGCACCGGCCGTCCTCGATCAACAGCTCGAGCGCGAACCAACGCTCGAGCAGCTCGCTGACCGAGTCCCGGGTGGCGTCGACCAGCGCCCGCTCGACCTCGGCGCCGGTGGCGGCGCCACCCGCGTGGACGACCCGCGGGCGGGAGTGCCCGCCTTCGCGGGCGAGCGCCAGCCTGCCCGACGCCTCCCGGTCGAAGTCCGCGCCGAGGGCGATCAGCTCGTGGACCCGCAGCGGCCCCTCGTCGACCAGGACCCGCACGGCGTCCACGTCGCAGAGGCCGGCGCCGGCGGCCAGCGTGTCGGCCAGGTGGAGGTCGGTCGAGTCCTCGTCCCCGCCGAGAACGGCGGCCACGCCCCCCTGCGCCCAACGGGTGGCCGTCTGGGAGAGCTCCCCCTTGGTGAGGACGCCGACCGCCAGCCCCGCCCCGCCGCGCCCGCCCGCCATGCGGACGGCGGCCGACAGGCCGGCGACCCCGCTCCCGAGCACCAGCACGTCGAAGGGTCCGGGCGACGCGCCGGCCACGGGTTTCCGACCGGCGGGCGACGCGGTCATCGCTCGACGGCGCCCACCGGATAGGCCAGCGCCGCCAGCGAGTCGACGACGTCGTTGCCCGCATTGAAGGCCTGGCGGCCGAGGCCGAAGCCGACCGGCGACGCGAGGTCGGCGCGCAGTGGCACGACGGCCGCGCAGTTGTCGATCAGCCGCACCGGACCGACCTGGGCGGCGATGAGCAACCGCAGCGGGCGGTGGCCGTCGAGGCGCGCCGGCACGACCAGGTCTTCGGCGTCGACGACGGTGGCGTAGTCGAGGCCGACCTCCGGAACGGCCGCGGCGACGGCCTCCATGACCGACGCCACCGCGGCGGGTCGACGCTCACCCGCGCTGATGGCGGCGCGACCGGCGGCCAGGGCCCGCGAGAGGGCGGTGGCCGCGGCGCGCTCTGCGGGCGAGAGGCGCCGGTTGCGGCTCGACAGCGCCAGGCCATCGGCCTCCCGGACGGTGGTGCAGGCGACGACCTCGACCGGGAACCCGAGGTCGGCGGCCATTCGACGGATCACCGCCAGCTGCTGGAAGTCCTTCTCGCCGAAGTAGGCACGGCACCGGCCGGCCGCCGCGAACAGCTTGGCCACGACGGTGGCCACGCCGGTGAAGTGCCCCGGACGCGACGCACCCTCCCAGTCCCTCGCCTCAACTCCGACGGACACGAGCGTCTCGGTCGGCGCGGGCCAGGTCGGGCACATCTCGTGGACCGACGGGGCGAACACGATGTCGGCCCCGGCCTGCGCGCACACCACCAGGTCGCCGGAGAGGTCGCGCGGATAGCGCTCCAGGTCGCTCGGGTCCCCGAACTGCAGCGGGTTGACGTAGATGCTCACGGCCACGACATCGCACTCGGCGGCGGCCCGCTCGATCAAAGAGACGTGGCCGGCGTGCAGCGCACCCATGGTGGGCACGAACCCGACGCGGGCGCCCCGCGCGCGCGCCGCCTCCAGCGAGGCCGACAAGCCCTCCAGCGTCTCGGTGACGGCGACCGACGGCGCCGCTGGCACGTCGGGGACGAGCGCCGGCTCGATCGGGCGGAGACCGGCGTCGCGCCCGGTGCGGCCGGCGGCGTCGGCCGCCAGGCGGAGCGCCTGGCCGACCAGCACGTTGTAGGCGGGACGCTCCTCGGGGGCGAGCGCCTGGCGGTGGCGCTCCAGCGTCGCCCAGTCACCCCGGCCGGCCGGCCCGGTCAGCGCCTGCATCGGGCCGAGGCGCCCCACGTCGTCGAGGGCGGCCCGGCTGAGGTCCAAGAACGCGTCCAGTTCCAGTCCGACCGTGCCGGCGACGCGCCCGACCTGGCCGAGGAGGGCGACGACATGGTTGGCGGCGATGCAGGCCGCCGCGTGGTAGGCGGCGCGGTCGGCGTCGGCCACGTGCAGCGCACGGCCACCCAGGGACTCGACCATCCGGCACACCGCGGGGTCGCCGGCCACGGCGAAAGAGATGCCCTGGACCAGCCGGCGGGCCCCGATCTCGGGGGTGGGCAGCGGCACCAACGGGTGCATCGCCCCCCGACGCGGGTGGGTGTCGAGCACGCCGAGACCGAGCGACGCAGCCAGGTGCACGACGACGCAGCGCGGGTTGGGACGCACCGAGGCCGCCACGGCGCCAATGGCGTCGTCCGGGGTGGCGATGACGAGCACATCCACGCCCGACGCGGCATCGGTCTGGTCATCGTCCCGACCGAGGAGGCCGACGACGTCCCAGCCGGCCGAGCCGAGTGCCTGGGCGAGCGAACGTCCGGCCCTTCCCGGGCCGATGAAACGCACGGACTGCACCGCACCTCCTTCGGCGTTCCGGCCCTCTCGGTGCCGTTCGCGTCAGTGATGGGAGTCGTTGACGATCACAGTGTACCCAGGTTTGCGACGGCGCCCACCGACGCCGCCAGCACCTCGGGCGGCACCAGATCGGGCGCCAGGTCGGCCAGCGGGGCGAGCACGAAACGGCGCTCGTACATGCGGGGGTGGGGGACGACGAGGTCGGGCTCGTCTACCCGTTCGGTGCCCACCAACAGCACGTCCGCGTCGAGCGTCCGGGGCCCGAAGCGCACCGCGCGCACCCGCTGTGCGTCCGCCTCCAGGCGGGCGCAGCGCGCCAGGAGCTCTCGCGCGGTGGCGCTCGTCGCCAGCTCCACCACCAGGTTCAGATAGGCCGGCTGGTCGGCGGGCCCGCCCACCGGATCCGTCTCGTAGAGGGGGGAGACGGCCACCAGGTCGCCCTCGGCGGCCAGGAGCTCGACGGCCCGCCGCAGCTGCGCGCGGCGATCGCCCAGATTGGAGCCGAGCCCGAGGAAGGCCCGAACCACCGCCGGGCTAGTCGCGCCGCAAGACGAGTCGGACACCGACCGTGTCGACGTCGAGGGCGAGCGGCGGCTGCAGCTTGCGCACCGTCACCGCCACGGTTTCGAGGCGCGCGTCGAACGCCAGCAGGGCACTGCCCACGGCGTGGGCCAGCGCCTCGAGCAGTGCGAAGGAGGTCGTCTGGACGACCCGGGCCGCGCACTCGGCCAGGACGCCGTAGTCGGCCGTGTCGGACAGCTGGTCGGACAGGGCGGAGCGGGCGACATCTCCCCACAGGTCGAGGTCGAGCTCGAAGGGCTGGGCTCGCTCGCGCTCTGCGGGCAGCGCCCCGTGGACGCCTTGGACCCGCAGCCCCCGCACCTCGATACGCGGCGCGAGGTCGTCCTTCGAGCTCACCCGGTGCGCGACGGCGGCACCACGACGGAGGCGACCAGCTCCCGGCCGCCGGGGCCCATCTGGCGTCCGATCATGTGCTCGACCGTCGCCACCGCCTGGGGTCCCGAAGTGAGGCGCCCCGACCACACCAAGAATCCGGCCACGACACCCATGAGCTGGTCGCCGAGCTCGTCGCGGTGCATGAGCACCTTGAGCCCGGCGGCCAACGAGTCGCGTAGGTCGCGGTAGCACTCCTCGAGCACCGGGCGAGGGTCGACGCCCGCGCTCAGCGCGTAGTGGGCCCAGGTCAACCCGCCATCCTCGTAGGCGGCCAGGTTGTGCGGAGACGGGAGGAGCGAGATGACGCGATTGAACTCCTGCACCCGCAACCAGATGATCTCCTCCTGTCTGCGCACCCGCCGGTGGTTCGGCGCGAACCCGCCGGGCCGCTCGCTCACCGCCAGGTGGTCGCGAATGACCCAGGTGAAGTTGCGCGGCGGGATCCCCGCCGCCCACTTGCCCTTCATGACCGTCGCTCCCTCATCGCCTGCTGCCTCTCGTCCCGAGGGTCCTCAGCCGGGCGTCCGGCGGCGGGACCGGCCACCAGCGCAGCCGCCCGGCGGGTCGCCAGGACGTCGTGCACCCGGACCATGCCGACCCCCTGGGTCATCGCCCACACGGCCGTGGCCAGCGATCCCTCGAACCGCTCGTCCGTCGCCAACATATCGGTGTCGCCGGGGTCGGCGAAGGTGCCGAGGAAGGATTTTCGGCTGGTCCCGACCAGCACACCGGCGGCACCCGCCGCGCGGGCGTCGTCCACCAGGCTGGCCAGGTGCCCGAGCAGGGCCAGGTTGTGGGCGCGCGTCTTGCCAAACCCGATCCCGGGGTCCACCCACAGCTCGCGCACCCCGGCCCCCCGCGCTCGGCCGGCGAGCTCCAACAGGGCGTCGCGCACCTCGGCCACCACGTCGCCGTAGGACGGGTGCTGCTGCATGTCAGCGGGGGAGCCCTGGCGGTGCATGGCCACCCAGCCGACGCCCCGCTCGGCCGCGGTCGGCCAGAGCGTGCCCGAGACGTCGTTGATGAGCGTGGCTCCGGCGGCTACCGCGGCCAAGGCGACCGGTCGCTTGGTGGTGTCGATCGACACGCGCACCGGCTCGGCGGCCAGTGCCTCGACGACCGGCAGCACGCGTCGCAGCTCCTCGTCCGGGTCGACCGGGCTGGCGCCGGGGCGCGTGGACTCCCCGCCCACGTCGACGATGTCGGCGCCCGCCTCGATCAGCGTCCGCCCGTGAGCGATCGCGTCGGCCGGGAGCAGGTAGCGGCCGCCGTCGAAAAAGGAGTCGGGCGTGACGTTGAGCACGCCCATGACGATCGGCGGCGTGTCACTCAACCGGGACATGTCGCCGAGCGTATGCGCAGGCGCGCCTCGGCCGGAGCCTCCAGGGCGCTTCAGCGGCCGTGGATGAACTGCATGGCTTCGGCCCGGG
Source organism: Acidimicrobiales bacterium (assembly GCA_035604685.1). Lineage (GTDB taxonomy): Bacteria > Actinomycetota > Acidimicrobiia > Acidimicrobiales > RAAP-2 > DATNIB01. The sequence continues at coordinate 10,902 of DATNIB010000059.1, read as the reverse complement.
TGGCCGGGTCCGAGCGGAAGAGCCCGCGCACAGACGAGGTCACGGTCACCGTGCCGGGCTTCTTCACCCCGCGCATGGACAGGCAGAGGTGCTCCGCCTCGACCACCACCAGCACGCCACGCGGCGCCAGCGCCGACTCCAGGGCGTCGGCGATCTGGGTGGTCATCCGCTCTTGGACCTGGAGGCGGCGGGCGAAGCCGTCGACCAGGCGCGCCAGCTTGGACAAGCCGGTGATGCGGCCGTCGCTGTTGGGGATGTAGGCCACGTGCGCCCGCCCGATGAAGGGCACCAGGTGGTGCTCGCACAAGGAGGCGAACGGGATCTCGCGCACCATGACCATCTCGTCGTGCTCGGCCTCGAACGTGACGGTCAGGTGGCGCGACGGGTCGTCGGCAATCCCGCTGAACAGCTCCTCGTACATGGCCGCGACCCGGGTCGGCGTGGCCACCAGACCCTCTCGCTCTGGGTCCTCCCCGATCGCCTCCAGCAGCTCGCTCACCGCGCGCGCCACGCGGGCCACGTCGACCGATGATCCCTTGATCATCTGGCCGTCGCTCGGTGGGCCACCCCGGGGTCACCGCGGTAGCTGTGCACGGAGGCCAGGTTGCGGAACCGCTCGTTGGCGTCCAGGCCGTAGCCCACCACGAACTCGGCCGGAATGGTGAACCCGACGTAGCGCAACGCCAGGTCGACCCGCTGTTCTGCCTCCTTCACCAAGAGCGCGCAGATCTCGAGGCTGGCCGGGCGGCGCGCCTGGAGGTAGCGGCGCAGGTAGTTGAGCGTGAGCCCGCTGTCGATGATGTCCTCGACGACGAGCACATGGCGACCGGCCAGATCTGCGTCCAGGTCCTTCACGATGCGCACGACGCCCGAGGTGCGGGTCGCGCTGCCGTAGGAGGACACCGCCATGAAGTCGACGTCCACGGGGAGCGCGATGGCCCGGCAGAGGTCGCTCATGAAGATCATGGCGCCCTTCAAGACACCGACGAGGAGTGGTGGGTCGTCGACGTAGTCGGCGGTGATGGCCGCGCCGAGCTCGGCGACCTTCGCGGCCAGCTCGGCTGCCGTGACGATCGGCGGTCCGACGTCGGGCGCCGCCCACCCCGGCGCCTCTTCAGGCTTCACCGGCCGCACCTTATCGGAGGGACCCCGGGCCACCCGCAGGCGTCCGTGCGACCGACGCACTCGACGACCACCCGACAGTTCGGTGCCGACCGCACGCCCCGCGGCCACGTCGAGCACCCGCCGCACCTCCGCCAACGACGGCGGATGCCGGTCGGCGACGACCTCCTCCGAGGTGTCCCACAGCCACCGACGCACGGCGCGCCGGGCCAGCGCTTCGGGGGCCCGCGCCAGCTCCCGGGCGTCGCTCGGCTCGGGCACGGCCAACCGGGCCAGGTCGTCGAGCAGCGCGGATTCGTCCCGCGCCACGTCGGCGTGACGCGCCAACAGTGGCACCGGATCCCGCTGCACCAGCTCGGCACAGAGGGGCAGCAACTCGTGCCTGATCCGGTTGCGCAGGTGGCGCGGGTCGTCGTTGGAAGGGTCCTGCACCGGCACGATGCCCATGACCTGACACACCTGGCGCGCCTCGTCTCGGCGAATCGCAAGGAGCGGGTGCCGCGGGCCGGGCTCCATGGCGGCCAGGCCGTCGCGGCCGGCGCCACGCAGCAGGTTGGCCAGCACGGTCTCGGCCTGGTCGTCCATCGTGTGGCCGGTCGCCACGTCCACCGGCAGCACCGAGAAGCGGCCGATCCGGGCCCGGGCCTCCAGGTTGGGACCCGCTGCGACGTGGACCGTCTCGGCCAAGAACGCGGCGCCGACGCGTCGGGCGACGGCCGCGACGACCCCCGCCTCTCCGCTCGAACCCGGTCGCAGCCCGTGGTCGACGTGGACCGCGGTGACCCGGCATCCGGCCGCGGCCGCGAGCACCAAGAGTGCGAGCGAGTCGGGACCGCCCGAGACCGCGCAGGTGATCGGCGAACCGGCGGGCGGGAACTGGCAGCGCTCCAGCAACTGGAGAACCTCGGCCGGCCAGGCCGGGGCGGGCAGCCTCGCGCGCGCTCGGTCCCGGACCGTCACCCCGCGAGGGCCGCGGTGCCGCCGACGCGCGCCACCCACTGCGACGGGTCGCGGATCTCGACCATGGAGGGGAGCCACTCGGGACCCTGCCAGACGCGGCTGAACAGCCGGGAGCCACCGGACTCCTCCACCGATCGCACGAAGCGCTCCCCCTCGGCGTACTGGCGGAACTTCGCCTCGATCCCGAGGATCTGTTGCACGAGGCGCGCCGGGCCCCGGGCCTGCTCGCGGCGGGCCCGCAGCACCGCGCCGAACCTCTCCGCGCCCGGCACGGCCTCGGCGCCGGCACGGTCCATCGTCACGTCGCCGTGACCCTCGAGCAGGCTCATCAGTGCCTGAATTCGCCGGATCGCCTCGAGCTGTTCGGGCGTGGCCACGAGACCGAGCATGCCCGCATCTTGGAGCGGGCTCCGGCCGGCCCGGATCTCGTCGGCGGCCCGGCGCACGGCGTCGAGCATGCGGCGCGGGTCCGCCCCCAGGGGTTCGAGTCCCTGATCCACGAGCGAGCGGAAGTGGGCGCCCAGCCACGGCACCGCCATGAACTGGAAGCGGTGCGTGACCTCGTGGAGGGCCAGCCACAGGCGGAACTCCTTCGGGGGGAAACCGAACCGCTGCTCGATGGCCTCGACGTTGGGGCCCACGTAGTAGACGACATCCTGCTCGGAGTCGGGCTCGTCGGTGACCAGGAGGTCGTACTGCCCGAGCACGCGGGTCGACAGCCACCCGAGCACGAGACCGAGCTGGGCGCCGCTGACCGACCGGCCCACGCCGGCGGCGCTCTTCTCGACCCAGGGGGGGAGCGAGGCCAGGACGGACGGGGACTTGCGGGCCGCCGCCTTCTGCAGCGTCGGCCCCAGCAACCGCTCGAACGAGACCACGTTGGCATGGACCCAGCCGGCTCGATCGATGACCAGCCCTCGGGTGGGCCCCGCCGCGAGCTGGAGCCCGGTGGACTCGGCCACCAGGCCCTCGGCCCGCGCGGTCAGCTCGTCGAAGTCCGCCTGCATGGCGGCCCACCGGTAGGACGGGGGGGTCTTGGTTCGGCTGGCGGCCCAGGCGGCGACCCGCTCCGCCACCGCCCAGTCGATGACGGCCGGAGCCGGCTCGTCGGCCTCCGTCATCGGGTCAGCTGGGCCCGGTACCGACGCCGCGCCGCGCCTCGGGCGAACCGCCGGCCCGCTCCGCCTCGATGCACTCGGCCACCCGGCGGATCAGGGATTCGGGGACCCGGTCTCGGCACCGGTCGGCGATGACGTGGCGCAGCTCGGCCTCGAACTCGGCCGCCCCGGAGCAGGGGCGGCAGTCGTCGAGGTGACCGGCGATCTCGTGGCGCCGGTCGTCGGTCAGCTCGCCGTCGAGGTAGGTGTAGAGCTGGCGGACGGCCTCGTCACAGTCCATGCCACAGCCCAGGTCCGAGCTGCCTTCCCCGGTTGAACCCACTCGGCCTCCTGCTACTCCGCCGTCCGGCTTGTGCCGACCAGGCCGCGGGACTCCACAAAGTCATGCAACGCCTTCTGCAATGCCCTTCTTCCCCGATGGATCCGGCTCATCACCGTGCCGATGGGCACGTCGGTGATCTCCGCGATCTCCTTGTAGGAGAAGCCCTCGACGTCGGCCAACAGCACGGCGATGCGGAACGCGTCGGGGAGGGACTCGATCGCCGCCTTCACCTCGTCGTCGGTGAAGCTGTCCAACGCCTCGTCCTCGGCGCTCCGCCCGGTCGTGCCGTCCCCCGGACCGATGCGCCGGTAGAGGTAGAGGTCCTCGACGTCCTCGACGTCCGCGATCTGCGGCCGCCGCTTGGCCGCTCGATAGGTGTTGATGTAGGTGTTGGTGAGGATCCGGTAGAGCCAGGCCCGCAGGTTGGTCCCCTCGGTGAACGTCGAGAAGGCCCGGTAGGCACGCAGGTACGTCTCTTGGACGAGGTCCTCGGCGTCCGCGGCGTTGCGGGTCATGCGCATGGCCGCGCTGTACAGCCCCGGCATGTGCTCCATGGCGAGCTCGGTGAATCGAGCCTGGTCAGCCATGGAAGAACCATAGCCATCCCCCTGACCGCCCAGACCTCACCTGGGGGCGGCGGGCAGAGGGCCGCCACCAGGGGATCGCTAACGTGGCCACGATGACTGCTGCGAGGACGGGACCTGCGGTGGAGACGCAGGGCAGCGGGAACCCCGTCGGCAACGGGGACGGATGCCCCGCCGATCGCGCCGCACAGCTCGAGCGACGGGGCGATCTGGAGGTGCTCGCCTGGCCGGCCCTCGGGCACGTGGGTGTCGACGCCGTGGTCACCACCCGCGCCGGCGGCGTCTCGGCCGGCCCCTACGAGTCGCTCAACCTGGCCCTCCACGTGGGGGACGATCCCCAGGCAGTGCTCGAGAACCGCCGCCGCGCCGCGACCGCCCTCGGTGCGGACCTCGACGATCTCGTGTTCGGTGCCCAGGTCCACGGGACACGGGCGGCGGTCGTCGGAGAGGCCCATCGTGGCCGCGGCGCGCGGGATCCGTCCGACGCATTGGCCGACACCGACGCGCTGGTCACCAGCGATCCGGGGATCGTGCTCGTCACGCTGGTGGCCGACTGCATCCCCGTCCTCCTGTTCGACCCCGAGGCCGGGGTGCTCTCCTGCGCGCACGCCGGCTGGCGGGGCGCCCTCTCGGGCGTGCTGCAGACCACCGTCGACGCGATGCGTACCCTCGGCGCCCTCCCGCAGCGGATGGTCGCATTCATCGGCCCGGGGGTGGCCAAGGAGCGCTACCAGGTCGGCGCCGAGGTCTTCGACGCGGCGCGGGCGGTGCTCGGCGCCGATCTGACGGCACTGGCCCCGCCCGACGGCGCCGGCCGGTGGCTCCTCGACCTGTCCGGGACCGTGCAGTGCCTGCTCGAGCGCGCCGGGGTCCCTGCGTCGGCCAGCCACACTGCGCCCTTCTCCACCGGTGGCCCATTCTTCAGCGACCGGGCGACGCGCCCGTGCGGTCGCTTCGGGCTGCTGGCCCGGATCCTGCCGTGACGGCCGACCGCTTCCGCTACGACGGCTACGAGATCGACTCGGGGCGCGACCGGGTCCTTTGCCACTACTCGCTCGCCTCGTACCGGTTCGTCGAGGAGATCGTGTTCGAAGGCGGGGGAAACTGGTCGACGCCCGCCGCGGATGCGACGGCCCGACTCCTCTTCCTCCTGGCGGGCGTCTCCTACTACAAGACGCTGGCGCCGCCGGTCGTCGATCTCGGCGCCACCGCGCTCACCCTGCGCGAAGAGGAGCTGCTCACGCACTTCTACCGCGACGGCCTCGGCGAGTTCGCCTTCCGCAACGGGCTCGACCTGTCGGGCCTGCAGCTGCACTGCCAACGGGCGGCCGGCCGGGGCCCCGTCGACTACCAACCGGTGGCGAACCACCCGCTCGTGCCGTTCGGCGGCGGCATCGATTCGATCGTGACCGCCGAGGAGGTCCATGCCCGCTTCGAGGCCGCCCGCTTGTTCGTTGTGAGCGTGGGCGGGACCCACTTCGACACCATCGAAGGCGCCGCCCGTGCGACCGGCCTGCCGATCGTGCGGGCCAACCGGACCATCGACCCCCAGCTGCTGCGCGCCGGGGCGCTCGGCTTCCGGCTGGGCCACGTGCCCATCACCGGCATCCTGTCGGCGATCGCCGCATTGGCCGCCGTGCTGGGCGGCCACGACGCCGTCGTGATGTCCAACGAGTGGTCGGCCTCGCTCGGCAACCTCGAGGTGGACGGCCGGACGGTCAACCACCAGTACTCGAAGAGCGACGAATTCGAGCGGCTGCTGCGCGACGCGCTGGCCGACGCCCTCGGCGGTGGCCTCCGCTACTTCTCGCTCCTCCGTCCCTCCACCGAGCTGCGCGTCGCCGCCCGTTTCGCGTCGTTGCCGAAGTACCACCGGGTGTTCCACAGCTGCAACCGGGCGTTCGCCACCGACCCGGCCCGACGCCTCGAGCACTGGTGCGGGATCTGCGACAAGTGCTGCTTCATCGACCTGATCCTGGCCCCCTTCCTCCCCGCCGCCTCGCTGGCCGAGATCTTCGGGGGGCGCGAGCCGCTCGAACGCCCGGAGCTCGCGAGCCGGTTCCGGGCGCTCCTCGGCACGGTGGCGACCAAGCCGTTCGAGTGCGTGGGCGACGTGGGTGAGTGCCGGGCGGCGTTGGCACTGGCCGCAGCCCGGGAGGACCGCGCGGCGTTCACCCTCCTCCAGGCGCTGGCCGCCGAGACCCCCGCCCCGTCGGCCGTCGAGATCGAGCGCCTGTTGGCCCCCGTCGGCGGCCACGCCATCCCCGATGCCTACGCGACCGACAATCTCCTGGTCTGACCTGGCCCGGAGCACCGTCGGGCTCTGGGGGCTCGGGGTCGAGGGCAGCGCCAACCTGCGCCGCCTCCGGGCCGACGGGATCGTCCCGACGCTCGTGGACGACTGGCCGGCGGCCCCGGCGGTCGACGGGCTCCCGGTGCTGGCCACGACCCAGGGCGGGCTCGAGGCCCTGGCGCGGTGCGAGGTCGTGGTGAAGACCCCCGGGATCAGCCGGTACCGGGCCGAGGTGACGGCCCTGGAGGCGAGCGGGGTGCCGGTGGTCGGGGGCCTCGGGCTCTGGCTGCAGGAGGCGGACCGCTCCCGCGTGGTCTGCATCACCGGCACCAAGGGGAAGTCCACGACCACTGCGATCGTCGGCCATCTGCTGGGTGGCCTCGGCTACCGCTGCCTCGTGGCCGGCAACATCGGCCGCCTCCCCTACGACCCCGAGGTGGGGACCGACTACGACTTCTGGGCGGTCGAGACGTCGAGCTTCCAGGCGACCGACCTCGCCGTCTCTCCACCGGTGGTGGCGGTCACCGCGCTGCACCCGGACCACCTGGACTGGCACGGCGACACCGAGACCTACTACCGGGACAAGCTGTCGGCCTGCTCACAGCCGGGGGCCGCCCTCACCGTGGCCAACGGGGACAGCGCCGAGCTTCGCGCCCGGGCCGGCGCCCTCTCTCCCGAGGTTCGCTGGGTGGGCGCCGCGGACTCGCCCGAGGACACGTGGCCCGGCGTCCTCGGACTGGCCGGCGCCCACAACCGCCGCAACGCCCTCATCGCCCGCGCCTGCCTGGTGGCCCTCGGCGTGGCGGCGGCCGACGACGATCGCGCCCTGGCGGCCGCCGCCGCCGGCTTCGAGCCGCTGGACAGCCGGCTCTGCCCGATCGGGGTGGTCGACGGCGTCGCCTTCGTCGACGACAGCCTGTCCACCAACGCGCTCTCCGTCATTGCGGCGCTCGACACCTACGGCACCGGACCGGTGGCCTTGATCGTGGGGGGCCAGGACCGCGGGATCGACTACGCCGAGCTCGGTACACACCTGCGCGGGCGCGCCCAGCCGACCCTCGTCGTCACCCTGCCCGCCAACGGCCCGCGCATCGGCGCGGCCATCGCCGCCGCCGGCGCCGGCGTCACCGTCTCTGACCGCGCGGACCTGGAGGCTGCGGTGGCGACGGCCTTCGCCTGGGCCGTGCCGCGCCACGCCACGGTGCTCCTCTCGCCCGGGGCCCCGAGCTTCGGGCAGTTCACCAATTACAAGGCGCGCGCCGACGCGTTCGCGACCGCCATGCGGGCCCAACGAGGGAGCCGAGCGCTCAACTGAGCGCCTCGGGGTCGGTCGGCAGGAGGACGCCGGGGTTGAGGATCCCGTCTGGATCGAGGGCGCGTTTGATGGCCCTGAATGCGGCGATCTCGGCGGGCGAGCGGCTGAGCGCGAGCCACTGCACCTTGGCCAGGCCGATCCCGTGCTCGGCGCTGATGCTGCCGCCGAGGCCGGTCGCCAGGCGCAGGACCGCCTCGTCCACCCGCTCCTCCCCGGGCGGGGCGCCGGTCACGTTCACGTGGACGTTGCCATCGCCCGCATGCCCGAACAACCAGGTCTGGGCGCCCGGGCAGCTGGCGTCGACCACGCCCGGGACCGCGGCCACGAAGTCGGCCATGGCGCCGGCCGGCACCGTGATGTCCAGCTTGTGCGCCGTCCCGACGGTGGCGATGGCCTCCGTGTGGGCCTCGCGGTAGCGCCAGAGCTCGGCGCGGCGCGATTCGTCGCTGGCCACCGCCGCGTCCGCGACGCCGACCAGCGAGTCGACGACGGCCGACAGCCCGGCCAACGGATCGGTGGTTCCGGAGGCCTCGACCAGGAGGAAGGCGGGGTGGGGGGCGGCGAAGGGCGGCCGCAGGCCGAACGAGCGGCAGACGAGCGCCACCCCCTCTGCGAAGAAGAGCTCGGCCGCGCTGAGCGAGGCCAGCGCCGACCGGCACCGGCCGACGGCCGCCACCGCGGCGGCCACGTCGTCGAACGCGAGGAGGGCGACCACGCGCTCGGTCTCTCTCGGCACGAGGCGCAACCGCGCCGCAGTGACGACGCCGAGCGTGCCCTCGCTCCCGCACAGGAGTGAGGGCAGGTGGTACCCGGTGTTGTCCTTGGTGAGCCCGCCCAGATGTGACACCACCGCGCCGGTGCCGAGCACCGCTTCGATCCCGACCAGCTGGGCGCGGGTGTCGCCGTAGCGCAGGACCCGCAGGCCGCCCGCGTTGGTGGCGACCGATCCGCCGACCGTCGCGCTGTCCCGGCTCGAGAAGTCCACGCCGTAGGCCCAGCCGGCCGACTCGGCGCGCGCCTGGACGTCGGCGATCGTGACACCCGCGCCTGCGGTGAGCTGGCCGGACTGTCGGTCCACCTCGGAGATCGAGCGCAAGCGACGAAGGCTGCACACCAATGCACCGGGTGGCGGGACCGCGCCGCCCGAGAGACCCGTGTTGCCGCCCTGCAGCGTGAGTGTGACCGCCTCGCGCCGGCAGAGCGACACGATGTCTGCCACCTGGGCGGTCGAGGCGGGGCGGACGACGGTCGACGAGGAACCGACGAATCGGCCCGTCCAGTCGGTGCAGTAGCTCGCGACGACGTCTGGATCCACCAGGACATGCTCGGCACCCACGATGGCACGCAGGCGGTCCTCGAGCTCCCGGCTCGCGTTCATGCGGCCTGCGCCGTTTCCGACCGTCGATCGGCCGTCGGAGAGGATTTCGCCGCGCGAGGACAGGGCATCGCCAACAGCTTTGTCCAGGCGGCGACGAACCGCCGCGCTCCTGCTTGACCGGCGGAACCGCTGCGACCTAGACGGCCGCCGAAGCTGTCGCGGTGGGGCAACTCGCCGAGGAGGTTGGGTCCGCTACTTCCCCTGACCTCCTACGAGTCGCGCAGATTGCCGTTCCAGCTGGACCGTGGCGACAACCACCGGAATCACACGCCGTCAAGGCGTGACCGCCGGACAACCGACGTCGCCCGCCGCGATGGAGGCGACTGTAGGAGGGGGTCCAGGTTGGTTCAGCTCAGCGCTCAAGTTGCCGATGAGCTTGCCTTTGGGAGTGGTCACCGACCAGCTCCCACCTTGCGCGGGAGAAGTCTGGAACGCCGAGCCATAGAGCTGTTCGGCCTGCGTGGTGGTGTCACCGAGACGGAGACCCATCGCAGTCTCGAGGTTCCCACGGGGAAGCGACTCACCATTGGCAGCCCCAGTGATGTAACCAACGAACGCACCTTGCTCGAAATATCCGGTCAAGGAGGACCATTGTTCGGCCGCGTCGATGTTGCAGTTACCGGTCATATCGATCGGTCCTTTGGTCGGGCTGCCCAATATCTGGTCAAGGCCGTTGATGGCAGAGGATTGGCTCTGCCCAAACTCCACGGTTGCTACGCCGTCGCCAGCGAGGACTACCGGTGGTCCCGACGGTGAAGTGGTACTCGTCGAGGTAGTTGGGGCTGGTACCCCGGTGCTCGTCGAACCACTCGTTGCAACTGAGGAAGCCGTCGTCGGTGTGGATCGGGGATGGTGCGTCGCGGACGCATTCGTTGCCCGCGCGCACCCACAGAGCAGGGTGCCCACTGTCAGCCCGAGTGTGACGACCACGCCACTTCGCCGCACGAACGAATCTTGCCATGTGCAAACGGAATTCGGGCGACGTCGGGTTGTGGCTACCCGAGATGGGCCGGGGCCGGTCGGGGCCTCTTATCCGGAGCCAAGCGACGCCTGCAGTCGGCAGGCTGATCTCAACACGGCGTGTTCGGATCTTGAGATCGAAGAGCGCTCAGGAGGGGGCGCCTGAGTTGTCCAGCTGGTCCACGTGGCTCGTGGTCGCCCATCAGTCACCCTCTCCCATGGTCAGGTCCTGAGCCAGAGATGGGCGCGGTCTCGGAGGCCCAGGTCTCGACGATCTCCTTAGTGCTCTTGGGCCCGGGTGATCATGTTCCCGGGACCAGGTTCGAGCAGGCTGGCACGGTCGAGGTCGGGACGAACTTATGCCCAACCAGTTGGACGGTCCACCCACACAACTTCGTGGCTGGCGTCGTGGTGTGCTCAAAGTTGATCGGCACGGAGAGCAGCCCGTTGTCATTCCAGCTCGTCACCTTGCGGAGGTTGGTGATGAAGGATTGGCGGGTCGGGTTCTTCCCTGCGACCTGGAGACCCTCGATCAACAGGCCTGCGGACTCCCATCCTTCGGACCAGCCAAAGTCGGGGACCCCGGTAAAGCCGGCGTACTTCTTGAAGGCGGCTTGCTCGGCGATGGTGGCCGGCGTGTGCAGCTCGACCGGGGTCTGCAGGACCCCGAAGTACAGCTTCTGACTGTCGGCCACCGCCGTCGCGCTGTTCAGCCATTGCGACCCGTACCCGGTGGCCAGGACGACGTACTTCCATTTGATCCCGGTCTGCTCGCCGGCGGTGATGAGGGCGAGTTCGGTGTTCCCGTCGATCTCGGCCACCATGCTGTCGACGCCGGCCGCCTTCATAG
>DATNIB010000058.1:0-11096 GCA_035604685.1 Acidimicrobiales bacterium | reverse complement strand
CACGTTTCCCATTGCCATCTGACCGGTGGCTGAGGGTGGGACGACCCGTCCCGAAATGATCCCGACGTCGGCCGGCGGTCCCGGCGACCTTCCTCCCGTCTCGATAATCCTGCCAGTACTGAATGAACGGCATTACCTCCGCGACTGCCTAGACTCGCTGGTCAGGCAGGACTATCCGAACATCCTCGAGATCCTGGTTGTCGACGGAGGATCCAGCGACGGCAGCGTGGCGATTGCGGCGTGCTCCGGCGATCCTCGGGTCCGAGCCATCGACAACCCTCGCGTCACGGCGGCAGCCGCCATGAACGTCGGGATCGGGGTGGCAAAAGGGCAGATCGTCTGTCGCGCCGACGCCCACACGCTGTACGCGCCCGACTACGTTCGCTGGTGCGTCATGACCCTGCTCGAGACCGGGGCCGAGAACGTTGGCGGGCCGATGCGTGCGGTGGGTACGACGAACTTTGGACGCGCCGTGGCGGTCGCGACTTCATCGCGTTGGGGTATCGGGCCCGGGGTGTTCCACTACGCGGACCGCCGCACCGAGGCGGACACGGTTTACCTCGGTTGCTGGTGGCGCGCGACGCTCGAGGATCTCGGAGGATACGACGAGACTCTGCTCCAGTGGGCCGCCGAGGACCAGGAACTGAACTTCCGGATCCGTAACGCAGGCGGAAGGGTAATTGTGGATCCGGGCATCCGATCGTGGTACTTTCCCCGGGAAACACCGCGTGCTCTGGCCCGCCAGTACCACAACTACGGACTCGCAAAGGCCTCGACTCTGGCCAAGCACGGCCGCCTTCCCACGTGGCGGCCCCTCGCACCGGCGGCTCTCGTGCTTGCATCGGTAACAGCCGCCATAATGGGGCGCCGCTGGAGACGGGCAGCGATCCCGGTAGGCCATGGATTGTTGTGCGCGGCGGCGGCGTTGCGCTTGGGTGCCGATCCGGGGGTAGCGCCGCATCGCGTGTTCGCCGTCTTCGAGGTCTGCCACTGGTCCTATGGCATGGGATTCTGGACCGGGCTGTGGCGGTTCGCCACCGGGCGGGGATTTGACAGTAGGCCAGTGGGCCACCGATGAGTCCGCTGCCGCGACAGACCGGCTTGGTGAATACGCACTCAAAGGCCTGCACCTGGGTCTCCGCCAGGTGAGGTTGGCGCTCGAGCAGGTGGTGGCCCGAGGACTGCGTCGGCAGGGCGCGGCACTCGGGCCACACACCCGCAAGCGGGCCGCGATCCTCACCCCGCGCGACTGGGCCGCCCACGTCCAACGGGAGGCGGTAGTGGGCCAGGCGCTGCGTGTCAGGGGCGCGCGGGTGACCTTCGTGACCTGCGGCGGCGGGCTGGAGCAGTGCGACCGGGTCAACGTCTACGAGGGGCCGCCGATGCCGTGCGCGACGTGCAGCCGGTATGTCGACGGATCGGTCGATTCACACGGCTTCCCCCGAGCCTGAATTCATGAAGGCGGGGCGGTCAACGATCCGGGAGTGACCGGAACTGGACGGGGCGCATTGGACAGTCGATCGCCGAGGGTGGAAATCGCCAACGCCAACGGGTTCCCCGACCACCACCCACAATGTCCTGATTAGAGCTGGTATCTCCCGCGAATCGCATCGTTTGTGGGATCGCTGGGGGCTAAACAGGGAGCTACGGGAAAGACGGGTGCTATCCGGAGCTAGTGAGCCGGGATGTGGCCCTGTCGCCAAATATGGCTTCCATCGGAGCGACATGTGCGCTTATCTGTAGCGGAGACCCCCGTCAAGACCGCTTAAACGCTGGGTTTCCTTTTTGAGTGAGGTAACAGCGGACGGCCTTGCGGGCGCGTTGGTTCCTCGGGCGACGGTGGGGTCATGGTGGAGGGCCCCACGGACGAACGACCTTGACCCTGACGGCGCCCCGATCACGCTCGTGGGCAAGGTCGGCGGGATATGTGCGCGGTGTGGCGGGTTGACGAGCAGCAGGTCCCGAAGCAGTCGGGCATCGGCCCGGTCGGTCTTGGCCCGCCGCTTAGGACCGCGTCGTGCTCGGGTCTCGGCCGGTTCGGCCAGATGGGCTTCCATCTTCGCCGCCTCGAGCTCCTCGACGACGAAGCGCCACCCGGAGGTGCCCTCCATCGCGAAGGCGGCCTGCTTGCGGCCGAACTGGCCCAGCCAACACCGAAACTCCTCTCGCATGGCGGGGCGGATCACCCCCAGGTCTCTTCGCCGGTGCGCAGATCCACATAGTCAAAGGTGATCTGCGCCCGGTGAATGTCCAGCCCTCCTACGATCGGCATGGGGACCTCCTCCAGCTCCTGTCAATACTCAGTGCGTCCAGCGTGACGCACTGAGTATTGAGCGGAGGGGGTTCCGCTACACGCCATCTAATCGGTCGTAGGCCTCGCGGGTGAGCCTGGTCTCACTCGCCAGCATGGCGGTCACGTGCTCTTCCGCGTCCTGGGGTCGGGGCCCCAGGCTACCGGCGCCCGGCGACCGTCCCCGACGGCCAGCGCCGGACGGTCCTCAGTGCAGGGGGGCTCCCGGGCGCCCGAGCCGCCGGGCCAGGGCCCGGTAGCGCGTGCGCAGGCGCAGCCGGCGCCGGAACCGAAGTGAGAACGGCCGGCGCAGCACGGTGGCGGCGAAGGCCGGATCGTCCTGGTAGCTCCCGACGTCGATGGGCCGTCCGGCCAGGATCCGGGCGACAGCGTCCATCAGCAGCGGGCGGGTCGCGTACTGGGCGTCGTGGCCCCCCGTCACCCGCACGTCTAGTTCGACCGCCCCGCCGTGCGACCGCCAGGACTCGACCAACGGGAGGACCTGCTCGCCGTACACACCCACGTCGTCTCGGACGGTCTGGACGAACAGGCGGGGCAGCTCACTGTCCGGTGGCCAGCTGCCGAGAAGCGTGCCGATGCGCCGCGTGACCGGGTAGTTCCCCGGGGAGGCCGGGTCGCCGTCGGCGCAGGCGAAGGCGACCTCGTCGTAGCGGCCGCACAGCCGGGCCGCCACGTCGAGGTCGACGTGGGGGCTGATGGCGACGATGCCCGCCGTATGGAGCCGGAGCCCGAGGACGAGCGCCCCGTGGCCGCCGGCCGACGAGCCGACAGTGACCACCCGCTCGGGCCCGTGGCCGCGCTCGGCCAGCACCGTACCCACGATCTCGAGCATGGCCCGTTCCACGAAGAGGTCGCCGGCCTCCCCCGAGTAGTAGGTCCCGTTGTGGTGGGCGCCGAACGTGTCGCAGAGGAAGAGCCAGTCGTGGGCGGAGTCACTGCCAAGCATCCGCAGACGGTGAAAGTAGCCCAGGTGCTGGTCCCGGTTGACCCGGTGCCGGTCGTCCGGTCCGAAGAACGCGCTGAGATGGACGACGAGTCCGTCGGACCCACGGTGGTGGATCAGCGCGTACTCGAACTGGTGGCCGGCGGCGTCGACGTAGGTGCGGAACTCCGGGTTCACCGCCGGGGCCGGCTCGAGGTCCTTCGTCACCACTCCGGCATAGCAGATTCCGATTCGCGAGCGGAACCCTCCAGGCCACAGCCACGCCTTCGATACGATGCGTCCGTGTCCGAGTCCGCCGACAGATGAGCATCCGTTCCCACGTGCAGGGCCTGAGCGAACGTGTGAAGTGGGCGGTATTCGCCGTCGGCGGGGACGACCGGCGGAGGGCCGTGTACTGGCACGCGTTGGCCCGGCTGCGCGCCGGCGAGATGGCCGAGCGCCGTGCCGCGCTGGCCGAACTGCCCGAGCCGCCCGTCCGCATCCCGCCGGACGCCGGATTCGTCATCTGCGACCGCGAGTTCGGCGACCTGGGCGATGTCGTGTCCGAGACCGTGCGGCGGGCCTCGACCGCTTCGGACCCGAAGGTGCTTAAGGAGCCCGAGGATTTCGGGACGAGGCTCGACGGCCTCCCGACCACGTCCGCGCTGGCCCGTTTTGCCCTCGACGAGGGCCTGCTGGCGACGGCGGCGGCCTACCTTGGGATGGTGCCCATCCTGGCCGGCATCCAGATCATGCGGGCCTCGGCCATCACCGGCCCGACGCGAGGCAGCCAGCTGTTCCACTGCGATCACGACGACCTCCGCCAGGTGAAGGTCTTCGTGCTGTGCTCGGAGGTCGCCGAGGCGAACGGCCCGCTCACCCTGCTCTCGGCCCGGGCGTCGCGCCAGGTGAAAGAGGCGGTCCACTACCGCTACGGCGGGCGCAGCCTGCGTGTCCCCGACGATCGCGTGGCCTCGGTGGTGGCGCCCGGTGAAGTCACGGCGTTCACCGGCTCACCCGGCCGGCTGTTGCTCGTCGACACCAGTACGTGCCTGCACTTCGGGGCGCGGATCGACTCCGGGGCCGAGGACCGGCTGATGGTGCAGATCCAATACCTCACCCCCCCAGCGTTCGCGCTGTTCCTGGCGCGCCGGCGACGCCCCGGGATCGTCGTACGGGACGCCGGCCGTTCGCATGTGGGGCGGCTGGTGCTGGCGTTGTGAAAGACGACGACGTCGTCTGCCTGATCCCGGCCCGTGCGGGGAGCACTCGGGTCCCGGGCAAGAACGTGGCCGTTGTGGGGGGGCGGAGCCTGCTTGAGCGGGCGGTCACCACCGCCCTCGAGGCCTTCGGGTCGGTTGTCGTCTCGACCGACAGCGAGGACTACGCGGCCATCGCCCGCGCGGCCGGGGCCCGGGTGCCCGGTCTGCGGCCCGCCGACCTGGCCACCGAGCGCGCCCCCATGGACGGCGTGGTGGTCCACGCGGTGCGCACCTGGGCGCCCCCGGGCGCCGCCATCGTGGTGGTGGCCCAGCCCAGTTCGCCCTTCACCGAGGCCGACGACCTGCGCGCCGTGGTGCGGGCGCTGCGGGACACGCCGGGAGCGCGCAGCTCCCTCACCGCGGTCCGGGTCCCAGCCCAGAGCGGCTTCCTCCTGATCGAGGACGAGCCGGGGCTGGCGCGGGCCGCCGCGCCGCTCCTCTCCGCCCTGCGCACCCAGGAGCTACCCCCCCTGTGGTTGCCGTCGGGGAACGCCTTCGCCACGTGGACCGAGCGGGTGGCAGCCGGAGGGCCGTTCGTCGCGGAGCCCATCGCCCTGGCGCCGGTCCCCGAGCGGCGCGCCCTCGAGATCGACGATCCGTCCGACATGGCCCGGGCCCGGCTGCTGGCGGGTGCGCAGTGACTGCACGCCGCCGGCCCTACCTGATTGCCGAGATCGGAGTGAATCACGACGGTGACCCGGCGCGGGCGGCCGCTATGGTGCGCTGGTCCGCCGCCTGCGGCTTCGACGCCGTCAAGTTCCAGTACTGGATCGAAGACGAGCTGCTCTCGGCCTCGGTCCCGTCGGCGCCCAACCAGGCTGCCGTCGACCAGCGGGCGCTGCTCCGCCCCCTCGAGCTGGCGCTGGCGGACCTGGCGGAGCTGCGGTACCTGGCCGCAGAGCTCGGGGTCGACTTCGCCTGCACCGCGGACGGGGAGCGGGCGCTGGCCGACGTCCTGACCCTGCGCCCGGACTTCGTGAAGGTCGGGTCCGGAGACGCCGACAACCCCTGGCTGCTGGACGCGGTCGCCGCGTCGTCTCTCCCTGTCGTGCTCTCGGTCGGGATGGCCACCGACGAGGAGGTCGGCTGGATCCTGCGCCAGCTCGAACCGGTGGAGGACCTGACCGTCCTGCACTGCGTGTCGGCATACCCGACCCCGCTGGCCTCGGCAAACGTGCGCCGAGTCGGCCACCTGTCCGAGATGGCGCCGGGCCGGTCCGTCGGGTTCTCGGACCACACGATCGGGTCGGCGGCGGCCGTGGCGTCACTGGCGCTCGGGGCGGTGACGGTGGAGAAGCACGTCACCCACGACCCCGCCGCGCCCGGGCCCGACCACACGGCCTCCCTCCCGCTCGCCGACGCGGCGGCGTGGGTCGACGAGCTGCGCGCCGTGCAGGACGCGCTGGGGGGATCGGCGGGGGTCGACGCCGAGGCGGAGAACCGCTCGCTGGTGCGAAAGGCGCTCTACGTCACGCACGACCTGGCCGCCGGCTCGGTGCTGGGTCGCCAGGACATCGAGCCGAAGCGCCCCCTGCTCGACGGGATCCCGGCCCACGAGCGGGACGCCGCGGTCGGCCGCTCCCCGGTGCGCGACCTGGCCACCGGCGAGCGGCTCCGATGGAGCGATCTTGGGTGACCTGGCGCTCTCGTTCCTGACCGAGGCCGACCCGGGATTCGAGGCGCGGCTGCGATCGCTACCCCCCGAGCCCTTCGCCGGCCCAGGGTACCTGCGGGCGCTGCGGACCGCGTCCGGGGCCGAGCCGGCGATCGCGTCCGTTCGGGGAGCCAGCTTCGAGTGCTCGGCCGTCCTCGTGGTCTCCCCGGCCGCAGGCGACCGAGGCCTGGCCCGTTCCGCGGACTACGGCGGTCCGCACCTGTCGGGTGGGGACCGGCACGCGGCCGCCGCCCGGTCAGGGCTCGACGCGCTGCTCCGGACGCAGCGGGTGGTGAGCGAGGTCACCGTGTTCAGCCCGTGGAGCTCGACCACCCGGCCCGTCCTCGACGCGTGGGGGGCGCGGCCGGAGAAGGCCTACTGCGTCCTCGAGCTGGCGGACCCCGACGAACTCCGGCGACAGATGTCCTCGGGCCGGCGCTACGACCTCGGCCGGGCGGAACGGGAGTCCGAGGCGACGGTGGTGCCCTTCGACGCGGCTGCCGCTGGGCGCTTCGGCGCCCGGTACGCGTCGCTCATGGAGGAGCGGGGCGCGTCCGAGCGGTGGCGACTCACCCCGACCTACTTTGAGGCGCTGGCCGCCCACGCCGCCGACGCACTGGTCGCGGTCGAGTGCATCGGGACCGGCGGGGGCTCGGCCGTGCTGTACCTGGTGAACGGACCCAGGTCCGCCTATCTGCACAGCGTACGCTGGGGCGACTCCGCTGGGGCGACCACGCTGGCCAACTGGCACGCCTTCGGTGCCCTGTGGCAGGCCGGGGTGTGCGAGGTAAACCTGGGCGGCGGGGTTACCACCGACCCGGCGGACTCACTGCTGGCATTCAAGCGGAGCTTCGGCGGGGAGGTCAGGATGCTGTACCTCGCCGGGCGGGCGCTCGAACCGCTCGAACACGAGCGGGCGGTCCGGGCCGGGCTAGCCCGCCCACTCCCCGAGGGGTCAGTGGTCGCCTGACCGCCGGCCAGGCGCGCCTGCGCCGGGCCCGGCCGCCCCGGGGTCGACCGGTCGGGCTCGGGACCACGCGCGGCCCCGCCCGGCGGCGTTTCAGTCCGGGTGGGAGAGGGCTGCCTCGAGGGCGGCGACAACGCGGTCCTGGTCGAGGGGGGCCAGGCCAGCCGACGAGGGCAGGCAGAGGCCGCGGGCGCCCAGGTTCTCGGCGACCCCGGTGCCGACACGGGGTGATCGAGCGTAGGGGGCCTGCTCGTGCAGGGGCGACCAGATGGGCCGGCACTCGATGCCCCCCGCGTTGAGCGACCGGCAGACCCGGTCGCGGGTGGCCTCGTCCCCGAGCAGGACCGTGTAGAGCCAGGACGATCGATCCGACCAGACCGGGTCAGGTGGCCGGGCGAGGTCGGCCGTCTGGGCGAAGGCGGCGTCGTAGCGGGCGGCGATGTCGCGCTTCTTGGCCAGGAGCTCGTCCAGCCTCGCCAGCTGAGCCAGGCCGAGCGCGGCGGCCAGGTTGGTCAGCCGGTAGTTGTAGCCCACGTCGTCGTGGCGGTACGCCAGGCCCGCCACCTTCGCTTGTTTCGAGAGGTGCCGGGCCCGGCGGGCCAGCGCCGGGTCGTCGGTGACCAGCATCCCCCCGCCCCCGGTGGTGATGAGCTTGTTCCCGTTGAACGAGAAGCACGAGACGTCACCGCCCCGTCCGACGGCCCGCCCGCCCAGGGGCCCGCTCGTCCAACGGGCGCCGAGCGCCTCGGAGGCGTCCTCGACCACCGGGACCCCGTGACGTCTGGCGGCCACCAGCAGCTCCCCGAGGTCCGCCGGCTGACCGAGCAGGTCGACCGCGACGATCGCCGCCGGGAGCCGCTCTCCGGCGGCGGCCCGGCGTTCGAGCTCGTCCACCACCAGCGCCGGGTCGAGATTCCACGTCGCCCGCTCGCTGTCGATCAGGGTGACGTCGGCGCCCAGGTACCGGGCCGGGTTGGCCGAGGCGATGAAGGTCAGGTCCGAGACCATCACCTCTGAACCCGGCCCCACCCTGAGGGCCGCCAGGGCCAGGTGGATGGCCGCCGTCCCGCTCGAGCAGGCCACGGCGTGGGCCCGCCCGACGGCCTCGCCGAAGCGCTCCTCGAACTCGGTGACTAACGGGCCGACCGAGGAGACGAAGCCCGACTCGACGCAGGCGGCGACCGCGGCGGTCTCGGCCGCCCCGAGGTCCGGGGCGGCCAGGGCGATCCTTGGAGAGCTCACCGGTGGTACCGCTCGGTGTCGATGCGGTCGAGTAGCGGACGTATCCACTCCGCCGTCCGCCAGAGCCCCTCTTCGAGCAGGACGGTGGCGGACCAGCCGAGCCGCTCGCGGGCCGACGTCGGATCGCTCAAGAGCACGGCGACCTCGCTGTCAGCCGGGCGCAGCCGCTCGTCGTCCTCGACCACCCGCGGGGTCACGCCCAGGACGCGCCCCGCGGTCTCGACCAGTTCTCCGATCGAGACCGCGTGGCCCGATCCGAGCTGCACGATCTCGGCGGGTGCGAGGTCGGCGGCAGCGGCGGCAGCGAAGGCCGACGCCGTGTCCTCGACGAAGGTGAAGTCCCGGCGCGGCGCCAGGCTGCCCAGGCGGACAGTCCCGGCGTCCTTCAGCAGCTGGGCCACCAGGGTCGGGATCACGGCCCGCAGCGACTGGCGGGGGCCGTAGGTGTTGAACGGGCGCAGGATCGCCACCGGAGTCCCGAAGGAGCAGGCCCAGGCTTCGCACAGCTTGTCGGCGGCGATCTTGGTGGCGCTGTAGGGAGACTGCGCCTTCAGCGGGTGGGTGGTCCCGATCGGCACCGAGTCGGGCGTGCCGTAGACCTCGCTTGTCGACGTGTGGACCATTCGGGCCCCGTGTCGGCGGACGGCTTCGAGGACGTTGAGGGTCCCAGTGGCGTTCGTGTCCACGAACGACCGGTACGCCTCGTAGCTGTAGGGGATGGCGATGAGGGCGGCCAGATGGAGGACCACGTCGGCGCCGTCGACGAACCGGGTCACCGAGTCGGGGTCCCTGATGTCCCCGAATCGGGTGTCCACCGCATCCAGCTCCGGTGCCTGCAGGTCCTCGAGGCAGCCCACCGAGGACTGCGAGTTGTACATGCACAGGGCGCGGACCTCGGCCCCGGCCCCCAGGCACTGCTGGACGACGTGGCTGCCGATGAACCCGTCCGCCCCGGTCACCGCGACGGTCCGGCCGGCCAGCGGTCCGGAGGTCACGGCGCGTCCCCGCGGGCCCGACGGAGCTCGGAGACCCGCCCCACGTCGAGCCACTCCCCCTCGACGGCGAACGCGCCGACCGGCTCCTCGCGGCCCAGGCAATCCGAGATGACCTCGGGCATGTCGAGAGCCGCGCCGGCCCCGATCCGTCGGATCACGCCGGTGGAGAGGGCGTAGATGCCGGCGTTGACCTGCCAACCCTCCGTGGGCTTCTCGCGCAGCGACACCAGCCTGTCCCCGTCGGTCTCGACGACGCCGAATGGGATCTGGTGCAGGTAATCGCGGGTCCCCACGGTGATGACGTTGCCCCGGGCGACGTGGTGGTCGAGCAGGGCGGCGGGGGAGAACTGGGTGAGGAGGTCCCCGTTCATCACGAGCAGGGGGAGCTCGGCGGACCGCACCGCGTCGGGCAGGAGCCCCAGGGCGCCGGCCGTGCCAAGGGGGGCGGACGCGTTCTCGTACAGGTACTCGATGCGGCACCCGAAGCGCTCACCCGTGCCGAAGTGGGCTTCGATCTGCTCGGCCAGGTAGTTCACCGAGATGAACAGGTGCTGGAACCCGCAGCCCACCAGGTGCAGGACGATCCGCTCGAGGATCGGCCGGCCGGCCACGGCCAGCATCGGCTTGGGCCGGACCTCGGTGAGCGGTTGCAGCCGGCTGCCCCGCCCCCCGGCCATGATCAGCGCTCGCTCGGGGCGCGGCTCGCCCGAGATCAGCTCCCCCAGTACGTGCAGGCCCACCAGTCGGCCCCCGGCGTCGACCACCGGGATGTTCCGGAGCGACCGTGCCTGCATCAGGTCGAGGATCCAGGAACGGTCGGTCTCGGGGTCGACGGCCGTGAAGTCGGGATTGGCGTACGTCTCGACGCGGTCGTCGAGGGTGGCGCCGCCGAGGACCGCCCGGCGGATGTCGCCGTCGGTGAGCGTGCCCACGAGGCGCCCCCCATGCACAACCAGGGCCAGTCCGACACTGCCGCGGTCGATGGCCCGGAGGGCGTCACGCACCGACGCGTCAGCAGCAATCGTGATTGCCGCCAACCGCGTGTTCATGCATCCTCCGACAAGTGACTGAAGTGTGCTCGGGGCCCCTCCGCGGAAACGGAGGCGCCTTCCCCGGACCCCGGCGACCGTGACATTACCCCCGCCCAGGTCCGGGCGCGGTCACGGCCCGGGCTCGTGGTTTTCGAACCCGGGGGGTCGGGATGACCGAACGTCTGGAGGAACGGCCCTGTGGTGGGTCCCTGTCGCGCGTGACGGGCACGGGTGTCTACAGTCGGCTCGACCATGCACAGTGCAACAGACCCAATGACCAAGAACGACCGATGAACTCCCCGCGGCGCCCCCTACTCGTTTCGACGAGCCGGGCCGATGTCCGAGCCATCAGCGCGGTGGCCGACGCCCTGGCGGCCCGCGGGGTCCGCCCCACGGTGGTGGTCAGCGAGGTGGCCGCGGCGGCGTGGCCCGAGGTGTCGGCGGCCCACGAACTTTTCGAGGTGCCGACGGGCCTGCGCACGGCGGTCGACGCGACCGAGCTGATCCGAGCCGGCCACGCCCTGGCGGAGGGGGTCAGCGAGCACGCGCGGCGGTCGTCGTCCGAGATCGCCGTCGTCATGGGTGACCGCCACGAGCTCCTGGCCGTCGCCCGGGCGCTGGTCATCGCATCGGTACCGATCGCGCACCTCGACGGCGGCTGCGTGACCTCGGGGTCCATCGACGATTCGATCAGGCACGCCATCACCAAACT
>DATNIB010000057.1:0-33318 GCA_035604685.1 Acidimicrobiales bacterium | reverse complement strand
GTGTCGGAGAGGGGACTTGAACCCCTACGCCCTTGCGGGCACCAGCCCCTCAAGCTGGCGCGTCTGCCTATTCCGCCACTCCGACGAGCGACCGACGACCAGCTCCTGGTCGCGGCGCGTCCGGGCGATGTTACTCCCGAGCGTCCAGCGCTCCCTTCCGGCGACGATCAGCCAGGAAGCGTCGGCGTGCCCACGTAATTGACCGGCTCGGCTATCTGCAGTCCCCAGGTATCGAGCTGCCAGAAGAGCCCGGGTCCGTACGGGTTGGGTCCGATCCCCGTCGTGAAGTCCGACCAGGCGAGCGCCGTCGGTTCGGCGAAGAGGGGCAGCGCCACCATCTCGGTCCACAGCACCTGGTCCGCTTGCGCGTAGAAGGGCTGCGCGGTCACCGGGTCCAGCTCTTGCATCGCCTGGGTGAACAGCTGGTTCACCTTCGTCGAGTCGAAGTTCGTCCAGTCCTGCGACCCGGACTCGCCGGCGAATCCGAGCAGCGGCGTGTACCAGGCGCTCGTCTCCGTCGTGTACGGCCCGGTGGTGAGCGGCACCAGCGCCGCGTCCACGGATCCGGCCTCGAGCTCGGTCCCGGCGGCCGCCGCGCTGGGGGCGCTCGAGAGGTCGACGACCACCCCCGCCCGGGTCAGCTGGTCGGCGAGGAGGTCGGCGGTCGCCGCCGCCCAGGCGTCGGCACCGTCGACCACCAGGCGGAGGGTAAGCGGCTGGCCCGCGACGTCGCTCCACGGCCCGCCGATGGCGCGGAAGTAGCCGGCGTTTGTCAGCTCCCGCGCGCTCGACGCGAGATCGGCCCCGCTCGGGAAGACGGCGCTGCCGGGCGGGAGCGTCGTGGTCGTCGGCGGCCCGACGTTGATCGGCACGAGTGCGGGATTCCCCGGGTAGGGGCCCTGGGCCTGGGTGTAGATGTGGCTGGCCGACGGGGTTATGGCGATGTCGGAGAACCCGGCCACCTGGTTCACGAGGGCCTGGCGGTCGACGGCGTGGGCGATGCCCAGCCGGACGTCGGGGTTGGTGGTGACCGGGGCGATGGTGGACAGCTCGAGCTCCAAGAAGGTGGACGAGACGTTCACCTGGCTCTTCACATACGGCATGTTGGTCACGGACTGGAGGAAGCCCTGGGTGAAGGAGGACGGCGCGGCCACCTGCACCGCGCCCTGGCGCAGCCAGCGGGCCAGCTGCGTGGGGCCGCTTGCCTCCTTGATCACCACCCGGTCGAGCTTGGCCGGCTGCCCCCACCACTTGGGGTTGCGGACGAGGACGATGGTGGCGGGCGTGACCGAGTGGAGCACGTAGGGGCCGCCCGAGAGGTCGATGGCGGGGTCGAGGGTGTGACAGGCCGGTGACCAGCCCACGCGCTGCATCACGTGGGCGGGGACGAGGTCGTTGAACAGGCTCTGCCAGTCGGCGTAGGGGGTGCTGAAGACGACGGTGACGGTCTTGTGCTTGTCGGAGCCGACCACCGACTTGATGTCGTCGTACCCGGCGGTGCTGGCCACGTCGGGCGAGCCGGCCGGCAGGCCCGAGGCCACGCCGCGCTGCTCCTGCCAGGCGTAGATGAAGTCGGCGGATGTGATGGGCACGCCGTCGGACCAGACCGCCTTGGGGTCGATCGTGTAGACGACGGTCTCGGGGGTGGTGCTCTGTAGCTCGGCCTGGACGATGACCGCCGAATCGTACTGAGAGGTCCCGGCGTCGCTCACGACGAACGAGCTCGGCAGCACCGGCTCGAGCAGCAGCCGGTCGGCCGCAGTGTTGCCGGTGACGGTGTTGGGGTTGCACCCGGTCGGCTCCTGGTCCACCCCGACCCGCAGCGTGCCGCCGACGGCCGGCACGTAGGTCACGGCGGGGGCGGTTGGGGTGGAGGGCGCCGACCCGCAGGCGGAGGCCACCAGCGCGACCATCAGGCTCGCCGCGCCGACCCACCCCGCCCGGTGCCGCCCATGGGGGCGGCCCCGGCGACTCACTGCAGCCGAAGATCCAGCGTGAGGGAGGTGAGGGCGAATATGACGGCCACCGTCACGGTGATGCGGTCGAGATTGCGCTCGACGGCCGCCGATCCGGCGGCGGCGCTCCCGACGCTGCCACCGAACATGTCGGACAGGCCGCCCCCCTTGCCGCTGTGCATGAGGATGAGGAAGATCAGCGCGAGCGCGGTGATGACCTCCAGGACCACATAGATGATGGTCAGCACCGGCACGCTCCTTCACCTGCGTCGCCGCAGCTCGCGGGCGCGGTCAACTCATGTGGCAAGGGAACGGTAGCAGCCGTCGACTGCGCCGATGACGTCGCGGAAGGGGCCCGCCTCGAGGCTGGCCCCGCCCACCAACAGGCCGTCGATGTCGGGCTCGGCCACCAGCTCGGCCGCGTTCTCGGGGGTCACCGACCCCCCGTACTGGATCCGGACCCCGGCCGCCGCCTCGGGTCCCCCGAGCTCGCCCACCAGGCCCCGGATGAACCCGCAGGCGTCCTCGGCGTCGACGGCCGTGGCCGCCCGCCCGGTCCCGATGGCCCAGAGCGGCTCGTAGGCGATCACGAGCGACGCCAGGGCGGCCGGCTCCAGGCCGTCCAGGGCCGCCCGGACCTGCTCGGCCAGGCGCCGCTCGGTGTGGCCGGCGTCCCGTTCTTCTTCGGTCTCGCCCACGCAGCAGATGGGGATCATCGAGTGGCGCAGCACCGCCCGCAGGGTGCTGGCGACCAGCGGGTCGGTCATGGCGAAGAGCCGCCGCCGCTCGGAGTGGCCGACGAGGACGTAGCGGACGCCCAGGCGGGCCAGCATGGGCGGGCCCACCTCGCCGGTGAGCGCCCCCTCGTCCTGATCGCTGCAGTGCTGGGCACCGAGGGCGATCGGCACGTCGTCCCCCTCGACCAGCACCTGGACGGAGCGCAGGTCGGTGAACGGCGGGTGTACGGCCACCTCCACGTGGGCGAGGTCGGCCGGGTGGAGCCGCAGGCCCAGGTCGCGCACGAGGTGCAGCGCGGCCATGTGGTCGTGGTGCATCTTCCAGTTACCGCTGACGAGGGCCCGGCGCACCGGCGCGGCCGGGCGCGACCGCCTGCGAGAGGGTGCGCCCGCGGCCTCGGGCTCGGCGGTCGACACGCGGCTAGCGGCGGGGCTTGACGCCTGGGGCGTTGGGCGCCGCCCGGAGGGCGGCGAGCGCCGGGAGGTCGCCGTGCTCGATGAGCGCCAGCGATGCTCCCCCACCGGTCGAGACGAAGTCGATGCGGTCGGCCAGGCCCAGGGTGTCGACCACCATGGCGCTGTCGCCGCCCCCCACCATCGTGTAGCCCGGGCAGTCCGCCACGGCCTCGGCCACCCGGCGCGTCCCGCTGGCGAAGCGCTCGTCCTCGTTGGCGCCGAGCGGGCCGTTCCAAAAGACAGTGCGGGCGCCGGCGATGGTGGCCGCGAACGCCTCGGCGGTGTCGGGCCCAATGTCGAGGCCCTTCCAGCCGTAGGGGAGCTCCTGGCCGACGACCTTGGTGTCGCTGCGCGGCCCGACGCCCGGTGCGTGCGACCCGAAGACGCCGCCGGGTTCGAGAGCCAGCACGTCGGTCGGCAGCACGATGTTCGGGTGCCCTTGGAGGAGCAGCCGGCAGGACTCGATCTGCCCTTCGTCGAGGAGGGACGCGCCGACGTCGCGGCCGAGCGCGGCGAAGAAGGTGAACGCCATGGCGCCCCCGATGAGCAGGACGTCGGCCTTGTCGGCCAGCGAGTGCAGCACCCCCAGTTTGTCGTGGACCTTGGCGCCGCCGACGACCGCCACGAACGGCCGCTCGGGCTCGTCGAGCAGCCGGCCCAGCACCTCGACCTCCTCGGCCAGCCGGATCCCCGCCGCGCTCGGGAGCCGGCGGGGCGGCCCGACGATCGAGGCGTGGGCCCGGTGGGCCACCCCGAAGGCCTCGTTCACATAGGCGTCGAACCCGTCCACCAGCCGGTCGACGAACGCCGGGTCGTTCGCCTCCTCGCCCGGATCGAACCGGAGGTTCTCGAGCAGGACGACCTTGGGGGCCAAGGCGGCGAGCGACCGCCGGACCGGTTCCATCGAGCAGCGCTCGCGCCCGTCCTTGGCCGGGCGGCCGAGGTGCGAGGCGGCGGTGACCCTGGCCCCCCGGGTCACCAACCACTCGAGGGTGGGCAGCGCCATGCGGATCCGGAAGTCGTCCACGACCTCGCAGGGCCCGGGTTCGTTCGCCTCCACCGGGACGTTGAAGTCGACCCGGACGAGGACCGACGCGCCGTCGATCGGGCCGAGGTCGGCGAGCAGCGGCACGCCGTCGAGCGGTGAGCTCCGGCGCGCGGTCACCGGGCGGCTCCCATGAACTCGATCAGGTCGACCAGGCGGTTGGAGTAGCCCCACTCGTTGTCGTACCACCCGTAGGTCTTGACCAGCGTGGTGACCGCGTCGATGGGCTGGACCATGGTCAGTCCGGCGTCGAAGATGCACGAGGCCGGGCTGCCGACGATGTCCGAGGACACGATCGGGTCCTCGCTGTAGACGAGAACCCGATCGAGGGGGGGATTCTGGGCGGCGGTGGCGAATGCTTCGTTTACCTCTGATACCCCGAGTGAGCCCCGCACAACCGCCGTGAAGTCGGTGATCGAGCCGTCGGCCACCGGGACCCGCAGCGCCGAGCCGTTGAGGCGGCCCTGCATGGCCGAGAGCACGAGGCCCGTCGCCCGACCCGCGCCGGTGCTGGCCGGCACGATGTTGATCGCCGCCGCCCGGGCCCGCCGGAGGTCGGTGTGCGGCAGGTCGAGCAGGTTCTGATCGTTGGTGTAGGCGTGGACCGTCGTCATGAGGCCACTCACGATCCCGAAGGCGTCGTCGAGGACCTTCACCATCGGCACGAAGCAATTGGTGGTGCACGAGGCGTTGGACACCACACGGTGGTGCACCGGGTCGTAGTCGTGCTCGTTCACCCCGACCACGAACACGGCGTCGGCGTCCTTGCAGGGTGCCGAGATGACCACCCGCTCCGCGCCCGCCTTCAGGTGGGCCGCCGCGTCCGCGTGTTGGGTGAAGCGGCCCGTCGACTCGATGACGATGGTGACGCCGAGCTCGCCCCAGGGCAGGGCGGTGGGGTCTCGTTCGGACAGGACGGCGATGCGCCGGTCGCCCACGAGGAGGTCGGACCCCTCGAGCGCGACCGGCACCCGCAGGGTGCCGTGGGTCGAATCGAACCGCAGCAGTTGGGCGCTGACCTCGGGCGCCAGAAGATCGTTCACGGCGACCACCTCGATGTCGGCGCCGCGCTCGAGCAGCGACCGCACGAAGTTGCGGCCGATCCGGCCGAAGCCGTTGATCCCGACCCGCACGCTCATGGGCTGTGTCCTTCGTCGACCAACGGATCACGCTCCTGTCGAGGCCGCCCCCGACGACCCCTCCGGCTGCCGGAACGACCGCTCATCGGAGCAGATCCGACAGCGCGGACGCCAGTTTGCCAGGGTCGTGCACCAGGCCGTTGGGACCCGCCAGCGGGCGGTCCAGGACCGGGCACCCCACCGTGCCGCGCGCCATCCCGCCGCCGGTGTCGCAGAGGACGACGTCCACGGTCACCCCGTGGGCCCGGAGGGCGTCCACGTGGCGGCCCACGTCGTAGCCGGTCGTCTCGGGGAGCTGGGGGTGCAGGTTGCAGACGAACACCCGCTGGGCCGAGGTGGCGGCGATGGCCGCGGCCACCTCGGGCACGGCCGCGGCGGCCAGCACACTCGTGAAGAGCGACCCAGGGCCAATCACCACCTGGTCGGCCCTGCGCACCGCGACGGCCACCTCGGGCGGCGGGCCGGCGTCGCTCGGGACGAGCGAGATGCTGCGGATCCGGCCGGTCCGGGACACCGCGACCTGGCCCGCCACCTCCCCGTCCTCCGCGTCGGCCTTCAGCACCACCGGTTCGGTGGTCGCCGGCAGCACCGAGCCGACGGCGCCGACCAGCCGGGCGGCGGCCTCGACCGCGGTCACCAGGTCGCCGGTCGCCCCGACCAGCCCGGCCAGGACGAGGTTGCCGAGGGCGTGGCCCGCCAGCTCCCCCTCCGAGAAGCGTCGCTCGAAGGCGCGGGCGAGCACCGAGTCCGGCGCGGCCAACGCCACCAGGCACTTGCGCATGTCCCCCAGGGCCACCACGTCCAGCAGCTCGCGCAGGCGCCCGCTCGACCCACCGTCGTCGGCCACCGACACGACCGCCGTCACCGACGAGCAGTACTGCCGCACCGCCCGCAGGGTGACTGCCGTGCCGTGACCCCCGCCGATCGCCACGACCCTCGGCGCGCTTGGTCGCGACGCCCGCCGCCCGCCGCTCACCGGTCGATGTCCCGGTGGAAGACGCTGGTCGAGACGGAGTTGCCCGCCAGCCGGCAGCGCAGCTCCTCGGCCAAGACCACCGACCGGTGCCGGCCGCCCGTGCAGCCGAGCGCCACCGTCAGGTACGACTTGCCCTCGCGCCCGAACGCCGGCACCAGCATCAACAGGAGGTCGACCACCTTCTCCAAGAAGACCTGGGTGTCGGGCTGGGAGAGCACGTAGTCGCGCACCGGCGCGTCGAGGCCGCTCAGGTTGCGCAACCCCTCGTCCCAGTAGGGGTTGGGCAGGAAGCGGCAGTCGAACACGAGGTCGACGTCGAGCGGGATGCCGTGCTTGTACCCGAAGGACACGACCGACGTCTGCATCGGCGACGCGCCGTCCTCGCTCCCGAACAGCTCCCGGATGCGCGCCCGCAGCTGGTTGGAGTTGAGCTCGCCGGTGTCGATGATGACGTCGGCCCGGGCCCGCAGCACCTCGAGCAGCCGCCGCTCGTCGGTGATCGACTGCTCGACGCCGCGCGCCGCGCGCGGATGGCGGCGGCGCGTGTCCTCGAATCGGCGGATAAGTACGTCGTCGGGTGCGTCGAGGAACAGGACCCGCACGCGGTGACGGGCCCGGGCCAGCGAGTCGAGCACCGGCAGGACGTCCTCGTGCTGCTCCCCGCCGCCCCGGCCGATGACCAGCGCCACCCGCTCGGTCTCGGACCCGGGCGCGCCGACCAGCTCGGCCACCTTGGGCACGAGGGCGGACGGCAGATTGTCGATGACGAACCAGCCGAGGTCCTCGAGCGTGGCCGCCGAGGTGGAGCGTCCGGCGCCCGACATCCCGGCCACCACCAGGAACTCGCTCATGGCCCGACCAGTCTGGCCCAACCGGTCACGAACGACGCGGTCCCTCGCCCGGGGCACGGCCCGGACGGCCCGCCGGCGCCCCACCCAGGTGCAGCCGGGTGAAGACCGCGTCGGCCACCGGCGCCGGTAGCCAGCTGATCGCCCGGAGCTCCTCGGGCGTGGCCGTCCGCAGCGCCTTCAGGCTCCCCAATTGGGCGAGCAGGCGCTTGGTGCGGGTCGGGCCGAGGCCCGGGATCCCCTCCAGCACGCCGGCCGTCATGCGATTGCCCCGACGCTCGCGGTGGAAAGTGATGGCGAAACGGTGCGCCTCGTCGCGCACCCGCTGCAGCAGGTAGAGGGCCTCAGACCCTCGCGGGATGCGGATGGGGTCGCTCCGCCCGGGCCGGTAGACCTCCTCGAACTGCTTGGCCAGTGCCGCCAACTCGATCTCGCCGGTGAGGCCGAGCTCGTCGAGCACCCGGATCCCGACCCCCAGCTGGCCCCTCCCGCCGTCGAGCAAGAGGAGCTGGGGGGCGTAGGCGAAGCGCCGGCGCCCGGCCGCCCGGCGGCGGCCGATGTCCTCGGTGGCCTCCTCGACCGCCGACGGCGCCTCGGCCGGGCGGGCCCGGTCGGCCAGGAGGTTGGTGAGGCGCCGCCGCAGCACCTCCTCCATGGCGGCGTAGTCGTCGTTGCCGCGCACGGTCTTCACCGTGAACCGCCGGTAGTCGGACTTCTTGGCCAGGCCGTCCTCGAACACGACCATGGACCCCACGTAGTCGGTCCCCTGCAGATGGCTCATGTCGAAGCACTCGATGCGGAGCGGCGCCTGGGAGAGCCCGAGGGCGGCCTGCAGCTCGGTCAAGGCCCGGGACCGCGCGTTGTGGTCCCCCGCCCGCTTCAGGCGGTGGCGCGCCAGGTCCTCCGCCGCGTTGCGCGTCACGGTCTGGTGCAACGCCCGCTTATCGCCGCGCAGGGGCACGGCCAGCTGCGCCGGCCCGCCGCGCAGCCCCGACAGCCAGGCCGTGTGGACGTCTGGGTCGTCGGGCATCTCGGGCACGAGGATGCGCCGCGGGACCTCCGCCGCCGGTGCGCCGTAGAGCTCCTCCAGGACGCGCCCGACCAGCTGGGGCCTCGACAGGTCCTCCACCTTGTCCGCCACGAACCCCTTGCGTCCGATGACCCGCCCCCGACGGACGAAGAACACCTGGACCGCCGCCTCGAGCTCGTCCTCGGCGATCCCCACCACGTCGAGGTCCTCGGGGCGCTCCGACACCATCTGCTGGGTCTCGGCCGCCTTGCGCACCGAGGTGAGCCGGTCACGCAGGCGGGCCGCCTGCTCGTACTCGAGCGCCTCGGCCGCCGCCTGCATCTCTGCTGAGAGCCGGGCCACGACCGGCGCGGTCTCGCCCGAGAGGAAGCGCATCAGCTCGTCCACCAGGTGGGCGTAACGCACGGCGTCCACCGCGCCGACGCATGGGCCCGAGCAGCGCTCGATGTCGTAGAGGAGGCAGGGGCGACCGAGCCGATGGTGCCGCGCGAACTTGGCGTCCGAGCAGGTCCGCACCGGGAAACTGCGCAGCAGGAGGTCGATGGTCTCGCGCAGGGCGCCGACGTGGCCGTAGGGGCCGAAGTAACGGACCCCCTTGCGCTTCTTGCCGCGGAACACGACCGGGCGCGGCCACTCGTCGCTCACCGTGACCGCCAGCCAGGGATAGCTCTTGTCGTCCTTCAGCCGCACGTTGAACCGCGGCTGGTGGGTCTGGATGAGGGAGTGCTCGAGGATGAGCGCGTCGACCTCGGTGTCGACCGTGACCCACTCCACGCGGTCGGCCTGGGCCATCATCTGGGCGGTCCGGGGGGCGAGAGCCACCGGGTCGGCCCAGTAGTTGGGGAGCCGGTGGCGCAGCGACTTGGCCTTCCCCACGTAGAGGACGCGGCCCTCCCGGTCCAAGAACTGGTAGGAGCCCGGGGCGTCGGGGATGGTGCCGGTGGGCGGCCGCGTCTGCATCTCCACCACTCTCGCGCCCGGCCGGCGTTTCCCGTGCGTTCGGCGCCCGGGCGAGGCCGACGGGGGCCACGGCGCCTACACTGGGATGGCCGGCCTGGTATCCCGGCGACATACGTGCTCTGAGGCCGACAACCCCGCGGATGGGCGACCAGGCTGTCCCCGCCGGCCACATCAGGGCCTTCCCCACCGAGGGGGTACAGCATGATGCGGCTGCAGGGCGCCTTACCCGACCGCTACGCGAGCGCGGATCCCGACCAGCTGACCGAGTGGATCGGCGCGGCCAAGGCCGAGCTCGGGACCCGGCTCCTCATCCTCGGCCACCACTACCAGCGCGACGAGGTGATGCGCTGGGCGGACGCCCGGGGCGACTCCTTCGGGCTCTCGCGCATCGCCGCCCAGCACCGCGACGCCGAGTACATCGTCTTCTGCGGCGTCCACTTCATGGCCGAGTCGGCCGACATCCTGACCGGCGGCCACCAGCAGGTCCTCCTGCCCGACCTGAACGCCGGCTGCTCGATGGCCGACATGGCCGACATCGACGCCGTCGAGGAGGCCTGGGAGGCGCTCGGCGCGGTCGCCGACACCGAGCGGATCGTCCCGATCACCTACATGAACTCCTCCGCCGCGCTGAAGGCCTTCGTCGGCCGGCACGGGGGCGCGGTGTGCACCTCGTCCAACGCCCGGGCCGTCCTCGCCTGGGCGCTCGGCGACCGGACCGAGCCGGACGCCGGGCCCCGCGGCGACAAGGTCCTCTTCTTCCCGGACCAGCACCTCGGGCGCAACACCGGCTATCAGCTCGGCTACCAGGCGGCCGACATGGCCGTGTGGAACCCCCGGGCGGCCCTGGGCGGGCTGGAGGACGCCGAGGTGAAGGCGGTGACGCTCCTCTTGTGGAAGGGCCATTGCTCCGTGCACCAGCGCTTCCGGCCCGAACACCTGGCGGCCTTCCGGGCCGAGCATCCGGCGGGGGTCGTCGTCGTGCACCCCGAGTGCGCCCACGACGTGGTGGCGTTGGCCGACCAGGTCGGCTCGACCGACTTCATCATCCGCGCCGTGCGCGACGCGCCGCCCGGCTCGGTCCTCGGCATCGCCACCGAGATCCACCTCGTGAAGCGCCTCGGCGACCAACACCCCGACAAGACGGTGGTCTGCCTCGACCCCCTGGTGTGTCCCTGCTCGACCATGTTCCGCATCGACGCGCCCCACCTGGCCTGGGTGCTCGAGGGCCTGGTCGAGGGCGACGTGCGCAACCGGATCACGGTCGACCCCGAGACCGCGCGCTGGGCGCGCGTGGCGCTCGACCGGATGCTGTCGACGACCTAGGCCCTGTTCAGGCCGCGGGGGCGACGCCGGTGCCGGCGATCGCCCGCAGCTGTGCCGCCCGAGCGTTCCAGGCGTAGACGACGACGGTGCCGGCGACGAAGTCGTGCAGGCCGCGGCGCTCACGCTGGACGACCACCCCCACCAGGCCGAGGCCCCCGAGCGCCACGCTGAACGGCAAGGCCAGCGCGCGGACCACCGCCTGCCAGGGCCGCACCCGCCCGCCGTCGGGCGTCACGACCCGGATCCCGAGCACCGCCATGCCGAGCGTCTTGCCGCTGAGCGCCCAGGGGTAGGCGGCGTAGAGCAGGGCCCAGACGCCGAAGATGGGGTCGACGACCGCCGGGTGGTGCGAGAAGGACACGTCGTGCCCGGTGGCGACGCGCCAGGCGAAGGCGACGGCGGCCAGCAGCAGGTTGAAGATGCCGACGCTGGCCGCGGTATCCGCCGCGGCGGCGGCCAGCCGGGAGACCGGGCCGGCGTAGCGGCCCTGCAGCGCCAGGTCGCGCTCGTAGCGGCGCTGGTGTGGCTCTCTTGGTCCCGCCGCCTCGGCGGGCCATCCCGGCCCGGGCGGGCGACCGGCCCGCCCGTGGAACACCTTGGTCACCACGCGCTCTATCCACTGGTCGAGCCCCGCCACGTGGCTCCGCACCAGGTCCAGCACGCCCGTGACCACACCGGTCGTCGACGCGGCCAGCACGCGACCGAGGTCGGTCTGGCTCACCAGCTTCGACACGTCGATCTGATCCACCAGGCGGTTGACGTCGATCCGTTGGACCAGGCGCTCGATGTCGATCCGCGCCACCAGCGCGTCGATGTCGATCCGCGCCACCAGGGCCTCCACGTCCACGCGTTCGACGATCCGCTCGACGTCGATCTGGCGCGCCACCTGGTCGAGGTCGACGGACGCCACCAGCTCGTTCAGGTCGATGCGATCGATCAGCCGCTCGAGGTCCACCCGTTCGAGCACCGCGTTGACGTCGATCGCGGTGACGACCAGCTGCACGATGCGCTCGGCCACCGCCTGGGCGAGCTGCTCCATGGGCTCGGTGAGCCGACGCCGGAAGACCTGTCGCGGGTCGAAGGTGGGCACCTCGCCGGCACCGTATCCGGTGTGACCGCACCGAGTCGCTCCGGCCGGGTGCTCAGTCGGCGTCGCTCAGTGGGTGTCGCTCAGGCCGCTGGCTCCTCGGTCCTGAGCACGTTGCGGAGCACCGCCCCGGTGTAACTGCCGGTGGTCTTCGCCACCTGCTCGGGCGTCCCCTCCGCCACCACCTTGCCGCCCCGGTCCCCGCCCTCGGGCCCGAGGTCGATGACCCAGTCCGACGTCTTGATCACGTCGAGGTTGTGCTCGATCACGACCACGGTGTTGCCCTGGTCGACCAGGCGACCGAGCACGTCGAGCAGCCGCCGGACGTCCTCGAAGTGCAGGCCGGTGGTGGGCTCGTCGAGGATGTAGAGCGTGTGGCCGGTGGGCCGCCGGCTCAGCTCGGTAGCCAGCTTCACCCGCTGGGCCTCGCCCCCCGAGAGCGTGGGCGCCGGCTGACCGAGCCGGATGTAGCCGAGGCCGACGTCGACCAGGGTCTGGAGGTGCCGGGCGATGGGCGGCTGGTTGGCGAAGAAGGACAGTCCCTCCTCACAGGACAGATCGAGCACGTCGGCGATGGTCTTGCCGCGGAACGTCACGTCCAGGGTGTCGCGGTTGTAGCGGGCCCCCTGGCAGATCTCGCAGGGCACGTAGACGTCGGGGAGGAAGTGCATCTCGATCTTGATGGTCCCGTCGCCGGCGCAGGCCTCGCAGCGCCCGCCGCGCACGTTGAACGAGAACCGACCCGGGAGATACCCGCGCACCTTGGCCTCCGGCGTCTGGCTGAAGAGGCGGCGTACGTGGTCGAACACGCCGGTGTAGGTCGCCGGGTTCGACCGCGGCGTGCGGCCGATCGGTGCCTGGTCGACGTCGACCACCTTGTCGAGGTGGGCCAGCCCGGTGACCTTGTCGTGGCGACCCGGCAACGGCTTCGCCCGGTGGAGCGCCTGGGCCAGCGATCGCAACAGGATGTCGTTGACCAGGGTCGACTTGCCCGAGCCCGACACCCCGGTCACCGCCACCAGGCAGCCCAGCGGGAACACCACGTCGATGCCGTCGAGGTTGTGCTCCCGCGCGCCCCGCACGACCACCGTCTCGCCGGTGCCGGGCCGCCTTCGATCGGGCACCTCGATCCGTCGGGTCCGCGCCAGGTACTGCCCGGTGAGCGACTCCTTGTTGCCCACCAGCCCCTTCTTCCCGAGCACCGGACCGGCATGCACGATGCGGCCCCCGTGCTCGCCCGCCCCGGGGCCGATGTCGACGACGAAGTCGGCGGAGCGGATCGTCTCCTCGTCGTGCTCCACCACGATCACGGTGTTGCCGAGGTCCCGCAGGCGCTCGAGGGTCCCGATGAGTCTCTGGTTGTCGCGCTGGTGCAGGCCGATCGAGGGCTCGTCGAGGACGTAGAGGACGCCGACCAGGCCGCTCCCGATCTGGCTGGCCAGGCGGATCCGCTGCGCCTCGCCGCCCGAGAGGGTGTTGGCGGCCCGGGTCAGCGACAGGTAGTCGAGGCCCACGTCGAGCAGGAACCGCATCCGCTCGCGGATCTCCTTCAGCACGCGGTCGGCGATCATGTGATCGCGCTCGGTCAGCTCCAGGTCCGCCATCGCCTCGACGGCGCGGCCGATCGACAGGCGGCAGAGCTCGAAGATGTTCATCCCGCCGATCGTGACGGCCAGCGTCTCGGGCTTGAGGCGCGCGCCGGCGCAGTCGGGACAGTCCACCTCGCGCATGTACTGCTCGACCTGCTCGCGGCCCCAGTCCGACTCGGTCTCTGAGTGTCGGCGCTGCAGCCACGGCACGATCCCCTCGAACTCCGAGCGGTAGGAGCGGGAGCGGCCGAAGCGATTCTTGTACTGCACGTGCACCTTCTTGTCGGCGGTGCCGTAGAGGACGAGCTTCTTGTCCTTGGCGCGCAGCTTCGACCAGGGCGTGGTGACCGAGAACCCGCCGAGATCGGCCAGGCCGCGCAGGATGCCGACGAAGTAGCCGCTCTGGGCGCCCGCCCACGGCGCCAGCCCACCGTCGTCGAGGGAGCGGCTCGGGTCGGGCACCACCAGCTGGGGGTCGACCTCGTAGCGGGTGCCGAGGCCGACGCAGGTCGGGCATGCCCCGTAGGGGGAGTTGAACGAGAAGTTGCGCGGCGCCGGCTCCTCGAAGCTGAGGCCACAGTGGGTGCAGGCGAGGTGCTGGCTGAAGGTGATCGCCTCGGCCTCTTCGGCCTCCTCGGTGGCCTCCTCGCCGTCGGTCGTGTCGGCGCGGGCGATCTTGGGCCGCCCCCCGTCTCCTTGGACGAGCACCTCGGCGGTCCCGCCGGTCAGGGCCAGCGCCGTCTCGATCGATTCGGTCAGGCGGTCCCGGATGCCGTCGCGGCGCACCAGCCGGTCGACGACGACCTCGATGGTGTGCTGCTCGTAGCGGGCCAGCGTCAGCTGCGCACGGTCGGCCAGCTCGAGGGGCACGCCGTCGACCCGGGCCCGGGCGAAGCCCTGGCGGGCCAGGTCCTCCAAGAGCGCGCTGTACTCGCCCTTGCGGCCGCGCACGACCGGCGCCAGGACCGAGAACCGGGTCCCGACCGGCAGCTCCATGACCCGGTCGACGATCTGCTGGGGCGTCTGGCGCGCCACCGGTCGACCGCAGTTGGGGCAGTGGGGCCGCCCGATCCGCGCGTAGAGCAGCCGCAGGTAGTCGTAGACCTCGGTGATGGTGCCGACGGTCGAGCGAGGGTTGCGGGAGGCCGACTTCTGGTCGATCGAGATGGCCGGCGACAGGCCTTCGATGAAATCCACGTCCGGCTTGTCCATCTGCCCCAGGAACTGGCGCGCGTAGGCCGACAGGGACTCGACGTAGCGGCGCTGGCCCTCGGCGTAGATGGTGTCGAAGGCGAGCGACGACTTGCCCGAGCCCGAGAGGCCGGTGAAGACGATCAGCCGGTCGCGCGGCAGCTCCAGGGAGATGTCCTGCAGGTTGTGCTCCCGGGCGCCGCGAATGACCAGACGGTCGGACACGGTGGGAGGTTACCGGAGCGTCGTGACAACCCGACCGGCCAGCTCAGACCGCCTGGGCGCTCGATCGCAGCTCCACCAGCTCGTCGCGGAGCAGCGCCGCCTCCTCGAAGCGGAGCTCGGCCGCGGCCCGGCGCATCTCGGCCTCCACCTCGTCCATGAGGGCGACCAGCTCGGGGGCCCCGGTCAGCCGGCTGAACTCGCCGGGCTCGGCCAGCCCGGCCCGCGCCCGCAGCGCCTGGGCGCCGTGGCGGGAGCGGACCTCGGCCCGGCTCCGCTTGGCCTGGCCCGACCCGCCGTCTTTACCCCGCAGCCGTTCGAGGATGTCGGTCACCGCCTTGCGGATGCTCTGGGGATCGATCCCGTGCTCGAGGTTGTAGGCGATCTGACGCTGGCGCCGCCGCTGGGTGATCGACACCGCCTCGCGCATGGAGTCGGTGATGGTGTCGGCATAGAGGACGACGCTGCCGTCCACGTTGCGGGCGGCCCGGCCCATCGTCTGGATGAGCGAGGAGGCGGAGCGCAAGAACCCCTCCTTGTCGGCGTCGAGGATGGCGACGAGGGAGACCTCGGGTAG
This sequence comes from Acidimicrobiales bacterium, assembly GCA_035604685.1. Taxonomy (GTDB): domain Bacteria; phylum Actinomycetota; class Acidimicrobiia; order Acidimicrobiales; family RAAP-2; genus DATNIB01. The sequence continues at coordinate 18,183 of DATNIB010000057.1, read as the reverse complement.
GTCCAGGCCCTCGCGCAAGAGGTTGATGCCCACCAGGACGTCGATCCCGCCGAGCCGCAGCTCGCGCAGGATCTCGATCCGCGTGATGGTGTCGATGTCGGAGTGGAGGTACTGCACGCGCACGCCCGCGTCGGCCAGGTAGTCCGTCAGGTCCTCGGCCATCTTCTTCGTCAGCGTGGTCACGAGCACCCGCCCGCCCTTGGCGACCGCCTCGTCGATCCGCAGCCGCAGGTCGTCGATCTGACCCTTGGTCGGCTGGAGCACGACCTCGGGGTCGACCAGGCCGGTCGGCCGGATGACCTGCTCGACCACCTGGGCGGACTCGCCGATCTCGTAGGAGCCCGGTGTCGCGGACACGAAGATGCACTGCGGCACGCGCTGGGTGAACTCGTCGAAGCGCAGCGGACGGTTGTCGACGGCGGAGGGCAGCCGGAACCCGTGCTCGACCAGCACGTCCTTGCGCGAGCGGTCGCCCGCGTGCTGGCCGTGCAGCTGGGGCACCGCCACGTGGCTCTCGTCGACGACGACCAGGTAGTCCTTCGGGAAGAAGTCGAGCAGCGTGAAGGGCGTCTCGCCCGGCTGGCGGCCGTCGAGGTGGCGGCTGTAGTTCTCGATCCCCGAGCAGACGCCGGTCTCGGCCAGCATCTCGAGGTCGTGTTCGGTGCGGACGCGTAGGCGCTGGGCCTCGAGCAGCTTGTGCTCCCCCTCGAGCACCCCCAGGCGTTCGCGCAGCTCGACCTCGATCGAAGCGATGGCCCGGCGGATGGTGTCGTCGCCGGCGACGTAGTGGGTGGCCGCGTAGATGACGGCGTCCTCCTGCTCCTCGCCCATCTCGCCGGTGAGGACGTCGAAGGGGACGATCCGTTCGACGGTGTCGCCGAAGAACTCGATCCGCAGCGCGGTCTCCTCATAGGCGGGGTGGATCTCGACGGTGTCGCCGCGGGCGCGGAACGTACCCCGCACCAGATTGACGTCGTTGCGGTCGTACTGGAGGTCGACCAGCCGGCGGAGGAACTCGCGCTGCTCGTGCTCCTCGCCGACGGCCACCGAGACGATGCGGTCGCGGTACTCGTCGGGTGAGCCCAGGCCGTAGATGCACGACACCGACGCCACCACGATGACGTCGCGCCGGGTGAGGAGCGACGCCGTGGTCGCGTGGCGCAGGCGGTCGATCTCGTCGTTGATCGAGGAGTCCTTCTCGATGTAGGTGTCGGTCGAGGGGAGGTAGGCCTCGGGTTGGTAGTAGTCGTAGTAGGAGACGAAGAACTCGACCCGGTTGTTGGGGAACAGGTCGCGCAGCTCAGAGGAGAGCTGGGCGGCCAACGACTTGTTGGGCTCGATGATGAGCGTCGGCTTCTGCACCTGGGCGATGGTCCAGGCGATGGTGGCCGTCTTGCCGCTGCCGGTGATCCCCTGCAGGGTCTGGTAGCGATCGCCGCGACGGACGCCCTCGACCAGTCCGGCGATGGCCGTCGGCTGGTCGCCGGCCGGCTGGAACGGCGACACCACCTCGAACTCGGGCATTGGCTGATCGTACCGGTGGGGTGTCACGGGGCCGCCGGGCCGGGGTTCGCCGGCGCGGCCCCTGGGTAGTCTGTCGCCCATGTCCGAAGGGCCCGAGGCCACCAATCCATCACCGGTCGTCCAGTATCTGGTCGAGCTGCTGGACCAGGCGCTGGACGAGCCGGACCGGCAGCGTCTCCGCGCCCACGCCGACGCGGTGGCGCACACCACCCACCACGGCGACCTCCACCGGGCCTGGCGGTGCGCCGGCTGGGCGGTGGACCTGGCCGAGCACTCCGGGCACTCGCACCTGGCCCAGGAGCTAAAGGAAGTGCACAAGCTCTGGAAGGACAGCTGGTTCGGGGCCGAGTTCGGCATCGCCGTGCGAGACCACGTCGGCCCGGGCCGCGACGTCGAGCTCCAGTGGGTCGACGACGCCGTCGCCATCGCCCGGGGCGTGGCCAAGGAGTCGGGGTGGGCGGCGGTTCCCTGGGAGGAACTGCTCACCGGATTGCTCGCCGTCGGCCACTAGGGCCGCCCCGGCCCGGCGCGGGATCAGGCGCCGGCCCGACGCTCCTCCAGCCAGCGCCACAGACGGGCCACCTCAGCGGCCAGGTGCTCTCGATCCGACGAGTTGTCGACCACGAAGTCCGCCCCCTCCAACCGGGCCTCGCGCGTGAGCTGTGCCGCCATCCGCGCCGCCGCGTCCTCGCGGTCCATGTGGCGAAGGGTGACCAGCCGCTCCAGAGCGAGCTCGGGCGGGCAGTCGACGACCACCACCCCCCCGAGCTGCAGGCCCTCGCGGTGGGCCGGCCGGAGGAGGGGGATGTCCATCACGACCACGCCGTCGACGCCCGCCGCCGCCGCCAGCTGCCGGCGCATCTCCTCACCGATCGCCGGATGGGTGATGCGGTTGAGATCGGCGGTCGACGCCTCGTCGCGGAACGCCACCCTGGCCAGGGCGGGGGGATCGATCGTGCCGTCGGGGGCCAGGATGCCGTCGCCGAACCGCTCGACGAGCGGCCCGTAGGCGAGCCCGCCCGGCGCGCGGACTGCCGCCGCGATCGCGTCGGCGTCGATCAACACGGCGCCGCGTTCGACCAGCTGGCTGGCGACGGCTGACTTCCCCGTCCCGATCCCACCGGTCAGGCCAATGACGAACACGGCGCTCCTCCGTTGCGCCGTGATGCTACCGAGGGACCCGCTTCGAGCCCTGCGACCAGGCTGGTTATGCTTCCCAACCGGTCTTTCCCGATGAGCGCTGCATCCCCACAGCCGTCTTCGTCGGCCTGGTCCCGCCTGATCGGTCGCTTCACCCGTCTCGATCCGGTCATCGGCCTCTTCCTCGTGGTCCTGGCCGGGCTCACCTATACGCCGTCGTTCCTCACGCGCCCTGGGATGATCGCGGCCGACTCCAAGCAGTACCTCTACCTCGACCCCGGCCGGCTCCTGTCGAGCGCCATCTCCATGTGGAACCCCGACGTCGGCGCCGGGACCGTGACCCACCAGAACATCGGGTTCCTGTTCCCCATGGGGCCGTACTACTGGATCGTCCAGCAGCTGCACATCCCGATGTGGGTGGGCCAGCGCTTCTGGATGGGCAGCCTCTTCTTCTTCGCCGGCGCGGGCGTGCTGTTCGCCGCCCGGCTGCTCGGGCTGTCGAGGGCCGGCGCCATCGCGGCGGCCCTCATGTACACGTTCACGCCGTTCGTCATCGACTACATCGCGCGCATCTCGGTCATCCTCATGCCCTGGGCGGCCCTCGGTTGGATGGTGGGTCTCGTGATCCTGGCCGTGCGCCGCGGCGGATGGCGATATCCGGCCCTCTTCGCCGTCGTGGTGGCCCTGGTCGGCGGGGTGAACGCCACCTCCATCCTCCTGGTCGGCCTGGCGCCGTTCCTGTGGCTCCTCTACGCCGTCTTCGTCACGCGCGAGGCCACCTGGAAACGCGCCGTCGGCGTCGTCTGGCGGCTCGGGATCCTGTGCTTCGGCGTCTCGCTCTGGTGGGCCGCGGGCCTGTGGGCCGAGGGCGCCTACGGCCTCAACATCTTGAAGTTCACCGAGACCATCCCGACCGTGACCGCCACCTCGCTCTCCTCCGAGGTGCTGCGCGGGCTCGGCTACTGGTACTTCTACGGGCAGGACAAGCTCCAGCCCTGGACCAGCGCGTCGACGGGCTACACCCAGACGCTCTGGATCATCGCCGTCAGCTTCGCCGTGCCGGCGGTGTGCGTCGCGCTCGGCGCGCTGGCCCGCTGGCGCTACCGCGCCTTCGCCGTCCTCCTCGTCCTCACCGGGGTGGTCATCGCCGTCGCCGCCTACCCCTTCGACAACCCGTCGCCGCTCGGGCGGGTGCTCAAGGCGGCCGGCTCGGGCTCGACCGTCGGCCTCGCCATGCGCTCGAGCAACCGCGTCATCCCGCTGGTGCTGCTCGGCCTCGCCCTCCTCCTCGGTGCGGGGATCAGCGCGCTGGTGGCGTCCAACCGCTGGCTCGGCTGGTCGGTGTTGGCACTCGCCTCGGCCCTCGTCCTCTCCAACTTGACGCCCCTGTGGGAGGGCACCCTCGTGGCCACCAACCTGGCCCGCCCCCAGACGCTCCCGCGCTACGTGACCCAGGCGGCCACGTACCTGAACGAGAACGGCGGCACCACCCGCGTGCTCGGCCTCCCGGGCGAGGACTTCGGCTACTACCGGTGGGGCGTGACGGCGGACCCCGTCTGGCCCGGGCTCCTCCTCCGGCCGTACCTCGCCCGAGGGGTCGTGCCCCAGGGCGAGCCGGCCAGCGTGAACCTCCTGCAGGCCATCGACGAGTCCGTCCAAGACGGCGTCTTCGTCCCGTCCACCCTGGCGCCCATCGCCCGGCTGTTCAGCGCGGGCGACATCCTCTTCGAGTCCGACGAGCAGTACGAGCGGTTCAACACCGCGCGGCCCCAGCCGCTGTGGTTGCAGCTCGTGAACCCGGCCACCGGGCTCGGCGCGCCGGTCAGCTTCGGGAAGCCGACGATCTACCCGACGCTCGTCTACCCGCTTCAGGACGAGACCCAGCTGGGCATCGCAACGGGGGCACCGCTCCCGCCGCCGGTGGCCGTGTTCGCGGTCTCCAACCCGCGGCCGCTGGTGCGGGCCGAGTGGACCAGCCTGCCGATCCTGGTGGCCGGCGACGGGCAGGGGCTGGTCAACGCGTCGGCCACCGGGCTGCTCGACTCCGCCTCCGCCATCTTCTACAGCGCGTCGCTGGCCAAGGAGCCCAAGACGCGTCGCGCCCTGCTCCGCGACGGCGCGGTCCTCGTCCTCACCGACACCAACCAGCGCGCCGCGGACACCTGGGGGTCGATCACCGACAACGTGGGCTACGTCGAGCAGGCCGGGGAGAACCCGCCGGCCGACCAGCCCGGCGAGGTGAACCTGCCGGTGTTCCGGAGCGCCGGCACCGACACCCAGACCGTGACCACTCTCAGCAGCGTGAAGAGCGTCCGCGCCTCTGCCTACGGCAACCCGATCACGAACGCCCCCGAGGACCGCGCCTACAACGCATTCGATGGCAACCCGAGCACCCGATGGGCCGAGGGCGCCTTCAGCGCCGCCACCGGCGCCACGCTCACGGTCACGCTGGACAAGCCGGTCACGGCCAGCCAGATCACGCTGCTCCAGCCCCAGACCGGACCCCGTAACCGACACATCACCCGGGTCACCCTCTCCTTCGGCCGCGGTCGCCCGGTCCAGGCGACGCTGACGGCGACCTCCCGGCGCCCCCCCGGCCAGACCGTCTCGTTCACCACGCGCACCTTCTCCCGGCTGACCATCCGGATCGACGCCACCAGCTCGGGGACGCGCGACCAGTACAACGGCTACAGCGGCGTGGGCTTCGCCGAGGTGACGATCCCGGGCGTGGCGCCGGCCACCCAGACCCTCCAGCTCCCGACCGACCTGCTGTCCGAGGCGGGGACGGCCTCGCTCGCCCACGAGCTCGTCGTCCTGTTCAACCGGCTGCGCGCGCCGTCGGTTCCGCCGCGTTCGGACCCCGAGCCGGCGATGTCCCGCAGCTTCACCCTGCCCACCGCGCGCACCTTCAACCTGGGCGGCACGGCCCGCGTCTCTCCCCTCGATCCCGACCCCGTGATCGACCAAATCCTCGACCGGACCGCGGCCGGCCCCTCGCTGGCCTCGCTCGGCCCGCCGGTGCCGGCGCCCACGTCGGCCACCGGGCGCGGGACCAGGATCGTCTTCGCCAATTCGTCGGGTCGACTCCCGGGCGACCTGAACGCCGGCGCGGACGCGGCCGTCGACGGCAACCCCGCCACCGCCTGGATGCCGGGCTTCGGCCGCCAGGTGGGCAACTGGCTCTCCTACACGTTCGACCGCCCGGTCACGCTCAGCGGCCTCGACCTCTCCGTGGTGGCCGACGGTCGGCACTCCATCCCGACCTCCCTCACCATCACGATGTCGAGCGGCTCGGACCAGGTGCCCCTGCCCCCGATCGCCGACGGCCGGGGCCGCGCCCAGGGGTCGACGACGACCGTGCCGATCAGCTTCCCGACGCTCACCGGCCAGCAGGTGAAGATCACGATCGACGCGGTGCGGCGGCTGACCGAGCGCGACTACTACTCGGGCCGCCGGCAGACGCTCCCGGTGGGGCTGGCCGAGCTGGGGCTGCCGGCCGGCGCGCCCGCCACCCCGGCCGCGGTCCCCACCCGCTGCCTGGCCGGCCTCCTCTCCATCGACGGCACGCCGATCGACGTGTCGGTCGGCGGCTCCAGCGCGTCGGCCCTCGACGGCGACGGCCTGATCGTCGGTGGCTGCGGCAACTCGCTCGACGGGATCACGCTCAGCGCCGGGACCCACGTGCTCACCACCGCGCCGTACCAGGTCGACGGGCTCACCCTCGACGCCCTCTCGCTGTCGTCGGCCGCGGGCGGCACCCCCCTCCCCCTGACCGCGGTCGGCCAGATCCCGGCCCCCCTCAACGTCCCGGGACCGGCGGTCACGGTCCGCCACCAGGGGCGCACCGCGCTCACCGTGTCGGCCCGCGGCCAGCGCTCCCCCTACTGGCTGGTCCTCGGCCAGTCGGAGAGCAAGGGCTGGACGGCGACCGTCAGCGGCGGCCCCTCGCTCGGCTCCCCCACCCTCATCGACGGCTACGCCAACGGGTGGCTCATCCCCCGCTCACTCGCCTCGCAAACCATCACGGTCCAGCTGACCTGGACCCCCCAGCGCGTCGTCGACGCGGCGTTGGCCGTCTCGGGGGCCACCCTGGTCGCCAGCCTGCTGCTGGCCGTCCTGCCGCGCACGTTCCTCCCCGGGGTCACGGCGCGCGTCGGCGCCCTGGCGCGGCGACGGCTCCGGCTCCCCCCCGCCGCGCCGGCCGCGGGCTTGGGGCGGGCCGACGACGCCCGGCGCTCGGGGGGACCCGAGAACGCAGCCCGACTGGCCTCTGCGCTGTCGAGCGAGGGGCGGCGCCCGTCCTGGATCGGGCTCATCCTCTGGCCGCTCGTCGCCGGTGCGGTGGCCGGCGCGGTCACGGCGCCGATCGCGGCGCCGATCGTCGCCGCCCTGGTCCTGGTCGGCCTGCTCGTCCGCCGCTCGCGGCTCCTCATCGTGCTCCCGCCGTTCCTCCTGCTGTTGGCCGCCGGTGACTACGTGGTGGTCATGCAGCGCCAGTACCGGTACCACCCCGACATCGGGTGGTCGAGCATGCTCGGCCCCGCCAACACCCTGGCCTGGATGGCGCTGTCGGTCCTGCTCGCGGGCGCGGTCGTCGAGGTGGCGCGCGCCCGACCCTGGCGCCGCGACCAGGCCGAGTCGGCAACCGAGGCCGCCGCCGCCCTCCCGGCGCCGTTCCCGACCGACCTGCCACCCCAGCTCACCGTGCACGTGGCCAGCCACCGCGAACGGCTGGCGTCGGCCTCACCGCCCGACGAGGGACCGAGTGGCACGGCCATCGCGCTGCCCGCCGCTCCGGTCGCCCCCGAATCCCCGGACGCGACCGGCCCCGACGCGGCGAACCACGACCCGGCGGCGAGCGCGACGGGCGATGACCATCGCGACCCGGCCGACGCGTCCGAGGGCCCTGAGTCCGGAGGCGCCGACGCCGCCGATTAAGAGGCTGCGTGGATAGGACGCCCCGATCGCCGCCTCCGCGCTCGTCGGGTCAGAGGGCCCACCGGGCGAATGTTCTGGCGCCACCCACCCGGCGTATGGGGCACTTCCCTCGTCAGGGCTTGGGCGCTAGGAACGTGACTTGCACGCCGCCTTCCACCAACCGGGCCAATCCACCGGTCGGGCACTCCGAGGGCACTTTCAGGTAGACGTAGATGCCGTAGTTCTTGACGTGGACGACCTGGATCCGACCAAAGGAGTCTCGAGTCCAGATGTATCCACCGCCGGGACCGACACGAATGGCCCTGACCTCCCCGCTTTCGGGCCATCCAGTAATCCGGTGTGTGAGCCCTAAGTAAGGGCCCTTCTCCATGCTCCGCGCAACAAATTTGACGAAGGACAAGTTGTCGGTACCGCTCACCTGTGCACGCAGACCGTCTGGGGATGTCCGCGGTCCGACATGGGCAGAGCCGGGGCATTCCTGGTAGGCGTGATTGCTCGCGAGTAGTCCAACCAGCGGAGAGGACGGCCGGTTGGCAACGCGGTTCAGGCTTCTACCGCCTCCGATCCAAGAGACCATCGCGAAGATACCCAACGACAAAGCCGCCGCCAGGACAAAGAAAGCAGCGGTCCAGCGCCGACGATGTCGTCGGTGGCGCTTGGCTTCTTCGATCAATGCCTGAGCCTCTTTGGCCCGGACCCTCGTCGAATCCAGGGTCGATACCGCAGATTCTCCCACTGAATGATGCTATACCACATAGCATTATGTTGAAGGTCGAGCTACCCGGTGCGGACGAACGACTCCCCCTCTATGAGCAGGTTGCCACGGAGATTCGGCGTGCCATCGCTGACGGTGAAGCAAGGCCCGGCGAAAGGCTGCCCCCAGCCAGAGATCTCGCGGCGGTGCTCGGGGTGAACGCGAACACTGTCTTCCGAGCATTGCGGCTGCTGCGCGAGGAAGGCTTGTTGGAGTTCCGGAGGGGACGGGGCGTGACCGTCACCGGCGCCGCAACGGAGCGAGGTGCGGTCTTGTCACGGGCTCGAGACCTCCTCCAGTTCGCCCGACGCCAGGGGTATCACCGAGACGAGCTAATTCGGATCATCGAGAGCCTCTAGACATCAGTGCCTGGGCTTCCGAGATGGAAGTCCTGGAGTCGGATCCCATTGCCTATGGTACGGAGCCGCAGAGCATCGGAGCGAGGGAGTGGTGGGCGACTCATCACCAGTGCTGGTCAGCGGGGGCGCGATGACATGACTGATGTTGCGGTGATCACCGGCGGAGCGTCGGGTTTCGGCCGCGCCCTTGCTGAGGGGTGCGCGGCGCACGGGATGAACGTGGTGGTGCTCGACCTCGACGGCGACCGCGCTGACACCGAGGCAGCGGCGCTGGCCGCGGCCCATGGCGTCGAGGCGTTCGGGCTGAGAGTCGACGTGGCGGACGGAGCCGGCGTCGAGGCGGCGGCGGCGACCGTCGGCGATCGTTTCGGGAGAGCCCACCTGGTGATATCGAACGTCGGTGTGCAACTGTTCGCGTCCATCGACCGAGCAACTGACGATGAGTGGCGCTGGCTGCTCGACGTGAATGTGGTCGGCTCGGCACGCGTGGCGAGGGCGTTCCTCCCGTTGCTTCGGAGGGCAGAGCGTGGGCGACTCGCCTTCACGTCGTCGTCGTCGGTGCTCGACCCGGCGAGTCGGCTGTCGATGTACCAGGCGAGCAAGTTCGCCGTGTGGGGTCTGGCGGAGACGCTACGGGTCGAGCTGGCCCCCGAGGGCATCGGGGTGTCGGTGATCTTCCCCTCGGGGATGCTGTCTCGACATCTAGAGACCAGTGAGGCGGCGCAACCGGCGCACCTCCGACGTCCGATCGCCGGCGACGACGACTTCGCAGCCATGCACGAGAGCAACCCGACGATGGCCCAGTTCCTCGCCACGCCCGAGGAGGCCGCCGCTGGTGTCGTCGATGCCATCTTGGGCGATCGCCGCTACGTCGTGACCCACGGCGAGTTCCTCGAGGCGCTCGACAGACGCGAGCGCGAGCTGCGCGCCGCCGCTACCCAAGCATCAGGGGGTACCCCATGAAGGTTCTCCTGACCGTCGCGTTCGATGGCGACAGGGACGCATTCGCAGCCGATGCCGTCGGACGGTTGGCCGAGGTGGTCGGCTCGGGCGCCGCCGGCCAGGCGACGCTCGACGTCCGCCTCCCCGACAATGAGCTTGAGGCCTTGGGCTCCGAGCTCATGACCCAACAGGAGGAGCGGGCGGTCATCGCTCTGTGGGACACCGACGCCGACACCGCGCTGTCGATGCCCCTGCCTCCCGGTGGCCGGATGGTCGGCGCGTACCACGTCGAGGAAGTCGTGCTGAAGGACTACGACCGCACCTGGCCGTCGGGGACGCAATCACCGGGATTCAAGATGATCCCCTTCCTGCACCGCCGCGCCGACCTCACCCAGGAGGCATTCAGCCGGCACTGGCGGGAACGCCACGGGCCGCTGGCGGTGGCGCGCCAGCCTGGGTTCTGGCACTACGTACAGAATCACCTCGTCGAGCGGCTCTCCGACGCTTCACCAGACTGGGACGGCTTCGGCGAGATCCACTACCGCACGCTCGAGGATGCCCTCACCAGGTCCTACGACTCGGCGGAGGCGCAACAACTCATATGGGAAGACGTCGCGCGGTTCTTGGCCTACGACCGTTCGCCCACGCTCACGACCCACGAGTGGGTGATAACCAGCGGCTAGCAATCTTCCGCCGGACGCGGCACCCCGAGAGGCGATCTTGTCAATGCGGGCGAGGGCTTGGCGGAGTCGGTACCCCCGAACGCGTTGCGTGGAGACGTCACCGCTGGTCCGAACTCATCGCGAAGGATCGCAATGGCCGCATCAGGGTGCTCGAGTCGGGCTCGTGACTTGAAGCCCGAAGTTCGGCTGACTGCCCGAACAACGACGTTAGGCAGCGACGGCTCGGCGCTCGGGCCCCTATCCGCGCAGGCTCTTGGTGCGGGCCGTCGGCACGGCCGTTCGGGCGGCCCGGTCGCGCGCCGGCGGACTCGGGCGCCACCAGGCGATCCGGCTCTTCAGGCGCAGGGCCGGCCGTTCGACCACGAAGTAGGACAGGCTCGCCGAGATGATCGAGGCCCCGAGCACGCCGAGGAACAGCGCCCAGAATTCCATGTTGAACAGCGAGCGCGGGCCGAGGTAGGCGAGCGCCCGGTCGATCCAGGTCTGGTGCCACAGGTAGATGCCGTAGGAGATGACGCCGAGGGAGGCCATCGGCCAGGACCGGAGGAACCACCGCAGCAGCCCGCGGTCCTGGGCGCCGAACACGGCGGGCACGAGGAGGAAGAGGGCGAAGAGGCCGTAGAGGGTCTGGCGCGCCAGATCGAGGTCGCTCGGGGCGTAGTCGGGGAGGATCGGGGTGCCGAGGTGGGCGATGCCCCAGAACGTGACCGCCGCCAGCGCCCAGGACGCCCAGGGGATCACGGCGTGCCCCAGCCAGCGGGGCTCGCCCCAGTCGCGCGTCCAGGCGCTCGCCACGGCCAGCGCCATGCCCAGCGCGAAGAGGTCCAGCTCGGCCGGCAGCCACACGCCCATTGAGGCGTAGAGCGAGTTGGGGCCGTGCGGGCGGGCAAACAGCCACAGGCGCCAGCCCACGCTCACCGCCACCAGCGCGGCCAGCCCGAACACCTCGGCCCGCAGACGGTGGCGCGGTCCGCGCCGGGCGCGTCGCGCGCCGATCGCCGCCGCGTAGAGCGGGAGCGCCAGGTAGAAGCTCATCTCGACGCAGAGCGTCCAGGCCTGGGTGAGGCCGTGCAGTCGTTGGTCGGGGAAGTAGATCTGGGCGAACAGGTAGTGCGACAGGTAAGCCTTCCACCCGCCCGGGCCGATGATGGATGCGCCGAGGATCGCCAGCGAGGCGGTGAGCGCGACCCAGTAGGCGGGCACGATGCGGAGGCACCGGCGCAGCCAGAACGCGCCGGTGGCGGGCTTCTGGGCGCCGCGCAGGTGCGCGACCACGAACGGGCGGTAGAGGAGGAAGCCCGAGATGAGGAAGAACACGGCCACGCCCGCCTCGAGGCGCGCCGTGTAGATGCCGACCGCGGGATTGCGCGGGGTGAGCCCCGAGACGAAGGCGCTGTGCACGGCGACCACGGTGATCGCCGCGACGGCCCGCAGCCCGTCGAAGGCGGGGAACCGCGGCGTGGGCCTCGCCGGTCCGCCCTGGTCCCACCCGGTCCCGGGGCCCGGAGCCGCCGGGGGGGCGCCCGGTGCGACGATCATCGCCGGTGGCGCGACCTCCCGACCGCGTCCGCCAGCGCGTCGAAGGTGAGCGCGGCCGTGGCGCCCCAGGTGAACTGCTCGGCGTGGCGCGCCGCGCCGAGGCTGAGGCGCCGCCGCAGCATGGCGTCGTCGATGACCCGTCCGGCCGCGCCGACCAGTTCGTCCACCGAGTCGACCAAGAGCCCCGAGACGCCGTCGTCGACCGCATCGCAGTGCCCGGCGATGCGCGTCGCCACCGCGGGCGTGCCGCAGGCGGCGGCCTCGGTGAGCGTCATGCCCCAGCCCTCGCGCAGCGAGGTCGAGGAGACCAGCCAGGCGCGCCGGTAGAGGTCGACCAGCGCCTCGTCGTCGAGGCGGCCGGGCAGGGCCAGCCACTCGCCGGCCCCGGCCGCCCGGATCCGGTCCTCCAAGGCGATGCGCTCGTAGCCCTCGCCGACGATGACCGCCCGCAGCGTCGGGTGCGCCGCGCGGAGGCGCACCAGGGCGTCGATGAGCAGGTCGAAGCGCTTGACCGGGACCAACCGCCCGACGGCCACGATCAGGGGGTGCGGCTCCTTCGCCGCACCGGGCGAGAAGCGCGGGTCGATCCCGGGCGGCGCGACGCGCACCTGGGCCGGCGCGAAGCCGAGGCGCTCGACCATCTCGTCCTTGGAGGACTGCGACAGCGTCACGATCGGGGTCGACCGGTAGAGCGGCGGGGCCAAGCGCTGCTCGAGGACGCTCCCGAGCCGCGCCAGCTGGGGCGAGAGCACCATCTGCCACATCTCCGCGTGCACATGGTGCAGGAAGACGAGGCGGGGCCGGCGGCTCCACAGCGGGGAGAGGAACGGCATGCCGTTCCAGATCTCGACCAGGGCGTCCCCCGTGCCGATCTGGCCCGAGAACCCGCCGAAGGCCGTGCGGGCGAAGACCGCGTAGCGCCCGGCCCGCCGGCTCACGCGGTAGCCCTGGCGGCGGATCTCGCGCCCGGCGCCGTCCACCCTGGAGGTCCACAGGCGAACGTCGACCCCGGCGGCGGCCCAGCGGGTCAGGACCTCGTGCGCGTGTAGCTCGGAACCGCCAGCCTCGGGATCGTCCAGATCGCGCCAGGCCACGACGTCGACCCGGCGCACGTCGGAGGCGGCCACCATGGCGGCCAGCGCCTTGGCGCTCGCGTCGTCGTCGCTCAGCGCGTCCAAGGCCTCGAGGCGGCTCACGGGGTCGATCGCACCCGGCGCGAACACGTCGGCACCGACCTCCCTCGCACTGATGCGCTCCGCCACGGTCCCCCGCCTCGTCGTTCGCCCGTACCCCCCGGAGCGAAGGGGCCACATTAGCGGCGGGCACGCGACGCACGCTCAACGTCGGATCACCCGTGCCTGGGAACCCGCGGGTCGGTCTCGCCGGCGCCCACCACCGCTCGCGCTCGGTTCCTTGGCGCGGGGACCCGAATGCTAGACAGTCACCCGTGTCTGGAGCGGGGGCGTCGGCGCCAGCCATCGAAACCCCGCCACGCCGACCCTCTTCCAGCGACCAGCGCTCCTATCACCTGGAGATCCTGCTCGTCAGCTTCGCCACCCTCTTGATCGAGATCAGCTACACCCGCGTCGTCTCGTTCAAGCTGTACTACTACTACACCTACCTCGTCATCGGCCTCGCCCTGTTGGGCATCGGGGCGGGCGGGGTGCTGGTGGCGGTCTCCAAGCGGCTCCGGGCGGCCAGCACCGACCGCATCTTGCTGTGGAGCCTCCCCATCACGACCCTGACCGTGATCGGGACCTACTACCTCGTCGCCAACATCTCGATCAACACGCTCGACGTGTGGCACTACGGGACCGCGGCATCCGTGCGCGGCCTGCTCCTCCTCGTCGCCATGTGCGTGCTCGTGTTCATCCCGTTCGTGACGCCCGGCATCGTCCTCGCCACTCTGTTCGGGCGACAACCCGACAAGATCGGCGGGCTGTACTTCGCGGACCTGGCCGGCGCGGGCATCGCCTGCGCCATCGTCGTCACCCTGACCGCCACCATCGGCCCGCCGGCCACCATCATGCTGGCCGGGCTCGTGCTGGCGCTGGGCGCTCTGCGTATCGGCCTTCGCCGTCGCTCCAAGGTCTTGGGCGTGATCGTGCTCCTGATCGCGGCGAGCAGCGTGCTGGTGGCCGCCCCCGGACTCCTCCCGGCGCAGCGGGTGGACCCGTCCAAGGCGTTCCCGACCAAGGCCCGGCCGATGTTCACGTCGTGGAGCCCGATCTTCCGGATCGACGTCTTCCAGGCCAATCCCAACGTCCGCCTGCTGTACCACGACGGCATCTTGGGCTCCGCCATCTACCGCTGGAACGGCACGCGCGCCTTCCTCAAGCGCTACGACTTCCCGACCGACCCGCGTTCGATCCCCTTCACCACCCTCGGCACCGCGCCGCGCGACGAGGCCATCCTCGGGGCGGCCGGCGGCCACGAGGTCCTGACCTCGCTCTACTACGGGGCCAAGCACGTCGACGCGGTCGAGCTCAACCCGGTCACCTACTCGCTCGTCAAGAACACCTACGCCGACTGGGATGGGCACCTGGCCCAGAACCCCCGCGTCACCTACCTGAACGGCGACGGCCGGTCCTTCATGGCGCGCTCGCACCAGAAGTACGACCTCATCTGGTACCCGGCCCCCGACAGCTACTCGGCCACCAACGCCGCGGCGGTGAGCGCGTTCGTGCTGTCGGAGGCCTACCTGTACACGACCAACGGCTTGAAGGCCGACCTCAGCCACCTCACCAAGAACGGGATCTTCGTGGCGCAGTTCGGCGAGGTGGACTACGCGCACCGGCCCTACCGCACCACCCGGTTCGTGGCCACGGCGCGCCGGGCCCTCGAGGAGTTGGGCGTGAAGGACCCCGCCCGGCACATCCTGGTGGCCACGTCGCCGGTCTTCTTCCTCGGCCACTACACGTTCTCGACAATCGAGGTGAAGGCCACCGCGTTCTCGCCGGCCGAAGTCGACCGCTTCGTCGCCGGACTGAAGCCGGTGCCGGGGACGACCGTCGCCTATGCGCCCGGGCACCCGGTCGCGTCCAGCCCGGTCACGGTGGTCGCCAGCGCCAAGCCGGCCGCGCTGAGCGCGTTCTACAACAGCTACAAGTACAACGTCGTACCCACGAGCGACAACGACCCGTTCTTCTACCACTTCGTCCGCTATGGCACGGTGTTCAAGAACCTGTTCCACTCGATCGACACCAACGACCGCGAGGACGCCGTCGGGGAACGGGTGCTGGTGCTGCTCCTCGGGATCTCGATCCTGGTCGCGCTCGTGTTCCTCCTCGCCCCCTTCCTCGCCATCCGGCGCACCTGGCGCAAGCTGCCGCGCAAGGGACGGTCGGCCCTGTTCTTCGCGTCGCTCGGCTTCGGCTTCATCTTCTTCGAGGTGACGCTGATCCAGCTGCTCAACCTGTTCCTCGGCTACCCGACCTACTCGCTCACGGTGACCCTCATGTCGCTTCTCATCTTCACGGGGGTGGGTGCCTTCTTGAGCGGTCGTCGGCGCCAGCGGCCCAATACGGTGCCGGTGCTGCTGGCGGGCATCACCGCGCTCACCCTCTTCTACCTGTTCGGCCTGACGCCGATGACCGACGCGCTGCTCAGCCTGGCCTTCGCGCTGCGCGTCCTGATCGCCTTCGCCGTGCTGGCACCGCTCGGGCTGTGCCTCGGCATGTTCATGCCGCTCGGCCTGGAGGCCGTATCGGGCCTGAGCGAGTACCCGCGCGAGTACGTCGCCTGGGGCTGGGCGGTCAACGGCTTCGCCTCGGTGACGGGATCGGTGCTCGCCACGATCCTCTCCATGGTGGTGGGGTTCGACCTCGTGCTCGTGCTGGGCCTCGCCGCCTACGGGCTGGCCGTCGTGGCCTGGGTGACCCTGTCGCGCCCGCAGTCGGCGGTCGCCGCGCTTTGAGCGCGCCCGGCGCGCCCCCGGGAGCCCGGCGCGCCCCCGATTACGCTGGCGGCCCTATGGCCAGCCTGGCCACCGCCTCCCCCTCCCCCGCCGCCGATCTCCCACCGGGACGAACGCCGGCGCCCCGCCCGCGCGACGGGCTGGGCCGCTCGGTCGCCCTGGCCAAGGTTTTCCGGCTCGAGCAGTCCGACCCCGACACCTTCTACCGGGCGGTGGCGGACGACACGGCGGCCCAGATCGAGCGCTACCTGCCGCTCGACGGCGCCCGGGTGGTCGACGTGGGCGGCGGTGCGGGCTACTTCACCGCGGCCCTGCGCGCGGCCGGGGCCCGCTGCTGCCTCATCGAGCCCGAGGCCGGCGACCCGCCGGTCCGAGAGCCCGGGCCGTCGAGCACGCCGGCGGAGCGCCACCGCTTCGCGGTGTCGGCCGGGCGGGTGGCCCGCGGCGTAACCGTCGCGGGCGACGGCTACCGGTTGCCGGTCGGCGACGGGGCGGCCGACCTCACGTTCTCCTCCAACGTGCTCGAGCATGTCCCGGACGTCTCGGGCTTCCTCGACGAGCTGGTGCGCGTGACCCGGCCGGGCGGGCTCCTCTACGTCTCGTTCACCGCCTGGTACTCGCTGTGGGGCGGCCACGAGACCGCCCCCTGGCACTACCTCGGCGGCCACCGCGCCGCCCGGCGCTACGAGGCGAGGCACGGCCACCCGCCGAAGAACCGCTTCGGCACCTCCCTCTACGCCTGCCACGTGGGGCCCACGCTGCGCCTGGTGCGGCGGCGCCACGACGTCGAGGTCGTCGCGGCCATCCCCCGCTACCACCCGAGCTGGCTGCACTGGGTGGTGCGCGTGCCGGGGCTGCGCGAGCTCGTCACCTGGAACCTGTTGCTGGTGCTGCGCCGGGTCGGGGGGCCGGCGTGAGCCACCACGCGCCGTTGGCGGCCGGCGTGTCGGTCAGTGTCGTCTCGGCCGTCCTCTACAACGTGGGCTTCGTCGTGGAGAAGCGCGCGCTCGGCGCCCTCCCCGAGGTGCACGCGCGGCGGGTCGGGCACCTGGTGCGCTCGCTGTGCTCCTCTCCCTTGTGGCTGACCGGCTTCCTCCTGCTCCTGGCCGGCCTCGGCCTACAGGTGCTCGCCCTCTCCCTCATCTCGATCTCGGTCGTCCAGCCCATCTTCGTGTCGGGCATCGTCATCCTGCTCGTGCTCTCCCACGTGTCCCTCGGCGAGCGGCTCCGCCGCAACGAGTGGGTTGTCGTCTCGCTCATCGGGCTGTCGCTGCTCGCCATCAGCCTCTCGCTCGACGCCGGCAGCGACCGGGCCGGCAGCCACGGCGACTTCGCGCTGCTGGCCGCCGCCGCGGTGCCGACGGTCGCGTTCGCCCTGTGGCTCTTCTTCTCGGCCGACCGCGCGCAGGCCGGCGTGGGCTGGCTGGGCCACATCCGGACCCCCCTCTACGGCGTGGCCGCCGGGCTCCTCTACGGCGTGGCGGCGCTGGCCGCCAAGGCCGTGTCCGCCCAGATCGAGCGCGACGGCCTCGTGCACGCCATCCCCCACATCGTGGGCTCCCCCTTCGTCTACGCCCTGGGCGTCACCTCGGCGGCCGGGCTGCTCTTGTTCCAGACGGCCCTGCAGCGCTGCCCGGCGTCGGTCATCGTGCCCATGTCCAACGTGATCTCGAGCACCTACGTGGTCATCGTGGGCAGCGCCATTTTCGGGGAGCACCTGCCGACCGCCGGCTGGAAGGTGGCGCTCCGACTCAGCGGCTTCGTCGGGGTGCTGGCGAGCGTCGCCCTGTGGGCCGGCGCGCGGGCGGGCGACGAGGCCGGGGCCCCGCTCCCCGGCCCGCGGGCCGTGATCGAGGGCCGGGGAGCCGAGTAGGGCGACGCGCGCACCGGTCGGACCACGACCCGCGCCGGGCCGGCCGTCACTGCCCCGGGCCGTCCTCGAGCCTCGCCAACTTGTCGGTCAGCTGGCCGAGCACGTGGTCCTGCGCTTGCAGGTGCTCCTGGATCTTGACCGCCTCCTGCAGCACCGCGTCGGCATCGTTGTAGGTGGCCTCGGCCCGCTTGTCGGCGGCCGCCGCCAGGAGGTTCTGGCCGACGATGATCACCGACAGGAGCACCAGCTGCAGGAAGGTCTGGGAGATCCACGAGACGATCACCACCTCGCTGTGGGACCGGATCGCGGCCGGCAGGCTAATGAGGGCCATGGCCGCGAATGCGTAGGCGCACCACATCGTGCCGACCCCCGTTGTCACCTTCACGGCCAGCCAGGCGTTGAACCGGGCGCTCGGGCTGCCGCTCGGCAGTTGGTCCCGCACCTTCACCGGCGTCGGCGCGCCCCCCTTGAGTTTGGTCGCGGTCCGGTGGTGCGGGACGTAGTCGTAGATGGCC
>DATNIB010000056.1:0-70813 GCA_035604685.1 Acidimicrobiales bacterium | reverse complement strand
GAGGGAACGTGATGGGAAGCCGGCCAGCCGGTTCGGCGGCACCGGTCAGCATGCGGGCCAGTGCTGCAGCCCCTTCCTCGCCGGGGAACCAGAGCATGAGGATCGCCGCGACGTCGTCCACCCACGGCATCTCGAGCGGTGCACCCGCATTGATGACGACCACCGTCTGGGGGTTGGCGAGAGCCACCCGGCGAATGAGCTCGTCTTGCTCGCCGACGAGGCGCAGATCGGCTCGGTCGGTCCCCTCGGTCTCCCACTGGCCGTTGGAACCGACAACCAGGACCACCGCGTCGGCGCCGCGGGCCGCCTCGACCGCCCGGGCCAGGGAATCCGCTTGCACCGGTCGGGCCGCCCGCACCTGGAACCCCGACACCGGGGTATGGCCGGCCCGGAACTCGACGATGAGGTCATAGGCGCGGCCGGCGTCGAGCACCATCTCTGACTCCTCGATGGCGCTCCCGTAGCCGAAGAAGGTGGCGCCGCGGCTGGGTTCGGCGTTGTCGACAACCAACGCTCCGTCAACCAGCAGGCGCGCCGTCCCGGTGTTGGCCAGAGCGATCCGCCAGGAGCCCGGGATGTCGGGCGTGAACGAGGCACGGGCTCGCACCGAGAAATTGCGAACGTCGACTCCGGGCATCGGATCGCCGATCGTCAAGTACTCGCCCGTCGTGATGTGCTCGATCGCGACCGGCTCTCCGTCGAACCCGCCGCCGGAAAAACACTCGAGCTCGAACCCGTCCGAGAGCAGGCGGGGATCGAGCGGAGGGACGCCCCGATCGATCCGACAACCCTCCTCGTAGACGACGTCGACGCCCGGGAGCTGCCCACGCAGCTCATCGAGGAGGGACGACTCGGCGAGGGGGGTCACCGCCGAACTCCCCCCGCCGCCGGTCCTGATCCAGCGGGCGTTGGGCCCGATGACGGCGACCTGGCGCAGGTTCTCCGGCGCGAGGGGCAGGAGACCTCGGTTCTGCAGCAGCACGGTCGAGCCGACGACCAGCTCGCGTGCGACCATGCGTCGGCCCGGGTCGTCGTCTTCCTCCTCTTCGGTCGTCCCCGGACCGTCGAACAGGCCACAGCGATCGACAAGACGGAGGATCCGGCGCGCGTGGGTGTCGACCAACGCGGGATCGATCTCGCCTCGCGCCGCCGCGGCCGCCAGCTCGGCGCCCAGGTACCGGGCCGGCCCCGGCATCTCGACATCGAGCCCCGCGGTCGTGGCGGCAACCGTCGAGTGGGTGCCGAACCAGTCCGAGACGACGACGCCGTCAAACCCCCACTCGTCTCGCAAGATCCGGTCAAGCAGCTCAGGGTGCTCGCTGCAGTGGGTGCCGTTGAGCTTGTTGTAGGCGGCCATGACCGCCCAGGTGCCGGCCTCGCGCACGGCCGCCTCGAACGGGACGAGGTGGATCTCACGCAGTGCCCGCGCATCGACCTCGGCGCTGATGGTCATCCGCTCGTGTTCTTGGTCGTTGCACGCGAAATGCTTCACACAACACCCCACCCCCTGGTCCTGGACGCCTCGGATGTAGGCGACCGCCAGCCGGGCGCTCAGGTGCGGGTCCTCGGCGAACGATTCAAAGGTCCGCCCACCGAGCGGAGTTCTCGGGATGCCGACGGTCGGGCCGAGCACCAGGTGCACGCCCTTGGACCGGGCCTCGGCGGCGAGCGCGGTGCCGTAGCGGCCGAGCAGATCGACGTCCCAGGTCGCGCCGGCCGCCGTCCCGCAGGCGAACGCCAGCGAGCGCCGCCGGCCGATCCGTTCACCACGGATCCCCGACGGGCCGTCGGACATCTTGAGCGCGCCGATGCCCAGGCGGTCAATGGCCGGGAGGTGCCACACGTCCCGGCCGGCCGTCAGCGACGCCTGCTCATCGGGCGTGAGCCGTGCGGCAACCAGCGCCTCTCGGGCCGGCTCGGTGGCCGACGGGCAGCGAGGGGCTGACATCAGACGTTCGCTGCGGGGCCGGGTCGGACTAGGGAGATCCCCACTCGCCGCGGAGCTTGCGCAGAGCTCGGGCGAGGGTGGTGCGCTCGTCGGGGTCGAGTGGTTCGAGCAGGTGACGCTCGAGCCCGTCCAGGTGGGTCGTGGTGGCCTCTTCGAGTTTGCCGGTCCCGGCCTCGGTCAGCGCGACGTAGATGCTCCGGCGGTCCGACGGGCAGTTCTGCCGTTCCACGTAGCCGGCCTCGGCGATGCGGTCGACCAGGCGGGTCACTCCCCCCGTGGTGAGGGAGACCTGGGCGGCGAGCTGGGACATGGTCAGGCGCCGCCCGTCGCTCCGACCGAGCCGGATGAGGACGTCGAACCAGGTGAGAGGGATGCCGCACGCCGCCTCGAGCTCCGTGCTCAAGACCCGGGTGAGCTTGGCGTGGGTCTCGAGCAGCAGCCCCATGAGGGTGATCCGCTCGTCCCCGATCCGCTGGAACAGCCCCTCGCAGGCGGTCTCAACGGACGGCTCCCCCGGCACGGCCAGATTCTCCCCGATCATGCGATCATCCTATCACTTGCTTCTCTTACAGTATCTGATTGACAAGTAGTTGAAGAATCAGGTAGATTAGTTACAGGTTCGATAGTTCTTACTCCCAGAAAGAGAGGCCCACAATGAGCACCGACACCATCACCACCACCCTTCCGAAGGCGGGGACCTACACGATCGACAAGGCGCACACCGTCGTGGGATTCGTCGCCCGACACCTGGTTGGCACCAAGGTCCGAGGTCAGTTCACCGAGTTCGACGGGACCTTCACGGTCGCCGACCCGATCGAGGACTCGACCCTGCGGGCCGAGGCCCAGGCGGCCAGCATCAGCACCGGCGTGGCCATGCGCGACGACCACCTGCGGACCAACGACTTCCTCGACGCACCCAACTTCCCCACGCTCACCGTGACCAGCACCGGGCTTAGCCGGGTGGGCGACCGGGAGTGGCAGCTCGCCGCCGACCTCACGATCCACGGGGTGACCCGGCCAGTCGTCTTTGACCTCGAATTCCTGGGCTCCGGGCCCTCCATGGAAGCGGGCAAGGACGTCGTCGCCTTTTCCGCCTCGGCCGACATCGACCGCCGCGACTTCGGCGTGAGCTTCAACCACTCGCTCCTCGACGGCAGCGTCGTCGTGGGCAACAAGGTGACGATCGAGCTCGAGGTCGAGGCGTCGCTCCAAAGCTGAGCCGCCCGAGAGCCACACCCCCAGCTGTATCCCCCCACACCGCCGGCCCGACGGGCCGGCGGTGTGCTGTCGCCCCCGGCCCGGGCGTCCCGCACGAAAATCGGAGCGGCCCGCCCGCCTAGGGCGTACGGCGACAAGAACGGTCGCCACGGCATCGGGGTCCGGTAGGGGCGGGGATACGTTGTGCGGGTGCCGTTAGCCACCGGCGAGCTGACCGCCGATCCCGCACGGCGGACGGCGCGGCGCCCGGTCCCGGCGCCGACGGATCTCGATCGGTGGATCCTGGCCTGCTTCGTGGCCTGGCTGATCGTGGTCGGCATCGGCCTCTTCGTCTGCCTGCGCGTCTTCGCCCCGTCCCTGTCGCTGCACCAGGGGTTTAGGAACATCGTGGTGAACAGCGACGCGGGCTGGCTGCGCCAGATCGACGTCCGCGGCTACCAATGGACCGGCAGCACCAACGTCACGAGCGACATCGCCTTTCTCCCCTTGTACCCGTTGGTGGTGGGAGCGCTGCACGCGCTGGGGCTGGGGTGGAACGGCTCGGCCTTCCTCGTCAGCGCGCTCTGCCAGGGTCTCATGCTCGTCCTCCTCGGCCGGCTGCTGGTCGCCTCCCAAGCCAGCACCGCGCAGGTGAAGTGGGCGATCGGCTTCGCCCTCCTCTATCCGGCCGCGCTCTTCGCGGTCACCGGGTTTGCGACGTCGATGCTCGGTCTCCTGGTGGTCGGAGCGCTCCTTGCGCACCGCCGGGGCCACGTGACGCTGGCCTTCGTCGTGGCCGGCCTGGCGACCGCCGTCTACTACACGGCACTCGCCCTCCCGGTGGCGCTGGTGGTGGCCGAGGTCCGCGCGCGCGGGGTCCGGGCCGTGCTCAGCCCTCTCGGCGTCGGCCGCATGCTCCTCGGGGTGAGCGGTGTGGTCGGTTTCATGGTGTACCTCGGCGCGCGCTTCCACCACCCCTTCGCGTCGCTCGCCGTCCAGCAGGCCTGGACCGGCACGGCGTCCCTCGGCACCGTCCTCCGACGCATGGTGACGCTGTCCCCCGTCCCGAACGGCGTCTTGGGCTACATCGGCCAGCGCCAGCTCGCCGACCTGAGCCACCTGCTGGACGCCCCCTTCCTGCTGCTGCTGATCGTGGCGGCGGTATGGCTGCTGAGCGGGCGCCACGGCATCGAGACCTGGCTTCTGGCCGGCGGCGCCGCGCTCGTGCTCTACAACTCGGCCAAGGCCGGGTACCCCTTCAGCGTCATCCGCCTGTCGTATCCGTTCTGGCTGGTCCTGCCGATGAACGCCCGCTTCCGGGGGCTCCTGGACCGGCTCAGCTGGGCGATCCCGTACCTCGGGTGCCTGGCCATCAGCTGCTTCTGGCTCACGCTCCTCGCCCAGCGCCTGTTCACCGACTGATGGCGAGCCCGCCCGGAGCCGGGCCGCCACCGGCAGGCGGGCCGGCGGCGACCCGCCAAAACGACCCGCCCACGGGGCGGCGGCGTGCGATCCGCTGGGGACGCGTCGTCTTCCTGGCGGTGACGGTCTGGGTCGTCGTGTCCATGCTCGTGGTCTTCTTCCGCGGCTTCACACAAGCCCGACTCCGCGGCGAGGCCGAGCAGGTCGCCGCGCAGTACCAGCCCTCCCTCGGCGCCGGCTGGTACCCGCTCGAGGTCGACCAGTTCCCGTCGGCCGCCGGCGCATCCCGACCGGTGTGGATCGGTCTCAACTACTCGAGGGCCGCCGTCTCGACCCTCGACCTGCGGCCGGGCTGGCACCGGCTCTCGCTGCGCCTCTCCCCCGTGTCCTGTGCCGGCGGCCAGCCGCCGCGGGTGTCGGTGCAGCAGGGCCGGACCACAGTCGGCCACCTGGCGCTCGCACCGGGCTGGTCCTGGTACGCGGTGCGACTGGACGGTGGGCCCCGGCACATCTCGCTGCACTATTCGTGTGTACTGACCCAGCGCATCCCCGGCCTGGGGCTGCAGGGCGCGCGAACGCTGGCCGTCGCCCTCGCGGGCATCCGGGGCACCGGCTGACCTTCCTCGGGTGCTGACGACCACGGTCGATCCGCCCGACCCGCCGCCGCGCACCCGCAAACTGATTAGGGGCTCGAATAGTTCGACCCGCTACACTTTGCGCCAGCCATGCGTTCGCCCGCCGAGCTCCGCGCTGCGCCAGATTCGTCACCGAACGGTGCTTCGGGACGACCTCGGGGCGACCGGGACCGCCGCCGGGCCCCGATGACCCAGCCGCTGGGTGCCGAGGCGGGGGGCTGGCTGCGCCGGATGTCCCCCCTCTGGTGGGCGCACCGGCGGGTGGTGATCATCGCCCTGGTGGCGTCCGTCGTCTCCTCGGCCACGCTGGCCGTCACACCGTGGCTGCAGAAGATCGTGATCGACAGCGCCATCCTGCACCACACCTATCACCTCGAACCGCTGCTCCTCCTCATGGCCGGCGTCTTCGCCCTGCAGTTCGTCTTCAGCGGCATCCGCCGCTTCAGCGCGGGAAGGGTGAGCTGGGACATCGACTACGACCTCCGCAACACCGTGTTCGGACATCTCCAGGGACTGGACTTCGCCAGGCACGACCAGCTGCAGACCGGACAGCTCGTGTCGCGGACCAACTCGGACCTCGTCCTCATACGGACGCTGCTCACACAGCTGCCGCTGATGCTGGCCAACGTCCTGCAATTCCTGCTCGCCGTCGTGATCATGGCCCACCTCTCTCTGCTCTTGACCGCCATCGTCGTGCCCCTGATGCCGCTCCTGTTCTTCCTGGCCTTCCGCATGCGCCGGGTGGTGTATCCGTCGAGCTGGGAGATGCAGGCTCGCATGGCCGAGATGGTCGGGGCCGTCGACGACTCGGTCAGCGGCGTGCGCGTCGTGAAGGGCTTCGGACAGGAAGAGCGCGAGCTCGGGAAGGTGACCGGCGCCCTCGGCGTGCTCTACGGGTCACGCCTGCGCAACTGGCGGCTTCGGTCCCGCCGGACGTCGACCCTGCAGACGATCCCCCAGCTGGGACAGGTGGCCGTGCTGGCACTCGGCGGGTGGCTCGTCTTCGACGGCAAGGTGACCGTCGGAACCCTCGTGGCCTTCTTCAGCTATCTGACCCAGCTGACGTCGCCCGCCCGACAGATGGCCGGGGTACTGGTGGTGGCCCAGCAGGCCCGAGCCGGCGCGGAACGCGTGCTCGAGCTCCTCGACTCGCTGCCCGACGTCGTCGAGAAGCCCGACGCCATTCGGCTCCCCGAACTCGAGGGCGGAATCAGCTTCAACGACGTCTCGTTCGGCTACCTGCGCTCCGAACCGGTGCTCGATGGATTCGACCTACAGGTGCGGGCGGGCGAGACCGTGGCGCTGGTCGGGACCTCGGGCTCGGGCAAGTCGACCGTCGGGTTGCTCCTGCCCCGCTTCTATGACGTGCAGCGAGGATCCGTGCAGGTCGACGGGATAGACGTCCGCGACGTCACCTTCGATTCGTTGCGTCGCCAGATCGGCGTGGTCTTCGAGGACAGCTTCTTGTTCTCGGACACGGTGAAGGCCAACATCGCCTACGGCCGGCCCGGCGCCACCGAGGCACAGGTCGAGGCGGCGGCCCGCGCCGCCGAGGCCCACCGGTTCGTCATGGAGCTGCCCGATGGCTACGACACGGTCGTGGGCGAGCGCGGCCTGTTGCTGTCGGGGGGGCAGCGCCAGCGGATCACGTTGGCCCGGGCGCTCATCACCAATCCTCGGATCCTCCTGCTGGACGACGCCACGTCGTCGATCGACAGCCGCATCGAAGAGGAGATCCACTCGACGCTGCGCCGCCTGATGGTCGGTCGCACGACCATCCTCATCGCCCACCGACGCTCGACGCTGCACCTGGCCGACCGCATCGTCGTCCTCGACCAGGGCCGGGTCGTCGACTCGGGTACCCACGAGGAGCTGCTCGACCGGTCCCCCCTATACCGGGATCTGCTGGCCGGCCCCGGGGAGGACGCCGAGGGGGAGGGCGTCGACCTGGGAACCGACGCCACCGAGGGGGTTTTGGCACCTGAGGTCACGGCCACCGCATGGGCGATCGACGACGCGGACGCGCCCGGCGTGTTCCAGACGCCGACCGCGCTCGGCTCGTCGACCAACGGAGTCGCCGGCACCGGTGGCGGGATGGGCGGGGGCATGGGCCGCGGCGGTGGCGGTATGCGCGCCGGCCTCTCGGCACCACCCACCCCCGAGCTGATGGCCGCCATCGAGGCGCTCC
The DNA here is from genome assembly GCA_035604685.1 of Acidimicrobiales bacterium. Lineage (GTDB taxonomy): Bacteria > Actinomycetota > Acidimicrobiia > Acidimicrobiales > RAAP-2 > DATNIB01. The sequence goes on along the minus strand of DATNIB010000056.1, from coordinate 63,423 downwards.
CGCCGGTGGTCGACGAGCCCGACCCGCGCCTCGCTCTGGAGAGCAGCCGGCTGCGCCAGCCGTTCAAGTTCGCCGCCTTCCTCCGCCCGTTCCTCCCCCAGCTGAGCGTCGGGGTGATCCTGGTCGTGCTCGACGCCGCCGCCGGGCTGGTGGGCCCGTCGTTCACGGGGACCTCGGTCGACAGCGTCCTCCTGCACCACGAGGAGCACGTGCTGTGGCTGCTGTCGGGTCTCTTCTTCGTCGTCACGATGCTCGACTGGGCCGACATGTGGGCGGAGACGTTCTGGACCGGCCGGACCTCCGAGCGGATGCTCTTCTCGATGCGGGTGCGCATCTTCGCCCACCTCCAACGGCTGGGTATGGACTTCTACGACCACGAGATGACGGGGCGGATCCTGACCCGAATGACCTCGGACGTGGACACGCTGTCCCAGCTGCTCCAGTCCGGCCTGTTGAACGCCCTCGTCTACGTCGTGCAGTTCGTGGGCGTGATCGCGATCTTGGCCTCTCGGAACACGCACCTCATCCTGCTCGTCCTCACCGTCGTCCCTCCGTTGGCCCTGGCCACCGTCTGGTTCCGCATCCAGTCCCGGCGCGCCTATGACCGTCAGAGGGACCGGATCTCGGCGGTCAACGCCGACCTACAGGAGAACATCTCGGGCGTCCGGGTCACGCAGGCCTTCCGGCGCGAGGGGCATAACAACCAGACCTTCTTGGGCCTCACGGCTGGGTATCGAGACGCCGGACTGCGCTCGCTCAAGGTCTCGTCCATCTACTTCTCGTTCGCCACCTTCGTGGGGAACATCGCCATCATCATCGTGCTCGGGGTCGGCAGCCACGAGATCACGACCGGCACGCTCAGCGTCGGCAGCCTGACCGCTTTCTTGCTGTACCTCACACTCTTATTCGCCCCGGTCCAGCAGCTCTCGCAGGTCTTCGACACCTACCAGCAGGCGACCGCGGGCCTGCGCAAGATCAGCGGCGTCCTCAACACCCCCATCGACACCCCAGTGAAGGACGACGCGATCGTGCCGGGCCGGCTCTCGGGCCGCATCCGCTTCAGCGGCGTTCGCTTCCGCTACACGGGCACGACGAACGAGGCGCTCTCGGGGGTGGACTTCGAGGTCGCTCCGGGCGAGACCGTCGCGCTGGTCGGCGAGACGGGCGCGGGGAAGTCGACGATCGTGAAGCTCGTCTCCCGCTTCTACGACCCGACCGAGGGACAGGTGGCTGTCGACGGCCTCGAGCTGCGGGACCTCGACCTCGGCGCCTACCGTCGCCAGCTCGGCTACGTGCCCCAGGAGCCGTTCCTATTCCGCGGGACCATCCGCGACAACATCGCCTACGGCCGGCCCGACGCGACCGACGCCGAGGTGGAGGCGGCGGCCCGGGCGGTCGGCGCGCACGACTTCATCGTGGGGGCCGGCGGCTACCGCAAAGGGGTGTCCGAGCGAGGGCGCTCGCTCTCGATCGGGCAGCGCCAGCTGCTGTGCCTGGCGCGCGCCCAGCTCGTGAACCCGTCGATCCTGCTGCTCGACGAGGCGACCTCCAACCTCGACCTCAGCACCGAGGCCAAGGTCAATCGGGCGATGGGCGTGGTCTCGAGTGGCCGGACCACCATCCTCATCGCCCACCGGCTCCAGACCGCCCGCCGGGCCGACCGGATCTTGGTGCTCGACGGTGGGCGGGTGGTCGAGACGGGGTCACACGATGCGCTGGTGGCGGACGGTGGCCGCTACGCCAGCATGTGGCGGGCGTTCGACGTGCAGCCAGAGGTGGTCTGAGGACGCGTCCGCCCCCGCCGGGGCGTCGGAGGTGCAACTCGACCTACACCCGCGGCGCGCGGGGGTCTACCGAGCGATCGCGCGCGGGGCGCGCGTCGTTCCCCGGCGGTCCCTAGGAGGACCCGGTGTCCGGTCGCTCGCCGGTGTCGACCAGATCTTGCGCGACATCGCGGAGCTTGCGGTTTAGGTGTTGGGATGCGCGGCGCAGGACATCGAACGCCTGCCCGGAGCTGACGCGCTCTCGCTCCATGAGGATCCCCTGGGCTTGGCCGATCACCTCGCGGGTGGCGAGGGCCGCGTGGAGGTTCTCGGCGCGCCGTTCCTCGTCTTCGTGCGAGCGCGCCGTCGACAGGGCGAGGCCGGCCAACGAGGCCAGGATCGCCGCCTTGGCCCGGTCGACGGCGCTGAAGGCGCCGGGGTAGCGGGCGTAGAGGTTGAGTGCACCCAGGTCCTCGTTCTCGGCCAGCGGCAGCGCCAGGATGCTCCGTATCCCGGCCGCGATGGCCGAGGGCCCAAAGCGCGGCCAGCGATCGTCTTCCACCAGGTCAACGGCATAGAACATGAGCCGTTGCCGGATCGCATCAAGGCAGGGTCCCTCCTCGAGGGCGCTCTGGAGATCGTCGACCTCGTCGACCACGGGGTCCGAGTGGATCGGTGAACAGACCGCGTCCTGCTCGACCAGGAAGAGGCCGGCGAAGTCGCAGCCCTCGATGGTGGCCACGGCCAGCTCCACGACTTGGGACAGGGTCTCGGTCACGCTGCCGGCGGCGAACAGGATCCGAGCGGTCTCGGCGAAATTGAGGGTGAGCTCGGAGAGCGGGTCGGCGTCGACGCCGGCGGGTCGGTGAGGCGATTCCATAGTGAGGTGCTCCTTGCCATCCCCAGTTTCGCGCCTCCGCGCCGCCCGCGAGAACCGTCCTCCGCGGCTCGCCCCGCCGAGGTGTAGGGTCGAAATCACTTTCGACAGCGAGGGTCTGGGAGGGTCGGCCTGTGCCGACCCGTTGCGCTCGGAGGCTGCGGCTCCTGTCGGGTTCCTCGCTGTCGATCAAGAAAAGTCGCTCCTCTCCCCCTGCTGGGCATGCCCTCGGCCGCCGTCTGGCTGGTCCGTGATCGCCCAATGGCTCGCCAGCGCCGACTCTCTCGGACCTAAAGTGACCACCGGCATCGGACCCCTCGCGGACTTCGGGGTCGCCGCCAGCTTCGCCGGGGAACAGGCGGTCCTGGGCGTCCGCGGTGAGCTGGACCGCGTCACCGCCCCGGTGCTGGCGGCCCTCTTCGACGCGGTGATCTCCAGTGGGTACCCCTCGGTCCTCTTGGACCTCCAAGACGCGAACTCGATCGACGCGGCTGGGCTGGCGGTGACGGCCGACGCAGCCAGCCGGCTGGTGGCACAGGGAGGGCAGCTGATGCTTCGCTCTCCCTTGACCGAGAACGCCCGGACCATCGACCTCGGCTGGCTGGCCGGATTGATTAACCAGGAGCTCCGAGGACCCGACGAGGATCGCTTGGGCCCCGAGCAGACGACCTTGGAGAGCCTCACGCAGACCGCTCCCCGCATTCCTCCCGATCTGAAGACGGTGACCGGGACCCTCGCCAATGAGGATGTGGTCCACGGCGCATTGCGCCTGGTGGTGGCACTTGCCCGCGCCACGGTCGGCGGCGCGGACGGCGCCAGCGTCACCCTGCGGCGCTTCGGGCGGCTGGCCACGGTGGCCGCCAGCGACGCCACCATCTCGGACATGGATGCCAATCAGTACGCGACCGGAGAAGGCCCCTGCATCGACGCATCGCTGCAGGGACGCTGGTACCACGCCGAATCCCTCGAGAACGAGACCCGGTGGCCCGCCTTCACGCCGAGGGCTCGGTCGTTGGGCATCAGCGCCATCCTCTCCTCCCCTCTGCTGGCCCAGGGCCAACCGATGGGCGCACTCAACATCTACTCGCGCACCGCCATGGCCTTCGCCGCCAAAGAACAGGGGTTGGCCGCCATGCTCGCCACGGAGGCGTCGCGCCTGTTGAGCGCCGCCCACTCCTCGGCGTCCGACGACCAGCTCACCGACCGGCTCCAAGGGGCGCTGCGCACCCGCGAGGTCATCGCGGAGGCGCAGGGGGTCATCATGGAGCGCCAGGGGGTCGGCGAGAACGAAGCCTTCGAGATCTTGCGGCGGTTCTCGCAGCAGTCCGACCTGTCGCTCCGTGCGCGGGCGCAGGACGTGGTCGATTCCACGCGGCAGACCGAGCTGGACCTCGGCCCGCCAGAGGCGGACTGAGATGCGGCCAACGCACGGAGACGTGCTCGATCGATCCCGCCAGGACGCCGGCCTCTCGCACGGCGAGCTCTGGCTGCGCTACTTCGCGCTCGGGGGGATGAGCACCGCCTTGCAACTCGAGGCCTTCCTCTACGGCGCGCTCCAACCCACCTCCCACGACCACAACGTGATCGCCCACGCGCTGAACGAGCGCTTCGTCGAGCTCGGCGGCAACCATCCCGTCCCCTACGACGACGACGAGGAGACCTAGCGGCGGCGGCGGGAGGCGGCCGGGTAGGTCTCGCGTCGAGCCATTCCCCCCGTACCGCGCTGGTTCGGCTGTCCTCGCCGCCATCGATCGCCCCGGCCGGTGCCCTCCCGGGCCGACCGGTCCCGCATCAGCTCGCCTCCGAGCACGGCACCCGGAGGCGAGGGCGCACTCGGCCCCGAGCAGGAGTACAACTGGGACGGCGCGGCGGAACGACTCCGGCGGGCGGCTGTGACTGCGGCGACCCGCCCGTCACACGAGGAGAGCGATGAACGGAGCCGAATCGCTGGTCCGCACCCTGGTGGGCAGCGGTGTCGACGTGTGCTTCGCCAACCCGGGAACCTCCGAGATGCACTTCGTGGCCGCCCTGGACGAGGTCCCCGAGATGCGCGCCGTGCTCGGGCTCTTTGAGGGGGTGGTGACGGGGGCGGCCGACGGTTACGGACGGATGCGCGGCTCCCCCGCCGCCACGCTGCTGCACCTCGGACCGGGCTTGGCGAATGGGATCGCCAACCTGCACAACGCCCGCCGCGCCCGCACGCCGGTCGTCAACATCGTGGGCGACCACGCGACCTCCCACCGGGCCCTCGATGCACCGTTGCAGTCGGACATCGAGAGCCTGGCCCGGCCCGTCTCGCGCTGGTACCGGGAAACCGAAACGGCGGGACAGCTCGCCGCGGACGGCGCCGATGCCGTGGCGGCCGCCATCGGGCCCCCCGGCGGGGTGGCCACCCTGGTCGTCCCCGCCGACGTCTCCTGGGCCGTCGCCGGGGATCCGGCGCCCGCCCGTCCGGCCACGGCCCCGGCCAGCGTGACGGGCGACGCCGTCGAGCGCGCAGCCAAGGCGCTCCGCTCGGGCGAGCCGGCCGCACTGTTGATCGGCGGCACCGCCACCCGCGCGCGCGGGCTGGCCGCGGCTACGCGGTCGGCGGCGGCCACCGGGGCCACCCTGCTGTGCGAGACCTTCCCGGCCGTGCTCGAGCGCGGCGCCGGACTGCCTCCGATCGAGCGGCTGGGCTACTTCCCCGAGATGGCGGCGCGGCAGCTCTCGGGCCTCCGGCACCTCGTCTTGGCCGGGGCCGCTTCGCCGGTGTCGTTCTTCGCCTACGAGGGCGTGCCCGGCGACCTCGTGCCGGACCGGTGCCAGGTGCACGGGCTGGCCGGAGCGGGTGACGACGTCCCGGGCGCCCTGGAGGAGCTGGCCGAGGCGCTCGGCGCGTCCGGCGACGAGGTCCGCCTGCAGCCCGGCGAGCGCCCGAGTCGCCCCGCCGGCCGGTTGGACGCCGTCGCCGCCGGAGCGGCCATCGGCGCGCTGCTCGCAGAGGGCACGATCGTGTGCGACGAAGCCAACACGTCGGGTTTCTTCGTGCACGGCGCCACGGCGGGCGCGCCCCGACACCACTGGCTCTGCCTCACCGGCGGGGCCATCGGCCAGGGACTTCCGCTGGCCACCGGCGCTGCGGTGGCCTGCCCCGACCAAAAGGTCCTGTGCCTCGAGGCGGACGGCAGCGCCATGTACACGTTCCAGTCGTTGTGGACCCAAGCCCGCGAGGGCTTGGACGTGACGACCGTCATCTTCAACAACCGGTCCTACGCCATCTTGGGCATCGAGCTCGAGCGGACCGGTGTCCGTGCTCCGCACCCTCGCGCGAGTGACCTGTTCGACCTCGCGCGACCGCCGCTCGACTTCGTGGCCCTGGCCGAGGCCATGGGCGTCGGGGCGTCGCGCGCCACCACGGCCGCGGAGTTCACCGTGGCCCTGGAGCGGGCGCTCGCCACCCCCGGTCCCTCGCTCATCGAGGCCGTCATTGATTCGGGCCTCTGAGCCCGGGTCCCGAGACGATCCGTCGGCGTCGCGGCCGACCTCTGCTGGAGGGCCGGGCGCGTCAGCCCTTGAGCGCGGCCTCGACCTGGGCGGTGTCCTCCGTGCCCCGGTAGTAGGCGATCTGGCCGTCCTCGAAGCGGAAGTAGTGGTGGAGCTCCATATCGACACCCCGACCGGTGGCACGGGACTTGGTGCGGCACCGGACCACCGAGTGGACATCGGTGTCGGTGCCCGCGTAGGCGGTGGGGGTGAACTCCTCGACCTCCATCGCTGACCCGAACTGCGTGAAGAAGTCGGTGACCTGGTCCCGACCCTTGTGCGGGCCATACCAGGGCGCCCCCCTACCGGCCGCTTCCGTCGCCCAGTCGACGTCGTCGGTGACCGCGTCCAGGATGACCCCCAGATCGCCACGAGAAAATGCCTCGTACACCGTCTGTATGACCTTGATGTTCTGCTCGGCGCTCATGCCAGACTCCCTTCGGTTGATCGCTGGACCACGTTCGTCCCCGCCGGGGCCGGCGGATCACCCACGGTGATCCGCCGGCCGGCCGGGCGGCGAATGGAGGGTGACAAGAGCGCGAAACATCGGGGGACCCATGGACCAGGATCAGCTCCGACTCGAGGAGATGGCGGCGATCAGCGAGTTCCTGCACGAGCTCGCCCCGGAGGACTGGGACCACTCGAGCCTGTGCACCGGGTGGCGGGTGCGCGACGTCATCAGTCACCTGTGCGTGGGCTACACCACGCCGATGCCGATCATGGTGGGCAAGCTCGCCCGTCGCCGGTTCAACGTGCCGAAGGCCTCCTTCGAGGAGTCCATCGCCTTTGGGAGCACCCATTCGCCGAGCGAGATCCTCGAGGTGTTCGACTCGATCCATCGTCACAACGTGCGCAAGGGGATCGCCAAGATCATCAAGCCGGCCGAGGCACTCGTCGATCACCTCATCCACCACCAGGACATCCGGCGCCCCCTCGGTCGCCCCCGAGCGATGCCCGAGGAGCGCCTCGTCGCCGCGCTGGAGATCATGCCGTCCCTCTCGGGCTTCGTCGGAGCCAAGGCCCGCGTGGCCGGGCTGCGGCTGGTGGCCGACGACGTCTCGTGGGCCCACGGAGCCGGTCCCGAGGTGCGCGGCTCGGGAGAGGCGCTCCTTCTCACGGCCAGCGGGCGGACCGCCGCGCTCGACGAGCTGCAAGGGGACGGCATCACGACCCTGCGCAGCCGCCTGGCCGCCTGATCGCCCAACGCCACGCTCCGAACCCTGCCGAGACCGTGCCACGGACCGCCGCAGCCACCCTCGGCGCACTGCAGCCACGGCCCTGGTCAGTGCCGGCCGGCGTCGGTACGCTTCGCCGGGTGCGGGGCGGGGACGAAGGCACTGACCCAGGGCCCGGCCCGAGCTCGGACCGCCTGCTGGTGGCCCGCCTGGCGGCCGGCGAGCCCGACGCGCTCAGCGAGGCCTACCGGCAGTACGCGGGCCTCGTCCTGGGCTTGTCCCGCCGAGTGCTGCGCGACGAAACGCTGGCCGAGGACGTGACCCAAGAGGTGTTCCTCTTCTTGTGGCAGCACCCGGAGCGCTTCGACGGGTCGCGCGGTTCGCTCCGGTCCTGGCTCGGGTTGCTGGCGCACCGTCGGGCCGTCGATCGTGTCCGCTCGGAGAGCCGCCGCACCGCGCGCGACGCGCGCAGCGAACCGATGGACTCGATCACGAGCGACGTCGACGACTACCTCCACGCCAACTGGCTGAGCGGCCGGGTCCGTGACGCGATCGACAAGTTGCCGTCCGAGCAGCGCCAGGCGATCGTCCTGGCCTACTTCGGCGACCGGACCTACCGGCAGGTGGCGGTCGAGCTGGCCCTCCCCGAGGGCACCGTCAAGTCCCGGGTGCGCCTCGCACTCCGCCGCCTCGACGCCCTGCTCCGGTCCGACCTCTCCGATCAGGAAGCCCCGGCATGGACCTGACTACCGACCAACTGCTCCGCGTGGCCTTCGACATCGCGGCGGCCGAGCCCTCCGACCTCCCCGAGGGGCTGGAGGCTCGTGTTCTGGCCCGGGCCCGCGCCAGCACGCCGATGCGGCACCCGGCGTGGTCCGACGACGGCGCCCCACTCGGCTCGCTCGACGCGTTCATCCAGACGGCGGTCGAGCTGGCCGACCTCTTGGATCACCTCGGCCCGACGGACTGGGAGCGCACGACGCGAGTGGACGACGTGAGCGTGCGCGGCGTCATCGAGCATCTGGTCGGCGTCGAGCGCTACGTCCTCGGCCAGCTCGGCCGCCGCACCCCCCTCGACGCGCCGCGCCGCGCCGATCATTGGCCGGTCACCAACGCCGCGGCGCTCGACCTGACCAACCAGCCGAACGCGGTGGTGGCGCAACGCTGGTGGTCCGAGGTGCTCGCCGTCATCGCCGCCTGCGCTGAGCTCGGACCCGAACAGGGCATCTCGTACCACCATCTGGCCGGTTCGCTGCGCGGCATGTTGGTCGTCCGCACGTTCGAGCTGTGGACCCACGGCGACGACATCCGCCACGGTGTGGGCCTCCCCCTGAGCCTGCTCGACGACGCGCGCCTCGCGCTGATGGCCGGCGAGCTGATGCGGGTGCTGCCGCTCGGCCTGGAGCTGTCCGGCTGCCCGCAGCCGGGCCGCACCGCCAGGCTCAACCTCCGTGGGGCGGGCGGCGGTAGCTTCGACGTGACCCTCGCAGCCGGCGAGACGGTCGGACCCCCCGACATCACGCTCACAGCGGAGGTCATCGACCTCTGCCGGCTGGCCGCCAACCGCCTGGCCCGAGCCGACTTCGACGTCACGGTCGAAGGGGACGAATCGCTCCTCGAGCCGATCCTGGTCGGCGCTGCCGCATTCGCCGCGGACTGACCGCTCGCACCGCTCGCACCGCTCGATCGCCGCGTCGACCCGCGGGCTCGACCGGCCCCCTCCTTGGGCCCGGAGCGTCCGGTGGGCCGTCGGTTATGGCCGTCGCACTCACGAAGTCGAGGCCACTACGGGTCGTCACCGCGGCGGCGGTGACCGCCGGGTCGTACCAGGTGATCAATTTTTGGCGTGCCTCGCCCCAGTCGACTGCTCCGACCGCCGGTTCGCTCATGGCCACCTGCCCATCCACAGCACCGTCGCCGCGACCAGACATCCTGCCCGCGGCGGCTCGGGCGTGCGAAGCGGGTGGTGGTGGCCCGCGGGCCCAAGACGTACGCCGGACAGCCCGGGCACGCCGGGGGATCGGCCGCTACGCGGTGCCGATCGCCTGCACCAGCGCGTAACCGGTCCTCGAGATCGTGAGGCTGGCCATGTCGGCCGCCACCAGACGGTTGTACTCCATGCTGAACTGCTGGTAGGTAGCCGCTTCCAGCGCCGGCGACCAGTCGAGGTAGCCGAAGAAGGCTCGGGCCCCGTCGAAGAACGCCACGTAGGCGAAGCCCTGCGTCCGGACGTACTCGAGCATCGAGGTGACGAAGGTCTGGTCGAGCGGCTCCCAGAAGCTGTAGCTCTTGACCTTGAGCGACTCGGGAGCTCCGGCCGGGCCGTCGCCCGAGGTCGGCGTCGGCTTGTTCAGCCAGGTCTCGTCCATTACCAGGGTCTTGCCGGTGTGCTGGGCGGCCGCGACGTCGGTCAGCAGATTGGCCACACCGACCGGGGCGATCGGGTACACGTGGACGTCGAGGTAGTTGATGGCGGTGCCGCGCAGCAGCGCCGCGTCGATCGCCGGGCTGGACCACGTCCCGGTACCCGCGCCGACCAACGTGCCGTGTCGGCGCAGCCCGGTCAGCTCGGCCCGCACCACGGCCGTGGCGTTCCTGGGAGTGTCGAGCGAGATGCCCAGGGTGTCGGTGAACGTGTCGGGCTCGGTGAGCAGCGACAGGTAGGCGGGGTGGAGATCGTCGATGATGGTCTGGGCCTGGGTCCGCTGCTCGGCCGCGTAGGAAGCGAGGGTCAGCCCGGCGTAGCTGATAGACAGCGAGGTGAGGGGCGTGCCCGAGAAGATCGGGTTCTCCTCGACCGAGAGCACCATGTGGCGTGCGCGCACCTGGGACGCGACCTGTTCGTAGAAGGCGCGGTATCCGGCGGCCCCCGCGGTGCTCGGTAGGAGGAGCGGGAACGAGACGTCGACGGTGACCCCGGTCACGCCGAGTGCCCGGAACGCGTTGAGCTCGTTGCTCACCCCGTTGATAGCCCCCGGGGCGAGCAGGGGGGCGCCGATGTTGCCGTTGGCCGAGAGCAGCTCCGTCCCGACTGTGGTCGACGCCGAAGCGGGCGGCGTGCCCGCGTCCTTGCCAAAGGCTGCGACCTGCCCCGAGACGGCCGCGTACTCGGCGGCGTACTGCGCCGGCACCGGCCCGGGTGGCTGCGGGTTGACCGTGAGCCGCGGCGAGGGACCACCCGAGGCCGCCCCGGCCGCGGACCCAACCGCCCCCACGGCCACGCCCGCGGCGAGCGCTGCCGCGGCGAGCAGGCGGGTGACGGACGGGCCCATCGCGTGAATTCGTCTCATACCTGCATTCATACGTCTCGGGTGTTAGCGATCCATGAGCAAGCCTCGGGAGATTGATGAGCCGTGCTCAAATCTGGGCGTCGAGCACCGGCCAGGCGAGGCGTTCCGGGACAGGTGAGCTTGCGTATCAACTTGATTGAGAACAAGATCGATCGCGCAGGGCGGACTCCCGTGGAAGGTCCGAGCACCCCGGCGACAACCATCGGAGTGGAGGCGGCCATGACTGGTCCGCAGGTCGACACGACGAGCGGTCGGATCGAGGGCACCCACGAGGACGACCTCAGCGTGTTTCTCGGCGTCCCCTACGCCGCGCCCCCGACAGGCGAGCGACGGTTCCAGCCGCCCCAACCGGTGGCCGGCTGGACCGGCGTCCGCCCGGCCGTCGAGTTCGGGACGATGGCGATGCAGCTAACCGGAGGGGGCGGTCGGCGATCGGCGCTGGGCGGGGGGCCGCCGGTCGCCGCGGGCGAGGACTGCCTGACGCTCAACGTCTGGACGCCCGGTCTGACCGGTGCCCGCCCGGTCCTCGTGTGGCTGCACGGCGGCGGCTACAGCGTGGGCAATTCCTCACGCGACCTCTACAACGGGGCGAATATGAGTCGCCGCAACGACGTCGTCGTCGTGAGCGCCAACCACCGGTTGGGGATCTTCGGGTTCCTCTCGCTGGGAGAGCTCCTCGGTGACCGCTACGCCGACTCCGCCAACGTGGGCATGCTGGACTGGGTCGCCGTCCTCGAGTGGGTGCGCGACAACATCGCCCGCTTCGGGGGCGACCCCGAGTCCGTGACCATCTTCGGCGAGTCCGGTGGCGGCGGCAAGGTGTCGGCGTTGCTGTGCATGCCCCGGGCGGTCGGGCTGTTCCACCGCGCCATCATCGAGAGCGGCCCACCCTTCCAGTTCCCCGACCAGGAGAAGGCCACCGCCACCGCGCGCAAGGTCGTCGCCCACCTCGGTCTCTCGGCGGCCGAGCTGGACACCCTGCTCACGCTCGACGCCCAGAAGCTGCTCGACGTCCAGGTGGCGTTGGGCGCGGGTGGGGGCCCGTCGCCGGGCGGCATGTCCTTCGCCCCCACGGTCGACGGGCGGGTACTCCCTCAGTACCCCGAGCAGGCCCTGACCACCGGCGCCTCGGCCGACATCCCGCTCATCATCGGGACCAATCGCGACGAAGCCCGGTTCATGATCGTGATGGCGCCGCACCTGGCCGACGGCGGCGAGGCGATCGAGGAAGCCGAACTCATCAAGCGGCTCCAACCCGGCTTCGACAACGACGTGGCGCCGCTCATCGACCGCTACCGCACCGTGTACCCGGAGCTGTCGAACATCGATCTCCTGCTGGCGATCGAGTCGGACCAGTTCCGCATTCGCTCCATCCGGTTGGCCGAGCACAAGGCGCGGGGCTCCCGGGCCCCCGTCTACAGCTACCTGTTCTGCTGGCGGACCGACACGCTGGCGGGACTCGGCTCGTTCCACGGGCTGGAGATGCCATTCGTCTTCGCCAATCTCACGACGATGCGGGGCCTCGCCACGTCACCCGGGGCCGAACGGTTGGCCGACCGGATGTGCTCGCTGTGGGGGGCCTTCGCCCGCACCGGGATCCCGTCTCTCGACGGTCTCCCCGGGTGGGAGCCGTTCACCCCGGCAGAACGCGCCACCATGGTGATCGACGACGAGTGGAGGCTGGAGAAGGACCCGCTCGCCGAGACCCGGCGCTTCTGGGACGACATGTCGACCGGCCCCGAGACGCGGCCGTGGTCGAGGGTCATCCGCTGACGCGGGGGGTGCCGCACCGAGCGGAGGGCCCTCGATGCCGGTGAGCGGCTCGCCGGGGGGCACCCCTCGGCGGGGACTGTCGGTGCTGGCGGTCGGCGATCTCATCCTCGACGAGCCCGATCCGGACTCGTACTTCGACCCGACGCGCGCCCTTCTCCAGCGCGGCGACGTGGTCATCGGCCAGGTGGAGACGCCGTACACGAGGACCGCGATGCAGAGCGTGCTCGGCGTCCCCGCGCCGGCCGTGGCCCCCGAGCAGCTCGACGCGCTGGCGCGGGCCGGCTTCACCGTCGCCACGCTCGCCGGCAACCACATCTTCGACCAGGGACACGCCGGCGTGGCGGACACCCTGGCCCGGCTCCGGGCCAACGGGCTCGTCACGACCGGCGCCGGGATGACGCTCGAGGAGGCACGGCGCCCGGCGAGGGTGACGGCGCCCGGCGGTACGGTCGCCGTCCTCAGCTACAACACGGTCGGCCCGCGGGAGTCCTGGGCCGGTCCGGCCAAGCCCGGCTGCGCGTACCTCCACGTCCTCACGCACTACGAGCTCGATCACGCCTCGCCGGGCGGTCGGCCCCAGGCCTACACCTTCACGGCCCCGGACTCGCTCGAGACCCTGGCGGCCGACGTCGACGAGGCGCGACGGGACTCGGCGCTGCTCGTGGTGGCGCTGCACAAGGGGGTGAACGCCTCCACCACCCCGCAGTGGTACGAGAAGCAGGTGGCGCACGCCGCCATCGACGCGGGGGCCGATGTCGTCATCGGCCACCACCCCCACATCATGGCGGGCGTCGAAATCTACCGAGGCCGGCCGATCTACCACGGCCTCGGGAACTTCGTCACGGTGACGCACGCACTGTCGACCAACCCCGCGGAGAACACGGACCCCGAGCGGCTGGCGCACGCCCGTCGGCGCCGTGAGCTCTTCGGATTCGAACCCGATCCGGCCATGCCCACCTACCCCTTCCACCCCGACTCGCGACACACCGCGATCGCCCGCTTCGGGCTGGACGAGGAGGGACGTCTCTGCGCGGGCTACCTGCCCTGCTACATCGACCAGGAGGGTCGTCCCGTGCCGGCGCCTCGATCGGGCCTCGGCACCCAGGTGTTCGACTACGTGGCCCGGATCAGCGCAGACGCCGGCTTTCGCACCGAGTTCTTCTGGGTGGACGAGGACGTCGTCGGCATCTCGCTGGCCGAGCAGCACCCGTGAGGGACCGGCGACTCGCGGCCTGGATGGCGCGCCAGATCTCGGTGACGGGCAGCGGTCGGTGGCGCGCCGTCGGCGGTGAGGCGAAGCTCTTCGGGTGAGCCAGACGCTCGACTCGAGTGTCATTCAAGAGAACGACATCGAGACCTTCTTGGACGAGGAGGACCCCTGGGCCGTCTTGGTCTGGAACGACGACGTGAACACGTTCGATCACGTGATCAAGGCGCTCATCGACATCCTCAACCACTCCCGCGCCCGCGCCGAGCAGCTCGCCCTCCGGGTCCACAACACGGGCAAGGCGGTCGTGGCGGTTCGGCCCAAGGAGGAGGCCGTGGCGGCGGCCCGTCGGTTCCAGGACCGGGGCATCTGGGCGACCGTCGAACGCTGACCGGGCACTCCGGCGCGCCCACCGGTGATGCCGCCTACAGGTGCTGCCTTACGAAGGTCTGCAGTGCCGCTCGTAGCTGCGGGGAGAATGGGAGCGGCTCGGTGTAGGCCAGTGCCGTCCGGCTCGGATCCTGCTTCAAGACGTGGTCGACACCGGCCAGTTGGACGAAGTCGATCTGCACGTGCGACTCACCCAGCCCGCTCACCAGGTGATCCACCTCGGCGCAGCTCACCTGGATGTCATCGTTGCTGCACGAGACGAGCACCGGGGTGGGCGGGCGGAGCTGCGCCGCCAGCTGCGCCGGGTCATCGCGGTCGGCCTGCGAGAGGAACAGCGCGTTGGCCGGAGAGAACACGCTCGAGAGGACCTGGGGCACGTCGGCCGGCAGCTTCCCGTCCGCGCGTAGCGACGAAATCGCCGCCGCCAGCTGGTGCTCCAGGGTGGCCGCCGCCCCCGCCGTCATCTGGCCGCTGCCGGACGCGGCAACGATCTGCGCGGTGATCTGATCGCTGATCAGGTCGAGGTAGCGGACACTCAGGGGTTCGAGCAGTCCGAGCGCGTGGACGGCCGGCGCAGGTCCTGCCATGCCGGTGGCGAGGAGGAGCGCGAACAGGGCCCCCTCGCTGTGGCCGACGACCGCCAGCCGCCGGCGATCGACACCGGGCCGGCCGGCCAGGTAGGTGAGGGCGGCCACCGCCTCCTCGTCGAACGGCTTGATCCCGATCGTGGCCGGATCGAGGAGGTAGGGACCGAGCCCGGTCCGGCCGCTCCCGAGCTTGTCGTAGCGCAGGCTGGCGACGCCGTCCTGGGACAGCCAGTCCGCCACGGTCTTCAGCGTGTCGACCGACCCCGAGAGCTCGGGGCTGTTGCCGTTCCTGTCGGTCGGGCCGCTCCCCGCGATGAGAAGCGCGGCCGGCGTGGAGCCCGTTGGGGGGAGGCGGTGCCGGTAGGTGGCGTAGACGGTGATCCCGCCGGCCCCGAAGGTCACCGGGCTGTCGACCCAGGTGCCGGTCGGGCGAGCCCTCGACTGCACCGCGGCTGCCCCGCCAGAGACGAGCAGGAGGCACGCCAGCGCGACCGTCGCCATCAGCGCCGAGGGCCGCGCGCGCCTCACCACGACACCTCCGTCCCGAGCGGCTGCAACGCCGTGACCGTACCGGAGGGCTGGGTCGGCGGCGATTCGGCCTCGGCGGCCACGCCGCCACCGCTCCCGGTGCGACCTGTCCTGTGGCGTTGTGGTTGCAGATGAGACCTGATGACAAAGGCTCACGATCCGACACCCGAAGAACGAGACGAATCATGCAGCCTCTACGGCTTGGACCCCGAGAAGGTGATCGAAGTCATGTTGCGGACGAAGCCCGAGGATGCACCAGCGTCGCAGGTCAGCCGCCGGCTTCGTCGATCAGCGAAGCGGCCGGTCCGCCTCAACTACGAGTTGTAACTCAGTCTCAATCGAACCGGCGCGCGACTCAAGATTGCGAAATACCGAATCTCCACTCTGCTCAGACTCGGCCCGTACGACGTTGACGAATCCGGCGCGCTCTAGTTCGGTCCTCAACGCCGAAAAGTCGTAGCAGTACCCGGACCAGTGTCCCCACTCGGCGAATGTCACTCGCAGTAGGTCAACCGGGTATTCAGCTACCTTTCCGTAACTGCGGAGGAGCTTGAGGTGCGGTGCTGCAAACTCGGGGCCACCCACCAGATACCCACGAGCGGTGCACTCAACGTCAGGTGTCACCAGCCGAATCCTTCCGCCGGGAGCGAGGGCCTCGTAGCAGTTGTGGAGGACAATCCGGCCCGCGGCGAGGTCGAAGTGTTCGATCACGTTGTCCCCATAGATCCTCCACACCCCTGAGCCCTGAAGTGGCCAGCGCTTGGTCAGGTCGAGGTATGCCTCCGCTCCTCGGTCGATGTCGGTGTTGATCCAGCCCGGGAGCCGGGCTCGCCCAGCCCCGATCGACACGTTGGCGCGGTCGCCCGCTCTGCTAAGCGCCCGTGCGAACCTTTGTCGCCCCAGTGGCGCGTGAGCGAGCCGCAGGGCTTTGATGGCGCTAGACATCAAAGCCCACTGCAGCCCGCCGACCTTCTGAGATTCAAACCACTGGAGGACTCGTTGCCGGATCACCAGGGAAAAACTCTAACGATCGGTCGTGGGTCCGTTCAGTCACACAACGCCGGCTGTTGGGCGGCAGAGCGAGGAGGGTGACGTGGCCAAGTTCGTGCTGGCCTACCGAGGGGGCGCGATGGCGGAGGGCGAGGCGGCCATGGCCGCCGCCATGGAGCGCTGGGAGAACTGGTTCGCCTCGTTGGGCGACGCCGTCGTCGACTGGGGCAGCCCGTTCGGCCCGTCGGCCACGGTGTCGTCCGACGGGAGCGTGGCCGCGAGCACGGCCTCGGCCCTCACGGGCTACTCCATCATCACGGCAGACAGTCTCGACGGGGCGGCCCGGGCCGCGAGGAGCTGCCCGGTCCTCGAGGCCGGTGGCTCCGTCGAGGTCTACGAGGCGACGCCGATCGGCTGATAGACCGGTCGGGGCGGGCGAGGCCGGCCGGCCCTGCGCGGACCGGACCGCTCCCGGCCCGGGTGCCGACGACCGAGGCCGTCAGACCAGGTGGTGGAACCAGGTCCAGACGGCGGGATCGCCGATCCGCTGATACCAGAGGGCCGCGAACTGGGCCACCACGCCCAGCCAGAGCACCCAACGCTCCGAGGTGGTCAAGTGCTGGGGGAGGACCGTGAGACCCATCACGGCGAGGAGCAGCACGGTCGCCGTCTGGGAGAGCGGCACCCCCAACCAGCGGTCGGCGATGACGCAGGCCACGGGCAGGACGCAGGCGAGGGACCCGAGGGGCCGGCGCCGGAGCACGAATGCGGCGGTGATGACGAGGACCGGCGCCAGCACCAGGTCGTGCGCGGTCAGCGAGACGGCACGCGTCAGGGCGGCGGCGGCCCCGCTGCGGAACGTGAAGACGCCCGGGCTCTGGTGGGAGAAGCTGGCGACCCACGAGCCGGTGAAGCGCCACTGGAGGAACATCCATCCGGCCAGGGCCGCGGCCGCCGGGAACACGATCACCGCCACCGCCGCCCGCGTGCGGGCGAACTCGCGGACGCGATGGGTCTCGGCCGAGACGAGCACCGTGGCCAGACCGCCGGCCAGCGCGAACATCGGCACGGCGGGGGAACACATCGTCGCCGCCCCGAAGGCCAACCCGGCCACGAACCCGCTCTCGGTGCTGCGGTTCACGACGAAGTCGAGCAGCCTGGTCAAGGCGACCGACAGGAGCGTCAAGGTGAGGATCGCCCCGAAGTCCTGGGTCGCGCCATACCAGAAGACGGGCGTGAACACGACCCCCGCCACGAGCAGCGGCGCCACCCGGAGCGGCACCGAGCGAAGGACGAGCCGCTCGATGGTGAGCTGCACGAGGATGCCGGCACAGACGGCGCCCGCGATGGTGAGCGCGTACGCGCCGCCCGGCAGGGCGCGGGCGATGGCGAGCGTGAGCGGCGGGTACGACTGAGAGACCCACCCGAGGCCCGACGTCCACTCCAGCGCGACGGCATGGGCGTGCAGCTGCGCGTTGAGGGGGGCGGTCAACCCGAGGCGTGAGGTCAACTCCCCCAGCGCGACGAAGGGCAACGCCATGAGCAGGCGTGCGGCCCAGCGCGCCGAGGTGCGACTCGGCCATCGCTCCTGGCGCCACCTAAGGAATATCGGAGCTGCCAGCGTGGTCGCTGGTGAGCCCATGTTCCGTCTTCTCCCAGTAGTGCGGCTTCACGATCAACTGCCAGAGCGCCTTGTAGGCGGCCAACGAGTGCAGCAGCCAGTAGAAGGGGTTGAGGAGCGCCCAGAGCACGAGGCGGTAGCGCCCGCGCTTGAAGACACCCATCATCGAGACGTAGATCATCATGGCGTTGCCGATGATGAGACAGGCGATGCTCACCCAGAGCACCCAACCCGGGAAGTAGGGGGCGATCTGCTTGGGTCCGATGATCATAGTGACGGCGAACAGCACGTAGAGCGGCGGCACACAGAGGAACGAGACCGGTGTCCCCCCCACCAGCAACGCGAAGCCCAAGGCCTTGGTCCAGCCGGTCTTGCGCACCAGCTCGATCGGGTTGCGCAGGTGGACCAGAGTGGTCTGCAGGTAGCCCTTGATCCAGCGCGACCGCTGACGGACGAAGTTGCCGTAGGCGCTGTTGGCCTCCTCGAAGGTGGTCGACGAGATCACGCCTACCGTCTCCCCCAGGGCGGCCGACCGGATCCCGAGGTCGGCGTCCTCGGTCACGTTGAAGGGGTCCCAACCCCCGAGACGACGCAGCGCGTCGGTTCGGAAATGGTTGGACGTCCCGCCGAGCGGGATCGGCAGCTCCAGAGCCTCGAGCCCGGGCAGCATGTAGTCGAACCAGAACGAGTACTCGAGGGTGAACATCCGCGTGAGCGCGTTCTCTTCGGCGTTGAAGTAGTTGAGCGCCGCCTGCACGCACACCTGCCGCTCATCGGCGCGTCGGAAGGCGACCAGTGCCGCCTTCAGCTGTTGGGCCTCCGGACGGTCCTCGGCGTCGTAGATGACGAGGAACTCGCCACGCGCCAAGAAGAGGCCCACGTTGCAGGCCTTGGGCTTGGTCTGGGGCTGTCCGGGCGGGACGGTCACGATCGTCACGTTGTCCGGTGGGCGCGCCGCCATGGCGGCCTCCCGGGTCTCGGCGTCGTCCGCTTCGAGCAAGAGGAGGATCTCCACCTTCTCGGCCGGGTAGTCGAGTCGGGAAAGGTTGGCGATGAGTGCCCCGACCACGTTCGCCTCGCGGTAGGCGGGCACGAGGATCGTGTAGAGCGGCAACTCGTCGTCGCGCAGGGCGGCCACCTCGTCGCGGGTGACCGACTCGGCGTACTCGTAGCGCGAGCCGAACATACAGATGGCGAACTTGAAGAACACCGAGACCAAGAATCCGAGGCCGACCGCCCCCGAGACGACCACCGCAGTGCCCACGGGCGCCAGGAAGAAGCCCTCGGCCACGATCACTAGGAACGCGATGAAGAAGACGCGCTGCGCGTTGTTCAGCACTTTGCGGGCCGAGCGCGACTCGTCCCGCTGCCACAACCCGAGGACCGCCTCGTCGAGGATCTGATCCGCGAAGCAGCGGCTGACGCACTTGCGGATGTCCCAGTCGGTCGTGGCGACCAGGCGGATCGGCGCCTGGAGTGCGTTCGCCAGGGCGCTGGCACGCTCAGGGGACGGGGGCTCCGCTGTGGCTACGATCATCGACCCGTCGCCCAAGCGCCGGATAGGCATCCACAGCTCGCTCGTGAGCCGCCGGGGATCGATGGACGCGAGAAGACTGAGATCGATTGGTTCGGTGGTCAGATCGACGAACGGGCACTGCCACATCTGGGAGAGCACGCGGTAGACGTCGAGGCGGCGGACCAACCCCGAAGCGATGAGGATGCTCCCGAGGCGCGATCCGGTTCGCTGCTGGACGCCGAGCGCCCATCCCAGCTCCGCCTCGCCGATCAGGCCGCGTTGGACGAGGGACGCGCCGAGCGGCCAAGAGACCTGGTGGCGGAGGGTATCGACAGCCCCCAATGCCATGGGCACACACTACGAGGGGGCAGGCTGAGCCCTGCGGGATGGGCCGGGCGATACCGCGACCCGATCGCCGGCCTTCAGCCCGGTCGGTCGAACTCGGCGACCAGCTTGGCTGGCGCGCGCACTCGCCACGACTCGGCCAGCAGCTCGGCCATCTCCGTACCGTCGACGGCGCTCATCCGCACGAGCACCGTCGGGTGCCCGTCGTAGTGCGGGGTCGTGAAGAACTTCTCGGGTTCCGACGCGATGAGGCCGTCCTTCTCGCCCAGATCGGCGCACCAGATGACGACGCTGTCCCCTTCGGGTCGCAGGCGAGCGAAGAGCCGGTCGCGCACGCGAAACCCGGGCGTTCCGTAGGAGGGCTTCTCCGTCGTGCTGGGCAGCGCGAGGGCCGCCCGCCGGACGTCGTGCTCGGTCACCATTGCCGAGGGAGTCGGGACAGTGAAGCGGGCCTCACTCTGCCCTCAAGAGTGGGCGGTCGGGCAGCTGAGAAAGAACCCGGCCAGCACCTTGGCGGGCACCAGATGGTTGCCGGAGGCCGGCGGGCACCCGACGTCCGCCGTTCCGAACCCGACGACCGACCAGTTCCCACCGGTCATGTGCGCGAAGCCGTAGCCGCCCTGGAAGGTGTCCGCGGTGCTGGTCGACAGGACCGAGAAGAGCGCCCAGCTGGGGTCGACCCCCGACACCTCGAGACGCCCGATCTTGTACTGGTCGGTCTTCACCCCGACCGTCGACTCGTACGCCGTCACCGCGGAGCTCAGCGTGTTCTTGACGGCGGCCGCGATCGTGGTCGTGGTCGGGCTCGCGGTCGACGTGGTGGTGGACTTGGCGCCGGACTTGGAGCTGGAGCCGGAGCCGGAGCCGGCCTTGCCGGGCTTCGGGCCCGAGCTGCACGCCGCCAGCGTGAGTGCCAGGACCAGCAGAACCCCTACCGTCGCCATCCTGCGCAGCTGTCCCATGGGCTCCCTTCCCTTCGCGTCGACGCCGGCCGAGCAGGTTACCGCCAAGGCTACGGGCGGCTGGACGCGGACCGGGACCGGCCGGTCAGTGGCGGGCACCGCTGGCCCGGGCGGAATAACCGGGCCACACTGGGGAAATGCGGATCGGTGCCTCCCTCAGGAGCGCCTACGCGATTTCCGACGGCCGGCTGGGCGCCCGCTGGATGATCGAGCGGGCGGCGGCGGCCCGGGACGCCGGGCTGCACTCCCTGTTCTTGGGCGATCACCACGTCGTGGGCATCCCCTACTACCAGAACACCCCGATGCTCGGCCGGCTGCTGGCCGAGTGGGGTGACCGGCCGGCTGGTGCGCTGTTCCTCTTGCCGCTCTGGAACCCGGTGCTCGTGGCCGAGCAGGTCGGCACCTTGGCCAGCATCGCCGAGGGCCCCTTCATCATCCAGGTCGCCTTGGGCGGCGGCCATCAACAGTTCGAGGCCATCGGTGCCGACATCAAGCGCCGGCCGTCCACGTTCGAAGCCAGCCTGGACATGGTCAAGCGGCTGCTGGCCGGGGAGACGGTGAGCGCCCACTACCCGCTGCACATCGAAGCGGCGCGCATCGCCCCGGTGCCCCCCGAGCCCGTGTCCGTCTGGATCGGCGCCACCGCCGACGTGGCGATCGAACGCGCGGCCCGCATGGGGGACGGCTGGCTGTGCAATTTCGACATCCCACTCGACGGCGCGGCACGCCAGCTCCGGCACTACGTCGAGGCCTGCCGGGCGATCGGCCGCGAGCCCGGCGCGCGCGCCATCCGCCGGGACGTCCACGTCGGAGCCGACGATGGGGACGCGCAGCGGGTGGCCGGCCCCATCCTCGCTGCTGGGTACCGGGGGATGGCCGCCGACATCGCGATCGTCGGGGGACCAGAGACGACTGCGGCGCGGATCGCCGAGCTGGCCGAAGCCGGTTTCACCGATGTCATAGTCCGCCACCTGGCCGACGACCAGGGGGAGGTCCTCGCCTCCTACGAGCGGCTGGCCGCAGTCCAGCAGCTCGTCGCGTGAGCGGGTCGCCCGAAGAGGCCGCGTTCGACGCGGCTCCCTTCCCCCTCTCACCGAAAGGCCGGCGGTACGAGGACTTCGAGGTCGGCCAGGTGATTCGACACCACTGGGGTCGTACCATCACGGCCGGCGACAACGCGGCCTTCTCGACTGCGATGTGCAACTGGAACCCGATGCACCTGAACGCGGAGTTCGCCCGGGCCCACGGGCATCCCGACATCGTCGTGAACCCCATGCTCGTGCTGTGCACCGCGGTCGGGCTGTCGGTGGAAGACCTGAGCGAGGCGGGCGGTCCGTTCCTCGGCGTCGAGGACTGCCGCTTTCATCGGGCCCTGTATCCGGGTGAGACCATCACCGTGGTGTCCACCGTGCTCGACAAGCGCGAGTCGGCGAGCCGACCGGGCACCGGGATCGTCACCTGGCGCAGCGAGGCGCACAACCAGCGCGGCGAGCTCGTCGTCGATTACGAGCGGACCAATCTGGTCGCGCAACGGTCGCCATGAGCGAGAGGCTGCTGGCGCCGCCGATCCCCGAGCTCCCGGACCCCTGGCGCACCGACCGGCGCCTCGAGATCCAGGCCGAGGCCCGGCGCTTCGCCATGGAAGAGATGCTCCCGCCCGCCAACGAGCTCGACCCCCAACACGCCGAGCTCCCCCGCTGGTTCCTCAATCGCATCGTCGAGCAGGGCTACTTCGGCATCACGATCGACAGAAGCACCCTCTCGTGAGCGGTCCGCTGTCGTCGCTCACCGGCGCGCACAACTACTTCGAGGATTTCGCGCCGGGCCAGCGGATCCGCCACGCGCGGAGCGCCACGGTGGGCGAGGTCGAGGCCAGCGCCATGGCGAAGCTGGTGATGAACACCGCACAGGCTCACTGGAACGAGGACTACCTGCGCGGGTCGCCGCTCGGCGACGGGCGCGTCGTCTTCGGCCTCCTCACGGCGTCGATGGTGGTCGGGCTGGCCAGCCAGGACACCGCCGAGAACGCACTGGCCGAGGTCGGCCTCGACCACCTGCGGTTCCGGGCGCCCGTGCACCACGGCGACACGCTCACGGCCTTCAGCGAGGTGCTCTCCTGTGACCCCGCCGATCGCGACGACGCGGGCGTGGTCCGCTTCGCCCACTCCGGGACCACCCAGGACGGCCGACTGGTCTTCACCGGGGAGCGGACCGTCCTCGTGAAACGCCGCAGCCACTGGGGGGCCCGGTGAGCGATTTCCGGCGCGCCCACGAGGGAGCGGCCGCTCCTCTCGACCAGCCGAGCGGGCCGCTCGTCGGGATCCGCATCGTCGACCTCACCCAGGCCCTGGCCGGCCCCTTCTGCACCATGCTGCTGGCCGACCTCGGGGCGGACGTGATCAAGATCGAGCCGCCCGAGGGCGACATGTCCCGCCATCTCCCGCCCTTCGCCGAGGAGGACACAGAGCGCGCCTACGGCGGGTACTTCGCCAGCATCAACCGCAACAAGCGCGGCGTGGTGCTCGACCTCAAGACCGACGACGGCAAGAAGACGCTGCGCCGGCTGGCGCACGGCGCCGACGCTCTGGTGGAGAACTTCCGGGCCGGGGTCATGGACCGCCTCGATCTCTCCTACGAGTCGCTGGCGACCGGCCACCCCCGACTGGTCTACGCCGCCATCCGCGGCTTCGGCGACCCGCGCACCGCCGAGAGCCCGTACGTCGACTGGCCCGCCTACGACGTCGTGGCCCAGGCGATGGGGGGCGTCGTCAGCTTCACCGGCAGCGAGCAGGGTGAGACCTACCGGGTCGGCCCGAGCATCGGGGACCTCTACCCGGCCACCGTCGCCGCCCTCGGCATCACAGCCGCCCTGCTGCACGCGCGGGCGACCGGGGAGGGCCAGTTCCTCGACGTGGCGATGGTCGACGCCCTGGCGGCGCTCTCGGAGTCCATCGTCTACCGCTACTCCTATACCGGCCAGGTCACCGGGCCGAACGGCAACGGCCATCCCCAACTGGCGCCGTTCGATCTGTACCCGACGGCGGACGGCAAGTGCGCCATCGCCGCGCCGTCAGCCAAGCACTGGCGGATCCTCTGCACCATCATGGGCCGGCCCGAACTCATCACCGATGAGCGGACCGATACCAACGGCCACCGCATGCAGCACGCCGCATTCGTCCGCCAGGTGATGACCGAGTGGACGTCGGCCCGCACAAACGCCCAGGTGCTCGACGCGCTGGGTGGCCAGGTCCCGGTCGGACCGGTCCACACGGCGGCCGACCTGTGCGAGGACCCGCACCTGCGCGCGCGACAGATGCTGGTCGCCCTCGAGCAACCGGGGCTCGCCCGACCGGTCGTGTTCCCCAACTCCCCCATCAAGTGCACCGCCACGCCGACCGGTGTGGTGCGGCGGGCCCCGCGGCTCGGGGAGCACACCGACGAGGTACTGGCCGAACTCGAAGGAGACCCATGACCCGACCCTCCCGACTCCGCCGCAGCGAACTGTCCACGCCGGGCACCAGCGACAAGATGATGACCAAGGCGGCCGGCAGCGAGGCCGATCTCGTCTTCTTGGACCTGGAGGACGCGGTCGCGCCCACCCAGAAGGCGGGGGCTCGGGCGCCCATTGCCGCCGCGCTCGCTTCGCTCGACTGGGGGGCCAAGACGAAGGCCGTCCGCATCAACGGGGTCCACACCGAGTGGTGCCACGACGACCTCGAGGCGGTGGTGACCGGCGCCGGCGCCGCGCTCGACGTGGTGATCGTGCCCAAGGTGAAGGCGCCCCGAGACGTCTGGTTCGTCGATACCGCGCTCAGCCAGCTGGAGGACAAGCTCGGCCTCACCCCGGGTCGTATCGGCATCGAGGTCCTCATCGAAGAGACCGAGGCCCTGGCCCGGGTCGAGGAGATCGCCGGCTGCTGTCCGCGACTCGAGGCGCTCATCTTGGGCGTGGGCGACCTCTCGGCCAGCCAGGGCATCCGACTCGGCCACGTGGGTGAGACGGGCGAACGGTATCCGGGCGATATCTGGCACTACGCACGGAACCGCATGATCGTGGCCGCCCGCGCCAACGGCCTCGACGCCATCGACGGACCGTTCGCCAACTTCCGCGACGCCGCCGGGTACCGACGCGAGGCGGGATGGGCCACCACGCTCGGCGCCGTCGGCAAGTGGGCCATCCACCCGGACCAGGTCGCGCTGGCCAACGAGGTCTTCTCCCCCACCGAGGCAGAGATCGACCGCGCCCGAAAGGTGGTCGAGGCCGTGCGGCGGGCCGAGGCCGCGGGCGACGGGGCCGCCAACCTGGACGGGGTGATGATCGACGCGGCCACGGCTCGCATCTTCGAGACCGTCCTGCACCGCGCCCAGCTGGCCGGGCTGGCATGAGCACACCGGCCGAGGGCACCCCGGCCGAGGGCGCGCCGGGCCTCAGCGCCCAGATCGCCGAGGGGGCGGTCTCGCTCAACCTCGCCCAGGTGCCCGACGATGTCGTCGAGATCGCCCGTCAGTGCGTCCTCGACTGGCTCGGCGTGACGCTGGCCGGGGCCCAGGAGGACGTGTCTCGGATCGTGTGCCAAGAGCTCCTCGACTCCGCTGCCACCAGCCAGGGAACTGGCGCCACGCTCATCGGGCGGACCGAACGGCTCTCCATCCACGACGCGGCGCTCGCCAACGGGACGGCGTCGCACGCCCTCGACTACGACGACGTCAACGAGTCCATGTACGGCCACCCGAGCGTGCCGATCCTGGCCGGCCTCCTGGCGCTGGCGGAGTGGACCGGGGCGTCGGGGACAGACGTCCTCTGCGCGTTCGTGGCCGGGTACGAGGCCGAGTGCAAGGTGGCCCGGGCGCTCGGCGGTGAGCACTACCAGCGCGGCTTCCACGCGACCGGCACTGTCGGCACCTTCGGGGCCGCCCTGGCCTGCGCCCGGCTGCTCGGGGCCGACCCTTGGCAGGCCGAGATGGCCATCGGCCTGGCGGCCGCCCAGGCGTCGGGGATCAAGTCGATGTTCGGCACGATGGCCAAGCCCTTCCACGCCGGGCGGGCCTCGGCCGCCGGGCTCCTGGCCGCCCGCCTGGCGGTGCGCGGCTTCAGCGCGGCGCCGGGCGCCATCGAGACGCTGCAGGGTTTCGCCGAGACCCACAGCACCTCGTTCGACGCGGCGCGGGCCTTGTCTGACCCAGCGGGCGGCTGGTACCTGCGGTCCAACCTGTTCAAGTACCACGCCGCCTGCTTCCAGACGCACTCGGCGATCGAGGGCTTGGGACGCCTCCGCCGACGCGAGGGCTTCGACGCCGGCGACGTGGTATCGGCCACCGTCCATGCCGAACCCGCCCAGATGCGCATGTGCGCCATCGCCGAACCCGAAACCGGGTTGGAGGTGAAGTTCAGCCTCCGTCACACCGGCGCCCTCGCCCTCTCCGGCATCGACACCGCGTCGATCGAGACCTTCAGCGACCAGATCGCGCAGGACCCCGCACTGGTGGCGTTGCGCCGGCGAATCGACGTGGTCGTCGACCGCGCGGGCGGCGGACCGACCGCCGTCGACGTGGTGCTGCGCGACGGCCGGACACTCTCGTTCGCGCACGACGTCTCGGCTCCCGAGAAGGACGTCGCCGAACAGGGCCGCCGGCTGCGCGCCAAGTTCGACGCGCTGAGCGCTCCGGTGGTCGGCCCCCCCGCCGCGGGCCGATTGGCCGACCTGGTCGCGCGACTGGGGGAGCTGGGCGACGTCCGGGGCCTGCTCGCCCTCACTGCGCCGGTTCTCGGCTGAGCGGGACCGGGGTGACGCCCCGATCACCGTTACCCTGGGGTGATGAGCGGCGAGGCGGCGGTCAAGCTCGGTGCGAGCGACCTGGTCGTCTCGGAGCTGGCACTCGGCTCGTGGAAGACGTTTGAGCGCCTCCCGAAGGACGAGGGCCTGGCCGTCATGGCTGCGGCCCGACGGCTCGGCGTGACGTTCCTCGACGACGCCCGGTACAACGATGACACCGGCCGGGCGCCGATCCCGACCGGCTACTCCGAGGTGCTGTTCGGCGAGCTGTTCCGCACTGCCCGGTGGCCGAGGTCAGAGACCGTAGTGGCCAACAAGCTCTGGTGGGAGTTCTGGCCGCAGGAGGGCGCGGCAGCAGAGCTTGACGGCTCGCTCGGACGGATGCAGTTCGACTACATCGACCTCATCTACGCCAATCCGCCGCCCGAGGGCTTGGGCGTGAGCGAGCTCGTCGAGGACGTCGTCGGTCTCGTGCGCGACGGGAAGGCCAGGGCCTGGGGCATCGTCAATTGGCCGGCCGACCGGTTCGCTGAGGCGGTCGAGTTCGCCGCCTCGCGCGACTACCCGCCGCCGTGCGCGGCGCAACTCCCCTACAGCCTGGCCGGGCGCTCGGTCGTGGAGAACCCCCAGATGACCACGGTGATCGAGCGGGCCGGGGCGGGTCTCGTGGCCTCGTTCGTGCTCTTCGGCGGGATCCTGACCGGCAAGTACCGGAGCGGGACGGCCGACGGGCGGATGAAGGACTCGCTCTCGAGTCCGGCGACCACTAAGTCGCTTGAGATCGCCGACCGGCTGTGCCGGCTCGCGGATGAGTTGGGCGAGTCGCCGGCCACCCTGGCGGTGACCTTCGCCGCAGCCAATCCGCTGACGGCGAGCACGCTCGTCGGGGCGACGCGCCCCGAGCAGCTGGCAGAGAGTGCGGCCGGGGTCGCGCTGGCCCGAACCCTCGAGCCCGCGGTGCTCGCTCGACTGCGCAGCATCGGACAGCGCCCGGACTGACTGAGGAGGCTCACCGCATGGCAGATCTGGCAACCGAGTACACGGCTGAAGAGCTCCTGGCGACCCACGCCATCGTGGAGCCGCTGATCGTGGCGGGCGTCCGCTGCCACGGCGGCTTCGGTGCGGACGGCGCGTACGTCTCCCCGCGCACCCGCTTCCGTACGGGCGCCATCGAGGCGTGGCAGCAGCAGCACAGGGAGACGTTCGGGACCGCGATCCTCGACGTGCCCCTCGACACCTGGCCGGAGCACTACCCGAACGCGGCTCAGGCGAAGTACCTCCTCGGCGAGGGCGTGCGCGAGCCGCTCGTCGCCACGCTCACCCGGATCGGGACGGTCGAGGGGTTCGGCGCCGTGATCCGGACCTGCAACGTGGAGAACATCCAGCAGTTCGTGGAGGAGGATGTAACGGGCACCGCGCTGGTCCACCTCGACCGCGGCTTGCTCGAGGCACACGCCCGCGACGAGGCGGGGTTCGGCGAGGAGGCCGGGCACAAGCAGATGTGGTACGCCACGCGCGACATCGCCTTCGAGCATCCGCTGTCGAAAGAAGAAGAGCAGTCCCTCATCGAGAACACGACGCTCGGGCGCGTCGCGCCCGGTGCCCCGACCGCCCGGCCCGGCGGGATCGACGACCTGGACGCCTCGCTCGGGGCGCTGATCGAGCGCATGACCCGGATCCTGCTCATCGAGCTGTCGGCCTACCGGGCCTTCGCCTGGGCCGAGGAGGTGCTGTCGGACACCGAGCTCGTGTCGGGCGAGGGGGAGGCGGCACGGCTCGTCTCCTACATCCGACAAGACGAGGCGCCCCACGTCGGCTACCTGCGCACGGCGCTGACCGAGCTGCGCGACCGCACGCTCATCGACCTCGCCGGGCGGCGGCACCCGGGCCAGCAGGTCATCGGGGACTTCTGGGACTACGCCTTCGCCCAGTCCGTCGGCGGCAACCGGCGGGCCGCGGTCGAGAGCGCTCGACGCGAGGTGGAGGGTGCCCTCGCCCACCACCGTCGGCGGGCGTCGATCCTCGAGGAATTCCACGCGCTCGGCTCGGTCCCATCCCCCGAAGCCGGCTGAGCGACGAGCCGGCGTCCCGCTCCGTTGCGCTGCCAGCCGGAGGGGACCATGCTGACCGGCCGATCGAGCGTCCCCATCTCGGGGCTCTGCGACGCCCGCTTCGAACCCGTGCGGGAGGCGTTCGCCGGCAACTTCGCCCAGCACGGCGAGCGCGGGGCCGCCGTCTGCCTGTCGGTGGGCGGGCGCGTCGTGGTCGACCTCTGCGGAGGCTGGGCGGACGAGGAGGCCGGTCGCGCGTGGGCGCCCGACACGCTCGTCAACATGTTCTCGATCGGCAAGGCGATGACCACCGTGTGCGCCCTGCGGCTCGTCTCTGACGGTGCGCTCGATGTCGACGCGTCCGTGCGGCGCTCCTGGCCCGAGTTCGCGGCCGGCGGCAAGGGGGACGTGACGCTGCGCCAGGTGCTCTCCCATCAGGCAGGGCTGCCGGCCATACGGCACCGCCTCCCGCCCGGTGCCATGCTCGACTGGTCGGCCATGTGCGACGCGCTGGCGGCCGAGGTGCCGTGGTGGGAACCGGGGTCGGCGCACGGCTACCACGTGAACACGTTCGGCTACCTCGTGGGAGAGGTGGTCCGCCGCGTGAGCGGGCAACGCATGGGCCGGTTCTTCCGTGAGCGGGTGGCCGGGCCGCTCGAGGCCGACGTCCACTTCGGCCTCGGCTCGAACCACGACGACCGGGTGGCGCGGTTCTTGGGCCACGACACACCATTGCCTGAGTCTCAACCCGACGGCCTGACCGTCGAGCAGCTCATGGAGTACAACGCGTACGGCAACCCGTCGGGGCTATCGGGCACGGGGGTGGTCAACACGCGGGCCTGGCGGGCGGCCGAGATCCCGTCCACCAATGGGCACGCCAGCGCACGTGGCGTGGCCCGGGTCTTCCAAGCCCTCGCAGCCGGCGGCTCGGTCGACGGGGTGCTGCTGGCCACCGCCGACGCCCTGGCGGCCGCCGTCGAGGAGCAGGTGTCGGGCCCGGACCTCATCCTGCACCGCCCGTCGCGCTTCGGCCTCGGCTTCCAGCTGACCCAGCCCGAGCGACCGCTCGGCCCCAACCCAGGCGCCTTCGGCCACTTCGGGGCGGGTGGCTCGGTCGGCTTCTGCGACCCGGCGGCCGGCGTGGCCTTCGGCTACGTGATGAACACGATGGGCCCGCGCTGGCAGAACCCGCGGAACCGAGCGCTGATCGATGCCATCTACGACTCCCTCGGCGCCCCGCCGGTCGCCGCCGTCGCGGCGGAGCCCGACCGGGGGATGCACCACCAATCGGGGCCCCGGCCCTAAGTCTTCGGTCTTCCGGGGCAGCCCGCCCAGAGGAACCAAATGCGTCCAGGCGAGCAGGGCTCCAGTCGCGGAGCGACAATGACGCGATGACGTTCCCCCATTGGCCGCTCTTCGACCTGGTGGTCCGGACGCCGCGCCTCGAGCTCCGGACGCCGTCCGACCCCGAGCTGGCCGAGCTGGCCGACCTGGCGGCCGCCGGGATCCACGATCCGGCCGAGATGCCGTTCAGCCAGCCCTGGACCGACGTCGAGCCCCCCGCGCTCCAACGCACCGCACTCCAGCACTGGTGGCGCGGCCGCGCCGAATGGCGCCCCGACCGCTGGGACTACACGGGCGCCGTCTTCGTCGACGGTCACCCGGTCGGCGTCCAGAACGCCATGGCGCAGAACTTCGCCACGCTGCGAACCGTGAAGACCGGGTCCTGGCTCGGGCGCCCGTTCCAGGGTCAGGGTCTGGGCAAGGAGATGCGCGCGGCCATGCTGCACCTCGTCTTCGACGGTCTCGGCGCGCAGGTCGCCTACAGCGGCGCATTCCACGACAACACGCGGTCGAGACAGGTCTCGCAGTCGTTCGGCTACGAGGAGAACGGGGTCACGATCGAGCTGCGCCGCGACCGGCCCGATGCCATGATCAACCTCCGCCTCGACCGGGTCCACTGGGAGCCCCAGCGCCGCGCCGACATCACCATCGAAGGGTTGGAGGCCTGCCTGCCCTTCTTCTGCGGCCCGAGCTGGTAGGTCAGGCGCGTCCGACGTCGAGGGTGGCGTCGCGCGCGTCGGCCAGCCGGACCGTCTCCTGGGAGACGGGCGCCGCCAGGATGGCCACGACCAGGTCGACCAGGTGGCTCACGAACAACCGGTCGTCGGCGTGCGGGCCGGACCCGGCCCGACGGCCGAGCTCGAACGCGGTGAGCCGGATGGCGGTGAAGCGCCGGTGCAGCCGCAACGCCTCGGGGTCGAGCAGCGGGCCGACCAGCGCCCGCCAGCGCTCCAGGCTCTGGGGGCTCCCGTCGTCGGGGATCTCGGGGGTCACCGCCGCCCGCGGGCGGTTGACCAGCTCCGCGTAGATCTGGAGGAAGGCCAGACCCCCGTCGGCGTCCTCCAGCTTGGCCGCCAACGGGTGCACGAGCGCCCCGCTCAGCGCGCGCAGGTCCGCCGAACCGGCGGACTCCACCTGGTCGAGGAGGGCGTGCCGGCGCGCCGCCACCTCGGGCAGGTGCTTGTGCAGAATGGCTCGCACCACCCCGTCGCGGTCGTCGAAGTGGTACTGCAGGGCCACGGTGTTCTTGGTGCCCGCCACCCGGGTGATCTCGCGCAGGCTGACCCCATCGATGCCGCGCTGGGCGAAGAGCGCCTCGGCCGCGGTGATGATCCGGGCGCGGGTCGGTTCCGCCGTGCTCACCACGAAACCCCAGGCTAGCCAGTAATGCAGTTGTCTCGTATAGTCAGGCGATTGCCTGACCGCCGGGCGCGTCCGCCCGGCGAGCCGAAGGAGGGTGTCCATGGCCTGGGATTTCTCGACGGAGCCGGAATTCCAAGAGCAGCTGGACTGGGTTCGCCAGTTCTGCATCGAAGAGATCGAGCCCTTGGACCTCGTCTTCCCCGGCGCCGTGCGCTCTCGGGACCCCAAGGTGAAGGCCCTGGTCGACCCGATGAAGCAGCAGGTGAAGGACCGCGGCCTGTGGGCCCTCTTCTTGGACGAGGACCTGGGCGGCCCCGGCCTCGGGCAGCTGAAGCTGGCCCTCATCAACGAAATCCTCGGCCGCTACGGATCCGCCCCGGCCATCTTCGGGACCGCCGCGCCCGACACGGGGAACATGGAGCTCCTGGCCGCCTACGGCACCGACGAGCAGAAGGAGCGCTGGCTCTACCCGCTCATGAACCAGGAGATCTGGTCCGCCTACTCGATGACCGAACCCCAGGGCGGATCGGACCCGGACCTGTTCAAGACCCACGCGGTGCGCGACGGCGAGGAGTGGGTGATCAACGGCGAGAAGTGGTTCACGAGCGCCGGGCGCGCCGCCGACATCCTCTTCGTCATGTGCACCAACGGCATCTTCATCGTGCCGCGCAAGACGCCAGGCGTCGAGATCATGGACGTGCCGGCGATGCACAACCACATCCGCTACACCGACGTGCGGGTCCCGCTCGACCACCTGCTCGGCCCAGAGGACGGGGCCAAGGTGCTGGCCCAGCGCCGTCTCGGCGGTGGGCGTATCCACCACGCCATGCGGACCATCGCCCAGTGCCACCGGGCCTTCGACATGATGTGCGAGCGGGCGCTGAGCCGAGAGTCCCACGGCAAGCTCATCGCCGACCACCAGATGGTCCAGCAGGCCATCGCCGACTCCTACGTCGACATCCAGCAGCTCCGTCTGCTCGTGCTCTGGACGGCCTGGACGATCGACAACTCCTCCACCCAGGCCGCCCGCACCCAGATCGCGGCGTGCAAGTTCACCTGCGCCAAGGTGCTGCGCGAGGTCAGCTACCGAGCCATGCACATCCTGGGTTCGCTCGGCACCACCAACCTCACGCCGCTCCAGGCCATGTGGGCGGGGGCGCCGTCTATGAGCGTGGCCGACGGCGTCGACGAGCTGCACAAGGTGACCGTGGCGCGCAACGTGCTGAAGGGCTACAAGCCGCACGACGGGCTCTGGCCGACCGAGTTCATCCCGGCCAAGCGCGAGGCGGCCCGCAAGAAGTTCGCCGACGTCTTGGCCCGCGAGCCCGAACTGGCCGCCTATGCCGACAACGTGGCGCGCTTCGCCAACCGGTAGGGGGGCGGCGGGCACGGGGGCCTATTGGCCGGCCGGGGCGCGCCACTCGTAGCGGACGTCGGGGGCCCGCTCCTCGTTGCCGCTCCCATCTGTCTGCTCGACCTCGACGAAGCCGTGGCGCTCATAGAAGCGGCGCGCGCCGTGATTGGCCTGGAAGGCCCACAGCTGCAAAGCCGCCTGGTCCTCCTTCGCCCGGGCGACGAGCCGGGAGCCGATGCCGCGCCCGGTCCAGCCGGGAGACACGTAGAGGTGGTCGATCCAGCCGTCCCCCACGATCATCATGGCGACGAGACGGTCACCCGCCTCGGCCACCCAGGTGTCCCGTGCGCGTTGGATCTCCCCCGGCAGCCACTCGCGGACCTCGGCCTCGGTGTGCACCAACGGGGGGATGGCGGGCACCGAGGCCCGACGTGACGCCACGAAGACCGCGGCGATCTGGTCGGACTCCTCCACGCGGCCGGGCCGAAGGACCGCGGCCAGCCCCGCGTCGGCCCCGTCCCCCACGGCGCCAGGCTGCCCCAACGGCCCGGTCCGGGCAATTGGGCGCGGGCCCCGGCCCGGACCCGAGGAAGTTTCGGCTCTAACATCGATCGAAGCAAAGGACTCGGGAGGGCTCTCGTGGACGACCGGTATTCGAAGATCTTCATCGGCGGGCAGTGGGTGGCGTCCGAGGCCACCGAAACCATCCCCGTCGTGAACCCCGCCACCGAAGCGGTGATCGCCGAGGTCCCGGCCGGCACGGCCGGCGACGCCGACCGCGCGGTCGCGGCGGCGCGGGCCGCCTTCGTGGATTGGGCGGCCATCCCGCCTCAAGAGCGCGGCAAGTTCCTCGGCCGCATGGCCGACGTGCTGAGCGCGCGGGCAGACGAGCTGGCCTCCACCATCTCGGCCGAGGTCGGCACGCCCATCAAGATCGCCCAGATGATGCAGGTCGCCGGCCCGCTGGCCCAGCTCGGGGCCCACACCAAGCTGGCTGACCAGTTCACCTGGGAGGAGGAGGTGGGCGGGGCCAAGGTCGTGCGGGCGCCGGTCGGCGTGGTGGCCGCCATCACCCCCTGGAACTTCCCGCTCAACCAGGTGGTGAACAAGATCGCTCCGGCCATGCTGGCCGGCTGCACCGTCGTGCTGAAGCCGAGCGAGGTGGCGCCGCTCACCGCCTGGGCCATCGCCGAGGCCGCGGAGGAGGTCGGGCTCCCGCCGGGCGTCTTCAACCTGGTGAGCGGGACGGGCCCGGTGATCGGCGAGGCCCTCGTCGCCCATCCCGACGTCGACATGGTGTCGTTCACCGGGTCGACCCGGGCGGGCAAGCAGATCGCCGCACTGGCCGCCGCGTCCGTGAAGCGGGTGGCCCTCGAGATGGGCGGGAAGTCGGCCAACATCCTCTTGGACGACGCCGACCTCGACAAGGCGCTCATTTCGGGAGTGCGCGCCTGCTACACCAACTCCGGCCAGGTCTGCATCGCCCTGTCGCGCATGCTCGTCCCGCGCAGTCGCTACGACGAGGTGGTCGACCGGGTGAAGGAGATCGCCGAGTCGATGACCGTGGGCGACCCCCAGACCGACGTGGCGCTGGGGCCGCTCGTGTCCGAGGCCCAGCGCGACCGGGTGCGCGCCTACATCGAGCGCGGCGTCGCCGAGGGGGCCCGCCTCGTGACGGGCGGGGCCGAGGCGCCCGACGACCTGCCGTCGGGCTACTACGTCCGACCGACCGTGTTCGCCGATGTCGACAACTCCATGGCGATCGCCCAGGAGGAGATCTTCGGGCCGGTCCTGGCCCTCATCCCCTACGAGGACGAAGAGGACGCGGT
This sequence comes from Acidimicrobiales bacterium, assembly GCA_035604685.1. Classification (GTDB taxonomy): domain Bacteria; phylum Actinomycetota; class Acidimicrobiia; order Acidimicrobiales; family RAAP-2; genus DATNIB01. Next base: position 29,160 of record DATNIB010000056.1, on the reverse strand, counting down.
GCGCATCGCCAACGACACCATCTATGGCCTCTCGGGCGCGGTGTGGTCGAAGGACACCGCACGGGCAGAGCGCGTGGCGCGCCGAATGCGCACCGGCATGGTGCGGGTCAACGGCGGCGGGCGCGGCGGGCGCGGGGCGCCGTTCGGCGGCTTCAAGCAGTCGGGCCTCGGGCGCGAGCTCGGGACGTTCGGGCTCGAGGAATTCGTCGAGCTGCAGACGCTGGTCATCCCCGAGGACTGAACCGGGTCAGTCCGCCTCGGCCGCCAGCGCCCGCAGGCGCGCCGCCGGGTCTTTGCCGAGCAGATCGATGACCGCAGTCACCGGTCGGCCCGCGCCACAGGCCACGGACAGCATCTCGGCACCGGCGCCGCCGGCGGCGGGGAGGCCCGGGGCCAACAGCACGAGGCGCGCCCGCGGATCTGCCGCGTGGATCACGGCCGCCTTCCCGAGGGCCTTCCACAGTGCATCGGCGCGCGCCAAGCCGCCGCGGTAGGTGGTGAGGGCGCCGCACACCTCGAAGTGCCACTGCCGGCCGGCCGCGTCGGTCGCCACGCAGTCGACCGTGACGGCGCCGGGGAGGCGCCGCGCCTCGACCAGGTCGCAGAACCCGGCCGCCGAGATGAGCGCCAGGGCCGACTGGCGCGCCACCGGGCCCGTGCCGAAATCGATCGGGGGGAGGGCGGCCAGCCGCTCGTGCTCCGCCGCCACCCTTTCCTCGGCCAACGCGACGTAGGCCGGGTCGAGGTCGTAACCGACGTAGTGCCGCCCGGTCCGCACGGCCGCCACGGCGGTCGAGCCCGACCCGAGGAGCGGGTCGAGGACGAGGTCGCCGCGGTAGGTGTAGAGGTCGATGAGTCGCGCCGGCAGCTCGACCGGGAAGGGCGCCGGGTGCCCCACCCGCTGCGCGCTCTCGGGCGGGATCTCCCAGACGTCGAGGGTGTCCTCCATGAAGTCCTCGCGGGTCATGGTGGCTTCCGATGGCAACCCCAGCTCCGCTCGCCGGCGCGCCGGGATGGCCCGATCGAACCGGCCCTTGCTGGCCACGACGACCCGCTCGGTGAGGTCGCGCAGCACCGGGTTGGCCGGCCGCTGGAAGCTGCCCCAGGCGCACGACCCCGACGACCCGCGCTGCTTGTACCAGATGAGCTCGCCGCGCAGCAGCAGGCCGAGGTCGTCCTGGAGGATCCGGATCACGTCGGCCGACAGCGAGCGGTAGGGGCGGCGCCCGAGGTTGGCCACGTTGACCGCCATCCGCCCGCCCGGCTCGAGGGTCCGGACGCACTCGGCGAAGACCTCGCGCAGCATCCCCAGGTAGTCGAGGTAGCTGGTCGGCACACCGCCCTGGCCGAGCGCCGCCTCGTACTCCTTGCCCACGAAGTACGGCGGCGAGGTGACCACCAGGGCGACCGAGGCGTCCGCCACCTCGGCCATCGCCCGCGCATCGCCGCAGAACAGGCGGTCGAGGGCGGAGGCGGGACGCACGACGGCGTCGGCCGAGAGCACCGGTGGCGTGAATCGACGATAGAACTCGCTGGCGTCGTGGTTCTCGCGCCGCGAGACACCGAACGCCGAGGTCGCGCTGGACCGCCTCGCCATCGGCGTCATCGTAGGCGTGGCTCCCCCGTCAACCGCGGTCCCTGTCCGGGGCCCGGCGCGCCGGAGGTCCCTGGTGGGCGGGCGGCCCTAGGCCTTGGCCTCCGACCGCCACCACTGCTCCCAGGTCGTCGTCCCCTCGGCGTGCTCGGGCGTGCAGTGGGCCCGGCGGTCGAAGTCACCCAGCCAGGAGACGGCCGGCAACGGGACGAGGCGCGTGCGCTTCCCGGTGCAGCGACGTTTCACCTCGACGAGCTCGCGGATGCCGAGCACCTCGGGACCACCGAGTTCGGCCGCGTGGCCCGTCGCCCGGGAGCCAACGAGCGACACCAGCCGGTCGGCGACGTCGCCGGGATGGATCGGCTGGAAGGCGAGGTGCGGCGTGCGGAAGAAGACCCCGTAGGAAAAGAAGAACGCCAGCAGTTGATGGAACTGGGTGGCCCGCTGGATGGCCCACGTGTCCTCGTAACTCTCGACCAGCCGCTCGGCGGACCGCTTAGCGCGGTAGTAGGGGAAGCGGTGCCGGTCCACGCCCACGATCGACACGTAGATGACGTGGCTCGAGTTGCTTCGGGCCGCCGCCAAGACGTTGGTCGTGCCGACGACCTCGGTCTCGCGCACTCGGCGCCGCGGGTTGGAGGCAGCGTGCACGACGACCTCGGCCCCCTCGAACGCGGCCGGTAGCCCGACCCCGGTCCGCACGTCCCCGACCCAGCGGGTCGCGCCCTCCTGCGTCGGGCCGTCGGTGCGCGAGAGCACCCGCACCTCGTGACCCTCCTCGACGAGCCGCCTGACGACGAGGGAGCCGAGCATCCCGGTGCCACCGGTCACGAGCACAAGGGCCACGACGGCCAACCTACCGAGGCCCCTGGGGCGACACCAGCACGATCCGTCGGTGAGAATCACCCCGTGAGCGGCGTGATCCCCGGTGTGGTGGTCCGTTTCGACGACACGCGCCCCGGAGGCGCCGGCCTGGCCCTGACCGACCCGCGCGCCGTCCTCGTCGCCCCGGAGGTCGATGACGTGCGCTCGGTGCTCGAGGACGCCGAGGCCGCCGCCCGCGCCGGGAGCTGGGTGGCCGGCTACGTCGCCTACGAGGCTGCGTCGGCCTTCGACCGGGCACTCGGCTCCGGCCGCCACGCGGGCCGCGACGCGCTCCCCCTCGCCTGGTTCGCTGTGTTCGACGGCGCGGTCGAGGTGTCCCCGCTGGCGCGGGCGCCACGCAGCGGATCGGGCTACGCACTCGGCCCCTGGTGCACCGACTGCGATGCCGGCTCCTACCGGACCAAGGTGGGGCGAGTGCGGAGCCACATCGCGGCCGGCGACACCTACCAGGTCAACCTGACCACCCGGCTGGCCACCACCATCGACGGTGACCCGTTCGCCCTCTATCGCGACCTGGCGCTCGCCCAGGGCAGCGCCCACTGCGCCTACCTCGACACCGGGCGGTTCGCCCTGGCGAGCGCCTCACCCGAGCTGTTCTTCGAGTGGCGGGGCGAGGAGCTGCGCACTCGACCGATGAAGGGCACCGCGCCGCGTGGGCGCTCCGTCGAGGAGGACGAGGCACTGGCCCAAAAGCTGGCGGCGTCCGAGAAGGACCGCGCCGAGAACGTGATGATCGTCGATCTGCTCCGCAATGACATCGGGCGCATCGCAGAGTGGGGATCGGTGCGGGTCGACGACCTCTTCTCCCTCGAACGCTACGAGACCCTCTGGCAGCTGACGTCCACCATCTCGGGTCGCCCCCGGCCCGGCACCGGCCTCGTGGACGTGTTCGGCGCGCTGTTCCCGAGCGGCTCGGTGACGGGCGCGCCGAAGCGGCGGACGATGGAGCTGATCGCCTCCTTGGAGGACTCGCCGCGCGGCGTCTACTGCGGCGCCATCGGCCTCCTTCCGCCACCCGGGGCGCCGTTTCGAGCCCGGTTCAACGTCGCCATCCGCACTGCGGTCATCGACCGCGCGGCCGGACGCGTCGTCTACGGCTCCGGCGGCGGGATCACCTGGGACTCGGACCCCGACGCCGAGTACGACGAGCTGTGGGCCAAGGCGGCGATCCTGTCGGGCCCGGGCGAGGAGTGTGCCCTGATCGAGACGATGGGTTACTGGCCCGAGACGGGCGTGCGAAACCTGGCCCGGCACCTCGACCGCCTGGCCGGCTCCGCCGCCTACTTCGGCTTCCCCTGCGACCTGGCGACGGTGCGCCAGGCCATCGCTCGATCGACGGGCGACGGGCCGTGCCGTCTACGCCTGCTGCTCGGGCGCGACGGGAGTCCGACGGTCGAGCGAGCACCGCTGCCCGAGCCGGGCGACGCACCCGTCCGGCTCGCCGTCGACCCAGAACCGGTGGAGGCGTCCTCGGTCTGGCTCTACCACAAGACGACGCGGCGGTCGGCCTACGAGGTGCGCGCCGCGCGCCATCCGGAGGTCGACGACGTCGTGCTCGTCAACCAGCGCGGCGAGGCGACCGAGACGACTATCGCCAACCTGGCGGTCTTCCACGAGGGGCGCTGGTGCACCCCGCCGGTCAGCTCGGGGTGCCTGCCCGGTGTCGAACGGGCCCGGCTGCTGTCGACCGGGCGCCTGACCGAGCACGTCCTCACGGTGGACGATCTCGGGCGGGCCGAGGCGCTGGCCGTCGTGAGCTCGCTGCGCGGTTGGCGAGCGGCCCGACTGCTGGATTCGCCCGCCGCGACGGCGGCGAGACCCGCCGTGTCGCTCAGCGCGTCGCCGGGCTGACCCAGGCGTCGAGCAGCCGTTGCGTGGCGTCGGCGATCTCGGCGACCGCCGACGAGAACGCCGCCTCGTTGGCCTGCGACGGGGTTCGACTCCCCGAGACCTTGCGGACGAACTGGCGCGCCGCCGCCTCGACGTCGGGATCGGCCGGGGCGTGCGGACCGCGCAAGGTGATGATGCTTCGGCACATGGGCCATACCCTGCCACGCCCGCCGCCGTCCCGGCCTCCCGCCTGGGACTGGGGGCCGGCCGCACCCGAGTCGACCGGGTGGAGCTCGGCCGCCCCCGGGTGGGCCAAGATGGATCGTGCCCGCGGGCCTACAGGGAACCCACAGGTCGGTTCTCCAAGATGGCCCGCGGAGGAAACGGCCGATGCTGGGCAACGCCAGGGTGCTCGTCGTCGACGACGAGCAGGGCATCATCGACTTGGTCTCGATGGCCCTCCGGTACGAGGGTCTGGCGGTCAGCACGGCCGACTCCGGACGCACCGCCTTGGCCGCCATCGACGAGCGCCGGCCGGACCTCTTGATCCTCGACATCATGATGCCGGACCTGAACGGCTTCGAGCTCATGGCGCGCATCGCCTCTGACGAACCGAGGATCCCGGTCATCTTGCTGACCGCGCGACAGGACATCGACGACAAGCGGCAGGGCTTCGCCCTCGGCGCGGACGACTACCTGACGAAGCCGTTCAGCGTGGAAGAGCTGATCCTGCGCGTTCGGGCCCTCCTCCGCCGGACGGTAGACCTCGACGCCACGGGCTCCGCGCTCCAATTCGAGGACCTCGTGCTCGATGCGGAGCGCCATGAGGCGAGCCGTGCCGGCACGCCCCTCGACCTCACCCCGACCGAGTTCCGCCTGCTGCACTACCTGCTGCTCAACTCCGAGCGGGTGGTGTCGAAGACCCAGATCCTGGACCGGGTCTGGGAGTCGGACTTCGAGCGCGACGAGAACGTCGTCGAGACGTTCGTGAGCACGCTCCGGCGCAAGACCGAGGCCAATGGCCCACGGCTCATCCAGACAGTGCGCGGCGTGGGCTACCGCCTGCGCCGGTCGGCCTGAGGAGCCGCCGTGGCCCTGCGCACCCGGCTCCTCTTGACCCTCATCGCGGTCGTGGCGTTCGGACTGATCGTCTCGGACGTCGCCACCTACACCTCACTGCGCTCGTTCCTCGTCGGCCGGACGGACCCGCAGCTCGAGCTGGCGTCGTATCCGGTGTCCCGGCAGGTCCTGTTGAGCGCTGGTCTCATCCATCTGGCGCAGCCGCGCGCGACGGCCACTTCTCCGACGGCCACCGGGACGGGCGTGTCGCCGACGGGGGGCTTCTCGGTCCCGCGCCACTTCACCGGTGTGCCCAAAGCGCTCCGGCCGTTCACCTTCGACGGCCATCGATCCGGGCTCGAACCGGCCGGCACGGTCGGCGAGCTCGTGAACCAAACGGGGCGCCCCATCGCCACCCCGATCACCTTCAGCTACGGCGGCAAGACCGCGCCGGCGCCGGTCCTCCCCCGCACAACGGGGACCCTCAAGATCGGGGTGGACCGGTTCATCGATGCGCACAGCGCGGGCGCACGTGCGGTGAGCTACCGCGTCCTCGAGCGCGCCACCGGCTATCGCCACCTGACGATCGTGGTCGCCATCCCGCTCACCGACGTCGACCAGACGCTGCACCGGCTCGTGCTCATCGAGCTCCTGGCCACCCTGGCCATCCTCGTCGGCCTCGCTCTGCTGGCCCGCTGGATCGTGCGGCGCGGCCTGCGGCCGCTCGAGGACATGGCGGTGGCGGCCGGCGACATCGCCCGCGGCGACCTCGCCCGGCGGGTCGAACCCGACGGTGGGCCGACCGAGGTGGGGCGGCTTGGCTCGGCGTTGAACGTCATGCTGGGCGAGATCCAGGAGGCCTTCGACTCGCGCGCCGCCAGCGAGGCGCGCCTGCGCCGGTTCGTGGCCGACGCCTCCCACGAGCTGCGGACCCCCCTCACCTCCCTGCGCGGCTACGCCGAGTTGTTCGAGCACAACGGGCACCGGCCGCCCGAGGACCTGGCGACGGCCATGCGCCACATCCGCCGAGAGGCGGAACGGATGAGCCTCCTCGTCGACGATCTCCTCGTGCTGGCCAACCTCGACCAGGTGCGACCCCTCCACCTCACCTCCGTTGACCTCGCCGCCGTGGTCCAAGAGGCGGTGGTCGCCCTCAGCTTCACCGGCCACGACCACGCCGTGCGCTTCGAGGGCGAGGGCGAGATCCGGATCGAGTGCGACGCCGACCGCGTGCGGCGGGCGGTCGACAACCTGCTCACCAACGCGGCGCGCTACTCGCCGGCCGGGAGCGCCATCGACGTCATCGTGCGCTCCCTCTCGCCGGCCGCCGGGGACACGGCCAACGCCGGGGCGGCCGACCGCCCGGCGGTGGCCTGCGCCGAGATCGAGGTGCGCGACCAGGGCCCGGGTGTGACGAGCGAGGAGGCGGCCCGCATCTTTGAGCCCTTCTACCGGGCCGACACCTCGAGGACCCGCCACACCGGGGGAACGGGGCTGGGGCTGGCCATCGTGGCCGCGACCGTCGAGGCCCACCACGGCACCTTGGGCGTGCGGCCCAACCCCCCGGGCGGTTCCTGCTTCTGGCTGCGCCTGCCGGTGCACCACGAAGAAGGGTCGGCAGCCGACGTCGAGCCGGCGCGCGCCCATCCGGCTGCCCCAGACGAGCGACCGTCTCGCGGCGTCGCCGACGGCCCGGCGCTGGCCAGCGGACCGACGGTCCGGTAACCCTCGCGCCGGCGCTGTGCGATGGTGGCGCCATGTGCGGTCGCTTCGCCCTCTACGAGCCGGCCTCGGACCTCGTCGAGCGCTTTGGCATCGACGAGGTGGCGACGGACGAGCTCCCCGGGCGTTGGAACGTGGCACCCACCCAGCCCGTCTATGCCGTGGCAACCACCCGTGACGGCCTGACCCGCCGGCTGCGCAGCGTCCGCTGGGGCCTCGTTCCCACCTGGGCCAAGGACCCGACGATCGGGAGCCGGTTCATCAACGCCCGTCTCGAGACAGTAGGGACGGCCCGCCCCTACCGCGCCGCCTTCGAACGGCGGCGCTGCCTCATCCCGGCCAACGGCTTCTACGAGTGGAAACGCTCGACCGAGCCCGGGCGCCGCCGCGCCGGCCAACCCTTCTACGTGTTCGGCGATACGGGCGACCCGTTGGCGCTGGCCGGCGTGTGGGAGATCTGGTACGACGCGGAGGGGGTGGCCCTGCGCAGCTGCGCCGTCATCACCATGGCCGCGGCCGGCGAGTTGGCCCAGATCCACGACCGCATGCCGGTGATCATCGGGCGAGCGCACTGGGACCGCTGGCTGGCCCCCACCGCCCTCGAGCCCGGAGAGGCGGACACGTTCGCCGCCGCCGACTCTGCCGACCACCTGGTCCTCCGAGCGGTGAGCCCCCGGGTGAACAGCGCGGCCAACGAGGGACCGGAGCTGATCGAGGCGGCCTCGCCCGCCTGAGCACCGGGGGCCATGGCCGGGGCGCCGCGCCGCGCCGCGGAACCGCCGTGGGAGGCTTGCTGCATGGCCGTGCTCCGCCTGGTCACCCTCGTCGTGGCGCGCTACGACGAGGCGATCGAGTTCTTCGTCGAGCAGCTCGGATTCGAGCTCGTCGAAGACTCGCCGTCCTTCACCAACGACGGGCGCGAGAAGCGCTGGGTCGTCGTCCGGCCACCCGGCGGCGAGACGGGGATCCTGCTGGCCCAGGCCGACGGGGCGGACCAAGGGTCGGTGGTCGGGCGCCAGGTCGGCGGCCGTGTCTGCTTCTTCTTGGAGGTCGCGGACTTCGACGTGGCCTACGACCGCATGGTGTCCACCGGCATCGAGTTCGTCACCGCCCCCCGCACCGAGCCCTACGGCAAGGTCGCCGTGTTCTTGGACATCGCGGGCAATCGGTGGGACCTGCTCGGCCCGGGTGATCGCCGGCCGCCGGGATACCGGTCGACGACGGAGCCCGCGGGCCGCGTCCAGGACCGGCCGTCGGCCGCGAACTTCCCTCAGCCCACCGAGAACCGTTGGAAGGTGACCGCGTACTCGCACCCGGCCACCATGCCGCCGAACCCGGCGATGTTGCGCAGGAACTCGTCGGGGTCGAACTCCCGCCCGAGCCCCTCGAGATAGGCGCGGTGCTCGCGGAGCGACGCCACGCCGGCATCGAGGGTGGCCGCCACGTCCACGAAGTGGGTCGGCGACGGCGCGCCCGACACGTACACGTGGGTGATCCCTCCCCAGGGCTCGCCGGCGTCGGGGAACAGCCAGCGGTTGCCCGCGTCCCGGCACCCGTCGAGCACGGTCAGGCCGGTGGCCCGGTGGTCGGCGTGGTTGACGCCCCCGCCCTCCCCCCAGGTCAGTTCGAAGTTCATCGTGATCACCACCTCGGGGCGCAGACGCCGGAACGCCGCAGCCAGGTCACGCCGTAGGGGCAACCCGGATTCGATCGTCCCGTCGGCGTGCCCCAGGAACTCCACGTGGTCGACCCCGACCAGGGCGGCGCTGCGTCGCTCTTCCTCCTCGCGCAACGGACCGGCCAACGCGGGTGCCATGCCGTCGATGCCCGCCTCTCCGCTGCTCACGAGGACATAGGCGACGGCCTTGCCCTGTCCCGTCCACCGGGCCACGGCGCTGGCCGCGCCGTATTCGAGGTCGTCGGGGTGGGCCACGACGGCCACCGCGCGCGTCCAGTCCTCCGGCATCGGTTCCACGATCGTCACCGTACCGGCCCGGCCGCGATGCCATTTCGCCGGCCAACCCGACCACGGCGCGCCGTCGCAGCGCGTGTTCCCCGCCACCCTCGAGCAACTGTCGCTACCATGACGATAGGAGGTGTCTCCGTTGGGCAATTTCATGAGGTTGTTGTCGGCCGGGCCGCTGTTCTTCGTGAGCGCGTGGGTGCTCATGCTCTTCGCGGGCGTCGTCCAGCAGGACACGGGCATCCACCCGTTCGGCTACGTCACATCGATGGTCGTCACCATCGGCCTGTGGCTGACGGTGACGCCGGCGATCGGTGCCGTCGCCCGAGTGTCCAAGTCCAAGAAGGACAAGTAACAGACGCTCCTCAGCAGAAGTCCCGGGCCCGGAGCGCGGCGGCCAGCGGGAGGGCCTCGATCCGCTCCGCCATCACGTTGACCACGCCGTGGGCCACTTCGAGCGTGCCCCGCACGAGGAGGGCGGAGGCCGACTGGGCCACGCGGCGGTGCCGGGCCCACACCCCGACTGAGCAGATCACGTTCACGAGGCCCGTCTCGTCCTCCAGGTTGACAAAGGTGATCCCCCGCGCCGTCTCGGGCCGTTGGCGGTGGGTGACCACGCCGGCCACGGTCACCCGGTCCCCGTCGGCCCGTCCGGCCAGCCCGGCCGCGGTGGTGACCCCGAGGCGATCGAGCGCTCCCCTGGCCAGCTCGGTCAGCGAGGAGTCGACGCTCACCCCGGTCGCCCACAGGTCCGCCACGGTCTCTTCGACCCGGTCCATACGCGGGAGGGTGGGCGCCTCGGCGCCGACCACGATCCCCGGGAGGGTGCCGCCGCCGGCCTGAGCCAGCGCGCCGGCCGCCCAGAGGGCCCGGCGCCGCTCTCCTCCGTCCAGGCTGGCCGTGGCCCCCGCCGTGGCCAGGGCCTCCAGCTGGGGGCGCGAGAGCCCGGCCCGGCGCGCCAGGTCCTCCAGGTCGCGGTAGGGGCGGCCCGCCGCGATCCGTTCGGCGGTCTCCGCCCCGAGCGTCCGCACCGAGGCCAGCCCGAGCCGCAGGGCCGGGGGCTCGCGCCCGGCGCCGGCCGGTTCGAGGCCCGCCGCGGCCGCGCTGTGGTTGACCTCGGCCCGGCGCACCTCCACCCCGTGGCGGCGGGCGTCGGCGACGAGGGTGCGGGGGGCCCAGAACCCCATGGGTTGGGAGTTGAGCAGGCCTGCGCAGAAGGCGGCCGGGTAGTACAGCTTCAGCCAGGCCGAGGAGTAGACGAGGTAGGCGAAGGACACCGCGTGGGACTCGGGGAAACCGAAGTTGGCGAAGGCTGCCATCTTGGAGAAGATCTCGTCGGCCACCTCGCCCGTGATGTGCCGCTCGGCCATGCCGGCGTAGAAGCGTTGGCGGAGCGCCTCCATCCGCTCGGCCGAGCGCTTGGAGCCCATGGCCTGGCGCAGCTGATCGGCCTCGGCCCCGCTAAAACCCGCCACGTCGATCGCCATCTGCATGAGCTGCTCTTGGAAGAGCGGCACGCCCAGGGTCTTCTTCAAGCAGGGCTCGAGGAGGGGATGCAGATAGGTGATCTCCTCCTCGTTGTTGCGCCGGCGCAGGTAGGGGTGGACCGACCCGCCCTGGATGGGTCCGGGGCGGATGAGCGCCACCTCGACGACGAGGTCGTAGAAGGTGGTGGGCTTGAGGCGCGGCAGCGTGCCCATCTGGGCGCGGCTCTCCACCTGGAAGACCCCCACGGTGTCGGCCGCGCACAGCCGCTCGTAGACGGCGGGATCCTGGGGGATGGTGGCGAGCGAGATCGCGGTGCCGTGGTAGTCCGAGATGAGGTCGACGGTGCGGTGCAGTGCCTCCAACATGCCCAAGCCGAGCAGGTCGAACTTGACGAGGCCGACCGCTGCGCAGTCCTCCTTGTCCCACTGCAAGACGGTGCGGCCCGGGGCGCTCGCCCACTCCACCGGGCAGACCTCTACGACCGGCCGGTCGCAGATGACCATGCCGCCCGAATGCACGCCGAGATGCCGGGGAGCGCCCTCTAATTGCGCGGCGACCCGCAGCACCGAGGCGGGGACGTCGCTCGCCAGGTCCGCCAGCTGCCCGCGGTGCTCGAGCTGACGGGACCAGGCGTCGATCGTGCCGGGCGCGTGCCCGAGCGCCTTGGCCGCGTCGCGCACCGCGGAGCGGGACTGGTAGGTGATGACGTTGGCCACCTGGGCCGCGTGGTGCCGTCCATGGCGCTCGTAGACGTACTGGATGACCTCCTCGCGCCGGCCGGACTCGATGTCGACATCGATGTCGGGGGGGCCATCGCGCTCGGCGGACAAGAAGCGCTCGAAGAGGAGGCCGAGCGCCACCGCGTCGGCGTTGGTGATGCCGAGCGCGTAGCAGACCGCCGAGTTGGCGGCCGAGCCTCGTCCCTGGCAGAAGATGTCCTGCTCGCGGCAGAAGCGGACGATGTCCCACACCACGAGGAAGTAGCCGGGGAAGCCCAGGGCCTCGATGATCGAGAGCTCGCGGTCGAGCTGGGCCCAGGCGCCCGGCATCGTTTCGGCGCCGCGGGATCCGTAGCGGGTGGTAGCCCCCTCGGCAACCAGCCGGCGCAGGTAGCCCATCTCGTCACAGCCCGGCGGGACGGGAAAGGGCGGCAGGCCGGGCGCCACCAGGTGGAGGTCGAAAGCGAGCGCTCGTCCGAGCTCTCCCGCCCGCTCCACGGCCCCCGGGTAGCGGGCGAAACGCCGGGCCTGCTCGCTCCCCGAGCGCAGGTGGGCGCCCGGACCCGGCGGCAGCCAGCCGTCCATCTCGTCCAGGGACCGTCGGGCGCGCACCGCGGCCACCACCGCGGCCAGGTGCTGGCCGGCCGGGGTGGCGTAGTGGGCGTTGGCCGTCGCCACCAGCTCCACCCCACCGGTGACGGCCAGCGCGGCCAGCGCGTCGTTGCGTGCCGAGTCAAACGGGTCGCCGTGATCCCACAGCTCGACCGCGACGTTGGCGCGCCCGAAGGCGGCCACGAGCTCCGCCAGGGCGGCGGCGGCGGCGCGAGGGCCGGCCGCGTCGAGCGCGGTGGGCACCGTCCCCTTGCGGCAGCCGGTGAGCACGAGCCAATGACCGTCGTGCGCGGCGGCCAGCGTCGGCAGCGAGACCGTGGGGATCCCTTTGGCGCCCCCCGCCAGCTGCGCCTCGGCGATGGTCCGACTGAGACTCCGGTACCCGGTCGGGTCGCGGGCCAGCACGACGAGGTGCGCGCCCTCCGGGTCGGCCCGGCCGTTCTGGCGACGGGTGAGGCCGAGGGTCAGCTCGGCCCCGAACACGGTGGGCAGTCCCACCCGCCGGGCCGCCTCGGCGAAGCGCACCACCCCGTAGAGGCCGTCGTGGTCGGTGAGCGCGAGCGCGCAGAGGCCGAGCCGCGACGCTTCGGCCACCAGCTCCTCTGGGTGCGCAGCCCCGTCGAGGAAGCTGAAGTTCGAGTGCGCATGCAGCTCGGCGTAGCTCGACCGGCGCGGGTCAGTCATAGGTGGCTTCCACCCACCAACGGCTGCGCTCCACCGAGCAGAGATACGCGCGCTGGTCGGCACCGAGCAGCTGGAAGCGTGCCCGCCGACGGCGCGCCCCCAGGTCCCACCACCGTTCGTCGGACAACCACGGCCCGGCCCACGCGACCACCGCGGTGCACGGACCGCCGCCGACCGCCAGGCGCTCCGGCACCGCACTGAGCCGACCGCGGGCGCTCACGCGAACGGGCTCCCCGCCCGAGCCGGTCACCTCGGCCGCCAGGGGCTCGGGGTGCACCAGTGCTGGTGCGGGCCGGGGATGGCGGCCCGGCCAGGGCGGGTCGTCGTCGGGGGCATCGGAGGGCTCCTCCCCCCAGGGCACGAACCGAACCCGGTCCCCCGGCGCCCGGCCACCCTCCAGCCTCCCGGAGAACACCGCGGCGGGGCCGAGCATCCCCCGCAGCCGGTCGAGCCCGCGGGTCGCCCGGCGGTCGGCCTCGGACACGGCACCCCACAGCCCGAGCTGGCGGCCCCCCCGGCGGACCACCTCTTCGGCACGCAAGCGCACGAGCGCGATCCCCCCCGTCGGGACATGGGCGGCGGTCCCCGCCAACCACCCGTCGAGCTGCCAGCGCAACCGCTCGACCATGGCGTCGACGCCGAGCTCCTCCTCGCCCCGCCAGATCCGGGCCAACTCCTCCCCGTGCTCGGTCATCGCTTCGATCCGCAGCAGCGTGCACACCAGTCCGCGCGCTGCCAACTGGCACGCCAGGTCGTCGGCGCAGGTCCGCGCGGCGAAGAGCGCCCGGTCCACCCGGTCGGCGGCCGGATCGAGCTCGACCTGCGCGCAGAGGTCCTCGGGGAGGGCCGAGGGACGCACCGGGCGCTCCTCGCGCCCGGAAGCCAACCGGTGCGCAGCGGCGGCGTCCGGGCCAAAGCGCGCCAGCACCGCCGAGGCGGCCAGCGCGGCGAACGCCCCCAGCGAGTCGATGCCCAACCGGCCGAGCAGGTCGGCCAGCTCGGGGCGTCCCAGCACCGAGAGGGGGAAGGGGGCGAGGAACGCCGCCGTCTGGGTCCGCGCGACGATCACGCCCCGGCGCGCGGCCAGCGTGGCGGCGAAGATCCCGTCGGCCACCCCGATGCCCACCGCGTCGAGGAGGGGCTCGGACCCGGGCACCGGCTGCAGTGCGGCGGCGGCGGCCCGGCGCACCGTCGAGCACAGCGCCGCTTCGCCGCCGAAGTAGCGGGCGGGGCCCCGCGCGTCGAGCACGCAGAGCCCCGGCCGGACCACCTCGACCGCCGGGGTGATCTCGGCGACGGCCGCCACGAGCGGCTCGAAGCAACGCGCCTCGCGCGGCGGCTCCCGGTCGAAGAGGACGAGCCCGGGGCAGCGGCTCTCCGCCTCCCGGCGTCGCAGGCCGATCGCGACGCCGACCTCGCGGGCCGCGGCGGAACAGGCGGCCACTCGCCCGGCCTCCAGCACCGCGACGGGGTCGCACGGCGTCGCCCCCCACGCCGTCACCGGCCAGTCCGGGCACCACACCGCCAGCGTGCGCACGAGCACTACCCCGCCCGCGTCATCCCCGCCGATGGGATGGGCTCGACGCGCGAGGGGCCTTGGATCCCCTCGTCGGCCGTCCTCGCCTCGCGCGCGGTCCCGACCAGCTGGCCCTCGGGGCCGGGCAGCCACACGAGCGCCTCGAGTCGGCGGTCGGCGCCGCGTCGGCCCCCGCTCGTAACCAGCACCTGTCGGCACCGCAACGTCCCGTGGCCGGTGCCGAGGCCCTCCCATCGCACCACCTCGGTCGCCAGCTCCACGTCGGGTGGCTCGGACCAGCCCTCCGCGTTCCCCGAGCGCTCGAGACCCGCGACCACCAGCACGGCGGCGCGCTGGCGGGTCCGCGCGACGAGGCGGCGCGCCTCTGTCGGCCGACACCGCGGCGGCGGCGCGACCACCACCATGTCCAGCGCGTCGAGCAGCGCCGAGGTCACGCCCGACCAGTTCGTCCCCGGCTCGGGCACGACGGCGAGCCGGTCGAGACGCACCCCCAACCCGGCGGCCGCCTCGAGGCCGAGGGCCTCCAACCCGACGACCGCGGCCCACGACCCAGCCGCCAGCGGTGCCGCCAGGAGGGCCAGCACCAACGCGGTCGCCCCCGCACCCGGGGTCACCGCCACCACGCTGCCCCGACGGAGCCCCGCGTCCGGGAACAGGCCCCGCAGGGGCGCGGCCACGGGGAGCGCGGGCGGGCCGGTCAGTCCCGAGACCGGACCGACGACCACCGGCGAGGAGCGGGGTCCACCCACGCTTCCGATCGTAGCGAACACTTGTTCGCTTTCCAATTGGGAGAAAGGCTTTGCGCCAGAGTCCTCAGGGAGGGGTGGTTCGGTACAGGAACGAATCTGCACCGAAACTGGAGGCACTGCTGCACTTGGAACACCCCACCTTGGGGCTCATACAGCCTGACGAGTTCATCCCGATCCTCGAGCAGAGTGGTCGGATCCGCGAAGTCGGTCGCTGGGTGCTCGGTGAGGCCTGCCAACAGATGGCCACCTGGCACGCCCGGGGCGACACCCTCGACGTCTCGGTCAACGTCTCTGGCCGCCAACTCGACGACGACACCATCGTCGACATTGTCCGCGACGCCCTTCGGATCAGTGGTCTCGATCCGACGACCTTGATCATCGAAGTGACCGAGACCGCCCTGATGCGGAATACCGAATCGACTGCCCGGCGGCTCCAGGCCATGAAGAACCTGGGCGTCAAGATCGCGATTGACGACTTCGGCACCGGGTTACTCCTCCCTCGCTTATCTCCGACAGTTCCCGGTCGACTGCATCAAGATCGAAAGCATGTTCACCAACGCGATCACCACCTCACCCGAATCCAAGGCCCTCATCGGTACCCTGGTGCAATTGGGTCGAGACCTCGGCCTGAAGACGCTGGCCGCAGGGGCCGAGACCACCGAAGAGATGGATCACCTCCGAGCCGAAAGCGTTGCCCGGCCCCTCGACCCCGACACGCTCGAAACGAACCACGCCGGCCGACCGTGCCAAGCAATCGAACCGACGGGGACGCGACTCGCTCTTGAAGGAGTCGTCGTTCTCCCGATCGGGAGTCCGAACCTCCGAGTTGGTCCATTCATGCCGTTGTCACTGACCAGTCCTCGGCTGGTGTGCGGACAAAGTCAGACCAACTTTGGCGTGGCGAAGGGTGCCTGCATCGCCTCCGTCGACTCATTGACTCAGCTGCACTCTGGACGTATCTTGCAATCGCTCAGCCGTCCGCTGAGTGTGAGGACAGAAAGGCGCAACCATGACCCTCGCGTCCGAAGGTACCAAGCGTGGGATACGGATCCATCGCGCTAACGACGCCCCTGAACTTCACGCGAGCGGTGTTGCCACCAGCGATTTCGGCACAAATGAGGAGCTTCGAGAGGTCGCAACCAGGCTGGCCGAAACCGATTGTTCGATAAGCCGCCTCTTGGTGCACCAAACCCCGGACGAAGGCGGTATGTCGATCGTCTATCTCTTCTTCAAGCCGAACTTCCCGCTCTTTCGGCACAAGCACGACGTCGACAGCTTGTACGTCGTCATCTCTGGATCGGCTGTGGGCTTCATGGGCGCCGAGACATTGCGTCCCGGAGACTGCTTCTCTGTACCGGCCGGAACGCCGTACTACTACACAGCCGGACCGGAGGGAGTTGAGGTCCTCGAGATGCTCCGCGCCGACTCCGTCACCGTCATCTATACCGACAATCCCGACGGTCGACTTGAGGAAGCGAAAGAGGCGGTCCGCGAAAACGCCGACGCCTGGAAGACGATCACCGCTGGTCCCCTGTACCGCGCGACCGCCGAAGCGCGCTGATCGGACTGTTCTCTCCGGAGGCCGGCTACACCCCACCCATAGCCAGAACCGGAATGGTGTGAGGGACGATGGTTGAGCGTCGAGGACGGGTCGAGGGCAAGGTGGCCATCGTCACGGGCGCCGGATCCACACCCGGTCCGGGGGTCGGGACCGGCAAAGCCACCGCGATTGTGCTGGCCCGTGAAGGGGCCGCCCTGCTCCTCGCCGATGTCCACCCCGAGCGGGCTGAAGAAACGCAACATGTCATCGAGCGAGAAGGCGGCACGGCCACGGTTTTCGCCGGCGACATGACCAAGGCCCCCGACTGCGAGGCCATGGTGCGGGCGGCGGTGCACGCCTTCGGCACGGTGGACATCCTTGTCAACAACCTCGGGGCCGCCATCTATGGGAACGCCATCAACACGAGCGAGGTCGACTGGGACTGGGTGCTCGACATCAGCTTGCGCGCGGCCTTCTTGTCATCCAAGTACACCCTGCCAGTAATGGAGAAGAAGCGCTCTGGCGCGATTGTCAACATCGGGTCGATTTCGGGCTGGCGGGGCACCGGTTATCTCGGATACTCCGCCGCCAAAGGCGGCATCCACGCCATGACGGTGGACATGGCCTACTCGCATGGTCGCCAGGGGATCCGGGTCAACGCGGTCGTCCCCGGCCACATCACCACGCCACTGCTGTACTCGGTCCTCGGTGAGACGCCCCAGGCGGAGTTCCGTCGACAGCTTGCCGCCACATCGAATCTGCTCGGCGCCGAGGGAACCGCCTGGGACGTCGCGTTTGCCGCGGCCTTCCTGGCGGGCGATGAGGCACGCTGGATTACTGGCGTGACGCTCGCTGTTGACGGTGGTGTGACATCCGTTACCCCCCTGTCGATGGCACAGCACGTACGGGAGGTTGCCGAACCCACGACCTAACCCGGCGCGCGCAGAACTGCGATCGACGCGGTCACGGACCCTCGAATTTTCGTCACCTCAGGATCCAAGCCGTCCAATCGTCCGGCTCACCTCCCAGGCACTCCCCCGTGTTGCCCCTGCCTAGCTCAGCGGGCCAGTTCTCCGGCGTCGACCAGCAGGCTGCTCCCGGTCATGAACATCGAAAGATCGCTGGCGCAGAAGAGGACCACGCGTGCCACGTCGTCGGGTCGCCCAGCGCGCCCGAGGGGACGGGTCAGGGCTTCTTCCAGATCCGGGGGCGAATGGGTTGGGGCGCCACTCATGGCCGATTCCACTCCAGGTGTGATGATCGTGGTCGGAGAGACGGCGAGGACCCTGATCCCGTGTTCCGCCAGTTCGACCGCGACCTGGCGGGTCAGTCCGATTACTCCGTGCTTCGACGCGACGTAGTGGGCGACCCCGGCGCTTCGTCCCCGAAACCCGGCGACCGAGGAGATGTTGATAATGACGCCACCCCCGCCGGCGGAGATCATCCGGCGCGCCGCTTCCCGGCATCCCACGAAGGTCCCGCGGAGGTTGACCTTCAGCACCCGGTCCCAATCGTCGTCGGTCATGTGGAGCAACGGCACCGACGGGAAAATGCCGGCATTGTTGACCCAGACATCGATGCCACCCAGCCTGGCCACGGCGGCATCGGCCGCGGCGCTGACCGATGCCGATTCGGAAACATCGAGAGCAATCGAAGATGCGCTGACTCCGAAGCTGCTCGCCACGTCCTCCGCGGCCCTCTTGGCTGCGGCCTGGTCGATGTCGCCGATCAGCACGGAGGCTCCCGCCTCGGCCAACCGGTGGGCGATCGCGCGGCCAAGCCCCCGGGCGCCGCCCGTCACGACTGCCCGCCTGCCACGCAACGAGATGAGTTCCTCGAGCGGCCTGTCGCTCAGATCGGGAACCCCCATCATTCGCTCCTCCGCCGGCGATGGTCCAGATGCAGCGGCCTGATCAGAACCGAGCCGTCTATCGTCGCGCGCCCCGGCGAGCTCGCCAGCTGTCTTTGCAGGAGGATGCGACGGGTAGCGCTCGCATTGCCCGGACTGGTGTCTGGAGTCCCCAGCCTAATGGCGCTGGATCCATTCACCGATTCCAGAACCGAGGCGTTCGACCTTCTCCGAGTAGTAGCGGCCAGAGCGAATGGTGTCGGTTGCCCCGGTCGATCTAAAGCTGATCGAGATTCGGTATCGGCACATTCACTAGTCTCAGGATCGTGCGAATGGTATTCGCCGAGGTCGACCCCTCTCGCCGGCGCGTCCTTGAACCGCCACAACTCCAGGGTGTGTGCTTCTGTGCGATCGGCTCGCTCCCGGCGACCGATGACCGTGACCAAACCGCTTGCCTGATGCCAGACGGAGAGCGCGCTCACCATGCCTAGTGGCCAAGCAAGAACAGTCCTGCGACGGTACCTGAAGGCGCAGGCAGACAAGGATCTCGAAGCGCTGGTTTCGTGTTGGCACCCCGATGTGGAGGTGACCCACCCGATGCGACCCGACCTCAGCTGGCGCGGTCTGGACACGTATCGGCAGGCCTGGACGCGGATCTGGGAGACCAATCCTCACTCCCGGTTCGAGGTGGTGTCGACGGCAGTCGCCGGCAACCGCATTTACCTTGAGGCACTCGTCGAACATGCTGACGGGACAATGGTACCGAACATGAACGTTCTCGAAGTCGAGAATGGCAAGATCCGACGAGGACGCGTCTACACCGACAGGCCGACGAGGGACGGTGTCAGCATGAGCGCGTTCGTGCGCGACCTCAACCCGCTGGACCGACCTAAAGCGGCACCAAGGTCTACCGAGACGTCGCGAGACGATCTAGAACCCTAAGCAGATCAGGCAGACCCTTGACCGTCGCGTCTCGCTAGATCTGTCAACCTCGAGACGCGACAACCCCAAGGCCATAGTCCCCGCGATCACCCAAAGATCGTTCCGCTTCAAGAGATAGCATCCGTGTGGTGGCGAAGAACACGATTCGAGATCGTAAGGTCAAAGAGACGCGAGCCCGCATCGCCAGAACGGCTCTCGAACTCTTCATAGCTCAGGGGTACGCGGAGACCACCGTCGACCAAATTGCCGAAGCGGCAGACGTGGGTCGACGTACGGTCTTCGACCATTTCCCGACGAAGGAGGCGATGCTGTTCGACCATCTCGTCGTTCGGCACGAGGTCGCGGTACAGCGCCTCCGAGATCGACCAGCATCAGAGCCGGCGATTGTCAGTCTGCATGCCGTGATGAGGGAACTGTGCGAGAAGGGTTACGATCGCGAGTTCCTCGCTCTGATTCGGACTGTCCTCGAAACGGAGCCACGGTTCGCGTATGCGCAGTTGTCGATAGGTGTCCGAGAGTTTGAGAAGGATCTTGTCGGGACCCTCGAGAATCGCCTCGCCCGACCGCAGTCGTCTCTGGAGATCCGCGCGGTAACACTGGCAGCGCAAGCCTGGTTGGACACTGCCATTCGTCTCTATCTTCTTGAAGGCAGGCATTCACTCGTCGAGTACTTCGACGAGGTCGTCGCAACCTGCGTGCGGGTCACAACGGAGGACCTCCGCGTGAGTCTCGAGGCCTCAAATGCGGCGCCGGCTTACCAACCGCCCAGCTGACCCGGGCACCAGATCGCAACTGGGTCGAAGTGGCTCCGAGTACGCCCTTCTTGCTTGGAGGGGGATCAGGGGCTCGCCGCTGGGTTCCGCTGGCAGAGCACTTCCCCACCGTCTGACTCGTCGTGTTGAAGGTCGACCTTGAACGCATGAAACAGCAACCGGGACCGAACGTAGGGAGGAAGGCCATATCGATCGACGCGCGTCGCCGATCGCAGTCCATGCGCATCGCCATGGTGGCTCTTGCCGGTTCTCTATTCCTGGCGCTATCTGCATCACCGAGCGGAGCGCAGAATGCGCCCGTCACTTACACTATGCAATCTGAACAAATCGGACCGCCGCAATCCGTGGTCGCGGCTCTGTATCAACCGACAAACTCGACGCCCAACGAGTCGACTGCGCTGGTCGTGGTGCACCAGATCCCGGTCTTCGCCGAACTTCCATGCCCTGAGCTGGCCCAACGCGGCTTCACCGTCGTGTGTACAGATGAGACCGGGACAACATGGGACCAGCTGGCGCGCGGTGTCGGCTACGGCGTCGCCTATGCGCGATCGCTGCCGGGCATTCGGCACGTGGTGCTGCTCGGTTGGAGCGGCGGTGGCTCCATGGTGGCCTACTACCAGAACATCGCCGAGAACGGGGTCGCCGTTTGCCAGGCTCCCCACCGCCTCGATCCTTGCACCGACTCACTGGCAGGGCTGCCACGCGCTGACGGCGTGGTGTTTCTCGACGCCATCCCGGGGTTGGCCTTCTCGTTCATGTCCGCGCTGGATGCCTCGACGGCCAAGGCCGGCGGACTGACCAGCCAGCACAACCCGTCCCTGTATCTCTTCAACCAACGGAACGGATACAACCCGAATCCCAACCAGTCATCCAGGTACTCGTTGTCGTTCATCGAGCGCTATACGCAGGCGCAGGGTCAACGGGAAGCCCACCTGGTCAGTACGGCTCTACGCCTCGAGAAACAGTTCGCCAAGGGTCGCCACGGCATCTCCGACGCTATGGCGTTCCCGATCGGGCACGATGCCGCACGCATCTGGCAGCAGGACACCACCCTCCTTTCCCACACCAAGGGCAAGTATCCGCTGATCACGCCGGCGAGTCCGAACGGTACCGTCCAGGTGGTCCACTCCGTTCGGGTCCCCGCCGAGAGCCCGGTGCCTTCCTCCCCTCAAGCCAACGACTCCTCGCCGATCAACTCGACCGTCAGCACCTTCCTGTCGACCTCCGCCATCATGGCACCCGACTACCGCTTGACTGCCGATTCCATCGAAGGCGTCGACTGGGCCTCCTCCAACACCTCCACAGTGATCAATGTTCAGGGAATCACCGTTCCCCTGCTCATGATGTCGATGACCGGGCACTACTGGGTCGTGCCGTCCGAGATGTACTACCTGGCCGCGCACAGGTCGAAGCACAAGACGCTGGCGTATGTCGAAGGGGCAGCGCACGTGTTCTCCCCCTGCACCGAGTGTCAGACATCCCCAAATGAGTTCGGCGATACCGAAGCCGAGGTATTCAACTACGTCGGAAACTGGCTCGAGGCGCGCTTCTGAGCGGCAGCAGGCGCGGTTTGGAAGGTACTGTTGCCGGGACGGGACCTTCGAGGGGGAGGAACACATGGATCGCAGACAGCGCGATGTCAACTTCTTCGACTCGGCGGTAATCGAGGATCCGTTCCCCCACTATGAGGATGTGCGGGCAACCGGCCGGGCGGTGTGGAACGACATCATCCAGGGGTGGATGGTTCCCGGATTCGATGACTGCGCGACCGTACTGACGGACGACGGTGAGCACTTCACGGCGGTACCCAGCACACCAGAGATACTGCCGTGGTTCGAAGCCCCCACCATGATCTCGGTCGATGGCGAGATGCACCGTCGGCTCCGCAACTGCCTGTCGCCGCTGTTCACCCGGCGGACCGTGGCGCACTGGGAGGAGCGGGTCCGTGTCGTCGTGGACAAGCTGCTGGCGCCGCTGGACGAGGGGGACGAGAGCTTCGACCTGATAGCCGACTTCACGATGATCCCGACGATCATCGTTGCCGAGATGCTCGGTGTGCCCGAAGACCGACACGCCGACTTCCGGTACTGGTCGAACACGATCGTCAGCAACCTGGCTTGGGGCCACGAAGACGCCTCTGTCCGCGTAACGCTCCGGCAGGCGTCCAGAGATCTCAATGGGTATCTGCGCCAGGAGATCGACCGTCATCGCCGCGATCGACCCGACGACCTTCTGACCGCCATGGTGGGTATGGCCGAGGAAGGCTCCATGGACGACGAGGAGGTACGGGCCGCCGCCGTGCTCCTCCTGGTCGCCGGCTACGACACGACCGCCAAGCTCCTCTCCAACGCGCTCGTTGCACTCGAGCTCCATCCAGCGCAGCGCCGGCTCATCGTCGACGACCCCAACCTGGTGCCCGCCAGTATCGAGGAGGTTCTCCGGTGGCGAGGCACCGTGCAGTCCATCCCCCGCATCGCCGTCCACGACATGACGCTCGGCGACTCGGAGGTAGCCGCGGGCGAGACGGTCCATGCGCTGATCGGCGCAGCCGACCGCGACCCCAGTCGCTGGGCCGACCCGGGAACCTTTGACGTCAACCGCGAGGCGAAGGCCAACTATGGCTTCGGCTGGGGCCCCCATCTGTGCTTGGGGGCACCACTCGCCCGTCTTGAGACGAAAGTTGCGATCGAGCAGCTGCTCCGCCGAGCGCCCGAATACCAGCTGCGGGACATCAAGATGGGGCCCTCCTTCTTCGTCCGGGGACCCGAGCGCGGTTTCCTCGACGTCGCAGTCCGGGCCTGATCACCAGCGACGGCACTTCGAGCCTGTCGTTGACTCCACACTGCGAGTCACGTCTGGTACAACCTTGGGCGCCTGACGTGTCGAAGCGATCACAACTGCAGCCGACCCTGCATCTCGGGCCCAACGTAGTCGTGCCGATTGGGCCGACACGGCCTGAGCCCCGCGGGCCGCGTCACCCGAAGACGAGCGGGAGCGACTCGATCTGGCGGAGGCCGTATCCGTAGCGCAACTCGGTGCCCTCGGCGATGGTGTAGTCGGGGATCCTGGAGTGCCACTCCCGCAGGGTGGTCCGCAGCTCGAGCCGGGCCAGGTGCGACCCGAGGCACCGGTGCACACCACCGCCGAATGCCAGGTGGCGGTTGGCGGGGCGGGTGAGCTCCACGGTGGAGGCGTCCGGCAGCGCCCGATCGTCGGTGTTGGCCGAGCCGATGCTGACCCCGACGTGGTCCCCCTTGTGCACCGGACAGCCGGCGAGATCGGCGTCCTGGATGGCCACCCGGGCCACGCCCGCGACCGGCGTCTCCCAGCGCAGGAGCTCCTCGACGGCCGACGGGATGATGGCCGGGTCGGCGACGATGGCCTGCCGCTGCGTGGGGTTCTGGGCGAGGTAGGCGAAGAAGCACTCGAGGGAATCCGTCACCGTGTCCAGACCAGCCAGGATGAACAGGAAGCAGATGCCCAGGATCTCGTCGACCGTGAGGCGCGCCCCGTCGACCTCGGCCGCCAGGAACCGGCTCAAGATGTCCTCTCGGGGCTGCCGCTTGCGATCGGCGACGGCCTCGGCAAAGTAGCGCTCGATCTCCGCCGCAGTCGCCTGCTGGGAGGCCTTCATCTCTGCGACGTCGGCCCCCGCCGGGCGCAGGATGCCGCTTTTCATGCCGAGGAACATGTCGAGGTCGGACAGCGGGAAGCCGAGCAGCCGTAGGAAAACCGACGAGGGAAGCGGCTCGGCCAACGCCGTGGTGAACTCGCAGGAGCCCTGGTCGATGAAGGCATCGATCAGCTCGTTGACCAAACGGGCGATGTCGGGCTCGATCAGGTTCATCTGCTTAGGGGCGAAGATCGGGTCGAGCAGCCTGCGGTACTTCAGGTGCTCGGGCGGGTCGACCTGGAGCGGGATGAGTGGCACGGTCTGCCCCAGGTCCACCGCCTCCATGGCGGACGAGAAGATCTCCGGATGCTGCAGGACGTACTCGACCTCGGCCCTCCGCATGACCTCGTGCCCTCCGAAGGGGCCGGGCACGACTGCGCCGAGCTCCCGCGCGGCGCGGTAGAAGGGCTGGGGGTTCCCCGACGTGGCCGGGTCGAGGAAGAGGGCGGGGTCGAACGGCGGGGCGACGCCCGGTGACGCGTCAGCGGACATGGCTCAGCTGGTGGTGCCCCGGCCGAGGTCCGAGGCCCGGTTGGCGTGCACGGACTTGGGTCCCTTGCGGGTCGACCGGATGCCGACGTCGCGTCCGGCCGCCCGTTCACGAAGCGCTCCAACGGTGGCCTGCTCCTTCGGGATGACCGAGAAGGGGTGGTAGTTGAAGTGCGTCATGGCGTTCAGGTGGGTGATCCGGTCGATGTCGTGCTTGGGCAGCTCGCCGATGTATTTCCACAATTGCTCGGGCGCCGTGGGCCAGGTGGTGTCCGAGTGCGGGTAGTCGCACTCCCAGGTCACGTTGTCCATGTTGAGGTAATCCCGGCTGGCCACGCCGAAGGCGTCGTCGATGAAACAAGTGATCACGTGCTCGTTGAAGACCTCGCTGGGCAGCCGGTCGCCGAAGTCCTGACCCGTCCAGATGTGGTGCTTCTGGTAGTTGTAGTCAATCCGCTCCAAGAAGTACGGAATCCAGCCGATCCCGCCTTCCGACAGGGCCACCTTGATATCGGGGAACTGGCGCAGGACCGGCGACCAGATGAGGTCGGCCGCGGCCCGCACGATGTTCATCGGGGTGACCGTGATGAGCACGTCGATGGGGGCGTCGACGGAGGTGATCACCAGCTCCGAGGACGACCCGATGTGCATGCAGACGGTGACCTGCTCATCGTTGCATGCGGTCCAGAACGGGTCCCAGTGGTCCGTGTGGATGCTCGGCCAGCCGAGCTTCGACGGGTTCTCCGAGAAGGTGACGGCATGGGCGCCCTTGGCCGCCGTGCGTCGGACCTCGGCCGCCAGGACCTCGGGATCCCAGATGGCCGGCAGCGAGCACGGGATGAATCGCCCCGGGTGAGTCCCGCACCACTCGTCGATGTGCCAGTCGTTATAGGCCCGGACCATGGCCAGGGCCACATCCTTGTCCTCCGTGCGGGCGAACAGCTGGCCACAGAACTGGGGGAACGATGGGAAGCATAGGGATCCGAGCACGCCGTTGGCGTCCATGTCGGCCACCCGCTCGTCGATGTCGTAGCAGCCCGGCCGCAGCTCATCGAAGGACGTGGGCTCCATGCCGTACTCGTCGGGCGGCCGCCCGGCCACCGCGTTGAGCGCGATGTTGCCGATCTCGGCCCCCTCGTAGCGCCAGGCGCTCGTCCCGTCGGGCCGGGTGATGAACTGGGGCGCCAGGTCGGCGTACTTGGCCGGCAGGCGACCCTCAAACACGTTCGGTGGCTCGACGACGTGGTCGTCGACACTCACCAGGACCAGATCCTCTACGTCCATGGAGGTCCCTCCTGATCGATCGTGGCCGAGCCCGTGAAGACCACTACGCCACCTGCTGGCGAATGGTAGCCGGAAGGCCCGACGGGTCCGGATCGCCGCCCGCCGGTCGCGCCGAGCAGGGTGCGGCGACCTCCCTGGGCGACGGTCCACCGCCGACGGCCGTGGCTGTTTCATCGCAAGTCCGGGCGCGCCGGTTGCGTCACCGCACCTTCTCGATGTCACGCCAGCCCTCCGGTGCGAGAACTCCCATTAGGCTCAAGGCCTGTGCGAATAGTGCTCGACACCATGCGGTGCACGGGTCACGGCCGCTGCTACTCGTTAGCGCCGGAGCTGTTCGACAGCGACGACTACGGGCACAGCGTCCTGCGCTCCGCCGATGTCCCAGTAGGCCTTGAGAGCCGCGCACAGCTAGCCGTCGAGAACTGCCCGGAGTCCTGCCTGCGCCTCGAGTGAGGCCGTTCAGGAACCGGTTCGGAACGACTCGCTCCAGGGGCCAAGGACGCGGGCACGGTACAGGGGGTGTTCACTAAGGTGACGGACCAAAGCGACGACCGTGAGGTGCGAGATGGCGCTGGCTGTAGATGACGTGAAGGTCGTCGATGCGGACTCGCATCTGACCGAAGCCCACGACCTGTGGACCAAGCGGGCACCGGCCGGGTACGAAGACCGCGTACCCAGGGTGGAGGAGATCAATGGTCGGCCGACTTGGGTGGTCGACGGGGCGACGCTCGGCTTCGCTGGGGGAGGCGGCGTGATCGACCGGGAAGGAACGAAGTTCCCGTTTCAAGAGTCCATGGTCGTCTGGGGGACTGACCGCATCCACCGGGCTGCTTTCGACCCCGTAGCCCGCATGGAGGTCTTGGACGACTCGGGCATCTGGGCCCAGGTGCTGTTTCCCAATTCGATCGGCCTCGGAGGCCAGGGCCTCTCGCAGGCCGTCAAGGATCCGGTGCTGCGCCGGCTCTGCATCGAGATCTACAACGACGCGATGGCGGAGGTGCAGGCCGAGTCCGGGAACCGACTGCTGCCGATGCCCGTGCTTCCGGCGTGGGACGTCGACGAGAGCGTCCGCGAAGCCGAGCGCGTCGCCGCGCTCGGGGCGCGTGGCGTCAACCTCACCTCGGATCCTCAGGATCTCGGATCGCCCGACCTGGCCAACCGGGCGTGGGACCCCCTCTGGGACGTATGCGACGACCTCAAGCTACCGGTGCACTTCCACATCGGCGCCAGCCTCACCGCCATGAACTTCTACGGCAACTATTTCTGGGGGTCTCAGCACGAGTACATCAAGCCCGCCATCGGTGGCACGCTCTTGTTCATCAACAACGCGCGCGTCGTGGTGAACGTCACCCTCTGCGGCATGCTCGACCGCCACCCGGGCCTCAAGCTGGTCTCGGTCGAGAGTGGGATCGGTTGGGTTCCCTTCATCCTCGAGGCCATGGACTACGAGGTGTTCGAGAACGCGCCAGAGCAGGCGGCCGAGCTCAGCCGGAAGCCGTCGGAATACTTCAAGGACCACTGGTACGCGACCTTCTGGTTCGAGGAAAACCAGGGCAACTTGCAGGCTCTCGTCGACTCTGTCGGTGAGGACAACATCCTGTTCGAGACCGACTTCCCGCACCCCACCTGCCTGTACCCCAAGCCGCTGGACACGGTGGCCGAAAAGATGGCGACGCTGACACCGTCGGCCCGCCGCAAGATCCTCGGCGAGAACGCCGCCAAGCTCTATCGCCTGTAGTCGGCCCCCGGGGTACCCCTGGTCGAAGCGTCCGCGCGACGGCGCGCCTTCATCGGCAATATGGTCCGCCGACTACGACTGGGTGAGCGCCACCTCGGCCCGACCCCGCCACAACCACCGCAGCCGCGGCGCCTCGAGGCGCCCGGCGCGCCCGAGCGGCACCAACACCACGGCCAAGATACCGACCAGGAGCAGGAGGTCCGGGAGGACGCCGGACGCGCCCAGCGACTCCACCATGCCCTTGAACGCTGACACGCCGAGGAACGTCTCGACGATCGTGAGCGCGATGACCACTCGCCGCAGACGCCCGGCCGCCACCGGGGCGAGCACCACCAGCCCCCACGTGAGATACCAGGCCCACAGGATCGGGCCGAGCAGCGCCAGGACCAAGAGCGCGAGTCCGAGCGCGCGGACCGACCCCATGACGGGTGAGCGCACGAGGAGCCACGACCCGACGAGGGCCGCGCCCGCGAGCCCCACCACCCCGGCCACGGTGGCGACGGAGGACAACGAGAGCGAGACGTGGGCGACGATGCCGGCACCCACGATCAAATGGGAGAGCGCGTCGACCGGCGTGACCCCGGTGAACACCTTGTCGGGGGCCGACAGCGTGGTGAGCCAGCCCCACCCGAGCCCCGACACCGTCGAGGCGGCGGCCAGCGTGCCGGTGGCGATGACACCGGCCAGCGCGGTGTGGAAGACGCGCCACCAGAACGACGCTCCCCGCGCCCAGTTCCACCCCAAGAACAAGACGCCCAAGATCGCCGGGGCCTTCACCCCGGCCGCCAGCGCGCAGAGCACGATGCCGGGCACCGGCCCGACGCGTTTGGCCACCGCCAGCCCGGCCACCAGGAGACCGACCATCAGCGCGTCGTTGTGCGCCCCGCCGACGAACGCCGTGAGGACGAGCGGGCTGGCCGCGCCGAGGGCCACCCCCTCCGCGGGATCGCGTCCCGCCGACCGGGCGAGCGTCGGCAGCGCGCCGACGACGAGGGCGAGGCCGCCGAGCTCCAAGAGGCGCAGGAGGATCAGGTCGGGCAGGACCTCGTGTTGGGCGATCGAGGTGGCGGCGCCGTCGGCCGCCAGGAACACCGGCCCGTAGGGGGACGGGGTGTTGGCCCACAGCGTTCCGGGCAACAGGCTGAACGGCGTCGCCCCGAGCACCCCGGTCCCATAGGAGTAGGGGTCGATGTGGTGGCTCACCATCTCGCCCTGGCCGGCGTAACTGAACACGTCCCGGCTGAAGAGGGGCGGCGCCACGAGCAGGGGCAGGACCCACAGTGCGATCACCCCCACCACGCGCCGGACCGGCACGCCGCGGTGGGCCCGCAGCAGGCGAAGGAGCCCGAGCCAGGCGCGCACCGCGAGCACGAGGCCGCCGTAGACGAGGAAGACGGCCACTACCGGCGCCTGCTTGCCCGAGTTGGACACCGACCCGAGCGGCCCGCCCGGGGTTCCGAAGTACCAGGCCCCCGGGAGGCTGGACACGAACGCGGTCCCTCCGAGCACGGCGCCGATCACCACGGCGCACATGGCGGCGGTGCCGAGGAGGGCCATCGGCCGCAGGTCCGGCGATCCGGCCGACGCGGTGCCGGGGTCGTCGGGGCCCGGCGCCTCGGGAACCGGCCCGGCGGTCCCGCCCACCCGGTCGACCGGAGTTCCGAGCCAGCTCGGTCGACCAAGCGCGATGCTCATCTCGCTCCCACTATGTCCCCTCTGCCGTCCTCCGGCGGAGTTGGATGCCGAAAGGCGGTCAACGTCGGCCCGGCCGGGACCTGAGGAACACCCTCGTTAACGCCGTGGCGCCGATGACGGTAGTCACCTACCGGATCGCCGTCACGGCACCCCACGGTAGGTCGAGCGGCGCGTGGACTTCGAATGGGCTTGGTGCTCAGCTCCGCGGCCCGAGGGCCCCGGCCTGGCGCAGGTTGCCGAAGGGGGCGGGCCGCCCCAAGAGGAAGCCCTGGGCCTCGTCGCAGTGGGCCTTGCGCAGCTCGGCCAGCTCGGCCTCGGTCTCCACCCCTTCGGCC
>DATNIB010000055.1:0-2098 GCA_035604685.1 Acidimicrobiales bacterium | reverse complement strand
GCGATCTCGGTGCTGGCCGCCCGCGCCGGCGCGGCGCTGGCGCTGGCCGACCGGGACGCCGACGCGGTCGACGGGACGGCGCAGCTGGTGGCGAATGAGGGTCCGTCGCCGACGGTCCTCCTCGGCGACGTCACCGACGAGAGGGCGTGCGCGGCAATCGTGGCCTCGGCGGTCGAGGCACTCGGTGGCCTCGACGGGCTCGTCCTGAACGTGGGCATCGGGGCCGGCGCCCGCCTCGCCGGCACCACGGCCGCCCAATGGGACCTGACGTTCTCGGTGAACGTCCGGTCCCACTTCCTCCTGGCCAGAGAGGCGCTGCCCCACATGGAGGGCGGGTCGATCGTCTTCATCTCCTCGGTTGCCGGGCTGCGGCCGGGCAGCTCGATCCCCGCGTACGACAGCTCGAAGGCGGCGATCGCCGGGCTGTGTCGACACGTGGCCCGCGAAGGGGGTCGCCGCGGGGTGCGGGCCAACGTGGTGGCGCCGGGGCTGATCGACACCCCCCTCGGCCGGCGGGCCGCCGCGGGCCCGCCGAGCCGTGATCGCACGCTCGTCCCCCTCGGCCGGCAGGGCACCGCATGGGAGGTCGCCGCGCCGGTGGTCTTCTTGCTCTCAGAGGAATCGAGCTACATCACCGGCCAGGTCCTCGCGGTGGACGGCGGCCTCTCCACTCTCGGCTGATCTGGCTCCGCGAGCGACGCCGGCCGACGGCGCCGGTCCCGCCACCCGTGCGCGATCTCGGGGAGCTGGGGTGACGTTCCAAGAAAGGAGTCGGAGGGGTCGCCCAACCTCAGCTGGCCCAGGAGTTCCGCCCCGTCGGTCGGTGCTCGGGTGGTCGACGAGTTTCTGGGTCTCGGCCAGATGAGCAACCCGGTCGCACAGGTCGGCGGCGTCGCGGTCAAACCGGAACAACCCGGCCGGTTCCAAGCTGCTCCTGAACGGCCTCCCCTGCTACTAGTGCCCTGACCACAAAGGTTCGCGCGCTTGGCCAATCACGCGGCGGCCTGCTTCTGCCTGCCCCAGCGGCGTAGGGCTTCCCCGCGGATCTCGGCCCGGCGTTTGCGCTCGAGGGCGAGGAGCTCGGGGTCTTTGGTGTGGGCGTTGCGCCAGCGGAGGTAGCGGCGGAGTGCCCGGGTGAGCGCCGGGTGGTCCGGGTAGTCGCTGTTGGCGATCGTGAACTGGCGCAAGGGGCCGAAGTGGGCCTCGATCGGGTTCGCCCACGATGCATAGGTCGGGGTGAAGCACAGCTCGACGGCGTGCTCGGCGCACCAGCGCCGCAGATCGGGACCGCGATGGTGGTTCAAGTTGTCCAGGATCACGTAGACCGGCTGGTCGTCGGGGCGGAGCCGCCGGATCGCCTGGAGGGCCCGCAGCGTCGGCGCCGCCCCCTTCCTTCGCTCGATCCGCCCGAAGAGGCGGTCGTCTCCGACCGAGTACCAGCTGAACAGCTGCCTGGTCCCATGCGGCTTGGTGTAGTTGGCCCGCAGCCGCTTCGGCCGGGATCTCGGTGCCCAGGCGTGCCCGGCCTCGGGCTTGATGGCGAGGGGGCCGAACTCGTCGAAGGCAAAGGTCCGATCCCGGCGGTTGACCAGGAGGTCCTCGATGACCTCGAGCTTCTGCTCGCGCAGGGGGTCCGGTGACTCCTTCCAGGTCTTGGTGGCCTGGAAGGTGATCTGCTCCTCGGCCAGGATCTGGCGGAGCCGCTCGATCGAGACCGCGACCCGGGGACCGGGCTTGGTGGCCAGGTAGTGGGCCAGCTTGCGCAGGCTCCAACGGGTGAAGGGCACGCCAAGGGAACCGGGGCGGGCCGTGGCCGACGTGACGATCAGCTCGCGCTCAGTCGTCGTGATCCGGCGGGGTCGGCCACCCGCCCAGGCGGGGTCCAACGCGGCCATGCCCTTCTCATTGAACCGGTGGATCATCTCTCTCACCCGGTCGGGGGAGGTCTGCACCAACGTGGCGATGACGGCCACCTCGTTCCCCCCGGCCGAGGCCAGGACGACGAGGGCCCGTCGCCACTTGACCACCGAGTTGTCGCTCTTGCCGCTGCCTCGGCGGACGATGCGCTGCAGCTGGCGCCCCTCCGCGTCGGTCAGCC
>DATNIB010000054.1:0-17410 GCA_035604685.1 Acidimicrobiales bacterium | reverse complement strand
GAGGGACCGCCCGGCCAGGAGTCGGGTCAGGACGCCGGGCCAGCCGCCCAGGTCGGCGAATCCGGCCACCTCAGTCCCACCACAGGTCCCCGTCGAGGACGCCCCGGGCGATGAGGCCGAGCTGGACCTGGGAGGTGCCCTCGACGATGGTCAGCTGTTTGGCGTCGCGGTACCACTGCTCGGCCGGGTGGTCCTCCATGTAGCCGGCCGCCCCGAGCAGCTGCACGCACAGGCCCGAGGCCCGCACCGCCAGCTCGGTCGCGTGGTACTTGGCCATGGACAGGTAGGGCACGTACTCCTTGGCGAACTGGCCGGCGTCGGCCATGGACGCCGCGCGGTAGGTGAGCAGGCGGGCGGCCTCGATGTCGACCGCGCACTTGGCGATCTCCCACTGGATCCCCTGGAAGTCGGCGATCGTCTTGCCGAAGGCCTGGCGCTGTTTCACGTACTCGGTCGCGTACATGAGGGCGCCCTCGGCCAGGCCGATCCCCCGCGCAGCCACGATCGGGCGCATCGAGTTGAGCCCCAGCATGGCCAGCCGGAAGCCGCCCACCTCGCCGATCACGTTCTCGGCCGGCACCCGCACGTCGTCGAGCAGGAGCTCGCCCGTGTCCACCCCGCGCACGCCCATCTTGTGGTCGGTGCGGCCGACCGACACGCCCTCCCAGCTCCGCTCGACGATGAACGCGGTGATCGAATCGTGGGCGCGGCTGGTCGGCTCGGCCGTCTTGGCGAACACCGTGTACCAGTCCGCCTCCCGCACGCCCGACATCCAGCACTTGCCGCCGCTGATACGCCAGCCGCCCGCGCGCTCGGTGTCCGGGACCGCCCGGGTCCGCATCCCCATGACGTCGCTCCCGGCCTGGGGCTCGGAGAGCCCGAAGCCGGCGCGCAGCGACCCGTCGGCGATGCCGGGCAGATAGCGGCGCTTCTGCTCCTCGGTGCCGGCGATGAGGACAGGGCCCGTCGGCAGCCGGGTGAGCAGGAGCATGAGGGCCGCGGTGTTGGAGTACTTGGCGACCTCCTCGATGGCGATCGTGAGTCCGAGGATCCCCGCGCCCGACCCCCCGAACTCCACCGGGATGCACAAGCCGAGCAGCCCCGCGTCGCGGAAGGCCTCGAAGAGGTCGGCCGGGTACTCGCCGGACTTGTCGATCTCGCGTGCCCGCGGCTTGACCTTGTCCTGGGCCAGACGCCGAACAGACGCCTGGAGCGAGACCAGCTCGTCTGCGAGTTCGAAGTTCACCGTCGGCACGCTAGCCAAACGGTGTCTGACCGCGGAGCGGCTCAGGCCGACTTACGGCGCTGGCGGACGACCCGGCGGCGCTCCCGCTCGGTCATCCCGCCCCAGACCCCCTCGTGCTCGCGATGGGCGATGGCGTACTCCAGGCAGGCCTGGCGGACCGGGCACTCGGCGCAGATCTCCTTGGCCTCGGCCGCGGCGAAGTCGTCCTCGGTCGCGGGGTAGAAGATCTCGGCGTCGATTCCTCGGCAGGCAGCACGCTTGCGCCACGTCGGGGCACTCATCGGAAAAGCACTTCCTCGCTACAGACGGTACGGTTGGGGCCCGCCGGAGCCGGGGGCACCGCCCGGAGGTTCGTGCCTGCGCCGAATTCGGCAGAACAAAGAGTATGACGCATCGCGCTCGTCGCTGTAAAGACACGGGCCTAGATCGCGCGGCTGCCTATCTGCCCGACAGATGGCCAAGGGCCCTGGTGGGCGCCCGAATTGGGCGTCCCTAGCCGAACGGCAGCGGTTCGGCCCGCCCCTCTAGCTCGGCCAGCAGCTCGGCCTGGGCCTCCGGGGCGAGGTCGGTCCGGGCCTCGTACTCGGGGTGCCCGGATACGAGGGCGGCCCGCCCGGCGGCGAAGGCCCGCCGTTCCTCCCGGTCGAACGGGAAGCGCAGGTAGTGGACGGCGGCCGTCACCGTGTCCCTGGTGAGCGCCTCGGCGTGGGTGGCCTCGGGCAGGCCGGCGACGAACCGTCGTTCGCCCGGGCGGCCCACCTCGAACCCGACCGACCGCTCGATCCCGACCAGCCTCGGCAGCCAGTGGCGGAGTTCATCCTCGGTGGTGAGCTCGATGAACAGGGTGGCCGACAGCTCGCCGTGGACCGGCAGCAGCCGGTTGTAGGCGTCGAGCTCCTCCTCGATGCCCTGGTCGGTCGCGATCCGCTCCGCCCGGGCCATCTCGTGCACCTGGAAGCGCACCGTGTCGAACGACTCGAACACGAGCGTGATGATCGGACCCAGCGCCACCCGGCGCCGACGCTTGTGGTCGATGATCCGCCGCCGGTAGTCGTCGCGCAGCCGCTCGTAGGCGCGCAGGTCGACGATGTCGGCCAGCTGCAGGCCGGCGACCGGCGTCCGCGGGTCGTCGATCGGGTCGCGGAACTTCGTCATGACGCGGCGGACCGCCCGGCCGGCACCCTCGGGGGCGCCTGGATCAGGAGACCGACTCGAGGCCCTTGGCGAAGCGGCCGGCGTGGGACTTCTCGGCCCGCGCCAGGGTCTCCAACCACTCGGCGATCTCCTCGAAGCCCTCGTCGCGCGCCGTCTTGGCGAAGCCGGGGTACATCTCGGTGTACTCGTAGGTCTCGCCCTCGATGGCCGACTTCAGGTTGTCGGTGGTCGGCCCGACCGGCGTGCCGGTCACCGGGTCACCCACCTCGCGCAGGAAGTCGAAGTGGCCGAACGCGTGGCCCGTCTCCCCCTCGGCGACCGAACGGAACAGCGCGGCCACGTCCGGGTAGCCCTCGACGTCCGCCTTCTGGGCGAAGTAGAGGTAGCGGCGGTTGGCTTGGCTCTCGCCGGCGAACGCCGTCTTCAAGTTGTCCTCGGTCTTCGACCCCTTCAGTCCTGGCATATTGCTCCTTCTTTCTTCATGGCTCGATGGTTGCTGGTGCTGTCGATCCGCTCTGAACGCCGGCCTAGGCCGCACCCGCCCGCGCCGGGCGACACTCTTCGCAGAGGCCTCGGAACACGACCTCGGCGCTGCGCACCTCGTAGCCCTGCGCGGCGCCCTTGGGGACGCGCAGGTCGTCGAAGTCGACATGGAGGTCGCGTACCTTCCCGCAGGAGCGGCAGACCAGGTGATGATGGCCGGCCTCCACGTTCGGATCGAAGCGAACGGTGCCGGTGCCGAGGTCCAACGCCGCCACCTCGCCCAGCTCGGCCAGCTCGTTCAGCGTCTGGTAGACGGTCTTGAGCGAGATCGTCTCCATCTCGGCCCGCGCCACCTCATAGACAGCCTCGGCCGAGGGGTGGGTGACGTTGCCCTGCAGCACGCGGAAGATGCACTGGCGCTGCGCGGTGACCTTGCGGCCGCTCGACCGGAACAGCTCGGTCAGCTCCTCGACGGTCTTCACGGAGAGACTTTATCACAATCGTTGTTTTTTGACAATGATTGTTGAAATCAGGAGACCGGCCCCAACACCTTCGCCACTTTCCCGGAGGGGACGGGAGGCTACCCCTAGGGCCTCGGACCCCAGCCGGCTCGGCCCAAGTGCTCGCAAGGGCTACGTGCAGATCACTTTGGAAATACGCCGCGCTCAGTAAACTGTGATTGTTCCCAGGAGATGGGCCGATGACGCCATTGGCGGTATATATCCTCGAACAGGCGCAAAAGGCGCACAGCGAGCAACTCTCCGAGCTGCAGTTCCTCGCCGATTTCGATTCGCGTCTCCTCGGGGCTACCAAGGTTCGGCTGCCGAACATCGCTACAGCGATAGCGGAGATCCGCCAAGGCGGCCAATGGCCGTGGCCAGCCCCCTCCGAGGTCCCCGCGATAGGAGAGGACGACCAGGAGCGAGGCGAGCTGGCCGCCCGGCGACAGGCTGTCGTGTTGGCGATACGCGAATCTGTGGCTGCCAGTGAAGACCTCACCTACCTATTGGGTCACCGGGGATCCGACATGAGTGATGTCATAGGGCAGGTCGAACGAGGAATGAGCGCATTGGATGTGTCCCGCTCGATGTGCATGGCCGATCGCCGCGAGGTGGTGAACGCGGCGACATCCAGGCTTCGCTTGGCTCGTCATAACTTTCAGCGGGCCATCTTCCTCCTGGCCATCGCCGAAGGGAGTTCGCTCGCTGAAATTGGGCGGACCTGGCGGGTTTCCCGCCAGCTGGTCTCTCGCATGACGAAAGAGAAGGACCAAAGCCGGGCTGCAGCGGCGACAGACTACTGAGCCCGGACCAGGGAGAAGGGACTGCTGAACAGTCTGGCTGTTGCTTCTCTGGCTCGCCATCGCGAACGGCGCGGTGGTGTTCACGAGCGTGATCCTCACTCGGGTCCCAATCGCCCGGCCCGTCCGGCTAGACCGGCCAACCGAACCCGTCGGCGCGATGGTGGTTCACCACGAGTAGACCGACGTCCCGACCCCAAACGGGTCCACTGGCGGCCTCAGTTTCAGTGAGTCCGTGAGGACCACCGTGGGTTCGCCGTACCGACCTACGGTGGCGCATCCGCCACGACGCGGCGGAGTTCGGCCATAGGGTAACGGCCATGCGGGACGCGACCGCCCGATTTCATGGGACAGGCCCGACGTGAGCACCTTTGAGCGAGCCCACAGCCTGGCTCGACTGGCAGACGAGCAGTTCGACGTCCTCGTCATCGGGGGCGGGGTCACCGGAGCCGGAGTGGCCCTGGACGCGGCTAGCCGCGGCCTCAAGACCGCCCTGGTCGAGAAGAAGGACTTCGCCTCGGGCACGTCGTCCAAGTCCTCCAAGATGGTCCATGGCGGCATCCGCTACCTCCAGCAACGCGAGTTCAGGCTGGTCTACGAGAACCTGTCCGAGCGCCAGCGCCTGCTCGAGAACGCCCCGCACCTCGTGTCCCCCCTACCGTTCCTCATCCCGCTGTTCGGGCGCGACGGCATCGTGTCCAAGACGGTCGCACGCTCCTACTCGTCGGCCCTCTGGCTCTACGACCTGACCGGCGGCCTGCGGATCGGGAGCCGGCACCGACGCGTCTCCAAGGCCGAGGCACTCGAGCACCTCCCCCACCTCGACACCGACCGCCTGGTGGCCGGGTTCTTGTACTTCGACGCGCGCGTGGACGACGCGCGCCTCACTCTCACGCTGCTGCGGACCGCCGTGCTCGGCTACGGGGCGGCCGTCGCCAACTACGCCGAGGCGATCGGGTTCCTCACCGATGACGACGACCGAGTGCGCGGCGCTCGGATCCGGGTGGCCGGCTCCAACCAGGTCATCACGGTCGAGGCGACCGTGGTGGTCAACGCCACGGGGGTCTGGGCGGACGACGTGCAGTCCCTCGACGGCCACGGACACCCCCGGTCGCTGCGGCCGGCCAAGGGGGTCCACATCACCGTACCGGCCTCGCTGTTCCCGACCGACATCGCCGCAGTCATCCCGGTGCCCAAGGACCGCCGTTCCATCTTCGTCGTGCCATGGGTCGAATCGGACTTCATCTATCTCGGGACGACCGACACCAGCTACCAGGGCAGCCTGGAGGACCCGCGCTGCACCGCCGAGGACGTCGACTACCTCTTGGGCGCGATCAACGCGGTCAGCAACACCGAGATCACCCGCCACGACGTCTGCGGGGTGTGGGCGGGACTGCGACCGCTGCTCGCGCCGACCGGCAAAGCGTCACTCTCGGAGCGCACCAGCGACCTGTCACGCCGCCACCGCGTCCAGACGTCGGAGAGCGGCATCGTGAGCGTGACCGGCGGGAAACTGACGACCTACCGCAAGATGGCAGAGGACACGGTCGACGCAGTGGTGGCCCAGATCGGCGGGCCGATCCGGAAGCGGCGGTGCGTCACCAAGTCCCTCCGGTTGAACGGCACCGCTCGGCGGCACTTCTCGGCGGCGGCACCGCTCCCCAGCATCACCGCCGTCCAGCACGCCCACCTCCAGGCCCGCTACGGCACCGAGGCCGGAGACGTGTTGGCCGTGGTCGACGGCCGCCCCGAACTGCTCGAACCGATCGTGCCCGGCCTCGCCTACACGGGCGCAGAGGTCGTCTACGCGGTCCGCGCCGAGATGGCCCGGGGGGTCGAGGACGTGCTGGCACGCCGGACCCGAGCGCTGATCCAGGACGCCCGTGGCGCCGCGGCGGCGGCGCCCGCCGTCGCCAGGCTGCTCGCCCCGGAGCTGGGCTGGACCGATGAACAGGCGGCGGTAGAAGCCAGCCGCTTCGCCCAGGCCGCGCTCGAGGATCTGCGCCTGGCCGGGTTGCCCGATGCCGACGCCGTGGCCACGGCCGAGGCGCCGTGACGCGCCAAGCCACGCCGGTCACGCCGATCGACGGCGAACCGTCGGCCGTCACCGAGCACCTGGCCGTCGACCCGAGCGAGCTCGACCCCTCGGTCGTGGCCGCCCTGACCGACGCGGGCGTCGCGTTCTCCACGCTCGTGACCGACCGCAACGAGGCGGGCCGCGACTGGTGGCCGCTCGCCATCGCCTGGGCGGCCCGCGGGGAGGTGCCGGCCCGCCCGGCCGCCGTCGCCCGGCCAAGCGACGTCCACGGCGTGGCGGCCGTGCTCCGCGCCGCGCAGGCGGCGCGTCTCCCGGTCACGCCCATGGCCGGACGCAGCGGCGTCTGTGGCGGTGCCGTGCCGGTCTTCGGCGGGATCGCGCTCGATCTCACGGGACTGCACGGACTCGGCGATCTCGACGAGACGTCGCTCGTGGCCGATGTCGCCGCAGGAACCTTCGGGCCGGACCTCGAAGACGCGCTGCGGGACCATGGGACCGGCTACACACTCGGCCACTGGCCCCAGTCCATGGACATCTCGACGGTGGGGGGATGGCTGGCCTGCCGAGGGGCCGGCCAGTACTCCACCCGCTACGGCAAGATCGAGGACATGGTGCTCGGCCTGGAAGTCGTCCTGGCCGACGGGCGGGTCATCCACACCGAGGGGCATGGTCCGCGCGCGGCGACCGGGCCCAACCTGACGCAGCTGTTCGTCGGCAGCGAAGGCACCCTCGGCGTGATCACCGCGGCGCGCCTGCGCGTCCACCCGGCGCCCCCCGACCGGGCGCAGCGGGCCGTCGCCTTCGCCGGCTTCGATGCCGGTCTCGAGGCCTGCCGCCTGATGCTCCGACGAGGCGCCACGCCGGCGGTGCTCCGCCTCTACGACGAAGCCGAATCGGCTCGCAACTTCGACCAGAAGGACGCCTGCGTGCTCATCGTCTACGACGAGGCGGATACCGTCCTCGTGCAAGCGACGATCGCGTTGGTCGACGAGGAGTGCGCCCGCGGCGGGGCCGACCGGCTCGAGGACGCGCTCGTCGACCGGTGGCTGGCCGAGCGCAACGACACGAGCGCGCTGGCGCCCCTGTGGCGTGCCGGCATCGTGGTCGACACCGTCGAGGTGGCGGGCCGCTGGTCGGTGCTGCCGGCGCTGTGCGACGAGGTCCGCGCCGAGCTGCGCGAGATCCCGGGCACGCTGAACGCCTCGGTCCACCAGTCCCACGCCTACCCCGATGGCGCCTGCGTCTACTTCACCTTCGCCGGCCGGCGTCCGGCCGACGCGCTGGGCGACGTCGACGCCTGGGCGGAGGACTACTACCGCCGGGCCTGGGACGTCGTGATGGCGGTCACCGGCCGACACCGGGCGGCGATCAGCCACCACCACGGGATCGGCCTCAACCGCGGACGCCACCTGGCGGGCGCCCTCGGGGAGAGCTTCGAGACGCTGGTGGCGATCAAGGGAGCCCTCGACCCGGCGGGCATCCTCAACCCGGGCAAGCTCGGCCTGCCCGGCCCCTTCGGGGCCACCCCCTGGCCGTGACCGACAGCCTGCTCGTCGTCGACGTCGGCACCTCGGGCGTGCGGGCCGCGATCGTACGCCCCGACGCCACGCTGGCCCACGTGCACCACGTGGCGGTGCTCCCGTCCACGCCCGCCCCCGGACTCGTCGAGGTCGACGCCGACGCCATCGCGCAGGCGGTGCTCGAGGTGGCGGCGGCCGCGCTGAAAGCTGGCGGGCCCGTCGGCGGGGTCGGCATCGCCAACCAGCGCGCCACCACGGTGGTGTGGGAGCGGACAACCGGTCGGCCCGTGGCGCCCGCGATCGGCTGGCAGGACCTCCGCACCCTCGGCACCTGCCTCACCCTGCAGGCCGATGGGTTCCGGTTCGCCCCCAACGCGACGGCCACCAAGGCGGCGGCCATCCTCGACGCCGTCGACCCCGACCGGGCGCGGGCCGCGGCTGCGCTGTGCGTTGGGACCATCGACAGTTGGGTGGCCTGGACGCTCTCGGGCGGCGCCACCGGCGCGCAGCTGCACGTCACCGACGCCACCAACGCGGCGGTGACGGGTCTGGTCG
Organism: Acidimicrobiales bacterium; assembly: GCA_035604685.1. GTDB lineage: Bacteria > Actinomycetota > Acidimicrobiia > Acidimicrobiales > RAAP-2 > DATNIB01. The sequence goes on along the minus strand of DATNIB010000054.1, from coordinate 9,113 downwards.
AGATCGACCCCGTCCGCTGGGACCCGCGGGCGCTCGACGTGCTCGGGATCCCACTCGCGTCGCTGCCGCGGATCGTCGACTCGTCCGGACCGCTCGGCCCGGCGGCGGCGTTGGAAGGCGCGCCGCCGATCTGCGCCATCGCCGGCGACCAGCAGGCGTCACTGATCGGGCAGGGCTGCACGCGGCCCGGCCTGGCCAAGGTCACGTTCGGGACGGGCGGGAGCCTCAACCTCTGCACCGGGTCGGCGGTGCCGGGGACCCTCGGCCGCAACGCCGGCGGCACATTCCCGATCGTGGCCTGGCAGCGCGCCGGTGCGGCCACCTTCGGCGTGGAGGGCATCATCCTCTCGGCCGGCACCTGCATCGAATGGCTGCGCGACGACCTCGGGCTCATCGAGTCGAGCGCCGACTCGGCAGCCGTCGCCGCGGCCTGCGCCGACACCGGCGGCGTGTGGTTCGTCCCCGCGCTGCTCGGCCTCGGCACCCCCGTGTGGGACTTCGGCGCGCGCGGCGCGCTCCTCGGGCTCACCCGCGGCACGGGACGACCCGAGATCGTGCGCGCCGTGCTGGAGGGCCTGGCGGCGCGCGGCGCCGACCTGCTGGAGGCCGCCGAGATCGACGGCGGCCTGACGCCGCCCGCCCTGCGCCTCGACGGCGGGATGTCGGCCAACGACGTGTTCGTGGCGGCGCTGGCCGAGGCCGTCGGCCGGCCGGTCGAGGTGTCGGCCGTCCGGGAGGCGACCACGCTCGGGGCCGGGTTCCTGGCCGGGTTGGCGACCGGGACCTGGCGCGACGAGGCTGACGTGGCCGCCGCCTACCGGCCGGCCGCCACGGTCGAGCCGACCGCCCCCGAGTCGGTCCGGGCCGAGCGGCGCCACCGGTGGCTGGAGGCCAGGCACCGGGCCGAACAGCTGATCCCCGAGCTCAGCACGATCACCTTCTGAGGCCCCCCGGCGCGGGAGAATGGCGCCCGGCCGCGAGCGCAGCCGTCGGGGGCGGCCGACGTGTCCAGGGAGCGTGCATGACCGAGCTGGCGTCGAGGGCGGAGCTGTCCGGGCGGGCCCACGCCGACGAACCCCAAACGGTCGAACCCGTGGCGCGCCGGACGGCGACGGCGCTGGCCCGGGCCCTCCACGCCAACCTGGGGCAGATCCTGCTCGGCTCGCAGGACGCGGTCACCGTGGCCGTCATCGCGACGCTCTCGGGCGGGCACCTCTTGATCGAGGACGTGCCCGGGGTCGGCAAGACGGTGCTCGCGCAGAGCCTCGCCATCTCCCTCGGCGTCGACCTGTCGCGCATCCAGGGGCACCCCGACCTCTTGCCGAGCGACGTGACGGGCGTGACCGTCTACAGCGGGGAGAGCGGGAGCTGGGAGTTCCGGCCGGGCCCCGTCTTCTCCCACGTCGTCCTCGTCGACGAGCTCAACCGCACCCCGCCGCGCACCCAGTCGGCGCTGCTCGAGACGATGGAGGAGCGACAGGTGTCGGTCGACGGCAAGACCTGGCCCCTCCCCGAGCCGCACTTGGTCATCGCCACCCAGAACCCGGTCGGCCAGCTCGGCACCTTCCCGCTGGTCGAGAGCCAGCTCGACCGCTTCGCGCTGTCGATCGCCATCGGCTACCCGTCCGCCGCCACCGAGGCGCAGCTGGCCCTCGGGCAGGGCGGCCGGGAGGCGCTCGGCGGCCTCGGCGCCGTCTGCGACGCCGGCCGGTGGCGCGAGGCCATCGCGGCCACCCGCGCCATCCACGTCGCCACCCCGGTGGCCGAGTACGCGGTGGCCATCTGCCGCGCCACCCGGATCGCCCCGGGCGTCCGCCTCGGCGCCAGCCCGCGCGCGTCGATCACGGTCGTGCGCTCGGCCCAGGCGCGCGCCCTGCTCGACGGTCGCGACTACATCTCGCCCGACGACGTGCGCGCCGTGGCGGTCCCGACGCTGGCGCACCGCCTCGTGACCGACGGCGATCTGCGCATGGGCGCGTCGGTCGTCGTCGCCGCCTTGAGCACGGTCGCCGCCCCGCGCCCGTGAGCCCGGGCGAGGCGCGGGCCGCCCGTCGCGACCGCCCGCGAGGCGCGCGGCCGCGCCCCGAGAAGATCGTCGGCCCGGTGCTGGCCGCCCTCACGGTGCTCGGCGCCTGGGTCGCGGTCGCGCACAGCAGCGGGGACGGCTGGGTCCAGTCCCTCGGCGCGCTGATCGGCGGCTTCCTCATCGTCGGCTTGGTCGGGCCGGCCGCGCACCTCCGGCGCGCCCGCCTGCGGGTCGTCGACAACCCGCTCGACGGCATGGCCGGGAGCGGGATGGTCATCGAGCTCGAGGTGAACGCCCCCCTGCGCCTGCGTCCGATCGACCCGCCCGGACCGATCGTCGTCGCCAACGGCCGCCAGCCGGTGCGCCTCGGGATCGTGCCCGACCACCGCGGGGTCCTCCTCGCCTGCGTGGTCGAGACGGCCTCGGCTGCCCCCTTCGGCCTCCTCTGGTGGACCAGCCGGCGCGTCCTCCCCCTCGTGCGGCCGCTCACGGTGTCGCCCCGCCACGGCCTCCCGCAGGCGACGCCGCCACGGCGGGCGGACGCGGGCGGGGATGCGGCGCTGCTGGCCGTGCAGCGCCGGAGCGGGGAGCCCCGCGGTGTCCGCCCGTATGTGGCCGGCGACCCGCCCCGCTCGGTCCACTGGCCGGCCACCGCGCACCAGGGTTCGCTGATGGTCCGCGAGATGGAAGCGGCGGCCGAGGGGTCGGTCACGCTCACGGTGGTCCTGCCCGAGGACCCGGTGGCGGCCGAGCGCGCGGCCGAGCGGGCCCTCGCCACCGCGGCGCGACTGCTCCGCGGCGGCCGCAGCGTGCAGCTCGTCACGACCGAGGTGGACCGGACGGTGTCGGGGCGGGTGGCGACGCCGCTCGAGGCGGGGCGGCGACTGGCGCGGGCGCAGACCTCTCCCTGGGTCGGCCACCCCCGATGAGCCTGGTCGAGCGGATCAAGCGGGCCAACCGCCCCGGCGAGCCCGAGCACTCGATCACGCTGCGCGTGGCCGCCACCGGCACGGTGCTGGTCGCCATCGCGGCCTGCTTCGGCCAGGGGGAGCTGTCGGCGCCGCTGGCCTTGTTCGCCGGCGGGGCCGTGCTGGCCGGCAACGGGTTCTCCTACGCCCGCCGGACCCATCCGCTCCCCTGGCTGAAGGGCATCCTGGCGCTGAGTGCACTGGCGGCCTTCCTCTGGTTCTTCTTCTCGGTCGAACGCCTGGGCGGGGCCGCCAACCTCGGCGCGGTGGAGCGGCCGCTCGCCGTCCTGTTCACCTGGATCCAGGTCACCCACTCCTTCGACGTGCCGTCGCGCCGGGACCTGTCCTTCTCGATGGCCGGCTCGGCCACCCTCATGGCGGCCGCGGCGGCTCAGGCCGTCGACGTCACGTTCGGCCTGGCGGTCATCGTCTGGGCCGTCTTCGGGCTGGTCGGCCTGGCCGCGATGTGGAGCTCGATGGCCGGCCGGGCACGCATCGCCGCCCGCTCGCTCGTGTTCTCCGGGGTATTCGTGCTGCTGGTCGGCCTCCTCTTCGTGCTGGTGCTGCCGGCCCCCCGCCCCTCGAGCGCGGTCACGCTGACCTCGTCGCTGGCGGGCGACGTGCCCCTCGGCGGTGTTGGCACCCTGGAGGGCAACGCGTCGGGCGCAGAGCAACCGGTGCACGCGGCCGCGCCGTCGGGGCGGACCCGCATCGGCGGCTTCCTCGGCTTCGCGGGGCCCCTCGACACCGCCATCCGCGGCACGCTCGGCAACGAGGTCGTGCTCCGGGTCCGCGCCGACCGACCCTCCTTCTGGATCGCCGAGACCTTCGACCACTGGGACGGGCGGACCTGGACCGAGCAGGCGCCCGCGCACGCGGCGACCTGGCAGGTGCTGCGCACCCCGCCCGCCTTCTTGCTGCCGACCTCGGCCGGCGCGCTGCGCGCCGGCGCACCCGACATCCAGACCTTCTATTTGGCGCAGGACGGTCCCAACCTGATCTTCCACGCGGCGGAGGCGAGCGAGGTGTGGTTCCCGGCCCCCCGGCTCTTCGTCAACCGCGACGGCAACGTCCGCTCGGGGACGTCCATGGGCGCGGGGACGGTGTACACGGTCGAGTCCTCGATCGCCGCGGCGACCGCCGCCGAGCTCTCGGCGGACGGCAGTGCGGCCAGCCCGTTCGTGTCGCTGGCGGCCCCCGATCGCGCGCGCTTCACCCAGCTCCCCCACGCCTACCCGCGGGTGGCGGCGCTGGCCCGGCAGATCACGCAGTCGGTGCCCACCCTCTACGGCAAGGTGGCGGCGCTCGAGCGGTGGATCGGCGCCCACACGAGGTACACGACGCAGATCCCGCCGCTCTCGGCCGGGCAGGACACGGTCACCGAGTTCCTCTTCGGCAACCGCCGCGGCTTCTGCGAGCAGATCTCGACCGCGCTAGCCGTCATGCTGCGCACGCTCGACGTCCCGGCCCGCGAGGCCACCGGGTACGTGCCGGGGCCCTACAACCCAATCACCGACCTCTACGACGTCCAGGCCAACGACGCCCACGCCTGGGTCCAGGTCTGGTTCCCCGGCTACGGCTGGCAGAGCTTCGACCCGACGGCCGAGGTGCCGCTCGCCAATCCGACGCCGGCCGCGGCCCTGCTGCACGACGCCCTGGGCGCGCTGCACCGGATCCCGCTCGTCCCGCTGGCGGCGACTCTCGCCGTGCTCGGCGCGCTGTGGGCCGGCCGCCGACGCTGGCGCCGGGTCCGCCTCGCCTTCCCGGCGCGCCTGTGCCACGAGCTCGAGGAGGCGGCGCGCCGGGCGCGCCTCCCCGTGCGCGCGCACGACACGATCATGGACGTGGCCGCGCGCATCGACGAGCGCGCCGAAGCCAAGGTCGGCGCGTCGGTGGCCTGGTTGCCGTCTGCCCGCGACCTGGCGGCCATGGCCGAGGAGGCCGCCTACGGCCTCTGCGTCCCCGACGCCGCCACCCGGCGCGTGCTGGTGGCCGATGCCCGGCGGCTGGCCCGCCAGGCACGGCGCCTGCGCGTCGGCGGCCGGAGGCCGCTCAGCCCACCGGGTGGGCCAGGGCCTCCTCGAAGCTCGCCCCGGCCGCGAGCAGGGGCCGGTAGGACATGAGTTGGCGGGGCCGGCCGATGGCCAGGGCCCCGGTGAGGGCGGCGCCCCGGCCGTAGAGGGCGACGAAGCGGTGGGACTCGAGGGTGCCATCGACGACCGCGACCTCGTCCTCCGCGTCCGGGTGGCCGAGCATCTGCAGCTTCACCTTGTACTGGTCCGACCAGAAGTAGGGGACCGGCGCGAATGTCGGCGCGTCCCTGCGCCCGGCCAGCAGGCTGAGCGCGGCGGCGCGGGCCATGTCGGTTGCCATCTGCCAGTGCTCGATGCGGGTCGGCAGGTCGCGGTAGGGGAAGCGGGCGAGGTCGCCGATGGCCACGACGCGGTCGGCCGCGAACAGGGCCTCGTCGCAGACCACTCCGTTGTCGAGGGTGAGTCCCGAGCCCTCCAGCCACTCGGTGGCCGGCGCCACGCCGATCCCGACCACCACCACGTCGGCCGGCACCGAGGTCCCGTCGGCCAGCTCGACCCGGCCCGCCGCACCGTCTCGGTCGGCCGAACCCGAGGACGCGCCCGGCGCGCGCACCGCGCTCACCCCGACGCCTGTCCGCAGGTCGACGCCCGCCTCGGTGTGCAGCGTGCCGCAGGCGGCCCCGACCACCGGGCCGAGCGCGCGCTGGAGCGGGACGTCGAACCCCTCGAGCACCGTTACCGCGCAGCCGAGGTCGAGACAGGTCGACGCGACCTCCGACCCGATGAAGCCGGCACCGATGACGACGACCCGGCACCCGGGGCCGAGGGCCAGCACGCGCGCCCGCAGCCGCAGCGAATCCTCCAGCGTCCGCAGCACCAGCACGCCGTCGTTGCCCTCGGTGCCCCCCAGGTGCCGCGGGGCCGCGCCGGTCGCCAGCACCACCGCGTCCGCCTCGAGCGCGGTGCCGTCGTCGAGCGTGACCCGGCGCGCCGCGGCGTCGAAGGAGCCGGCGCGATGGCCGAGCCGGAGGTCGAGCCCCAAGGCCGCCAGCTTCTCGTCGTCGGTGATCGTGGCCCGCTCGGGGGGCCAGGTGCCGGCCAGCACCTGCTTGGAGAGCGGCGGACGGTCGTAGGGGAGGTTGGTCTCCTCCCCCACCAGGACCAACCGGCCACCGAAGCCGCCGGCCCGGAGCGCTTCGACGCTCCGCAGCCCGCCGACCGAGGCGCCAACCACGACCACGGTGTCAGCTGGCCCCAGGCCCTCGGCGGCCGTCACCGGCCGAACATCGCCAGCCAGTCGTCCACCGAGCGGGGGGCGAGGACGAAGTTCTGGCGGCGCACGAGCCCCATCGGCGCCGACGGCTCGGGCGAGTAGGCGTGGCCCGGGTAGAGCACGGTGTCGTCGGGGACGCGCGCGAGACGGGTCGTGAGCGACTCGTACATGGCGGCCGAGTCGCTGCCCGGCAGGTCGGTGCGGCCGCAGCCGTCGAGGAAGAGCGTGTCGCCCGACACCAGGCGGCCCTCGACGAGGAAGCACTGGCTTCCGGGCGTGTGGCCCGGGGTGTGCACCAGCTCGACGTGGACGTCGCCGACCGAGACGATGTCGCTCCCGTCGTGGGCGACCAGCTGGGCGGCCTCGACCCCGGTCGTGCGGGTGACCCAGGGGACCTCGGCCCGCTGGAGGTGCACCGGGACGTCCACCAGCGCCAGCAGGTCGGCCAGGCCCTCGATGGTCCACGAGCCGAGGTGGCCGCCGACGTGGTCGGCGTGGTAGTGGGTGGCCAAGACGCCGACGCAGCGCATGTCGTCGGCGGCCAGCACGTCAAGCAGCTCACCCACGGCGTAGGCCGGGTCGACGACGAGAGCCTCGCCGCGTTCCCGATCGCCCACCAGGTAGGCGAAGTTCACCATCTGGCGCGCGATCGGATCGTCGAGCGCGAAGTCCCGGCCCGACAGCAGCTGGCGGAAGTAGAGGCGGTCGGGCGTCATCAGAAGAGCCCCGCGGGACGCTCGCCCGTGTCGGTGCCGCCCTCGGCGTCCAACTCGACCACCGCCGCCTCGAGGCGGGGCACCAGCTCTTCGACCTGGGCCCGGGTGTGGCGGAGCCGGCGGTCGAGCTCGTCGACGATGGCGCTGGCCCGCTCGAGACGGGACACCAGCTGGTCGACGTCGACCTCGCGCTGCTCAAAGAACGCCACGATCTCGTCGAGCTCGCGGCTGGCCTCCGTGTAGCTGAGCTCGCTCACCGGCGTCTCGGCGTCACCCATCGTCGCTCCTCTCCCCCGTCCCGTCCGCCGATTCGACCACCGATTGCGCCGTGCCGTCGGCGAAGCGCGTGACAAGCACCTGACCCGGAGTCAGCGAGCCGGCCGATCGCAGCAGGCGGCCCGCGGCGTCCAGCGTCAGCGTGTAGCCGCGCTCGAGCTGGCGGTCGATGTCGTAGGCGGCCAGCAGTCGGCGCCAGCCCTCGGTGCGGTCCTCGGCCCCGGCCAACTGCCCCCGCACCGACGTGCTCACCCGGGCTCGCCGCTCGTGCAGCGAGTCGTGAGCGGCGAGCGTGGACCTCGGCCCGGCCCGGGCGGCGGTCAGCGCGGCGCGGCCGAGGTGGGCCCGATGCCGCCGGAGCTGCTGGCGCGCCGAACCACTGAGGCGCGTCCGCGACGACCGGGCATCGGTCGCCGCCCCGTCGAGCACCTCGACCGACCGTCGGGTCAGCGTGCCCGCGGCCCGCACCACGCAGCCGTCCCACCACTCGGCGACGACGGTGGCGAGCGCCCGGCCGCACTCGGTCGGGGTGTGCCAGGCGCGGTGGGCGACGATGTCGGCCAACGACTCGTCGCCGGTGTGCCCGATGCCGGTCCAGACCGGGACCGGCGCCGTGGCGACGGCACGGGCCACCGGCTCGGTGTCGAAGGCCGCCAGGTCCGCCTTGGACCCCCCGCCCCGGACGACCACCAGGACATCGCAGCCGGCCGCACCCAGCCGGCGGATGGCGCGGGCGATGGCGCCCGGGGCGCCCGTCCCCTGCACCGACGCCTTGGCCAGGGCGACCCGAAAGGCCAGCCCGGATCGCTCGAGCTGGGTCAGGAAGTCCCGATAGCCCTCGGTGCCCGGACTCGCCACCAGCCCAAGGTGCAGCGGCACGGCCGGAACCATGAGGGCGGCGTTGGCCTCGAGCAACCCCTCGCTGCGCAGCTTCTCGACGAGCGCCGTCCGCAGCGCGGCGACCCGGCCGAGGAGCGCCGTCACGTCGACGTCGGTCATGACGAAGCCGACCTCGGCCCGCGCCCGGTAGAAGTCGACCACGCCGCGCAGCACCACGACCATCCCCGGCTGCAACTCGATCCCCTCGCGCCGGAGCGTCGCCTTGAGCGGGGTCCAGGTCTGGCGCCAGCACTTCACCTTCAGCACCGGCGCCTGGCGGTCGCGCCCGGTGTCCGGATCGACCAGGTCCACGTAGCAGTGGCCGGTCCGGTCCGAGAAGGTCTGCACCTCGCCTCGGACCCACACCGGTTGGTTCCGCGGGAACGCCTCGGCGAGGGCGCGGTCCACTCGGTTGTAGAGCTCGACGATGGAGACGACGTCGGGTCGCTCCTCGCCCAGCAGTGTCTCCGCGCCGGCCATGACCTCACCCTACCGAGGGGCTGCGGCAGAACCACCGCCGTGGCCACGCGGAGCGCCCCCTCGACGCCGGCGGCCGAGGGCCGGGCACCCTGGCAGACTGGTGGCGACGGTGAGCCGGCTGGGTGGCCGCGACCCCCCGCCCCTCGGGGTGGAACGGGCCGAGGAAGGTCGGGGCTCCACAGGGCAGGGTGCTGGCTAACGGCCAGTCGGGGTGACCCGCAGGACAGTGCCACAGAGAACAGACCGCCGATGACGGGGCGACCCGCACAGGTAAGGGTGAAACGGTGCGGTAAGAGCGCACCAGCGGTCGCGGTGACGCGACCGGCTCGGTAAACCCCACCCGGAGCAAGGCCAAGCGTGGGACACGGGCTGCCCGCCCGCTCCTCTGGAGCAGTCCCCAGGTGGGCCGCTTAGATGGATGGCCACCCATCCCTCGCAAGAGGGTGGACAGAACCCCGCCTA
>DATNIB010000053.1:0-65969 GCA_035604685.1 Acidimicrobiales bacterium | reverse complement strand
CCCGCCGCCACGCAGGTGGCCGCCGACGGACAGTCCACCGCCACCATGGGCTCGGGCACGAACCGAAGTGTGGCGGGTCGCCAGGTGGTCCCGCCGTCCGTCGAGGTGATGACGCCGCCCACCGGGGTGGGCGGCGTCACGGGGATCCATACGGTCCCGACGATGACGCAGGCGAGCGCGGGCGTGCAGCTCACGGCGAAGGCGTCGCCGACGGCGGTCGAGTGCGGCTCGGCACTCCAGGTGAGCCCGTCGTCGGCGCTGGTCAAGATGACCCCCTTGCCGGGCACCACATCGATGTCGTTGGTCACGGTCGTGCCGACGGCCAGGCAGGTCCGCTTGGCGCAGGCCACGCCGTGGAGGAGCCCCACGCCCGGCGGCAGCGTGACCGAGGACCAGGTGGCGCCGCCGTCGGTTGTGCTGGCGAGCGCCCCCGTGCCCTGGCCCGGGGCGGTCGGCGTGTAGCCCGCCACGATGCAGCGCTCGGTGCCCTGACAGGAGAGCCCACCCGCGCCGAGCAGCGTGGCCGGCAGGGTCCCACCGACCGTCCAGGTTTCCCCGTAATCGTTGCTCGAGGCAGACGCGTAGACCGTGCCGTCGGTGAAGAGCGCGAGGCAACCACCGCCCGACGTGCACTGGACACCGTTCACGTCGAGCGCGCCCGGTGGCGAGTGGTCGAGGACCCAGGTCTTCCCGCCGTCCTTCGTGCTCACGACGGCGCCGGCCGTGGCCGTGGCCCCTCCAGCCAGGCAGCGCAGGCGGGTCGGACACGAGATGGCCGCCAGCGAGACCACGCCCGCCGGCGCGACCTGCGCCGACCACGTCGTGCCGGCGTCACGGCTGACACTGATGGCGCCGACGCTGCTGGCTCCCCCGGGCGCGGCACCCGCGCCGACGCTCCAGCAGACCAGTGCCGTTGCACACGACACGCCCGAGACCGAGATGGTGCCGGCGGGCGCGGGTCGTCCGGCGACGACCGCCGGTGGTGGTGGCCGGTGGTGGTGCTTGCTCGCGGCCGCCACGGGGCCGGCGCCAACGGCGACGGCCGCGACGACGAGGAGGAGGAGGCCCGCCCGCCAGAGCGCGGCGCGTGGCGCGCGTCCGGGCACCAGGTTGTGCGTCTCGGGCCCCACGACGTCTGGGATTCTAGGTTCCCGGCTGGCCGGATCAGGGGGCGAGGGGGTTCGCGATCACCCGAGGGGTGGGGCCGCCGCTCCGACCCGGTTCGTCTACCCTCGACACGCAGTGAACTGGGTCGACCTCGTGCTCTTGGTCGCCGTCGTCGCCGCGGCGGTCCACGGGCTCCGGCTCGGTGCGATGGTGCAGGTCGTGACCTTCGGCGGCTTCTGGATCGGGCTGCTCTTGGGCGCGCTCCTCTCCATCGCGCTCGTCTCCTCGCTGCGGCCGGGCCCCTGGAAGTCGGGGGTGACCCTGGTCGTCGTGCTGGGTCTGGCCGTCCTGTTTGGCACGGGCGGGCGGGTGGTCGGCGGCTGGGGGAACGTGACCCTGCGGCGCCACCATCTGGCGTCGGTGGACGCCGCCTTCGGGGTGCCCGTGGCGGTGGTGGCCGTCTTGCTCTCCGCCTGGCTGGTGGCGAGCGTCCTCTCCCAGAGCCGCTACACCTGGCTCAGTTCGGCCATCGACAAGTCCGACATCCTGCACGAGGTGGACGGCATTCTGCCCTCGGTGCCTTCGGTCTTCTCCCATGTCCAGTCCTTCCTCGGCACCGCCGGCTTCCCGTCCGTGTTCGCCAAGTTCCCGCCGACCGCGGCCCCGCCCGTCACGCTCCCCTCCGAAGCGGGGGCCCAAGTGGCGGCGCGGACCGCCATCGGCTCCACGGTGAAGGTCGTCGGGCAGGCCTGCGGACTGACGCAGGAGGGCACCGCGTTCGTGGTCGCTCCGCACCTCGTTCTCACCAACGCGCACGTCGTGGCCGGCGAGAAGGCGGGTCAGACCGAGGTGGTCGCGGCCGGCGAGACCTACTCGGCCACCCCGGTCTTCTTCGATCCGTCCTACGACCTGGCGCTCTTGCGCACCGCGGCGCCGCTCGGGAGGCCGCTCGTGCTCGAGACGGCCACCGCGGGTCGGGGCACCGAGGGCGCCGTGATCGGCTATCCCGAGAACGGGGCGCTGAGCGTGGTGCCGGCCGGTGTGGCGGGCTCCTTGGCCGCCGTCGGCCGGGACATCTACAACGAGGGCCTCGTCGAGCGACAGGTGTACCAGATCGATGCGGCGGTCCTCCCGGGCAACTCGGGCGGGCCGCTCCTCAATACGAGCGGCCACGTGCTCGGCGTCGTGTTCTCGCGATCGATCTCCAGCCCCGACGTGGGCTACGCGCTGGCCGCATCGGGCGTCTCCCCCATCCTCGACAAGGAGGTCGGCGACACCGCGCCCGTCCAGACGCAGGCCTGCACCGGGAGCTGAACCGGCAGTTCCCCGGGCCCGGCGGGCGCGAGCAAGAATGCAGCCCGTGAGTCTGCCGATCGAGGACTATGCGGTCATCGGGGACTTGCAGACGACGGCGCTGGTCGGCCGGGACGGCTCCATCGACTGGCTCTGCCTCCCGCGGTTCGACTCGGCGGCCTGCTTCGCCCGCCTGCTCGGCACCGACGCGAACGGTTACTGGCGGATCGCGCCGGTCCTCGAGAGCGGCGACCGGGCGATGGGCGCGCGGCGTCGCTACCGCCCGGGCACGCTTGTGCTCGAGACCGAGTTCGACACCCCCACCGGCACCATGCGCCTCGTCGACTGCATGCCCATCCGCGAGGTGCATCCCCAGGTGGTCCGGCTCGTCGAGGTGTTGAAGGGCACCGTCACCGTGCGCATGGAGCTCAGCCTGCGCTTCGGCTACGGCGACGTCATCCCCTGGGTGACCCAGCACGACGGGCTCCTGTCGGCCACCGCCGGTCCGGATTCGATCGGACTGTGGACCCGGGCCGAGACCCACGGCGAGGACCTGCAGACAGTGGCGGAGGTGACCCTCGAGGCCGGACAGCAGATGCCGTTCAGCCTGACCTGGTACCGGTCGCACGACATGTGCCCGCGGCCGATCGACCCGTGGTACGCGCTCAAGTCGACGGAGAACTGGTGGAGGGCGTGGTCGGACGCGTGCACGTTCGAGGGGGAGTACCGCGAGGCCGTGGTGCGGTCGCTCATCGCACTGAAGGCCCTCACCTACGAGCCGACCGGGGGGATCGTGGCCGCCGCCACGACGTCACTGCCCGAGTCCCTCGGCGGCAACCGCAACTGGGACTACCGCTACTGCTGGCTGCGTGACGCCACGCTCACCCTGGAGGCGCTCATGCGCGGCGGATACCACGAGGAGGCGATGGCCTGGCGCGACTGGCTGTTGCGGGCGACCGCCGGTGACGTCTCGAAGCTCCAGATCATGTACGGCCCCTCCGGCGAACGGCGCCTCGACGAGTGGGAGGCTGACTGGCTGCCCGGCTACGAGGGGGCGGTGCCGGTCCGCATCGGCAACGCCGCGGCCGGCCAGTACCAGCTGGACGTCTACGGCGAGGTGATGTCCGCCCTCTACACGGCCAGCCAGTTCGACGGCGTCACCAGCCAGGCCGTCTGGGGTCTGCAGTCCGCTCTGGTCGAGTTCTTAGAGGAGGGGTGGAGGCTCCCCGACGACGGCATCTGGGAGGTGCGAGGCCCGCGCCGGCACTTCACGCACTCCAAGGTCATGGCCTGGGTGGCTCTCGACCGGGCGGTGCGGACGCTCGAGGAGTGGCCCGACCTCGAGGGGCCGCTCGACCGCTGGCGCACGCTGCGCGACGAGATCCACGCCGAGGTGTGCGAGAAGGGCTTCAACGAAGAGCGGCAGGCGTTCACGCAGTACTACGGCTCCGACGAGCTGGACGCCAGCATCCTCATGCTCCCCCTGGTCGGGTTCCTCCCGCCCGAGGATCCCCGCGTGATCAGCACCATCGAGGCGGTCGAGCGCGAGCTCGTCGAGGACGGCTTCGTCCTGCGCTACCGCACGAGTGAGGACGGCGCGGTGGACGGGCTCACCGGCCGCGAGGGGGCCTTCCTCGCCTGTTCCTTCTGGCTGGCCGACTGCCTGCACCTCATCGGTCGGGTCGACGACGCGCGCGCACTGTTCGAGCGCCTGTTGGCCCTGCGCAACGACCTCGGCCTCCTGGCGGAGGAGTACGACGCGGTGGCCGGTCGCCTGGTCGGCAATTTCCCCCAGGCCTTCTCGCACGTCTCGCTCGTCAACACCGCCTGCCGCCTGAGCGAGCACGACCTGCCGGAGGGCTCGGAGGCCGAGCGCCAGGAGCGGCGGTCACGGGTGGCCACCCTGGCCGGCCCGCTGGTCACCCTCGGCAAGGCGAGCCGGCACCCGTGGCGACCGGCCGTCCACTCCAAGGTGAAGCGCAAGGACCGCCCGCACCGGGTGACCCTCCCGCACCCCGATGCCCGGGCGGCCGACCTCCCCCGGGCCGACGCCACGCCGTCACCATGAACCGACCAGGGAGGGCCCCATGAAGGCGCTGACCGTCGTGCCGCTCCAGCAGGGGACGGCGGCACTCTCCGATGTCGACGAGCCGCCGGCGGCGGATGGCCCGGTGCTGGTCGAGACCGTGGCCGTCGGCATCTGCGGGACCGACGCGGAGATCCTCTCGGGGGCGTACGGCTGGGCCCCGCCCGGTCGGGAGCGCCTCGTCCTCGGCCACGAGTCCCTCGGCCGCGTGCTCGAGGCCCCCGCCGGCGCCGCCGTGGCCGTGGGGGACCTGGTCGTCGGGATCGTCCGGCATCCCGACCCGGTGCCCTGCACCAACTGCGCCGTGGGCGAGTGGGATTTCTGTCGCAACGGCCAGTACACCGAACACGGGATCAAGGAGCACGACGGCTTCCTCTCCGAGCGCTACCGCATCGGGGTGGACTTCGCAGTGAAGCTCGACCCGTCGCTCGGGCTCCTCGGCGTGTTGCTCGAACCGACGAGCGTGGTCGCCAAGGCCTGGGAACAGGTCGAGCGCATCGCGAGCCGGGCGCACTGGGAGCCGGCCCGGGCGGTCGTCACCGGCGCCGGGCCGGTCGGCCTGCTGGCGGCGCTGCTCGGTGTCCAGCGCGGCCTCGAGGTCCACGTCATCGATCAGATGACGACCGGTGTGAAACCCGATCTGGTCTCGGCGCTCGGCGCGCACTACCACACCGGCCCGATCTCGGAGGCGTGCGCCGAGCCCGACGTCATCCTCGAGTGCACCGGGGTGGGCGCGCTCGTCTTCGACGCGATGGCGCACATCGGTCCGGGTGGGGTCGTCTGTCTGACCGGCGTGTCCTCGGGGGGGCACGCCCTCGGCGTCGATGCCGGCGCGCTCAACCGCTCGATGGTGCTCGAGAACGAGGCGGTGGTCGGGTCCGTGAACGCCAACCGTCGGCACTACCAGGCCGGTGCCGACGCGTTGGCCAAGGCCGACCGCACCTGGTTGGAGCGTCTCATCTCGCGCAGGGTGCCGCTCGAGCGGTGGTCCGAGGCCCTCGAGCGTTCGCCGGACGACGTGAAGGTGGTCGTCGAGGTCGCGCCCGCGTGAGCGAGCAGGGCGCGGCAGGGCCCGGCGCGCACCGGCACACCAGCCAAGACCAGGTGTCGATCGAGCCGCGGCGGATCGCCGAGGGCGTGGTCGAGATCGACACCCTGCTCGGGGGTTGGCAGCGCGTCACCGCCGGCTACCTCCTCGTCGGCCCCCGCCCGGTGCTGGTCGAGACCGGCAGCCAATCGTCGGTCCCGGTCCTCCTCGACGCGCTCGCGTCGCTCGGTGTCGGACCATCGGACCTCTCGGGCGTGGTGGTCACCCACATCCACCTCGACCACGCCGGCGGGGTGGGCGATGTGGCCCGGGCGTTCCCCGACGCGACCGTCTACGTCCACGAGCTCGGCGCGAGGCACCTGGCCGACCCGACGCGGCTCGTGGCCTCGGCCTCCCAGGTCTATGGGCCGCTCCTCGACTCCCTCTACGGGCGGCTCGACCCGACGCCGGCCGAACGCCTACACGTCCTGGCCGACGGCGAGGAGATCGACCTCGGCCTGGGCCGGACCCTGGTCGCCGTCGACTCGCCCGGCCATGCCAAGCACCACCTGGGGCTTCACGACTCGACCTCGGGCGTGCTGTTCGCGGGCGACGCGGTGGGCGTCCGGTTGCCCGACGTCGGGATGCTCCGCCCGGCCACGCCGCCGCCGGACTTCGACCTCGACCAGGCGATCCACTCGTTGCACCGCTTCGCGGCGCGCCGCCCGGCCGGGATCGCGCTCGCCCACTACGGGCTGCTGGACGACCCCCTGCCACTGCTGGCCGAGGCGGAAGAGAGCCTGCGCCAGTGGGCAGAGGTGGCAGAGCGCGCCTGGCGCGCCGGCGAGGACATGGCGGCCGCCCTGGCCGAGCGGTTCTCGCCCGAGCCGGGCACGGTGGCGGCGCCGGATCTCGAGAAATTCGAGGTCATGAACGGTGTGCACTCCAACGCGGCGGGGTTCCGCCGCTGGCTGGAGCACCGCCCCGAACCGGCCGCCGGCGCGCCCTAGGCGGACGGCCGGGGCGGCCCTCAGTCGACGCGCAGACGCTCGCGCAGGTCCGCCTGGCGGACCTCGAAGTCGTCGAGTGAGATCCTTCCCTCGGCCAAGTCTTCGTGCAGCCGGGCGAACTCTTCGAGCAGGCCGGCCTGGTCCTCTTCGGCGCGTTGCGGGACGTCTTCAGGCTCGCCGCGGTCGCTGCGGCGCGCCTGGCGGTCCTCCTGTTTGGCCATGGCCTTCGCCTTCTTGGCCTGGGCGCGTTGCAGCTTGCCCACCGTGGAGCGCGACGGTGACATCCCCCACTCCCTTCCTCGAACTGCTCGGACAGACTCGACTGCTGCGATTAGGCCGGACGGTGTTCAGTTCCCTCACCCGCGGAGGGAGTGGGATTCGAACCCACGGTGCCCAGACGGGCACAACGGTTTTCGAGACCGTCCGATTCGGCCACTCTCGCATCCCTCCGGCCGAGAGGTTACCGGGTGTCTTGTTCTCGGTTTCCCGAGTCGTCCGGGCCCCGGCGTTCGACAAAGAAGCTGGTGAGCACGGCCCCGCACTGCTCGGCCAGAACGCCCCGGGTGATCGCCACCTCGTGGTTCAGCCTCGGGTCGCTGCAGAGGTTGTACAGGGAGCCGCAGGCGCCGGCCTTGGGGTCGTCGGCCCCGAAGACGACGTGGGCCACCCGCGCCGCCACCAGCGCCCCGGCGCACATGGGGCAGGGTTCCACTGTCACGACCAGGGTGACCTCGTCCAGGCGCCAACGGCCGAGGGCGGTCGCCGCGTCCCTCAGCGCCAGGATCTCGGCGTGGGCCGTCGGGTCGCCCCGCAGCTCGCGCTCGTTGTGCCTGGCCGCCAGCACGCGGCCGTCGGCCAGCGCCACCGCGCCGACCGGGACGTCGCCGTGCGCGACGGCGAGCCGGGCCTCGGCCAGCGCCCGGCGCATCGCGTCCTCGTGGGTGGCCCCGGGGTCGGGGCGCGCAGCGGTCGGCATGGCGGAGGAGGTGGGATTTGAACCCACGGTGGGTCGCCCCACACACGATTTCCAATCGTGCCGATTCGGCCGCTCTCGCACTCCTCCGGGCACCGAGGCGCGCTCAGGCTAATCGAGTCCCACCGGCCGGCCGGTGGTCCGGCGGGCGTTGGTAGCGTGGGGCCCTCGCCGTTCCGGCGGTGGGTGCGGTGGCCGGGTCCTGCGCAACGGCCGCTCGTGAATCGAGTCAGGGTCGGAAGGCAGCAGCTCTCAGCGGGTGAGGCCGGGTGCCGTAGTCAACCTGGCCACCGCACCGACCGCCGGCGGCTCGGGCCGCGGTCCGGCGGCCGGCCAGGCCCCACCGTCGCGGCCCACCGGTAGGCTCCGCCGCTATGGGCCCGGCCGCCAGCGATGAGGCGTTCGTCTCCCTGTACCGGCGCTTCCGGCCGGGCCGCTTCGCCGAACTCGTGGGCCAGCCCCACGTCGTGGCGGGCCTGCAGCACGCGGTGCGCGATGGCCGGGTGGCGCACGCCTATCTCTTCAGCGGCCCTCGGGGCACCGGCAAGACGTCCGCCGCCCGCATCCTCGCCCGCGCCCTCAACTGCCGGTCGCCCGAGGACGGCGAGCCCTGCGGCATCTGCGACTCGTGCGTGGAAATTGCCCGGGGCTCGTCACTCGACGTCCACGAGCTCGACGCCGCGTCCAACAACGGGGTCGACGCCATGCGAGACCTCGTGGCCCACGCCGCCCTGGCCACCCCGGGCCGCTGGAAGGTCTACATCGTCGACGAGGTGCACATGCTCTCCAACGCCGCGGCCAACGCGCTGTTGAAGACGCTGGAGGAGCCGCCGAGCCACGTGGTGTTCGTGCTGGCGACCACCGATCCGCAGAAGGTGCCCGCCACCATCCGCTCGCGGACCCAGCACTACGAGTTCCGCCTCTTCGGGTTCGACACGCTGGTGTCGCTCCTCCGCACGGTGCGCGACCGCGCCGGGCTCGACCTCGACGACGACGTGCTGGCGTTGGCCGCGCGGCGCGGCCACGGCTCGGCCCGCGACGCCCTGTCCGCCCTCGACCAGCTGGCGGCCTCGGGCTCGTCGACCGACGAGCGTCCGGGCCTGGCCGCGATCCTCGACGCGCTCGGCGACGAGGACGCGCAGGCGCTCTTGGTGGCGGCCTCGGCCCTGCACGAGGCCGGGTGGGCACCCCAGCAGCTGGCGGTCGAGATCGTCGACGATCTCCGGCAGGCGTTCCTCCTGGCGGTCGCCCCGGAACTGGCCGCCGTCGACGGCCCGGAGCGTCAACGGCTGGAGGCCCAGGGCACCCGGCTCGGCCTGCCCCGGTTGGTCCGGGCGATGGAGCTCCTGGGGCGCGCGCAGGTCGACATGCGGGAGGCGCCCGACGCCCGCGTGGTCCTCGAGGTCACCCTGGTCCGGGTGGCGCGGGCCGATCTCGACGAATCGACGTCGGCGCTGGCCGAGCGCGTGGCGCGCCTCGAGCAGGCGATGGCCGCGGCACCGCCGAGCGCCGGCCCCCCGGCGGCCCCCCGGGCCTCCGCGCCGCGGAGTCCGGGCGCCCGTCCGACGCTCGGAGCGCTGCGCAAGGAGCGGCAGGCCGCATCCGGAGAACCCGAGCCCACCGCCCCGCCCGCGGCGCCGCCCATCGCCGCGGCGCCCGCGGCCGCGGGCGAGCCGCCCGACCGCGACGGCCTGGTCCAAGCCTGGGGCGATCAGATCCTGCGCTCCCTGCCGCCGTTGGCCAAGGCGCTCTACAGCGCCGGGCGGTTCGTGTCGGTCGACGACGGCACCGCCGTCTTCGCGGTCGCCAACCCGCCGCACCGCGACCGGTGCGCCGACCTGCAGCCCGCGGTCGAAGACGCCCTGGCGGCCCACTTCGGCGTCCCGGTGGCGATCCGTCTCGTCCTCGAGACCGAGTCCGACCCGTCGAGCACCGCGGTGGCGGGTCGAACCGGCCGAGACCCCGGCGGGAAGACCGAGCCGGCCGACGTCGCCGACCTGGGCGACGACGAGTTCGATCCCGACGACCCCGGTGTGCCGCTCGAAATCGACACCCTGGTCCAGGCGCGCCTCCTCGAGGCATTCCCCGGGGCGGAAGAAGTGAGGCCCTAGATGTACACGGGACCCCTGCGCGCGCTCATCGACGAGCTCGGCCGCCTTCCCGGGATCGGTCCCAAGTCGGCGCAGCGGATCGCCTTCTACCTGTTGAAGGTGCCGGTCGAGGACGCGCTTCGGCTCTCCGACGCCATCGTCACGGTGAAGCAGAACACGGGGCTCTGCAGCCGCTGCTTCAACGTCTCTGAGCGCGACCAGCTGTGCGAGATCTGCGATGACGCGCGCCGCGACCCGACGATCGTCTGCGTGGTGGAGGACCCGCGCGACATCGCCGCCGTCGAACGCACCCAGCAGTTCCGCGGCCGCTACCACGTGCTGCAGGGCGCGCTCAATCCGCTGGAAGGGATCGGTCCCGAGCAGCTGCGGGTCCACGAGCTCCTGGGCCGGATCGACGCGGAGGGGATCGTCGAGGTCATCCTGTGCACCAATCCCAATCTCGAGGGGGAGGCGACGGCCATGTACCTGGCGCGACTGCTCGGCCCGCTCTCGGTCCGCGTGACCCGGATCGCCAGCGGGCTGCCCGTCGGCGGGGACCTCGAGTACGCGGACGAGCTGACGCTCGGTCGCGCCCTCGAGGGACGGCGCGAGCTCTCATCCTGATGCCTGACGACCGCTGGCTCTGGCTGCTGCGTCACGCCAAGGCGGCGGTCGACCCCCCGCCCGGGGGCGGTGACCACGAGCGCCCGCTTTCGGCGAAGGGCCGGCGCGACGCCGACGCGCTCGGCCGACGCCTGGGCGAGGGCGGGGACCGGCTCGGTCTCGGCGGGTTCCCGCAGCTGGTCCTGTGTTCCACGGCCTCCCGCACCAAGCAGACGGCCGAGCGGGCCCTGGCCGAACTCGCCGATCCCCCGCCGGTCCGCTACGAGCGCGAGCTCTACGACGCCTCCCCCGACCACGTCATCGAGGAGCTCCACGAACTGGACGACGAGCTCTTCTCGGTGATGGTCGTCGGCCACAACCCGACGGCGGAGGTGCTGGCGGGCGCGCTCGGCGGCGGAAAGCGCGCCCGGCGCGCCGCGCGGGCGCTGCCGACCTGCGGTCTGGCCGTCTTCGGCTTCGCCGGTCCCTGGGCCGACGTCACGCTCGGGTCGGCGACCAGCGTCGAGCTGTTCCTGCCGCCGTTCTGAACGGACCCCTCAGGCGAGCGAGCGGACCACCAGGGCGTCGCCCTGGCCGCCGCCCCCGCACAGCGACACCGCGGCCAGCGACCCGCCGCGCCGCTTCAACTCCAAGAGCGCGGTCAGCGCCAGGCGGGTGCCCGACATCCCGACGGGGTGGCCGAGGGCGATGGCGCCCCCGTTCACGTTCAGCCGCTCCTCGTCGATGCCGAGCTGGTCCGCCGAGGCCAGTCCGACCGCGGCGAAGGCCTCGTTGATCTCGAAGAGATCGACCGCGCCGACCTCGAGGTTGGCCTTGCCGAGCGCCTGGGCGATGGCGGCGGCGGGCTGCAGGAGCAGCGAGGGGTCCGGGCCGGCCACCTGGCCGTAGCTCACGAACTCCCCGAGCGGGGTCACGCCGAGCGACTCGGCCTTGGCCTTCGACATGACGATCACCGCGGCACCACCGTCGGAGATCTGCGAGGCGTTGCCGGCGGTGATGGTGCCGGCCGGGTCGAACGCGGGGCGGAGCGCGGCCAGCGTCTCGGGCGTGGTGCCCGGGCGCACCCCCTCGTCGGTGTCGACCAGGATCGGCTCGCCCCGGCGCTGGGGCACCGACACCGACACGATCTCCTCGGCGAACCGTCCGTCCTTGGCCGCGGCCGCGGCCTTCTCGTGGGAGGCGGCGGCGAAGGCGTCCTGGCGCTCGCGGCTGATCCCGACCGACTGGTTGTAACGGTCGGTGGCGAGTCCCATCGCACACTGGTCGAACGCGCAGGTCAGGCCGTCGAACATCATCGAGTCGACCACGGCGGCGTCGCCCGCCCGGTAGCCGGCGCGCGCCCCTGGGAGCAGGTAGGGGGCGACGGTCATGGACTCCATCCCGCCCGCCACCACGATCTCGGCGTCGCCGGCGCCGATCATCTGGTCGGCCAGGTAGATGGCGTTCAAGCCCGAGAGACACACCTTGTTGACCGTCGTGGACGGGACCGACAGGGGGATCCCGGCCTTGGCGGCCGCCTGGCGGGCCGTGATCTGTCCCTGGCCGGCCAGGAGCACCTGGCCCATGAAGACGTAGTCGACCTGGTCCGGGGCGACGCCGGCCCGCTCGAGGGCGGCGGCGATGGCGATCCCGCCGAGCTCCATGGCGCTGAAGCTGGCCAGAGCACCGGACAACTTTCCAATGGGCGTTCGCGCCCCGGCGACGATGACCGATCCGGGCATGGAAGCGCTCCTTCCTCGACGTCCCAGGGCCGCGAGCTTGTGGGCTGGGAACTCCTACCGTATAGCTTCAACCCGTGCACCAGATCCTCCAAGCGGTTCTCGACGGGGCCCCCGGCACCGAGCTGGCCGGCTTGCCGATCCCCGAATCCACCCGCGCCGCCTTCGTCCGGCGCGACGAGGTCGACATGTTCTCGGGGGTCGCCTCCGAGGACAAGGACCCGCGCAAGTCGTTGCACATCGACGAGGTCGCCCTGCCCGAGCTGGCCCCCGACGAGGCCTTCGTGGCGGTCATGGCCTCGGCCATCAACTTCAACACGGTCTGGACGTCGATCTTCGAGCCCCTGCCCACCTTCGGCTTCCTCGACCGGCTGGGCAAGGAGAGCTCCTGGGGCGCCCGGCACGCCCTCGACTACCACGTGGTCGGCTCCGACGCCTCGGGCGTGGTGCTCAGCGTGGGCTCGGCCGTGCGCAACTGGCGGCCGGGCGACAAGGTCACGGTGCACTG
This sequence comes from Acidimicrobiales bacterium, assembly GCA_035604685.1. Lineage (GTDB taxonomy): Bacteria > Actinomycetota > Acidimicrobiia > Acidimicrobiales > RAAP-2 > DATNIB01. The sequence continues at coordinate 53,533 of DATNIB010000053.1, read as the reverse complement.
CAACTACGTCGACGACCAGGACCCGAGCGCGCACGACGACTCGATGCTGGCCACCAATCAGCGGATCTGGGGTTTCGAGTCCAACTTCGGCGGCCTGGCCGAGATCGCGGTGGTGAAGGCCAACCAGCTGATGCCCAAGCCGAGCCACCTCTCCTGGGAGGAGGCGGCGGTCAACGCGCTCTGCAATTCGACCGCCTACCGCATGCTCGTGTCGGCCAACGGCGCCTCCATGCGCCAGGGCAACCGGGTGCTCGTGTGGGGCGCGTCCGGTGGCCTCGGGAGCTTCGCCGTCCAGCACGTGCTGAACGGCGGAGGCATCCCGATCGGCATCGTGTCCTCGCCCGAGAAGGTCGACCTGCTCCACGACTTCGGGGTGGCGGCCGTGATCGACCGGCGGGCGGGCGACTACCGCTTCTGGGCCGACGAGCACACCCAGGACGAGTCCGAGTGGCGACGCTTCGGGCGAGACGTGCGCGGCCTCGTGGGTGACGACCCCGACATCGTCTTCGAGCATCCCGGCCGCCAGACCATGGGCGCGTCGGTCTTCGCCTGCAAGCGCGGCGGGACGATCGTGACCTGCGCCGCCACCTCTGGCTACATGATCGAGTACGACAACCGGCACCTGTGGATGAAGCTCAAGACCATCAAGGGCTCGCACTTCGCCAACTACCGCGAGGCCTGGGACGCCAACCAGCTCGTCTGTCAGGGCAAGGTCGTGCCGCCGCTCTCGGCCGTGTTCCCGCTGACCGAGGTCGGCGAGGCCGCCTACCAGGTCCACCACAACCTGCACGAGGGGAAGATCGGCGTGCTGTGCCTGGCGCCGAGCGAGGGTCTCGGCATCGACGACCCCGAGCGCCGGGCCGAGGTGGGGGAGGACCGGATCACCGCGTTCCGCCGGCACCACGCGTGAGTGCGCCGGGCGCCCGCCCCTCACAACTGACCGCCATCGACCACGTCGCCATCGCCGTCAACGATCTGGACGCCGCCGTTGCGTGGTACGGGCGGGTGTTCGGGGCGACGGTCGCCCACCGCGAGCAGGTGGAGCACGACGGGGTCGAAGAGGCGCTGCTCGAGCTGTCGGGCTCCTACGTCCAGCTGCTGACTCCCACCCGGCCGGACTCACCGGTCGCCAAGTTCTTGGAGAAGAACGGCGAGGGCCTGCACCACGTCGGCTACCGCGTGGACGACTGCGCCGCCGCGCTAAAGGCGGCGACCGACGGCGGGGCGAGGGCCATCGACGCGGCGCCCCGACCGGGGTCGCGCGGCACCACGGTGGCCTTCTTGCATCCGAAGGGGGCGCTCGGCACCTTGATCGAGCTGGTCCAGGAGTGACCCGCCTCGGCCGGTAGGGCGCCGCCGCCCGGGTCCCCGCAGGCGGCGGTGGCGGCGACGCTCGCCCGTGCCGGCTGCGTGGCGAGCGACGAGGAAGCGGCCGAGCTGATCGCGGCGGCGGCGGGGGACGCCCGCCGTCTGGCAGCCCTGGTCGAGCGCCGGGTCGCGGGGGAGCCGACGGCCTGGATCGTGGGCCAGGTTCAGTTCTGCGGCCTCCCGGTCACGGTGCACCCCGGCGTCTACGTGCCGCGCTGGCAGACCGAGCGCCTGGTCGAACGCGCCGCCGCGCTGCTGCCCGCCGGCGGCGTGGCACTCGACGTGTGCACCGGTTCGGGCGCGATCCCCGTCGTGCTCCGGGCGCGCCGGCCGACGGCCCGGGTGGTGGCCACCGACCTCGATCCGGCCGCGGTCGCCTGTGCGCGCGCCAACGGCGTCGAGACCTGGCTCGGCGACCTCACGGCGCCGGTCCCCGCCGCCCTGCGGGGCACCGTCGACGTGTTCACCGGCGTCGTCCCCTACGTCCCGAGTGAGGCGCTGCACCTGCTGCCGAGAGACGTGGTCGCCTTCGAGCCGGGCGCCGCCCTCGACGGCGGGCCCCGCGGCACGCGCCAGCTGCAGCGCGCCGCGCGCGAGGCGCTGGGCTGGCTGCGGCCGGGCGGCGTCCTCTTGCTCGAGCTGGGCGGCGACCAGGGGGTCGAGCTCGAGCGCCGCTGCCGGGACCTCGGCTTCGTCGAGGTAGCGGTCCGCCGTGACGACGACGGCGAGGTGCGCTCGATCGAGGCCCACCGCCCCGACCGGGCCGCCGAGAGTCGGCCGCGCACCCTCTTGTAGCGTGGTGTGCCATGGAGCACTCCATGGAACAGCGCTTGGCCGATCTGTCGACCCGCCGCGACGAGGCTCTCCACGCCGGCAGCCAGGCGGCCGTCGAGCGCCAGCACAACCGGGGGCGCCTCACCGCCCGGGAGCGGATCGACTACCTGCTGGACGACGGGTCGTTCCACGAGCTCGACATGCTGGCCCGCCACCGGGCCCACGGCATGGGCGTCGAGAAGAGCCGCCCCTACACCGACGGGGTCGTGACCGGGTTCGGCACCGTGGACGGTCGTCGGGTCTGTCTGTTCGCCCAGGACGCGACGGTGAGCGGCGGATCGCTCGGTGAGGTCCACGGCGAGAAGATCCACAAGTTGATGGACCTTGCCACCTCCATCGGTGTGCCGGTGATCGGCCTCAACGACGGCGGCGGGGCCCGGGTGCAAGAGGGAGTGGTCGGCCTCCACTACTACGGCGGCATCTTCTTGCGAAATGTGCAGGCTTCCGGGGTCGTCCCCCAGATCAGCGTGGTGCTCGGGTCCTGCGCGGGCGGCGCGGTCTACTCGCCGGCCATGACCGATTTCATCTTCATGGTCCAGGGCAGTTCACACATGTTCATCACGGGGCCCGACGTGGTGAAGACCGTCACCGGTGAGGACGTCACCCTGGAGGAGCTGGGCGGGGCCATGAGCCACGCCACCAAGTCGGGCGTCGCCACTTTCGTCTCCCCCGACGAGAAGGCCTGCCTCGACGACGTCCGTTACCTCTTGAGCTTCCTCCCCTCCAACAACCTGGAAGAGGCGCCGCACGTGGTGAGCGGCGACGACCCCGAGCGGTCCTGCCCCGAGCTGGTCGAGCTCATCCCGGCCTCGTCGAACCAGCCCTATGACATGACCAAGGTCATCACGGCGGTGGTCGACGACGGCGATTACCTCGAGGTCCACTCCCACTGGGCCATGTCGATCACCTGTGGCTTCGCCCGCCTCGACGGCCGGGTGGTCGGCATCGTGGGGAACCAGCCCTCGGTGCTGGCCGGCGTCCTCGACATCGACTCCTCGGAGAAGGCGGCGCGCTTCGTGCGCACCTGCGACGCCTTCAACATCCCGCTGGTCACGTTCGTCGACGTGCCCGGATTCATGCCGGGGACCGACCAGGAGTACGGGGGGATCATCCGGCACGGGGCGAAGCTCTTGTACGCCTACTGCGAGTCCACCGTCCCGCGTATCCAGATCGTGGTGCGCAAGGCCTACGGCGGCGCCTACGTGGTCATGAACTCGAAGTCGATCGGGGCGGACCTCGCCTACGCCTGGCCGTCGGCCGAGCTCGCCGTCATGGGCCCGCAGGGGGCCGTCGAGATCGTCTACCGGCGCGAGCTGGCGCAGGCCGCCGACCCGGTGGGGCGCCGGGCCGAGCTGGTCGAGGAGTACACCGAGCGCTACGCCAACCCGTATGTGGCGGCGGAACGGGGCTACGTCGACGACGTGATCTCGCCCGCCGACACCCGCAAGATCCTCATCCGGAGCCTCAACATGCTCGCCTCCAAGCGCGAGGAGCTGCCGCGGCGCAAGCACGGCAACGTGCCGTTGTGACGTCGGGTCCTCCTCCCGCTGACCTGGGGCTGCCGCCCCGACCGGTCCCCGATGAGGCGGTGCTGGCGGCCATCGCGACCGCGGTCGCGGAGGCCTGGCCGAAGGCGCCGCCGCCCGACCCCGAGGGGGGCGGCTGGCGCTTCAGCGGGCGCTGGTGGGTCCGCCCGGTGGCCTTCCGGCGCGAGCGGCCCTGGACCCGCTGAGGCCGGCACTCAAGCGCGCGCCCTTCGGCGCTCGGCGAGCGTCACCAGCTCGTCCATGATGCGGCCGAATTGGAAGTCCTTCGGGGTGAACACGGCCGCCACCCCCTTGCCGACCAGGACGTCTGCGTCGTCGGGCGGGATGATCCCCCCGACCACGACCAGGGCGTCGACCCTCGCCGCGGCCAGCCGGTCGAGGATCTCGGGCACCAGCTCGAGATGGCTCCCCGAGAGGATGGAGAGCCCGACGATGTCGACGTCCTCGTCGCGGGCGGCGGCCACGATCTGTTCGGGGGTCAGCCGGATGCCCTGGTAGACGACCTCGAACCCGGCGTCGCGGGCGGCGACCGCGATCTGCTCGGCCCCGTTGGAGTGGCCGTCGAGCCCTGGTTTGGCGACGAGCAGGCGGGGCGGGGACCCCGTGGCCTCGGCCAGGGCCTTGGCCCGGGCGACCACGGTGGCCAGCTCGCCGCCGCGGTGACCGACGCCCCCGTCGACACCGGTCGGCGCCCGGTACTCGCCGAACACCTCGCGCAGCGCGCGGCCCCACTCGCCGGTCGTCCCGCCGGCGTGCGCCAGCGCGATGGTCGCGTGCATGACGTTGGTGTCCTCGTCCTGTGCGGCCCGGCGCAGCTCGTCGAGCGCCCGCCGGACCGCGGCCCCGTCGCGCTGGCGGCGCCACTCGGCCACGTCGGCCTGCAACTGCGCCTCGACGGTCGGGTCGAGCCGGAGGAAGCTGTCGGCGCCCCCGTCGACCTGGAGCGGCGACGGGGCGGTGTCGGTGAAGCAGTTGACCCCGACCACCTGCTGCTCGCCGGTCTCGATGCGCCGCACGCGCTCGGCCTGGCTGCTCACCAGGCGACGCTTCAGGGTGTCGATGGAGGAGAACGCGCCGCCCATCGTCAGCACGTCGTCGAGCTCGGCCTGCGCGGCGTCCATCAGCTCGCGTGTCTTGGCCTCGACGACATGGGAGCCGGCGAAGAGGTCGTCGTACTCGAGCAGGTCCGACTCGAAGGCGAGGATCTGCTGGATCCGCAGCGACCACTGCTGGTCCCAGGGCCGGGGCAGCCCGAGCGCCTCGTTCCAGGCCGGGAGCTGGAGGGCCCGGGCGCGGGCGTCCTTCGACAGCGTGACGCCCAGGGTCTCGAGGACGATGCGGGGGACGTTGTTCTCGGGCTGGCTCTCGGTCAGCCCGAGCGAGTTGACCTGCACGCCGTAGCGGAAGCGCCGCAGCTTCTCGTCGTCGACCCTGTAGCGCTCCTTGCAGATGCGGTCCCACATCGCGGTGAAGGCGCGCATCTTGCAGGTCTCCTCGACGAAGCGGACGCCGGAGTTCACGAAGAAGCTGATGCGACCGACGACGTCTGGGAACTCTGACTCCTCCACCTTGCCCGAAGATCTCACCGCGTCGAGCACGCCGACGGCTGTCGCCAGCGCGTAGGCCACCTCCTGGACCGGCGTCGCGCCCGCCTCCTGGAGGTGGTAGCTGCAGACGTTGATCGGGTTCCAGCGTGGGGCGTGGCGGACCGTGTAGGTGATGGTGTCGACGATGAGCCGCAGGCTCGGCCCCGGGGGGAAGATGTAGGTGCCCCGGGACAGGTACTCCTTCACGATGTCGTTCTGCGTGGTGCCGGCCAGCTGCTCGGGACCCACCCCCTGGTCCTGCGCGTTGGCGATGTAGAGCGCGAGCAGCCAGGCGGCGGTGGCGTTGATGGTCATCGACGTGTTCATCTCGGCCACCGGGATGCCGTCCATGAGCTGGCGCATGTGCCCCAGGTGGACGACCGGGACGCCAGCCTTGCCGACCTCGCCGGTGGCCTCGGGGTCGTCGGGGTCGTAGCCGGTCTGGGTGGGCAGGTCGAAGGCGATCGAGAGCCCGGTCTGGCCGCGGGCGAGGTTGGTTCGGTAGAGCTCGTTGGAGGCCCGGGCGGTCGAGTGACCCGAGTAGGTGCGCATCACCCAGGGCGGATCGCGTCGCGGGCGGGGGTTCGCCGCGTCAGCCATGTCCGACACCTCCAGTGCGGCCGGCCGTGCCGGCCACCCCATTCTGCCCGAAGAGGCCGAACGACCGACCGACCCGCCGCGGCCCGAGGCGGTGCACCGGGGGCCTAGGTGCGGTAGTCGTAGAAGCCGTGGCCGGACTTCCGGCCCAGTTGCTCTGCCGAGACCATCCGGCGCAGCAGGGGCACCGCCGCGTAGTTGGGCTCCCGGTGCTCGTCGTAGAGGGCGTCGAGGATGGCGACCGAGGTGTCGAGGCCCACGAGGTCGAGGAGGGCGAACGGGCCCATCGGGAAGCCGCAGCCGCCGACCATGGCGGCGTCGATGCCCTCCTTGGTGGCCACGCCTCCCTCCAACAGGCGCACCGCGTTGTTGAGGTACGGGAAGAGGAGCGCGTTGACCACGAATCCGGCCTCGTCCTTCACCTCGACCGTCTCTTTGCCGCAGCCGACGGCGAAACGGCGGGCGACGTCCATGGTGTCGTCGGACGCCGTGATCGGGCGCACCAGCTCGACCAGCGCCATCACCGGGGCCGGGTTGAAGAAGTGGATGCCGCAGACCCGCTCGGGGCGCTTGGTCTCCATGGCCAGTTCCACGACCGCCAAGGTCGAAGTGTTGGTGGCCAGCACGACTGCGTCCGCGCAGATCGCGTCGAGCTCGGCGAAGAGCTCCCGCTTCACGGTCCGGTCCTCGATCACCGACTCGATGACGATTTCGGACGAGGCGAGATCCTTCAGCTTGCTCGTGACCTCGACCCGCCCGAGGATGTCGTCGCGTTCGGCCTCGGTCTTGCGTTCGCGTTCCACCTGACGGTTGAGCGACTTCTCCAGACGGTCGCGCATGCCCTGCGCGCCGGCGTCGGTCCGGCTTCGTAGCACCACGTCGTGGCCGGTGGCGGCCGCGACCTCGGCGATGCCTGTGCCCATGATCCCGGACCCGACGATGCCCACGCGCTTGATTGACATGGGCCGATGGTACCGGGAGGGGGGCGCATCGAACCAAGGGCAACGAGGGGGAGCTAGCCGGACGTGCCAGAGTGAGGCCCATGGACACCGCGCCGGGCGTGCTCGCTCTCGTCGGTGGCGGCGAGTGGACGCCGGGCTGCTCCTTCGACGCCGAACTCCTGGCGGCCTCGGGCGGCACCGAGGTGGTCGTGCTCCCGACGGCCGGCGCCTATGAGCATCCCGAGCGCCAGGTGCTGGCCGCAGCGACGTGGTTCGCGGACCTGGGCGCGCAGGTCGAGGGTCTCATGGTGCTCAGCCGGGCCGACGCCGAGGACGCCGGCGCAGTGGCCGTGGTGGCGCGCGCCCGCTTCATCTACCTGGGCGGCGGTTCCCCGCTGCACCTGCGCTCCGTGCTGAAGGGTTCCCGACTCTTCGGCGCGCTGTTGGACGCGTGGCGAACCGGCGCCGTGGTCGCCGGATCGGCCGCGGGCGCCATGGTCCTCACCGATCCGATGGTGGATCCCCGGGGCGGCGCGCTCACCGTCGGGCTCGGGTTGGTGGAGCGGATGGCGGTCGTGCCGCAGTTCGGCGACGCCCACGAGGACGCGCACGGCGCGAAGCTGCACCGTTCGGTGGCGCTGGCACCAAAAGGGCTGCCCGTCGTCGGCATCCCCGAGCGCACCGCACTGATTCGAGACCCGAGCGGATCCTGGCGCAGTGCCGGCGCCGGCGAGCCCACCGTCTTCGTCGACGGGAAGGTGGCCCAGCGGGGACTGGCCGAGCTCTCGAGCTGAGCCTGATTCTCAGCTCTGGAAGCGGGTCACGGCCTCCTCGAGGTTGCGGCGGCTCTGCTCCTCGAAGTTGGCCCACCCCGCCATTCGGGCGTTCGAGACGGTGTTGACAAGCTCGAGCACGTCGACGAGGTGCAGCCGTTCGCCGAGGAGGGGAGGCGGTGCCCCTGCCCCGATATAGGTACGCCAGAACGCCTGGCTCGCTCCGGCGTACCTGGAGAAGACCTGCCAACGGAGCTTGACGAGGTCCACCATCGGGTCCCACGCCTCGGCCGTATCCCAGTCAAGGAGGGCGTGCACGGTCCCGCCCTCTCCGGCGAGGAGGTTCTCGAGATACAGGTCGCGGTGCGTGAGCGACGGAGTCACCACCGGCGAGACCCGGCCCGCCAATTGATCGAGGCCTTCGGTCGCGGCGCGCAGCTCGCGTTTCGTGAAGACCGCCGTGTCGAGGGCTCGCTGCGTCACGCTCACCAGCCGGTGGTTGACGTAGCCCTCCCAGGTGTCGAACGTCGGTGCCGATCCGTCGAGCCGGGACGAGAATCCGCGGACCGGGATCCGGTGCAGGTGGGCGATCGTCTCGCCGAGGGATGCGAAGAACGGCGCGACGGATCCGTCGGCCCCCAGAGAGTCCTCGGGGCGCCCGCCTTCGATGTACTCGATCAGCCTGACCGTCCGACCGCCGAGCGCATCGCACCGCTCGAGGAAGCCGACGGGCTTCCCCGTCGGGACGCCGGAGCGGTGCGCGAGGTCTTGCGCGCACCAGGCCGCGGCGAGCTTCCCCAGGTCGGCGTCGAGGTTGGCAATCTTGACCAGAACACTGCGACCCCTGACGCGGACCGTCCAGTTTTCGTTGCGGTACCCCCGGGCCAGGCGCTGGGGCGGGCCGAGCAGGTCCTCGGAGAGAAGCTGGGAGGCGACGGCGCCAACGACCTCCGGCTCGGCCGTGCCCCCGTGCATCATGGAGCAGCCTCCCGGTCGCCCGTGTGGTGGTTAGTCGGACTCCTCGATGGTGACCGACTCGATGATCACCTTCTCCGTCGGGGTGCCCGAGCGGGTCCCGATGGCGTCGATCGCCTTCACGACCTCTCCCCCCGAGACGACCGCGCCGAACAACGAGTACTGCGGCGGGAGCTGCGCGCCGTCGGGTCCGCTGATGACGAAGAACTGGCTGCCGTTGGTGTTCGGTCCGGCGTTGGCCATGGCCAGCGAGCCGATCTGGTAGCGCCCGGGCTTGGGCAGCTCGTCGGCGAACTGGTAGCCGGGGCCGCCGCGGCCCGTCCCTTCGGGGTCCCCGCCCTGCAGGACGAAGCCCGGGATCACGCGGTGGAAGACGATCCCGTCGTAGTAGTGGTAGCGGGCCAGGAACACGAAGCTGTTCACCGTGCGCGGCGCGGCGACGGGATCGAGCGCGATCACCATGGTGCCCTTCGACGTCGTCATGGTGGCCGTGTAGCGCTTGGCCGGGTCGATGCACATCGGGGGTTCCGCGCTGAACTTCTGGCGCTTGGGGCTCGAACCGTCGGCGGCGGGCAACTCTTGATCGGGCACGTGGCTCCTAGGACTCGTGGATGGTCACTGACAGGATGCGCTGGGTGACCTTCGGCGGAACGCCGCTCGTCGACCCGTCCTTGTTGATCTTGGTGACGACGGCCATCCCCGAGGTGACGTGACCGAACAGCACGTAGTCGGGTGGCAGCGTCTCGCCCTGGGCGCCGGCGACCACGAACCACTGGCTCCCGTTGGTCTTGGGGTTTGACGAGGCCGGGTTGTCCGAGTTGGCCATGGCGACCGAACCGAGCGGGTACTGGGGGGTCGCGACGGCCGGGGCGGCCTCGGTGAACTGGTAGCCGGGATCGCCGGTGCCGGTGCCGGTCGGGTCGCCGGTCTGGTCGACGAAGCCGGGGATGACCCGGTGGAAGATCACGCAGCGGTAGAAGTTCTTCTGGGCCAGGAAGACGAAGTTGTTCACGGCGACTGGGGACGCCCTGGCGTCGAGGGTGATGACGAACGTGCCCAGCGTCGTCTTCACGGCGGCCGTGTAGGTCTTCGACGTGTCGATGGTCACGGGGGGCGCCTTGGTGAAGGTGAGGGTGTTGACGCGCGTGGCGGTGGCCGCGGGGCAGCCGGCCTTCACGGCGAGCGCGTTGGCCGCCTCCTGGGGGGTGAGCGGTCCCGCAGGCGGGGACGATTTGGGCCGCGTGATCAGGTAGACGGAGCCCACCACGGCGGCCGCCACGATGGCGACGGTGATCCCGCGTCGGACCAACTTCCTGCGCTGCTGCTGCCTGGCTAGGGCGGCCCGAGCCGCTTCACGCCCGGCTCGCTGACGGGCTCGCTTGGCGCTGGGCACGGGTCGACACCCTATCGGCCGCCCAAATGAGGCCCGAAATCAGGGGTGCGGCCCAGTGGTTGACCCTGGGGAGGCCCGCTCGTAGCGTCGCTTTGGACATGGCGCTGCGAGTCCAGAAGTTCGGCGGGACCTCGGTCGGCGACGCCGATCGCATCCGGGCGGTGGCCGAGCACATCGACCGGACGCTCCGGTCGGGCGATTCGGTGGTGGCCGTCGTGAGCGCCATGGGGAAGACCACCGACGACCTGATCCACCTGGCTTCCGAGGTGAGCGAGGCCCCGCCCCCGCCCCGCGAGTACGACATGTTGGTGAGCGTCGGCGAGCGCATCTCGATGACCTTGCTCTGCATCGCGCTCGCCGACCTCGGCGTGCACGCCGAGTCCTACACCGGGAGCCAGGCCGGGATCATCACCGACACCGACCACACCCGGGCCAAGATCATCGAGGTGAAGGCGGATCGCCTGCGCGAGGCCCTGGAGAAGGGCATCGTCCCGGTGGTCGCCGGCTTCCAGGGGGTCTCCACCGAACGCGACGTCACGACGCTCGGTCGGGGTGGGTCGGACATGACCGCGGTCGCGGTGGCCGCTACGCTCGACGCCGACGTCTGCGAGATCTACACGGACGTGACCGGTGTCTTCAGCGCGGACCCGCGCATCGTGCCGGAGGCCCGGCGGCTGGGCCGGGTCAGCTTCGAGGAGATGCTCGAGATGGCGGCCACCGGTGGGCGGGTGCTCATGCTGCGGGCCGTCGAGTTCGCTCGCAACCACAAGGTGCCGCTCCACGTGCGCTCGAGCTTCACGTGGGAACCCGGCACCTGGATCACCGAGGAGGATCCCTCCATGGAGCAAGCCATCGTCACGGCCGTGACCCACGACACCTCCGAGGCGAAGGTGACCATCGCCGGGGTGACGGACCGGCCGGGCATCGCGGCGCGGCTCTTCCGGTCCCTCGCCGATCAGTCGATCAACGTCGACATGATCGTCCAGAACACCTCGTTGCACGGGACCACCGACATCTCGTTCACGGTGCCCAAGGTGGACCTGGCCAGCTCGGTGCAGGTGTGCGACCAGCTGAAGGGGGAGCTCGGCGCGTCCGGCGTCTCCTCCGACGACGACGTGGCCCGGGTGTCGGTGATCGGTGCCGGGATGAAGTCCCATCCCGGCGTCACGGCGACCATGTTCGAGACCCTGGCGTCCGACGGCATCAACATCGACATGATCTCGACGTCGACGATCCGCATCTCCTGCATGGTCCGCACGGCCGAGGTCGAGCGCGCCGTCCGCTCCCTGCACGCGGCGTTCGGGCTGGCCTGAGGGCGCGGGTCCGACGCTTCGGGTCGGCCTCGCCTCGCCGTCCCGTAGAATCGCCGGATGCGGGTCGCCGTCGTCGGGGCAACGGGCCAGGTGGGCACCGTCATGCGGGGGATGCTCGTCGAACGGGCCTTCCCGGTCGACGACGTGCGGTTCCTCGCCTCCGCCCGCTCGGCGGGCTCGCGGCTCCCCTGGGGCGACGGCGAGGTCGAGGTCGAGGACGCCGCCACCGCGGACCTCTCGGGCATCGACATCGCGCTGTGCTCGGCGGGTGCGGCCTCGTCGCGTGAGCTGAGCCCGCGCCTGGCCGCCGCCGGGGCGCTCGTGGTGGACAACTCGTCTGCCTGGCGCATGGACCCCGACGTCCCGCTCGTCGTGCCCGAGGTGAACCGCGACGCGCTGCGCAGCACGCCCAAGGGCATCGTGGCCAACCCCAACTGCACCGTCATGGTGGCGATGCCCGTGCTGAAGGCCCTGCACGACGAGGCCGGCCTTTGCCGCCTCGTCGTTTCCTCCTACCAGGCGGTCTCGGGCTCGGGGAAGGCGGGCGTGGCCGAGCTGGCCGAGCAGTTGGCGAAGACCGTCGACGTGGCGGCCGAGCTCACCTTCGACGGCGGCGCCGTCGAGTTCCCGGCCCACGCCAAGTTCCCGGCGACGATCGCGCACAACGTGGTCCCGCTGGCCGGCTCGATCGTCGACGACGACTCCGAGGAGACCGACGAGGAGCAGAAGTTTCGCAACGAGAGCCGCAAGATCCTCGATCTGCCCGGCCTGGTGGTCACCTGCACCTGCGTGCGCGTTCCGGTGTTCACCGGCCATTCGATGGCGATCGTCGCGGAGTTCGAGCGGGATCTCTCGCCCGATCGCGCCCGCGAGTGCCTGGCGCACGCGCCCGGGGTCGCGCTCTCCAAGATCCCGACGCCGCTCCAGGCGGCCGGGGGCAACGTGTCCCTGGTCGGACGGGTGCGGCGGGCCCACGGGACGCCCCACGGGCTGGCGCTGTTCTTGAGCGGGGACAACCTCCGCAAGGGGGCGGCGCTCAACGCTGTCCAGATCGCCGAGGCGCTGGTCGAGCTCCGCTTCTGAGCTGCGGTCAGTCGGGTCCCGAGGTGCCGGGCTCCGGGCCGCCGCTGATGAGGGCCGCCATCCGCCGGGCCAGGCTCACCGCGTGGTCGCCGAAGCGCTCGAAGAACCGGGCGACCATGGCCAGCTCGATCGCCACCGGCAGCGGCATCGTGCCCGTCGCCACCTCGGCGGTGAGCGTCACGTGCAGGTCGTCCATCTCGTCGTCCAGGTCGTCGACCAGCACCGCCTGAGCCACCGAGCGGGACGCGAAGACGTCGGCGGTGCTCCGCCAGATCGTCGTCGCCACCTCGCCCATGCGTTCGACGAGCCCCCGGCTGCGCGCCGACATCTCGACGCCGAGGCCCCGGGCGGCCCGCCGGGCGATGTGCTCGGCCAGGTCCCCGTTGCGCTCCAGGTCCGGCAGCATCCGCAGCACCGCCAACAGTTCGCGGCGTTCCTGCAACGACCCCTCTCCGGACAAGAGGCGTTCCTGGGCCAGCCCGGCGATCTGGTGGCTGAGCTGGTCCACCAGCTCGTCTCGGTGCATGAGCTGCTTGGCGGCCTCGCGGTCGGCCGCCAGCAGGGCGTGGGTGGCCCCGGCGATGGCTTCGCCGACCAGCGCGAAGGCCTGGACGAACAGCCGGTCGATCTCGGCCAGCACGGCGGCGCCGCTCGTCCCGATTCCCTCGGCGGCGCCGCGTCCGGCCGGGTCGGCCCCCAGCCAGGTCGGGACCGGATCAGGCTCGACCGATTCGGTCGGACGGACGTCGGGAATGGGGACCGCACGCGATCGACCGCGCCGCATGCCGGTGCCGAAGGAACGAGCCACCGACCTACGGTACCGGGTTCGGCGCTGGGCCCGGTCGGTGGCGCCCGGGTGACGCCGACGGTCCCGATCGCTGATACACCCCCCCGGTACGCTGCGAAACATGGCACCTCCAGCTGGGCGCACGCGCATGCTTCGTCGAGGTCGGGGGCATCGGACAGGATCTCGAGGCGCACGATGAGCGAGGGCCTCGTCATCGGGCTCGTGCTCGGCGTGCTGCTCGGCGCGGCGATCGCCTGGGTCGTTCGCATGCGGCGCGACGCCGGCCTGACCGTGCAGGCCCGCACGGCCGAGGCTCGCCTGACGGACGCCCAAGCCGTGGTCGCGGCCCAGACGGCGCAGTTGGCCGCCTCCCACGGCACCCTCTCCGAGGCGCGGGCCGATCAGGCCCGGCTCTCGGCCGAGGTGGAGCAGCTCCGGACCGCGCTGCACGAGCGGGCCGCCCTCATCGAGCAGGACCGGGAGGCGCTGATCGGCCGGTTCGCGGAGCTGTCGGGGGACGCGCTGCGCCAGAACTCCGAGCACTTCCTCACCCTGGCCGACACCCGACTCCGGGAGGCCCACGAGTCGGCCCGAGGTGAGCTGGGCCAGCGCCAAGAGGCGATCGCCACGCTCCTCCAGCCCCTGCAGGACACGCTGACCCGCTACGAGCAGGGACTCCGCCAACTCGAGCTCGACCGCCAGGGCGCCTACAGCGGCTTGACTAACCAGGTCCGCCAGCTCAGTGCCTCCCAGGAGACGCTGCAGAAGGAGACACGCAACCTCGTCACCGCGCTGCGGGCGCCCCAGACCCGCGGCCGCTGGGGAGAGCTGCAGCTGAAGAACGTGGTCGAGATGTCGGGCATGGTCCTGCACTGCGACTTCGAGGAGCAGGTCACCACGAACAGCGACGAGGGTCGCCTGCGGCCGGACATGGTCGTGAACCTGGCGGGCGGCGGGCGCATCGTGATCGACGCCAAGGTCCCCCTGGACGCGTACCTCCGGGCCATCGAAGCCGACGACGAGCCGACCCGCGAGATCCACCTGGTCACCCATGCCCGCCAGCTGCGCACCCACGTCGACCAGCTCGCCAAGAAGGAGTACTGGCAGCAATTCGACCGCTCACCCGAGCTCGTCGTCGCGTTCGTGCCGGGCGACCCGCTCCTCGCGGCCGCCCTGGAGCACGACCAAGAGCTCATGGAGCACGGCTTTGCCAGCGGGGTGGTGCTGGCGACGCCCACCTCGCTCATCGCGTTGCTCCGGACGATCGCCCTCGGGTGGCAGGAGAAGGCGCTGGCCGAGAACGCCCGAGCCGTCCAAGAGCTCGGGTCCGAGCTCTATGACCGGCTGCGGGTCCTGGGCGGTCACCTGGCCAAGGTGCACAAAAACCTGAGCGGCACGGTCGAAGCGTTCAACGACGCCGTCGGCTCGCTCGAGTCGCGCGTGCTCGTCTCGGCTCGCCGCTTCCCCGATCTCGGGGTCGTCGGACACGGGGCGAAGGACCTGCCCGAGCTGCACCCCGTGACGTCGACGCCGCGTCTCCCCCAGGCGCCGGAGCTGCTGGTCGACGTGGTCGAGGACCAGCCCTTCCGTCGGCCGGCGTTGGTGGTCGACGTGGCGGTCGAGACCGTCGACCCCGACGAGCTGCCCGGTCTCAGCGGGACGGGCTAGCCAACCCTTCGCGCGCGGCCCGGCGCGCGGCGTCGAGCACGTCGGCGATCGCCGCGTCGAGCGCTTCGCCCATCAGTGCAACCTCGTCTGCCCCGTCGTCGAACAGGTAGCAGACGACCGCGCGGGTGACCGGCAGTCCGGTGGCGCAACGCAGCGCGTAGGCATACGCCGCGACCTGTCGAAGGTGTTCGGGGTTGGTCGCGTGCGATCGGGTGTGCCGGTCGACGAACGTCTTGAAGTCGACCACCACCAGCCCGTCGACCAGTTGCCCGACCAGATCGGCGAATCCCTCGATCACCCCGGCGTCCCCGTTCCCGGGTTCGACCGGCGCGGCCAGCGGCAGCTCGCGGAAGTGTCGCACGCCGGCCAGTGCTCGGACCGTGGGCGCTCCGAGCGCCCGGCGAGCGAGTCGGGCCACGTCGGCCGCCCGCGCCTCTTCGAGTCCCTGCGCCCGGGTGGCGGTCTCGGCGAGGAGCCGCAGTGCCTCGGATCGCCCCGCGTCCTCGACCGCGGGGCCGTCCGCCCATCCTCGGAGGTCCACCTTGGCCAGCGTGTCGTGCACGGCGCGTCCGACGAGGCGCTGCTCTTCCCCGCTCGGCGGCGCCAGCCGGCCGGCCGGCTCTTCGTCGCGTCCCTGGGAGGGGTCGCGCGTGGAGTGGACCTCGGCCTCCAGCGCGAGTCCGCCGGGCCGCTCCGAGAGGGCGGTGGCGGACCACGCCGGTTGGCGTGCGCCCGCCGCCAGGGTGGCGCGCCGCTGCGCGACCCATCGCGCGTGAGCCGCCGCACCGTCGGCGGGGCCGGCGCGGGACGGCTCGACCGAAGCGGCGAGTGAAAGCGACGGGCGCTCGACCGGTTGCGGCGGCCGGCACCACGCCGCCGGAAACTCCTGGCAGGCGGCGGCGAGCCGGATCAACAGCGAGCCGGTCTGGTCCTTGCGCGAGACATCGACGAGGAGATGGTCGCGTGCCCGAGTCATCGCGACATAGAGGAGACGGCGACGTTCGTCACCGTCGAGGTCCTTGTCGGTGTCGGCCAGCGCTTCGTAGCCGGGGGACGCGAACTCGCGGACGATCCTGACCCGGGGCACACCGGCGTCGTCCCACAGCACCCGGGCCGCCGGGTGGCCGCGATCGAACCCCTCGAGTCCGGTGAGGAACACGACCGGGAACTCGAGGCCTTTGGCGCCGTGGATCGTGAGGACCCGCACGGCGTCATCGTCGGGCTCGGGCGGCCCGAGCGAGCTGCTCCATCCTTCGTCCTGGCGCAGGTCGATCCATGTCAGGAAGTCGCCCAGCGTGCCGCCGATCGCCTCGTCGAAGGCCCGGGCCTGGTCCAGCACCCAACGCAGCCGCTGCCAGTGGTCGCGTGGGCGCTCGTGTACGAGCGCCAGATCGAAGAGATGGAGCCGCTCGAGCACGAGAGAGACGAGCTGGGAGGGTTCGAGCCACATCCGTCGCGCGTGGAGCTCCGCCAGGAGCCGCATCGCGCGCACGACCCGATCGTCCTCGTCGACCGCGTCGGTGAGCCCACGCGGGTCCCAGGACGTGGCCTCGGAATGGAACCGCACGAGGTCGTCGTCGCCGCAGGCCAGCGCGGCCGTCCGAAGCGCGGCCACGACGGCGACCGCATCGGCCGGGTCCTCGGCCGCACGCAAGATGGCCAACAGGTCCCGGACCTCTTGCGCGGCCCACACCAGCGAGACCCCCTCCAGCCGATAGGGGACGGCGGCGTCTTCGAGCGCGCGCTCGAGCGCGGGGAGCGAGGTGCGGGTCGGGATGAGGATGGCGACGTCCCCGAACCGCACGGGCCGGGGTGTGACCGCCTTGGCGCTGGGCTCCTGCACGAGCCAGGCCTCATCGACGACCCGGCGCATGAGCTGCGCGGTCTCCTCTGCGCCCAACTGGCGGACCTGGGACGCTGGGACCCGAGAGGCGTCCCCGTAGAGGACCACCGACGGGTGGCCCCGCTGGTCGGGCGCGTCGCGGACGGCCGACAGCGCCCGGTGGACGGTGCCCGGGCCGTTCCCCCCGTCCCAATCCGAACGCCCGAAGAGCTCGTCCACCCAGTCGAGGACGCCGGGCACCGAACGGAAGTTGGAGGCGAGTTCGAGCCGGTCCTCCAGCGCGTCGACGGTGTCGATGAACAGTGCGAGGTCGGCGCCGCGGAACCGGTAGATCGACTGTTCGGGATCGCCCACCACGAACAGCCGCGCCGGCCCGGTCTCCTCGGCCGGGTCGTGCGGAGCGGTTCTCAGGAGCTCGGCCAGCTCGACCTGCAGCGGGTCGGTGTCCTGGAACTCGTCGATGAGCAGGCACCGATACCGGGCGCGCACCGCGCGCCGGACGTTCGCGTCGTCCCGCAGAAGCCGGCAGGTCTCGACGAGCAGGTCGTGGAACGTGAGCCTCCCCTCGTCGTGCCGTTGCCTGGCGCAGCGGACGGCCCATTCGGCCATCCGCCACAAGAGGTCGGCCGTCACCGATTGGCGGACCTCCGCCAGGATCTTGTTCCGGACGTCTTCGGCCGCCTGGCATTGGTCGCGCACGTCCTGGACGGGGCACGTCCAGCTGTTGGCCTTGCCGTTGGCGCAGGAGAGCTTGGCCAGGTCGTCGAGCACCGACAGCGCCGTGACGTCGTCGCCCGGCGCCAGGCGAAGGATTCGCCGCCGCGCCGTGTCCACCGCCGATTGGAGATGCGCCAGCAGCGCGTCCCGGTCATCGGTGCAGTGCGGGAGATAGGCCAGGGCGTCGTCGAGCGCGACGACGAGCGGACCCAGGTCGACCGGCGGGTCGGCCCGGAGCAGGCGCTCGGCGGCCAGCGCACTGCGGACCCGGTCGTCGAGCCGGTGGTGCTGCGACGACAGGGCCCCGGCGACCTCGGGCAGGTTGCTCAGGCGGAGGCCCGTGGCGAACGCGCGCACGAGCATGGGACCCGCGTCGGGGTCGGCCAGGAGCTCGTTCGTGAACTCCCGCCAGCGGACCCGCTGCTCGATCTGCTCGGCCGGGGCGTCGAGCACGTCGACGCGCGGCGGGAGGCCCGCCGACAGCCAGTGCTCGACGAGGATCCGTCGCGCGAAGGCGTGGATCGTGCTGACCGCGGCTTCGTCGACCTCGTGGACCGCGCTGGCCAGGTCGGGGTCGGTCCGGCCGGCGTCGGTGAGGGCCACCCGCAGCCGGGTTCGCAGTTCTGCCGCGGCGGCCTCGGTGAAGGTGATGGCGGCGATGGCCCGCATCGGGACGCGCTTGGAACGCACGAGCGACACGACGCGCTGCACGAGCACCGTCGTCTTGCCGCTGCCCGCGGCGGCGTCGACGGCCAGTTCGCAGTCGAGATCATCGACGATCCGCTGCCGGGCCGCCGCGTCGGCCAACGGGGCGGGGGTCGCGATCACGTCCCCGACCCGTCTGCGAGGGGCACACCGCGGACCATGCCCTCCATGCCGGCCGGCGGCTCTTCCTCCTTCAGCTCGACGACGGGTGCGACCAGCGGGCTCTCTCGCACCGTCGCCCACCGGCGGTCCCGGTCCGCGGGGCACAAGCGGTCGAAGTCGCAGAAGCGGCAGTTTTCGAAGGTGCCGCCGGGCATGGTGTCGAGCTCGCCCGGGACGCCGGGAAACGCGCCGGACTCGATGCCCGAGACGATGAGACCCATCGCCTCCTTGGCGCGTTCTTCGAGCTCGGGGGAGAGATCGCACTCATAGGAGGGGGAACTGCGCTGCCAGGACGTGAGCCAGTAGCGAGCCTTCACCTCGCCGGCAGGGTCGAGGTAGGCCCGCGCCGCCATGGCGTAGATCGGTAGCTGCAGCTTGGTGCCGCCGGCGACCGGGTCGTGGCGGAGCTTTGCCAGGTCGCGCTGGCTCCCCGTCTTGTAGTCGCTGACGACGGTCGTCCCGTCCGGGCCGTGGTCCACCCGGTCGATCGATCCCCCGAACCGCAGGCGGCGTCCGTCGGCGAGCGCGACCTCGAGCGGCGGGAACTCGGACTCGACGTCGCCGTCGGGTTCGTCGACGTCGAGCCGGTCGTCCGCCACGTCGTGCTTGGCGGCGGCCCCACCGAAGCGCAGTTCGACGGCGACGGGTTGGAGGACGTCCTCGTCGAAGAATCGACGGAGCTCTCGCAGCAAGGTCAGCCGCTCCACGTGGGCCATGAGCGGCAGGCCGCACCGCCCCTCGGCCTCGGCCACGCCGAACTGTTCGAGGCCGATCTCGAGCAGCCGTTCGAGCGAGGCCGGGGCTCCCTGCTCGATCCGCTGGCGGACGTAGGCCTCGAGGATGCCGTGGATGAGCGTGCCCCGGTCGCGCGGCTCGATCTGCTCGTTCGCCTCGGGCCGGAACGGCGCCAACACGTGGAGCTGGCGGTCGAGCAAGAACTTCCGTGGGCACTGCGCGTACTGCTCGAGCCGGGTGGGCGACAGCTCGCGGTCGATCCCGGCCTCCTCCGCACCGATCGTGCCGACGTACCCATCGAACCGGCTGAACTCGGGGGACTGCCGGGCGACCGCCGCCCCGTACGCCTCGCGCAGTGCGATGACGTCGAGCGGGTCCGCGCCCGGTCCCGCGTCCGTCACCAGGGAATGCCCGCGCAGATCGATCGAGCGACCGGCGGCGTCGAAGAGGAGCGCCAACCGCCGGTCCGCGCCCGACGCGGCCGGCTGGCCGGCCACCACGCCGCGCAGCCCGGCCTCGAAGGACGCCACCTCCTCGGAGGCCAGCCCGTCGAGCCAGCGCGACCGGGTCAGCTCGCGGCCGGTCCGCGGATCGACCCGGGGCCAGGTCGCGACTGCAGGGGCCCGGGCCGATGCCAGCGCCTCGCAGAAGTCGGATCGTTGCTCCTCCTGACGGTTGAGCGTGGTCGGCCAGCCCGGTGGCGCGTCGCCCCCGAGGTCGGGGAGGAGACCCTCGTCTAGATACGCCGGGGCCAGGCCGTCGGCCAGGCCGACGGCGAAGCAATGTTCGAAGCCGAGCCCGCGGGCGTCCGCGAAGGAGCCCACGAAGACCCCGCTGCCGGTCGCGCCGGGCAGGGCCCGGACGTCGTTCGCTGCGTCGGTCTCGTCGTCGCCCTCGTGGTCGCGTCGGAGCCGGCGGGACCGCAGCTCGCCCGCCAGCGTGTGTCGGAACCAGGGCAGGTCGGTGCCGGCCGACACCGCGTCGAGGGCCTTCAGATCTTCGATGACCTGTCGCACGTCCAGGGCCGCCAGGCGTTCGATGGGCGGCCACACCGCGGCGCCATCCTCGGGAAGGACGTAGAGATCGAGGAGGCGACGAATCCAGTCACAGAAGTCCGTCCAGCGTCGCCGCTCACCCAGATCGGCCTCCCGCGCCAGCGTGGCGACGAACTCGGCCAGTCGATGGGCCGCTTGGGACTCCGAGGCATTCCGGGCGACGTGGTCCTGGCGCCCGGCGCCCATGGCGGCGAACCGCTCGAGGCGCTCGGCCCACTGGTCGAGACTTTCGACCACTCCCGCGCGGGCCGACACGTCGTCCCAACGATCGACGGGCGCCCGCACGCCGCGGGGTCCGGTGGTGACGGGGGCGCACTCCAGCCAGCGGATGACCTCGTCGCGACGCCAGGTGCTGCCGGCCAGCGCCAGGAGACCGATTGCCGCCCTGCCCGACGCCGATTCGCTCAGCGCGCTCGACGCGGTCCCGCTGACCGGCACGTCGGCCAGCGCCAGCTGCTGATGGGCGATCCGTCGATAGCGGTCACCGGCGGGGTGCACGATGGCCATCCGCCAGAGCGGCACCCCCCGGTCCGCCGCCGCCAGGAGGAGGCGCACGACCGCCCGGACCTCCTCGTCCGGATCCCGGCAGGCGATGACCCGCGGGTCGAGCGGTGCCGCACCGGTATCTCCCGCGGCCAGCGCGATCGTCAACCCATGCTCGGCCAGGGCCTCCAGGAACAGGCGGTGGCGGCCCGGCAAGGTCGGCAGCCGCCACAGCGCCAGGGTGCCGAGCGCGCCCGCGGGGTCGGGGATGCCCGCCGCCACCTCGATCAGCGATCCGGGGTCGGCGAACCCGTGCGATGCCAGGTGGCGGTCGACGGCGTCGAGCAGCGCGACCAATCCGGCCCCGTCCTCGGACACCCGACGCAGCGATTCGACGGCGCGTGGGTCCGCCAGCCAGAGGTCCCCCAGCACCCCGGCGAGTTCGGCCACCGCCCGCGGCGAGTGAGCCAGCGCGCTGCGTCCCGAACGCTCGGCCAGGAGAACCTGACGGAGCGCCTCGCGCACGACCGAGGCGCTCGCCTCGCGCACGCCGCCCGGCAGCGCGGGACGAGCCAGCTCGGACACCAGGTCGTGCATCGTGCGGAAGACCACGTTGCAGAGCCCTCGAGTGGTGCCCAGCGCCCGGCGCAGGTGGACGCCGGTCGCCCGACCGGGCACGGCGACCGTGACCCGATCGAGTGGGCTGGCCGCCTGCCCGCCGTCGATCAGGCGCTCGAGGTCGCCGTACTGGCTGGCGGTGGCGCGGTCCATCGGCAGTGACCCTACCGAGGCGCTGTGACCCGATCAGACCGAGCCGAACCGGGCGAATCACCTGGTGAACTCATAGAACCATCACCACTCGACAGGCTTCCCCGGGGTCTCTCTCAGGCCCCTCCAAGCTTCATCGGGCATATTTGTTGCAAATGGGTTGCGACCGGTGCGCCCCGATCGTGACGTCACGACGTGGCCCGGTGACCGCAGGACGGATCGGGTAGCGCCCGGGTGTCGGCCGGGCGGTTCGGATTCGGAGGCGGAAGGGAGATGGTGGGGTGAGGATCCTCGTGCTGGGTGGCGATGGCTACCTCGGATGGCCGACGGCGTTGCACCTCTCACGACGGGGTCACGCGGTCGGCGTCGTCGACAGCTTCGCCCGCCGCCAGTACGACTACGAGATGGGCGTCGACAGCTTGGTGCCCATCAGCCACCTGCAGCGCCGCGTGACCGTCTGGGAGGACATTTCGGGGTTCCGCATCGAGCCCTACATCGGAGACCTGACCGAGGCCGACTTCGTCGAGCGCGTCCTCAGGGAATTTGAGCCGGACACCATCGTCCACTTCGCCGAGCAGCGGTCGGCGCCGTACTCCATGATCGATCGCAAGCACGCCGTCTACACCCAGGTCAACAACGTCGTCGGAACCCTCAACCTGCTCTACGCCATCGCGGAGATCGACCCGAGCATCCACCTCGTGAAGCTTGGGACCATGGGCGAGTACGGGACCCCGAACATCGACATCGAAGAGGGCTTCATCGAGATCACCCACCGGGGCCGCACCGATGTGCTGCCGTACCCCAAGCAGCCCGGCTCCTTCTACCACCTGTCCAAGGTGCACGACAGTGCCAACATCATGTTCGCCTGCCGCATCTGGGGTTTGCGCTCGACGGACCTCAACCAGGGCATCGTGTACGGGCAGGAGACCGAGGAGACGGGGCTCCACCCCGAGCTCGCGACCAGGTTCGACTACGACGGCGTCTTTGGCACGGTCCTCAACCGTTTCTGTGTGCAGGCCGTCGTGGGTCACCCGCTCACCGTGTACGGGAGCGGCGGCCAGACGAGGGGCATGCTCGACATCCGCGACACGCTGGCCTGCGTCGAGCTCGCCACCGTGAACCCGCCGCTGGCCGGCGAGTACCGCGTGTTCAACCAGTTCACCGAGTCCTTCTCTGTCCGTCAGCTGGCGGACCTCGTCTGCCAGACCTATCCGGGCCGCGTCCAGATCAACACCGCGCCGAATCCTCGGGTCGAGAAGGAAGAGCACTACTACCGGGCAGCGCACACCAAGCTGCTCGACCTCGGACTGGTCCCCCATCTCCTCGACCAACGAACGATCTCGTCCCTGTTGGCCGTTGCCGACCGGCACCGCGATCGGGTTGACCTCGCCGCGATCGAGGCGACCGTCAACTGGCGGAACACCGCCAGCAGCATGCCGACGGCGGTCGGCGGCGTGCGGGTGAGCAGCGAGCCCACCGAGGGGTAAGGCCAGGCGGGTCCACCTCCTCGGGGGTGGCGGACCCCCTTCCATTAGCGTCGTGGGCCGATGTCGCCCCGCCGTCGCCGACGCCGCCGGGTGGCGCCATTCGCCTCGGTCCTCGGGCTGTCGGCCCTGGTCGCCTTCCTCCTGATCGGCGGGGTTCTCTTCATCGGCCAGGGCTCGGGGCCCTTCCACGGCTCGATCGACCTCTCCTTCGCCGCGCAGGCCGATGCGCTGGCGAGTCAATCCAACGCGTCGGGGGCGGCGCTGGCCGACCTCGTGTCGGCGATGCCCGGCCTGCCCCGGGCGCGGTTGCAGGCGTCCCTCGACGCCCTCGTGTCGGACACCGCCGCGACGGCCAGGCGTGCCGACGAGCTCACCCCTCCCGGTCCGGCCGACGACGTCGCGGCGTCCTTCCAGACCGCCGTGGCCGACCGCGCGCAGGCGACGGCCGAGCTCCGGCTGGCGATCGACGGGCTGCTCGCCCTCGCGCCCCTCCCGACGGTGGGTGCGGCTGCGTCGTCCGGGATCGGGTCGCAGGCGAGCGGGGCCCTCCCGCCCGCGCTCTCGGCCGGCAGGGCCACCTCGGAGATCGACGCGGCGGGGACGTTGCTCGAACAGGCCGACCGGGCCTACGCGGCGGCTCGCCGCGCCCTCGTCGCGGCACCCGGAAACGGTCGACTGGCCGTCTCGCGTTGGGTCCCGAACGACGTGGACTTCGGCGGGGGCGCAGCGGCCACGCTCGTCGAGGAGCTCACCGGGTCGCCGACCTTGGTCCTCAACGCGGACATTCGGGTGGTGGCCGTACGGCTGTCCCCGCCCGTCGTCCCGCCCGCCCCTCCCAGCCCCGGGCAGGCGCCGCCGCCCGCCATCGGCCCAGGGGTGTCGGTGCTGTCGCCCACACACCGGCTGTTCGTGACGCCGACGATCGACAACGTGGGGAATGTGGCCGCCTCCGGCGTGGTCCTCACCGTCACCATCCAGCCGCAGCCCACGGGACCGGCCATCACGCTCCGACGCACGCTGTCGCTGGCTCCGGGAGCGTCGGTGGTCGTCCCGCTGCGGGCGCTTCCCGTGCGGCCAGGCACCACTTATGGACTGACCGTCACCATCAGCCCCCCGCCGGCCCAGACCGACCGAAGCGCGGTCTCGGTCCCGGCCACCATCGAGATCTCGCCCGAGCTGAACCTCGTTCGCCCGTGATCGGTGTGACCAGGGGCCTCCGGAGCCGTAGGATCGGCGCGGGGGACGAACGAGCGAGCTGAGCAGAGGAGAGTCCCGGGACGTGGCCGAATCCATCACGATCACCGACAACAGGACCGGCGACTCGATCGAAGTCCCGATCACCGACGGCGGGGTATCGGCCGCCGAGTGGTCGAAGCTCCTTCCCGGCGTCTGGTTCTTCGATCCGGGACTGATGTCGACCGCCGTGTGCGAGAGCTCCATCACCTTCCTCGACGGCGAGGCCGGGATCCTGCGCTATCGCGGCTACCCGATCGAGCAGCTGGCCGAGCACTCGACCTATCTCGAGGTGGCCTACCTGCTCTTGAACGGCGAGCTGCCCAATGCCGCCCAGTTCGAGGCCTGGAACCGCGAGATCACGATGCACACGTACATCCACGAGAACGTCCGCAAGCGCTTCTTGGAGGGCTTCCACTACGACGCCCACCCCATGGGCATGCTCGTCTCGGCCGTCGCGGCGCTCTCCACCTTCTACCTCGACGCGAAGGGCATCTTCGATCCCGAAGCGCGTCACAAGCAGATCACCCGCCTCATCGCCAAGATGCCGACGTTGGCCGCCGCCGCCCACCGCTTCAGCGTGGGCATGCCGTTCGTGTACCCGGACAACTCCCTCGACTTCACCTCCAACTTCCTCTCCATGATGTGGAAGGTGGCCGAACCTCGATTCCAGCCGAACCCCGTGCTCGCCCACGCCCTCGATGTGCTGTTCATCCTCCACGCCGACCACGAGCAGAACTGTTCGACCACCGCCATGCGCGTCGTGGGCTCCTCGCACGCGGACCCCTACTCGGCGACGGCCGCGGCCGCGGCCGCCCTCTACGGCCCGCGGCACGGCGGGGCCAACGAAGAAGTCATCAAGATGCTGACCGAGATCGGCAGCATCGAGAACGTCCCGGCCTACATCGCCGAGGTGAAGTCGGGCAACGTCCGCCTGCAGGGGTTCGGCCACCGCGTTTACAAGAACTACGACCCGCGCGCCACGATCATCAAGCGGGTGGCCGACCAGGTGTTCGAGGTGACCGGCAAGAACCCGCTCCTCGACATTGCCCTGAAGCTGGAGGAGATCGCCCTCTCCGAGGACTTCTTCATCTCCCGCAAGCTCTACCCGAACGTCGACTTCTACTCGGGGCTCATCTATCAGGCGATGGGATTCCCGCTCGAGATGTTCCCGGTGCTCTTCGCCATCCCGCGCACGGTGGGCTGGCTGGCCCACTGGCAGGAACTTCTCGACCAGGACTCCCGGATCGTCCGGCCCCGCCAGCTGTACATCGGGACCGACGAGCGCGCGTACGTCCCGGTGGAACGGCGCTGAGCGCACCGCGCTCGAAGATCCTCTGAGGTCGGCCGACGCCGGGCCCGTCAGCCCGCGCTTGGTCGACCCGGCGAGCCCGCCCGCCTAGCTCTTCTGGGCGCCGGTGACCCTCGTCAGCCCCTCCTGGACGATCGACACGATGAGCCGCCCGTTCCGGTCGAACAGGAACCCCCGCGCCAGGCCCCGCGCCCCGGTGGCGATGGGCGAGTCGGTGTCGTAGAGCAGCCAGTCGTCGATCGTCACTCGCCGGTGGAACCACATGCAATGGTCGAGGCTGGCCCCCATGAAGCTGGACGGGTCCCAGTCGACCGCATGTGATCGCAGGATCGTGTCGAAGAGCGACATGTCCGACGCGTAGGCCGCCACACAGGCGTGCAGCAAGGGGTCGTCGGGGAGCGCGCCGTCGGCCCGGATCCAGATCTGCTGGTGTGGTTCGACCCGTCCGGTGGGGTGCTCCCACGGCAGCGAGCGGTCCACGTATCGCTGCTCGATCGGGTGCGGCAGGTAGAACCACTGGGCCAAGTCCTCGCGCTCGTTGCGCAGCGGCTCGAGGAGCTCTTGGAGCGAGGGGAGGCCCTCGGGATCGGGCACGTCGGGCATTGGGATCTGATGCTCGAGCCCGGGCTCGTCGTCATGGAACGAGGCCGCCATGTTGAAGATCGCCTCGCCGTTCTGGATGGCGACGACGCGCCGCGTGGTGAAGGAGCGCCCGTCCCTGATCCGATCGACCTCGTAGATGATCGGGATCGTGGGGTTCCCGGGACGCAAGAAGTAGGCGTGGAGCGAGTGGACCCGCCCGTGGGCGACGGTCCGACCGGCGGCCATGAGGGCCTGGCCGGCCACCTGGCCCCCGAAGACACGCTGGCGTTCTTCGCCTGGCTGGCGGCCCCGGAAGATGTTCACCTCGATCGGCTCGAGATCAAGCAGGCGGACCAGGAAGTCGAGGGACTCGCTCACCTGGCCATGTTGGCAGGCGCCACGTGCACAGGTGCGAATCGACCCGCACGGTCAGAGAGCTCCGCTTGGAGCCAATACCCGCTTCGAGGCCGGGAAGGGTGCCCGCTAGAGTCACACTCCGATGCCCGAGACCCTCGAACGCCTGTGGGCATGGCTGCACACGCACGAGGGCAAGAAGATCTTCCGGTACTCGATGGTCTCGGTGGTCTCGACCGCGGTGTCCTTCACCGTCATCTTCCTCGTCTACGGCGTCATCCGCCGGGGGAGCGAGGTCCCCGACACCGTCTTGGGCAACGCCGTCGCCACCTTTCCCTCCTACTGGCTCAACCGGAGCTGGGCCTGGGGGAAGTCGGGCCGCTCGCATCTCACGAAGGAGGTGCTCCCGTTCTGGGTCATCGCAGCGGCCGGCATCGCCTTCTCGATCATCGGCGCCGCCACCGCACGCCACATCGGGCTGTCGCACCACCTCGGCCACATCGAACTCACCGCGCTGGTCCTCACGGCCAACATCCTGTCGTTCGCCATCTTCTGGGTGCTGAAGCTGCTGATCTTCAACCGGCTCTTCCACGTGCCCACGCTGCTCGAGGAGATCGACGAGCGCATCGAGGCCGAGTAGTCAACGGGCCGTGCCCGCGTTCGACGAGGCGGCGTCTCGCGTCGGCCCCCCCGACGCCGCGGCGGCGGAAGAGGCGCGCCGCCGACACGACCGCCTGACCAAGCCGGCCGGCTCTCTCGGTCGGCTGGAGGACGCCGGGGTCCGACTGTGCGCCATCGCAGGCTTCTGTCCGCCGCCCGTGCCCGAGCCGGCGGCCGTCGGCGTCTTCGCCGGGGACCACGGCGTGCTGGCCGAAGGGGTGTCCCCCTGGCCACAGGAGGTTACGGCGCAGATGGTCGCCAACTTCTGCGCCGGTGGCGCGGCGGTCAACGTCCTGGCCGCCCATGTCGGCGCGGACGTGATCGTCGTCGACGTCGGGGTGGCGGGGGACCTCCCGGCACACCCGCGTCTCCGATCGGCCAAGGTGCGGCGGGGGACGGCGAACCTGGCCGACGGCCCGGCGATGACCCTGTCCGAAGCCCGCCAAGCCCTCGACGTCGGCGCGCAGCTGGCGGCGGGGTTGGCCGAGTCCGGGACCAGGTGCCTGTTGACCGGTGACATGGGCATCGGCAACACGACCCCCTCCGCGGCGCTCATCGCCGCGTTGACCGGGAGGGCCGCCTTGGAGGTCACCGGCCGCGGCACCGGGATCGACGACGAACGGTGGGCGGTGAAGGTGCGGGTGGTCGAGTCCGCCGTCTCTCGGGCGGGGGACGTGACGGACCCTGTCGAGCTCCTCGCGACCATCGGGGGGCTGGAGATCGCGGCACTGGCCGGGTTCGTGATCGGCGGGGCGGCCGCCCGCCTCCCGGTGCTGCTCGACGGCGTGATCGCCGGGGCGGCGGCGCTCGTCGCGACGGCGATCCTGCCGGAGTGCGCCGGCTATCTCTTCGCCGGGCACCGGTCGACCGAGCCGGGCGCCACCGCCGCGCTCGACCACCTGGAGCTCAAGCCGCTGATCGATCTCGATCTCCGTCTAGGGGAGGGCACGGGAGCCTGTCTGGCCCTCCCGGTCCTGCAGGGGGCGGCCAAGATCCTGCGGGACATGGCCACCTTCGAGTCGGCCGGCGTCACCGAGGACCACGGGTAGGGGTCGCGCCCAGCCTCCGCCAGATCAGTCCCGGAAGTTGTTGAACTGCAGTGCGATACCGAAGTCCTTGGCCTTGCAGGCCGCGATGACGGCTTGGAGGTCGTCACGCTTCTTGCCCGACACCCGGAGCTGGTCGCCCTGGGTCTGCGAGCTGACCCCCTTCAGGTTGAGCCCCTTGATGAACTTGTTGAGCTCGCGGGCATTGTCGGCGGAGATCCCGGCTCGGATGGCGATCTTCTGGCGCGCCGTGCCCTTGGCCGCCTCTTCGATCTTCCCGTCGTCCAAGGCCTTGAGCGAGACCTCGCGCCGGACCAGCTTCTCCTGGAGGACCTGGTGCAGCGCGCGGAGCCGGTCCTCGGTCGAGGAGTGCAGGACCAGCTCCTGTTGGCTGAGCTCGATCGAAGAATCGGTGTTCTTGAAGTCAAAGCGGGTCGAGGCCTCGCGGTTCGCCTGGTCGACGGCGTTGCGCACCTCTTGCATGTCGACCTCTGAGACGATGTCAAACGTCGGCATGGGTGTCAGCGTACCGTTCGCTCTCGCAATTCCCGGACCGAGCCAACCGAGCCGGCCCCCCTACCCCCGGGACTATCCTCGCCGGCGGGTCGGTGTCCGAGTGGCCAAAGGAAGCAGACTGTAAATCTGCCGGCACAGCCTACGCAGGTTCGAATCCTGCCCGGCCCACCACTGCCCGGCCCACCAACCGGCGTGCCGTTCGGGGCCAAGGTCACCGAGGCGCGCTGCACAACCTCTGCAAGCATGCGTGACATGGCCACACCCGAAGAGCCGCCCGGAGACATTCCAGAGCTCTTCGGTCTCGAGCGGTCCCGGCTCGTAGAGCTGCTGGCGACGGTGGGCGAGTCCGATTGGCACCGGCCGTCGCCCTGCCCGGAGTGGACCGTCCTCGGGCTGTGCGCGCACCTGGCCGGGACCGACCTGAGCCTCCTCGCCAGGCATCGAGATCACTATCTCGGCACGCCGTCGCCCGACGGTCTGACCGAAACAGAGTTCATTGAGTGGCTCGACGAACTCCAGATGGAGTGGGTCAGGGGAGCCAGACGCTTGAGCCCGCGACTGGTGACCGACCTGCTGGCGTGGACCGGCCCCCAGGTAGTGGACGCGCTTCGACGAATAGAGCCGATGCCCGGTCCCGCTCGTGTCTCATGGGCCGGGCCGGACGGGGTTCCGGGTTGGCTGGACCAGGTTCGCGAGCTCTCCGAATGCTGGATCCACCGCCAGCAGCTCCTGCAGGCGCTCGGACGCGCCCCAGACCTCCGACCCGAACTCGCGGGGCCGATTCTGGAGGGACTGCGGTGGGCCTACCCGTTCCGCCTCCAGCAGATCCGGGCCGAGCCCGGGGACACGGTGTCCATCGACATCGCGGGGCCCGTCAGCGCGACCTGGCAGCTGGTTGCCGATCCTTCGGGATGGAACTACCAGTCCGGACCCGGCTCGCGGGTGGTGGCGAGCCTGTCCATGACGACCGACGAGGCCTGGCGTCTATTGACCAACAACCTCGCGCCGGCCGACCAGGAGCGACTCCGGGTGTCGGGCGATGCGCGGGTCGTGGAGGTGCTGCGACGAACGCGGGCGATCATCGGCTCCCCCAGGTAGAGGAGAGGGGCGCGCACAGCCTTTGCGTGCCGGCAATCTGGCGTTACAATAGGATTACATTTCGGTTTCGGGCGCCCCCGGCCCTCGTGCCTCGGGCACCATGGCTGGCAATCTCGGCTCGGCGATCTGAGGCCAGACCGAGGGCGCCTCCACAGACGCCCGGACAGATCGGGTCCGGGCCACACGACGAGATTGGCGGAGTGGAAGCACAACCAAACAGCTCCGGCGGACCCGATCCGGTGGCGGTCGATGACGGCCGCTCCTGGTCGCGCCGGCGTCGGGCGTTGTCGTTGCGGGTCGAGTGGGCGCACCACCTGGTCAGCGCGCTCGCCGTCCGGTTCGAGATGGTCAAGGTGCACCTGCTGCCGACTGGCGCGCTGGCCGACCGGGTGCAGCTCGACGAGGACGACGACGGCGACTGGCGCTTCCTGCGCCGTCCCGCACTGCTCGGATTCGTGGCGCTGGTTGGTGTGGCCGTCGGCGCATCGCTCCCGAGCTCCCCGTTCAAGCTCGAGATGCCCGGCACGTGGTTCTTCGGCGTGCCGTCCCAGTCGGGAACGACACCGACGGCATTCCTTCTCTTCGGGTTGGTCGCCGTGTACGGCGGCCTGGTCCTATTGATGCGGGTGTGGGTCGGGCTTGCGCGCGCGCTCACCCGACGCGGCGGGGTCCCGATCAAGTACCTGTGGCTCATCCTGGCGCTCTGGGTGGTGCCGATGCTTGTCATCGCGCCGATCTTCAGCCGCGACGTGTTCTCCTACGCCGCGCAGGGCGAGATGGTGAGCCACCACATCAATCCGTACAACTATGGGCCCTTCACCCTCGGGGCGGGACCGTACGTGAGCCCGGTCGATCCGCTGTGGCTGAACACGCCCGCGCCCTACGGCCCGCTGTTCTTGATGATCGACGGCTTCTTGGCCTCGGCCAGCCTCCACCACCAGCTCGTCACGGTCATCCTTCTGCGCGTCCTCGCGCTGGTCGGCGTGGCGCTCATCGCCTGGTGCATCCCGAAGCTCGCCCGCGCCTATGGCCGCGACGCCGGCCCCGTCTTCGTGCTGAGCGTGCTCAACCCCTTGGTGGTGCTCACGCTCATCGGGGCCGCCCACAACGACGCCATCATGATCGGGCTGCTCATGGCCGGGATCACGGCCGCCAAGTACAAGCACCCCCTGTGGGCGGTGGTGCTGTGCACGCTGGCGGCATCGATAAAGGCGCCGGCCGGGCTCGCCATCCTCTACGTCGCCTGGGACTGGATGGGGAGCGGTCTGTCCTGGCGCCAACGGGTCCGGCCGCTCGTCACCGCCGCGCTGATCGCGCTCGCCATCATGGGGGCGCTCTCGCTCGTGAGCGGCCTCGGCTGGGGGTGGGTCGCCAATCTGGAGACGCCCGGCACGGTCCGCAGCTGGCTGGCCCCGGCCACCGGCATCGGCATGCTCCTCTCGGGGCTCGCGCATGCAGTCGGGCTCGGCGTCTCGAGCACGGCCGTCCTCTCGGTCACCCGCGTGCTCGGTCTCTTGAGCGCCGGGGCCGCCGCGGTGTATCTCCTCGTCAACAGCGAACGCATCGGCGCGTTGCGGGCGCTCGGGCTCAGCCTGCTGCTGTTCGTGGTCCTGGGCCCGGTCGTCCAACCTTGGTACCTGACCTGGGGCATCCTGCTGCTCGCCCCGGTGGCCGGTCGCTACCTGCGGTCGCTCATCATCGCCCTGTCGGTGGCGTCGCCCTTCATCGGGCTGCCCGGCGGCCGGACGCTGCTCGATCAGCTCATTCACGCCAACCCGCTGTCGGTGGCGCTCGCCTTCGTCGTGCTGCTCGGCGTGCTGCTGGCGCCCCTCGGGCGCTGGTCGACCGCCTGGCGGTGGAGCCCGGCCGACCACGAGGTCGAGGACGGGGCGATCCGCCCGCAGTTGGCGCCCGGCTGAATCCCTCAGAGGAGCAGCTGGAGCTCGACCACGTCGAGCCAGCGGCCGTGCTTGCGGCCGACCTCGCGTTCGACCCCCACGATCTCGAAGCCGCATCCGGTGTGCAGTGCGATGGAGGCCTCGTTGCCGCCCTCGGTGCGCCCGATGATCGTGTGGAAGCCGTGGTCGGCGGCGAGCCGGATCAGCTCCTCGAGCAGCCGTCGGCCGACGCCCTGGCCGCGGGCGTCCCGGCCGACGTAGACGGAGTCCTCGACGGTCGTGGCGTAGGCGGGGCGGGGACGGTAGGGGGAGAGCGAGCCGTAGCCGAGGACCGGCGCCTCGGAGGGGCCGTCGCCCTCGGCCTCGCCGTCCACGGCGACGATCGCCGGATGGGCGCCGCGGTGGTGCTCGAGCCAGGCGAGCT
Source organism: Acidimicrobiales bacterium (assembly GCA_035604685.1). Classification (GTDB taxonomy): domain Bacteria; phylum Actinomycetota; class Acidimicrobiia; order Acidimicrobiales; family RAAP-2; genus DATNIB01. The sequence goes on along the minus strand of DATNIB010000053.1, from coordinate 21,590 downwards.
GGTCACCCAGGGTCCAAGGGACGATGTCGAAGGTGACCACCGAGCTCGTGACCTCGGCGTTGTAGATCGCGCGGATGGCCTCCGCGTCGCTCGCCTCGGCCAGTCGGATCCGCATAGGCGGATGGTACCGACAGGGCTGGCGGGTCCGGCGACCGTGGGTGCGGGCGGGAGCCCTTCGCACGCCGTTGGCTATCATGACCAGGCGGTCCGAGGGGCCGTGGCGCCCCCTTAGCTCAGTCGGCAGAGCACAGCCATGGTAAGGCTGGTGTCGTCGGTTCGATTCCGACAGGGGGCTCGCCCTGGCGGCGTAGCTCAGTTGGTCAGAGCACACGGCTCATAATCGTGTGGTCGCGGGTTCGAGTCCCGCCGCCGCTACCAGCCCGGACGGTCGGGCCAGGCCAGGCGCCGGGCGATTGGCGATGAGGAGGGACGGGAGTGCCGAAGAACGACAAGCGGGTGAAGGTGACGCTGGCCTGCGACGTGTGCAAGCGCCGCAACTACATCACCACCAAGAACAAGCTGAACGACCGCGAGCGGATCGAGATGCAGAAGTTCTGCCGGTGGGACCGTCGGCACACCCTGCACAAGGAGACCCGCTGAGCCCAGGCGGGCGACCCGGTGGTAGCCTGGTCCGGTTGGATCCCAGGCAGGACGACCAGCCGACGGACGACCGACGGACGATTGAGAGCGGTCCACCGAGGGCAGTAGCTCAATTGGTAGAGCACCGGTCTCCAAAACCGGCGGTTGGGGGTTCGAGTCCCTCCTGCCCTGCTCAGAGCATGTCCCACAACTGGACACCCCGATCCATGGGAGAACCGTGAACCGCGAGACGAAGCGCATGATGCGGCGCCAGGGCCAGACGGACGCCGAGGGGACGCCGACGTCCCGGCGCTCCAGCGCGGCGCCGACCCAGCGCCGGCCGGTGCGCCAGGTGCGTCAGCGCACCTCCCCCGCCCAGTTCGCCCGGGAGGTGCGCGACGAGCTGCGCCAGGTGGCCTGGCCCAACCGCTCCGAGATGGCCAACTACACCGCCGTCGTGGTCACCACCCTCGTTCTCATGATCAGCCTGATCTTCGTGCTGAACTTCGGCTTCGGGAAGGCCGTCCTGTTCCTGTTCCACAAGTGACGATCTCCGACACGGACGCGCCGGCTCCGACCGACGGCCCGAGCAGCGAGGTCGAGTCAGAGGAGCTGACGCTCGGGGCCACCGGCGTCGAGGCCGTCGGCGACGCCGGCCCGGCCCCCGACCTCTTGGGTGCCGAACCCGATCTGGTGATCGACGCCACCGAAGCGGCGACCGAGGCCGAGGACGCCGCGGAGGAGGCCGAGGAAGGCGAGGACGCCGAGGAGGATGTCTACGTCCCCAGCCCCTACGACCGTCCGGGCCGCTGGTACGTCGTACACACCTACTCGGGGTACGAGAACAAGGTGCGCTCCAACCTCTTCAACGTCGTTGCCTCGCGCAGCATGGAGGACCGGGTCTTCGAGGTCGTCATCCCCATGGAAGACGTCGTCGAGTTCAAGGGCGGCAAGAAGGTCACGGTCCAAAAGAAGGTCTTCCCCGGCTACCTCATGGTGCGCTGCGACCTCGACGATGACACCTGGGGCGCCATCCGCAACACCCCGGGGGTGACCGGCTTCGTCGGTCCCGGGACCAAGCCGACGCCCCTCTCCCGACGCGAGGTGGAGGGCATCCTCCAGGTGAAGGCGGAGGGGGCGGAGGCCCCCACCAAGCGGAGCCGGCCGCGCCTCGAGTACGAGGTGAACGAGACGGTGCGGGTGAAGGAAGGTCCCTTCGCCGACTTCTCGGGCCAGATCGCAGAGATCAACGAGGACCAGCTGAAGCTGAAGGTGCTGGTCAACATCTTCGGTCGGGAGACCCCGGTCGAGCTCGAGTTCAGCCAGGTCGCGAAGCTCTAGGCTTCGCAGTTCCCCCGAAGTACAGGAGAGACGATGCCCCCGAGGAAGCGTGTCCTCGCCAAGGTCAAGATCCAGCTCGACGCAGGCTCCGCCACGCCCGCTCCCCCGGTCGGCACGGCTCTCGGCCCCCACGGTGTCCAGACCATGGAGTTCTGCAAGCAGTACAACGCGGCCACCGAGTCCCAGCGGGGCACGGTGGTGCCGGTCGACATCACCATCTACGAGGACCGCAGCTTCACCTTCGTGCTGAAGACGCCGCCCACCCCGGTCCTGCTTCGCCAGGCGGCAGGCATCGACAAGGGGTCGGCCACCTCGGGGCGGGACCAGGTGGCGACGGTCACCGACGCGCAGCTGGGCGACATCGCCAAGGTGAAGCTCCAGGACCTGAACACCGACGACCTCGAGGCGGCCAAGAAGCAGGTGGCCGGCACCGCCCGCTCCATGGGCATCGCCGTCGTCGGCTGAGATCGGAGCAACGAGACGATGACCCAACACGGAAAGAAGTACGCAGAGGCGGCGAGCCACGTCCAACGTGAGGAGCTGCACAGCGTGGGCGAGGCCGTCGACCTGGTGAAGCAGCTGTCCTGGGCCAAGTTCGACGAGACGGTCGAGCTCGCGCTGCGCCTGGGAGTGGACCCTCGGAAGGCCGACCAGATCGTCCGTGGCACCCTGTCCTTGCCGGCGGGCTCGGGCCGCAGCGTGCGGGTGGCCGTCTTCGCCGCCGGCGAGCAGGCGGCGGAGGCCCGCGCCGCCGGGGCCGAGATCGTCGGGGCCGACGACCTGGTGGCCCGGATCCAGGGTGAGGGCTTCTTGGACTTCGACGTGGCGATCGCCACCCCGGATCTCATGGGCCAGGTCGGATCCCTCGGCCGGGTGCTCGGCCCGCGCGGCCTCATGCCCAACCCCAAGACCGGCACGGTGACATTGGACGTGGGGCGGGCCGTGACCGAGTTCAAGGGCGGCCGTGTGGAGTACCGCACGGACAAGGTGGGCAACATCCACATCCGGGTGGGCAAGGTCTCGTTCCCGCGCGAGCAGTTGATGGCCAACGTCCACGCCGTGGTCGAAGAGCTGTTCCGGGCGAAGCCCCCGTCCGCCAAGGGCCGCTACCTGCGTGCGGTCACCCTGTCGACGACCATGGGCCCGGGCGTGCGCATCGACCCCGCCCGCGCCCGGGAGCCGATCGAGGAGCTGGTTCCGGCCGGCTGAGGCGGCCCCGTCGGCCGGCGTCCCGGCCGCGGCTAGTGTTCACCGTCGGTTCGCCACGGAGTGGCGTTCCGGCCACAAGATCGAGAGAACGCCGCAGACCTCTGGTGCACCGTCCGGTGCCCAAGGGGCTCCACCCGAGCCCGCCTGACCAGGCGATCCGTCCGATCGGCCGGCCACCCGCCGGTCCGGTCGGCCCGTCGCCCGCCGGGGCCCGCGGCCGCAGCTCACGAGCGCGGAGACCCGATGGAGAACCCCCGAGCAGAGAAGGTGGCGGTCGTCGAAGAGGTGCGCCAGCGCCTGGACGGCGCGACCGGTTCGGTCGTCACCGAGTACCGCGGCCTCACCGTGGCGCAGCTGGCCGAGCTCCGGCGGCGACTCGCGGCGGCGGGCGGCGACTACAAGGTCTACAAGAACACCCTGGTGCGGCTCGCCATCTCGAGCGGCCCACACGAGCCGCTGGCCGACTACCTGAGCGGACCCACCGCGATCACCTTCGTCCAGGGCGACGTGAGTGCCGTCGCCAAGGCGCTGCGCGAGTTCGCCCGGAACAACCCGGCACTCATCATCAAGGGCGGCCTCGTGGAGGGGGCGACGCTGTCGGCGTCGGACCTCACCATCCTGGCCGACCTGCCGTCGCGCGACGTGCTGCTGGCCCGTCTGGCTGGTGCCTTCGCCGCGCCGATGCAGACCTTCGCCGGGTTGCTCCAGGCGCTGCCGCGCAACCTCGCCTACGGCATCTTGGCGTTGGTCGAGCAGCTGGGCGGCGTCCCCGAGATCCCGGCCCCCGTTGCCGCCGCCGTGGCCCCGGCCGCCGGCGACGCCGCGCCCGAGGGGGAGGCGGCTCCCGAAGCCGACGCTCCGGCGGCGCTGGCCGAGACGGACTCGCCGTCAGAGTCCGACCACGCGGAGAGCGGTCTTGCCGCCGCAGCGGAGCCGGCGACCGAAACCGACGAGGCCGCGACAGACGAGGCCGCGACAGACGAGGCCCCCGGCGCCGAGTCATAGCCCAAGATCAACCCGACCACCTGACCGCACCACGATCACTGAACCAAGGAGAACCCAATGCCCAGCAGTTTGACGAAGGACCAGATCCTCGATGGCATCGCCGAACTTTCCGTCCTGGAGCTGAGCGAGCTCCTCAAGGCCTTTGAGGAGAAGTTCGGCGTGACGGCGGCCGCCCCAGTGGCCGTGGCCGCCGTGGCCGCGGCCGGTGGGGGTGACGCCGCCGCCGCCGACGAGGAGCAGACGGAGTTCGACGTCGTCCTGACCGCCGCCGGCGACAAGAAGATCCAGGTCATCAAGGAGGTCCGAACCCTGACCAGCCTGGGCCTAAAGGAGGCTAAGGACCTGGTCGACAGTGCGCCCAAGCCGGTGCTCGAGAAGGTGAACAAGGACGAGGCGGAAAAGGCACGAGCCGCACTCGAGGGCGCCGGCGCCACCGTCGAGGTCAAGTAGCGACAAGACGCTGGGGGAACACCCTTCTCCCGGTCGTCCAGGCGCGGCTGGAGCCTTGCGATGAACGAACGACACCTCGAGCTCTGCTCGAGCGCCGAGTGGGCCGAGACGGTCCAGCGATGGATCATCCCGTGGGTGCTCGACGGCGTCGACCTGGGGGACGACGTGCTCGAAGTCGGCCCCGGTCCGGGGCGGACGACCGAGGTCCTCGCCCAGATGTCCCCCCGGCTCACCGCGGTCGAGGTCGATCCGGAACTGGCCGCCTCGCTGGCGGCGCGGCTGGGGGGGCCGAGCGTCGAGGTCCTCCGGGCCGACGCCACGGCGCTCCCGCTGCCCGACGGTCGGTTCAGCTCGGCGCTCTCCTTCACGATGCTGCACCACGTCCCCTCGGCCGGCGAGCAGGATCAGCTGTTCGCGGAGGTCGCCCGCGTGCTGCGGCCGGGTGGGATCTTCGCCGGTACGGACAGCCTGGCGACCCCCGAGCTGGCGGAGCTGCACTCGGACGACACCTACGTGCCCATCGATCCCGACGGGCTCGAGGAACGCCTGGTCGGGGCCGGATTCTCCGAGGTCCGGGTCGACACCAACGAGTACGCGGTCCGGTTCCGGGCGGTGGCGCGGGCCTGATCGGGCGGCCAGATCCCCCGGGACCCTTGACTCTGGGGCCCGAATTCCCTAGCCTTTCATCCAGCCCTCGGGGCCCTTCTAGGGTTCCCGATTTCGCGCGGCTTAGGGGTTGTGCCTCGCCCCGCCTACGGGTAAGCTGCAGGGTTGCCGTGCTCCGCCCCCCCGTTTTCGCCTGTAGTTCCGGCTGAATGGCGCGCGCCACGACCCACCGTTTTCCCAGCGCCCCACGCACTGCGCCCGGTTTCGCCGATCGCCCGAGGTGCGTTTGCAGTACCGGTCCCGCCAGCAGTCCCGTCGTAGCACCCTCTTGGGAGGAGTAGGCCGTTGCCCGCACGGTCCCGCAGTCCCGAACGCGTCACGTTCGCCAATATCGACGAAGCCCTGCCCCTCCCGGACCTGATCGCCATCCAGCGCGACTCGTTCAAGTGGTTCTTGGACAAGGGCCTGGCCGAAGCGTTCAACGACATCAGCCCGATCGAGGACTTCACGGGCCAGCTCAGCTTGGAGCTGGAGTTCGATCCGAACGATGTCGACCTGCGCCCGCCGCCCAAGTTCTCGGTGGAGGAGTGCAAAGAGAAGGACATGACCTACGCCGCCCCGGTGTTCGTCCGGTCGCGTTTCTTGAACGCCACCACCGGGGAGATCAAGGAGCAGACGGTCTTCATGGGGGACTTCCCGATGATGACCGAGCGCGGCACCTTCATCGTGAACGGCACGGAACGGGTCGTGGTCAGCCAGCTGGTCCGCTCACCGGGCGTCATCTTCCAGCCGGGCCGCGACGCCAAGACCATCTTCACCGGGACCATCCACCCCTACCGGGGGGAGTGGATCGAGCTCGACATCGAGGCCAAGCCGTCGCGCGACGTGACGGCCGGGGCCCGGGTGGCCCGCAAGCGTCGCCTGTCCCTCTTCGTGCTCCTGCGCGCGCTCGGCTACGGCGACGACGCCTTCTTGGAGAAGTTCGTCCGGCACTTCGACTTCTTGGAGGGCCAGTGGGAGAAGGAGCGGTCGCTCGCGCCGACCCGTGAGGACGCCCTCCTCGAGATCTACAAGCGGGCCCGACCCGGGGAGCCGCTCTCCGTCGAGGCCGCGCGCCAGTACTTCGAGAACGCGTTCTTCAACCCCAAGCGCTACGACCTCACCCGGGTCGGCCGCTACAAGCTGAACCGCAAGCTCGGACCCGAGATCGAGCGGATCGCCGAGCTCTTCGACCTCGACCTCGAGCGCCCGGCCCCCGGGCAGGGCGTGCTCAGCCCGTGCGAGATCCTGGCGTCGGCGACCTACATGCTCCACTTGGCGCTCCACATGGCCGACGGCGACTCCACCTACCGGATCGACGACCAGGACCACTTCGCCAACCGTCGCGTTCGCTCGGTCGGCGAGCTGATCCAGAACCAGGTGCGGGTCGGCCTCTCGCGCATGGAGCGGGTGGTGCGCGAGCGCATGACCACCCAGGACGTGGAGACCATCACGCCCCAGAGCCTGATCAACATCCGTCCGGTGGTGGCCGCCGTGAAGGAGTTCTTCGGCACCAGCCAGCTCAGCCAGTTCATGGACCAGAACAACCCGCTGTCGGGGCTGGCCCACAAGCGCCGGCTGTCCGCCCTCGGACCGGGCGGCCTCTCCCGTGAGCGCGCCGGGTTCGAGGTGCGTGACGTGCACAGCTCGCACTACGGCCGCATGTGCCCGATCGAGACGCCCGAGGGTCCCAACATCGGCCTGATCGGCGCCCTGGCCACGTACGCGCGGGTCAACGAGTACGGCTTCATCGAGACCCCCTACCGCAAGGTGGAGGGCGGCCGCGTCACGAGCGAGGTCGTCTACCTGGCCGCCGACGAGGAGGAGGAGCACGTCATCGCCCAGGCCAACGCCTCGGTGGACGCCAAGGGCAACTTCACCGAGGACCGGGTCCTCGTGCGCCGCGGCCCGCAGGGCACCGGGGTGCGGGTGGGGGTGGCCACCACGACCTACGGGACCACGAGCGAGATCGACTTCGTGCCCCCCTCCGAGGTGGACCTGATGGACGTCTCGCCGAAGCAGATCGTGTCGGTGTCGACGGCCCTCATCCCCTTCGTCGAGCACGACGACGCCAACCGTGCCCTCATGGGCGCCAACATGCAGAAGCAGGCGGTCCCGCTGGTGGTGAGCGAGGCGCCCTACATCGGCACCGGTGTGGAGGCCCGCGCCGCGCGCGACGCCGGCGACGTCATCCTGGCCGAGGGCGAGGGCACGATCCTCGACGTGACGGGCGACGACATCATGGTCGAGTACCGGGCCGGTCAGAAGGACCGGCTCGGCCACGCGCTCGGCCGCAAGACCTACCGCCTGGCCAAGTTCCGCCGGTCCAACCAGAACACCTGCATCAACCAGAAGCCGCTCGTGAACGAGGGCCAGAAGGTGCAGACCGGTGACCTCTTGGCCGACGGGCCCTCGACCCACAACGGCGAGCTGGCCCTCGGTAAGAACCTGCTGGTCGCGTTCATGCCCTGGGAGGGCTACAACTACGAGGACGCCATCATCCTCTCCGAGCGCCTGGTGCGCGACGACGTGCTCACCTCGATCCACATCGAAGAGCACGAGGTCGACGCCCGGGACACGAAGTTGGGCGCCGAGGAGATCACCCGCGACATCCCGAACCTCTCAGAGGAGATCCTGGCCGACCTCGACGAGCGCGGCATCATTCGCATCGGCGCCGAGGTGGGCCCGGGCGACGTGCTCGTCGGCAAGGTGACCCCCAAGGGGGAGACCGAGCAGACGCCCGAGGAGCGCCTGCTGCGGGCCATCTTCGGCGAGAAGGCCCGGGAGGTGCGCGACACCTCCCTCAAGGTCCCCCACGGCGAAGAGGGCAAGGTCATCGACGTCCGCGTCTTCTCCCGGGAGAGCTCCCACGAGCTGCCGCCCGGCGTGAACGAGCTGGTGCGGGTCTACGTGGCCCAGCGCCGCAAGATCTCAGAGGGCGACAAGCTGGCCGGGCGCCACGGCAACAAGGGGGTCATCTCCAAGATCCTGCCGATCGAGGACATGCCGTTCCTCTCCGACGGCACGCCGGTCGACATCATCTTGAACCCCCTCGGCGTCCCCAGCCGGATGAACGTGGGCCAGGTGCTCGAGTCGCACCTCGGCTACGCCGCTCGCTTCGGCTGGGCCGGCACCGCGGTGGAGCCCGGCGCGGGCACGAGCGGGCGAGACGACGGCGTGGACCGCAAGTCGCGGCCGCGCACCGAGCCGGCCGTCTGGGTGTCGACGCCCGTCTTCGACGGGGCGCACTGGGACGAGGAGGACGAGGCGGGGTCCCACCCAACCATCCAGCAGCTCTTCGAGCGGCTCAACTCGGACTCGGCCAACGGCGACGTCCAGATCGGGCGCGACGGGAAGGCGACCCTCTACAACGGTCGCACCGGCGAGGTGTACGACAACCCGGTGTCGGTCGGCTACGTGTACATCTTGAAGTTGGCCCACCTGGTCGACGACAAGATCCACGCCCGCTCGACCGGCCCCTACTCCATGATCACCCAGCAACCCCTGGGCGGGAAGGCGCAGTTCGGCGGCCAGCGCTTCGGGGAGATGGAGGTGTGGGCGCTCGAGGCCTTCGGCGCCGCCTACGCCCTCCAGGAGCTGCTCACGATCAAGTCCGACGACGTGCTCGGCCGAGTGAAGGTCTACGAGGCCATCGTGAAGGGGGAGAACATCCCCGAGCCCGGCATCCCCGAGAGCTTCAAGGTGCTCATCAAAGAGATGCAGTCGCTCTGTCTCGACGTCGAGGTGCTCTCGATCACCGGCGAGGAGATCGAGATGCACGAGCTGGACGAGGACGTGTTCCGCACCGCAGAGGAACTGGGCATTGACATCAGCCGTCCCGAGCGCGGGTCGGACGAGGAAGACGAGCGGCGCGCCGCGGAGAGGAGTTTCTCGTGACGGCACTCGACGTCAATACCTTCGACCAGCTGAAGATCGGGCTGGCCACCGGCGGGGCGATCCGGGGGTGGTCCAACGGCGAGGTGAAGAAGCCAGAGACCATCAACTACCGGACACTGCGGCCGGAGAAGGACGGCCTCTTCTGCGAGAAGATCTTCGGCCCGACCAAGGACTGGGAGTGCTACTGCGGCAAGTACAAGCGCGTGCGCTTCAAGGGGATCATCTGCGAGCGCTGCGGCGTCGAGGTCACGCGTTCGAAGGTTCGCCGTGAGCGGATGGGCCACATCGAGCTGGCGGCCCCGGTCGTCCACATCTGGTACCTGCGCGGTACCCGCAGCTGGTTGGCCTACCTGCTCATGGGCACCGAGGCCCGGGAGGAGCTGAAGGCCAAGCAGCTGGAGAAGGTGATCTACTTCGCCGCCAACCTGGTGACCTGGGTCGACGACGAGAAGCGGCACGAGGACCTGGCGAACCTGGAGTCCGAGCTGCTCTCCGAGGTGGCCGACATCGAGAAGCGCCGAGACCTCGAGCTCGACCGCCGCTTCAAGGCGCTGGAGGACGAGCTGGCGCAGCTCGAGTCCGAAGGGGCGCGCGACGCCGAGATCAAGGCGCGCCAGCGGGCGGTGGAGAAGGAGATCACCGCACTGCGCGACCGCTCCCAGGACGAGGTCGAGCTGGCCCAGCGGGCGCTCGACGAGTTTCGCAACCTGCACCCCCGCAAGATCATCGAGGACGAGCTCCTCTGGCGCGAGCTGCGACTCCGCTACGAGGACTACTTCGAGGGCGGCATGGGGGCGGAGGCCATCAGCCGCCTCATCGACCGCATCGACCTCGACGCCGAAGAGATCAAGCTGCGAGCGATGATCGACGCCACCGACGGCCGGCGTCCCCTCTCGGCCCAGCGCCGTCAGAAGGTCATCAAGCGCCTGAAGATCGTCACCGCCTTCAACCGCCGCGACGACAACGGCCGGCGGGTGAACGACCCGCGGGCCATGATCCTGGAGGCCGTGCCGGTCATCCCGCCGGACCTGCGCCCCATGGTCCAGCTCGACGGTGGTCGCTTCGCCACCTCGGACCTGAACGACCTCTACCGGCGGGTGATCAACCGCAACAACCGCCTGAAGCGGCTGCTCGACCTCGGCGCGCCCGAGATCATCATCAACAACGAGAAGCGCATGCTCCAAGAGGCGGTCGACGCCCTGTTCGACAACGGCCGGCGGGGCCGCCCGGTCACCGGTCCGGGCAACCGCCCCCTCAAGAGCCTCTCGGACATGCTGAAGGGCAAGCAGGGGCGGTTCCGCCAGAACCTGCTCGGCAAGCGCGTCGACTACTCGGGCCGCTCGGTCATCGTGATCGGCCCCACCCTGCAGCTGCACCAGTGCGGCCTCCCCAAGCTCATGGCGCTCGAGCTCTTCAAGCCGTTCGTGATGAAGCGCCTGGTGGACACCGAGCTGGCGCAGAACATCAAGTCGGCCAAGCGGATGGTCGAGCGGCGCCGCCCCCAGGTCTGGGACGTCCTCGAGGGGGTCATCCGGGAGCACCCGGTGCTGCTCAACCGGGCGCCCACCCTGCACCGCCTCGGCATCCAGGCCTTCGAGCCGGTGCTGGTCGAGGGCAAGGCCATCCAGATTCACCCGCTGGTCTGCACGGCCTTCAACGCCGACTTCGACGGGGACCAGATGGCCGTCCACCTGCCGCTGTCGGCCGAGGCCCAGGCCGAGGCGCGCGTGCTCATGCTGTCGGCCAACAACATCCTGTCGCCGGCCACCGGTCGCCCGATCACCGTGCCCACCCAGGACATGGTCTTCGGCGCCTACTACCTCACGCTGGCGGTCGACGGGGCCAAGGGCGAGGGGCGTGTCTTCCGGCACTCCCACGAGCTGGCGGCCGCCTTCGACGCCGGCGACATCAGCCTGCACGCCAAGATCACCATCCGCGCCGCCGCCGATTCTGGGGTCGCGGCGCGCCTGGCGGCCGCCGGGATGGTGGCCGACGAGGACGGGCAGCTGGCGGTCGAGACCTCGCCGGGGCGCCTCTTCTTCAACGAGGCGCTGCCGGAGGGCTTCCGCTACGTGAACGACGTGGTCGGCAAGCGCAATTCGCCGATCGGCGTGATCGTCGAAGAACTGGCGGCCGCCCACCCCAAGCACGTCGTGGCCTCGAGCCTCGACCGCATCAAGGCGCTCGGCTTCCGCTTCGCCGCCCAGTCCGGCCTCACCATCTCTATCGACGACGTGCGGACCCCGCCCGAGAAGCAGGCCATCTTGGACCGCTACGAGAAGGAGGCCGAGAAGGCCGAAACCCAGTTCAAGCGGGGCATCATCACCGACGACGAGCGACGCCAGAAGGAGATCGAGATCTGGACGTCGGCCAACTCCGAGGTGGGGCGCGCCATGGAGCGCACGTTGTCCACCCTGTCGTTCAACCCGCTCGACATGATGGTCGACTCCGGTGCCCGGGGGAACGCCCAGCAGATCCGCCAGATCGCCGGCATGAAGGGCCTGGTCTCCAACCCCCGCGGTGAGATGATCCCCCGCCCGATCAAGTCCTCCTTCCGGGAGGGCCTGTCGGTGCTCGAGTACTTCATCTCGACCCACGGGGCCAGAAAGGGTCTGGCCGACACGGCCCTGCGCACCGCGGACTCGGGCTACCTCACCCGGCGCCTGGTCGACGTCGCCCAGGAGCTCATCGTCCGCGAGGAGGACTGCGGCACCACGCGGGGCATCTGGATCGAGGGGGTTGTCCCCGACACGGCCGGTCGGCGCAGCTACCTCGAGACCCGCGCCTACGGCCGCATCCTGGTCGAAGCGGTCACGCTGTCGGACAAGAGCAAGGTCCCCGTCGGCACCCTGCTCTCCGACGAGGTGGTCGAGCAGCTGCGCGACGACGACGCGGTGGACCGCATCCGGGTCCGCTCGGTGCTCACCTGCGAGGCGGCCCATGGCGTGTGCGCCGCCTGCTACGGCCAGTCGCTGGCCACCGGCAAGATGATCGAGCTCGGCGAGGCGGTCGGCGTCATCGCCGCCCAGTCCATCGGTGAGCCAGGTACCCAGCTCACCATGCGGACGTTCCACACCGGCGGCATCGTGGGCGAGGACATCACCCACGGCCTGCCCCGCGTGGTCGAGCTCTTCGAGGCCCGGACCCCCAAGGGCGCGGCCGTGCTGGCCCGCCACAGCGGGGTGGCCCGGGTGGAGGACGAGGAGGGGGGCAAGCGGATCACCGTCGTGGCCGACGACGGCACCGAAGAGGCGGTCCTCGTGGCGCCCCGGGCCCACCTGGAGGTGGCCGACGGCCAGGAGGTGGGCGCGGGCGACGCGCTGGTCGAGGGCCCCAAGGACCCGAAGGAGCTCCTGGAGGTGAAGGGCATCCGGGAAACCCAGCAGTACCTGGTCGAGGAGGTCCAGAAGGTCTACCGGGACCAGGGTGTGTCGATCCACGACAAGCACATCGAGCTGATCGTGCGCCAGATGCTGCGCCGGGTGCTGGTGGCCGAGCCGGGCGACGCTCCGTTCCTGCCGGGCGAGCGGGTCGACAGCCAGATCTACGCCGAGGTCAACCGCCTGCAGGTGGCCGAGGGGAACCGCCCGGCCCAGGGCCGGCCCGAGCTCATGGGGATCACCAAGGCGTCGCTCGCCACCGACAGCTGGCTGTCGGCCGCCTCCTTCCAGGAGACGACGAGGGTGCTCACCGAGGCCGCCATCGAGGGGAAGTCGGACCACCTCTTCGGGCTGAAGGAGAACATCATCATCGGCAAGCTGATCCCGGCCGGCAGCGGCATGGAGCACTACCGCGACATCCGCCTCGAGATGCCCGACGCCGAGGCCATGCCGTTCTGGGGCGTGGGCACGGGCGAGGGGGACAGCAGCACCGAGGACCTGGCGGCGTGGCTGCGCGACGTGAGCGGGGACGGGGTGAGCGACGAGCCCTTCGACTCGAGCATCGACGCCAGCTGGCTCGGGCAGGCCCCGGCCAGCGACGACGGGGAGCCCGGGCCCGAGGGGGAGGGCCGCCAGTTGGGAGCCGGTGCCTAGTACCGCGGCCAGGCTGTTGCCCGGGATCGCGGCGTGCCCTAGCATCGCTAGGCTGCACGGTGCGGTCCCGGGACTGCCCGGCGCGACCGCTGTTGTGTCCTTATCTTTCGAGTTCCGTTAGTCCGTCAACCACGAGAGCACGCGTGCCCACCATCGCCCAGCTGGTCCGGAACGGCCGGCAGACGAAGCAGTCCAAGACGAAGACCCCCGCCCTGCGGGGCGCGCCCCAGCGCCGCGGGGTCTGCACGCGCGTGTACACCTTCACCCCCAAGAAGCCGAACTCCGCGTTGCGCAAGGTGGCCCGGGTCCGGCTCACGAGCGGGGTCGAGGTCACGGCCTACATCCCCGGCGTCGGGCACAACCTCCAGGAGCACTCGATCGTCCTCGTGCGGGGAGGCCGGGTGAAGGACCTGCCGGGCGTGCGGTACAAGATCATCCGCGGCGCCCTCGATGCCTCGGGCGTGCGCGAGCGCTCCCAGGCCCGCAGCCGCTACGGCGCCAAGAAGGAGTCCTAGTGCCGCGCAACGGGCCCGCCCAGCGCCGGGATCTCCAACCCGACCCGGTCTACCGCTCGGTCCTCGTGACCCAGGTGGTGAACAAGGTGCTGTCGCGGGGCAAGCGGACGCTCGCCGAGCGCCTCGTCTACGGCGCCCTCACGCTCGTCTCGGAGCGCTCGGGGGCGGACCCCATCGCCACCCTCAAGCGGGCCATCGAGAACACCCGACCCGAGCTCGAGGTGAAGAGCCGCCGGGTCGGCGGCGCCACCTACCAGGTGCCGGTCGAGGTGCGCCCCCGGCGCGCCACCACCCTCGCCATCCGCTGGCTGGTCAGCTACTCCCGGCAGCGGCGGGAGAAGACGATGACCGAGCGCCTGGCCGGCGAGATCCAGGACGCGGCCAACGGCATCGGTGCCGCGGTGAAGCGCCGCGAGGACATGCACAAGATGGCCGAGTCCAACAAGGCCTTCGCGCACTACCGCTGGTAGTCCGCCTTCTCGAAGTGAACCCCCATGGCTGAACCATTGCCGATCCGCGAGTTCCCGCTCGCCCGTACCCGCAACATCGGGATCATGGCGCACATCGACGCCGGCAAGACGACGACGACCGAGCGCATCCTCTACTACACCGGTCGCAACTACAAGATGGGCGAGGTCCACGAGGGCGCCGCCACCATGGACTGGATGGTCCAAGAGCAAGAGCGCGGCATCACCATCACCTCGGCCGCCACCACCTGCCGCTGGCGCGACACCTGGATCAACATCATCGACACGCCGGGCCACGTGGACTTCACGGTCGAAGTCGAGCGCTCCTTGCGCGTCCTCGACGGGGCGGTGGCCGTGTTCGACGCGGTGGCCGGCGTCGAGCCCCAGACCGAGACGGTGTGGCGGCAGGCCAACAAGTACCACGTGCCGCGCATCTGCTTCGTCAACAAGATGGACCGCATCGGGGCCGACTTCGACCGCACCGTCGACATGATCCGCGACCGCCTGGACGCCACCCCCGCCGTGGTGCAGCTCCCGATCGGGGTGGAGGGCGGCTTCAAGGGGGTCATCGACCTGTTGGAGGAGAAGGCGCTCGTCTTCGCCGACGGGATGGGGGACAAGTGGGAGGAGACGCCCGTCCCGGCCGAGTTCGGGGCGGCCACCGAGGCGGCGCGCCACCAGTTGGTCGACGTCCTGTCCAACCACGACGACACGATCATGGAGAAGTACCTGGCCGACGAGAAGATCACGGCCGAGGACCTGCGCCGGGCGCTGCGCGCCGCCACGCTGACCTCCGCCGTCGTCCCGGTGCTCTGCGGCTCGGCCTTCAAGAACAAGGCCGTCCAGCCCATGCTCGACGCCGTCGTCGACTACCTGCCCAGCCCGCTCGACCTGCCCCCCACCCCTGGCACCCGGCCCGGCAAGGACGAGGTGGTCGAGCGGACCCCCGACGACGACGCACCCTTCTCGGCCCTGGCCTTCAAGATCATGACCGACCCCTACGTGGGGAAGCTCACCTACCTACGGGTCTACTCGGGCACCCTGCGCAAGGGCGGCTCGGTGCTCAACACCACCAAGGACCGCAAGGAGCGCATCGGCCGGATGCTCCAGATGCACGCCAACCACCGCGAGGACCTGGACGCCATCTTCTCGGGCGACATCGTGGCCGTGGTCGGCCTCAAGTTCACGACGACCGGCGACACCCTGTCGGACCCGGCCCATCCCGTCCTCTTGGAGGCGCTCGAGTTCCCCGAGCCGGTCATCCACGTGGCGGTCGAGCCCAAGACCAAGGCCGACCAGGACAAGCTGTCCAAGGCCCTCTTCTCCCTCTCCGAGGAGGACCCCACCTTCCGCGTCCGCTCCGACGAGGAGACGGGCCAGACGGTCATCTCGGGGATGGGCGAGCTACACCTCGAGGTGCTGGTCGACCGGATGCTGCGCGAGTTCAGCGTGGACGCCAACGTGGGGAAGCCCCAGGTCGCCTACCGAGAGACGATCCGCAAGGCGGTGGAGAAGGTGCAGGGCCGCTACATCCGCCAGACCGGTGGCCGCGGCCAGTTCGGCGACGTGGTGATCAGCCTGGAGCCGACCGGGCGCGGCGGCGGCTACGAGTTCGTGGACAAGATCACCGGTGGGGTGATCCCGAAGGAGTACATCCCCTCGGTCGACGCCGGCATCCAAGAGGCCCTGACCTCGGGCGTGCTGGCCGGCTACCCGATGGTCGACGTGCGGGTGACCCTCACCTACGGCTCCTACCACGACGTCGACTCGTCCGAGATGGCCTTCAAGATCGCCGGCTCGATGGCCGTGAAGGACGCCGCCCGCAAGGCCAGCCCGGTCCTCTTGGAGCCGGTCATGGCCGTCGAGGTGGTCACCCCCGAGGACTACCTGGGGGACGTGATCGGCGACCTGTCCTCCCGGCGGGGGGCCGTCGAGGGCATGGAGCAGCGCGGGAACAACCACGTGGTCAAAGCCCAGGTACCGCTGGCCGACATGTTCGGCTACGCTACCGACCTGCGTTCGCGCACGCAGGGCCGCGCTACGTACACGATGCAGTTCGACTCCTACAACGAGGTCCCCGAGTCGATCGCCAAGGAGATCATCGCTCGGGCCCGAGGGGAGTAGGCACGGCCGGGACCCCGGCCGCTGCCAGCAGCACCCCGCCGGGCGCGGTCGGCCTGCGGCGCAGCACGTGAACCAGGCGGCGGATGACCGCCGTGGCGGACCCGAGGCGGGCCCGCCCGAGATCAGGGAGTAGTACTCCAGACATGGCCAAGAAGAAGTTCGAGCGCACCAAGCCACACCTGAACGTGGGCACCATGGGTCACATCGACCATGGCAAGACCACGCTGACTGCGGCGATCACCAAGGTCCTCTCGGAGTCCAACCCCAACACGGCCTTCACGCCCTTCGAGATGATCGACAAGGCCCCCGAGGAGAAGCAGCGGGGGATCACGATCAACATCGCCCACGTCGAGTACGAGACGCCGAACCGGCACTACGCCCACGTCGACATGCCGGGCCATGCCGACTACATCAAGAACATGATCACCGGCGCCGCCCAGGTGGATGGCGCCATCCTGGTGGTCTCGGCCGCCGACGGCCCCATGCCCCAGACCCGCGAGCACGTGCTCTTGGCCCGCCAGGTGGGCGTGCCCGCGATCGTGGTGGCCCTCAACAAGGCCGACCTGGTCGACGACGAGGAGCTCCTCGACCTGGTCGAGCTCGAGGTCCGCGAGCTGCTCACCGACTTCGAGTTCCCCGGCGACGACACCCCGATCGTCCGGGTCAGCGCCCTGAAGGCGCTGGAGGGCGACCCCGAGTGGACCGCCAAGATCAACGAGCTCATGGAGGCCGTGGACACCTTCATCGCCGAGCCGGTGCGAGAGGTCGACAAGCCCTTCTTGATGCCGATCGAGGACGTCATGTCCATCACCGGCCGCGGCACCGTCGTCACCGGCAAGGTCGAGCAGGGCAAGATCCACGTCGGCGACGACGTGGAGATCGTCGGCCTGCGCGACACGCAGAAGTCGGTCGTAACCGGCGTCGAGATGTTCCGCCGCCAGCTCGACGAGGGCCAGGCCGGCGACAACATCGGCGCCCTCCTGCGCGGCACGAAGAAGGAGGATGTCGAACGCGGCCAGGTGCTGTGCAAGCCGGGCTCGATCACCCCGCACTCCAACTTCGAGGCCAACGTCTACGTGCTGAAGAAGGAGGAGGGCGGACGCCACAAGCCGTTCTTCACCAACTACCGGCCCCAGTTCTTCTTCCAGGTCACCGACGTGACCGGCTCCATCGCCCTCCCGGAGGGCACCGAGATGGTGATGCCGGGCGACACCACCGAGATGACGGTCGAGCTGGGCAAGCCGATCGCCATGCACGAGGGGATGCGCTTCGCCATCCGCGAGGGTGGCCGGACCGTCGGTTCGGGCCGCGTCACGAAGATCCTCAAGTAGCCGACGGGCCCGAGGCGAACGGACACCATGGCTGACGGCCCCAAGCAGAAGATCCGGATCCGCCTGAAGGCGTACGACCACGAGATCCTGGACCAGTCGACCGAGAAGATCGTCCAGACCGTGCTGCGGACCCAGGCCAAGGTCCACGGACCGGTGCCGCTCCCGACCGACAAGCACCGCTACACGGTGATCCGCTCCCCCCACAAGTACAAGGACAGCCGGGAGCACTTCGAGATGCGGGTGCACAAGCGCCTGGTGGACATCGTGGAGCACACCCCCAAGACGGTGGACTCGCTCCAGCGCCTGGACCTGCCGGCCGGGGTGGACATCGAGATCAAGATCCAGAACGCCTAGGTCCGCCCCGGGCCCACCCGGTGGGCGGGCTCCCGGGGCCCCCTGGCACCTGGGAGAGGGCTTGGTGTATCCTCTTTAGTCGGCCTTCTTTCGGCGACAGACCGCGCGGTCCACCCCGCCGGTCCAGGTAGACGTGCCCGAATGCCCGACGCGCGGCAGGCGCCGGGAACCTCGGGTCCAAAACAGTCGAGCGCTCCGCTCGGGGAAATCCGGGCGGAGCGTTGGCGTGTACGAGGAGCCCCGCCGCTCCGGCGCAAGGCGCCCCGGCGAGTTTGCTCGAGGAGAGGCGCAACGCGTGGCGACGAAGGCCATTGTCGGCGAGAAGGTCGGCATGACCCAAATCTGGGACGAGCAGAACCGGGCCATCCCGGTGACGGTGCTGCGCGTCTCGCCGGTGCGCGTCGTCCAGGTGAAGACCCCCGAGCGCGAGGGCTACTCGGCGCTGCAGGTGACCTGGGGCTTCCGGCGGAACAACACCCTGAACAAGCCGCTGCTCGGCCACTACGCCCGCGCCGGCGTCGATCCGGGCAGGCGCCTGGTCGAGCTGCGGCTCGACGACGCCAGCAGCTACGAGGTGGGTCAGCAGCTGGCGGCCGACCTGTGGAGCCCCGGTGAGCGGGTGGACGCCATCAGCGTCTCCAAGGGCAAGGGGTTCACCGGCGCCATGAAGCGCCACAACTTCAAGGGCCAGGGCGCGGCCCACGGCAACCACAAGCACCACCGGGCCCCCGGATCGGTTGGCGCCTGCGCCACCCCGTCGCGGGTGTTCAAGGGGACCCGGATGGCCGGGCGCACCGGCGGCCGGCGGGTCACGGCCCTCAACCTCCAGATCGTCTCGGCGGACCCCGAGCGCGAGCTCGTGCTCGTGAAGGGCAACGTCCCGGGCCCCCGCGGCGCCGTGGTCGTGCTGCGCGACACCGTGAAGGCCCCGACCGCCAAGGGCGCGCGATGACGACGACCGGGGCGACGCGCCCGCTGCGCGGCGCGGTGCGCAAGGAGCGCCCGGCGCCAGAGGCCCGCTCGGTCACCCGCCGCGACGTGACGGGCGCCGCCCTCGCCGAGGTCGTCCTCGAGCCGAGCATCTTCGGGATCGTCCCCAACGTCTCGGTCATGCACCAGGTCGTGACGGCCCAGCTGGCGGCGGCCCGGGCCGGCACCCAGTCCACCAAGACGAGGGCCGAGGTCCGCGGGGGCGGCGCCAAGCCCTACCGCCAGAAGGGCACCGGCCGGGCCCGCCAGGGCTCCACCCGGGCCCCCCACTTCTCGGGCGGCGGCATCGCCCTCGGGCCCAAGCCCCGCAGCTACCGCCAGCACACCCCGAAGAAGATGGTCCGCCTGGCCCTGTGCTCGGCGCTCTCGGACCGCGCCGCTAACGACCGGGTGGTGCTGGTCGACCGCTGGCCCTGGGAGGTGCCACGGACGAAGGACGCCGTCGCCGCCCTGGGCGCCCTCGGCTTGGCCGGCCGCGTGCTCGTCGTGGTCGAGCGCGACGACGTCATCGCCGAGCGCTCCTTCGACAACCTCCCCGAGATCCAGACGGCGCTGGCCCAGGAGCTCTCGGCGCACGACGTGCTGCGCAACGAGTGGGTGGTGTTTACCGACGCCACCCTGCCGGGGGCCAGCCGCGCCGAAAGGGAGGGCGACGACGATGCGTGAGCCCACCTCGATCCTCATCCGCCCGGTGATCTCCGAGAAGACCTACCAACTCATGGACGACAACGTCTACGTCTTCATCGTCGACAAGCAGGCCAACAAGATCGACATCCGCCGCGCCGTCGAGCAGGTCTTCGGCGTGCGGGTGGAGAACGTGAACACCCTCAACCGCAAGGGAAAGCGCACGCGCAACCGCCGGACCAACACGCCGGGGCGCAGGCCAGACCACAAGCGCGCCATCGTCACCCTCCATGCCGGCGACAAGATCGACCTCTTCGAGAGCTGAATCCAATGCCCCTGCGCTCCCGCCGCCCCACCAGTCCCGGCCGCCGGTTCCAGACCGTTTCTGACTTCGCGGAGATCACCCGCGACAGCCCGGAGCGTTCGCTGCTCGCGCCGCGCCCGGGCACCGGCGGGCGCAACAACCTCGGGCGCAAGACCGCCCGCCACCGCGGGGGCGGCCACAAGCGCCAGTACCGGCTGGTCGACTTCCGGCGGGACAAGGACGGCGTGCCGGCCACCGTGGCCGCCATCGAGTACGACCCCAACCGCAACGCGCGGATCGCGCTCCTGCACTACGCCGACGGGGAGAAGCGCTACATCCTGGCCCCCGCCCAGGTGCGCGTGGGCGACAAGGTCCAGAGCGGCCAGGGGGCGGAGATCCGGCCCGGCAACGCGCTGCCGCTGCGCTACATCCCGGTGGGCTCGGTGGTCCACTGCGTGGAGCTGCGCCCGGGCGGCGGGGGCAAGCTGGCGCGAGGAGCCGGCATGAGCGTGCAGCTGGTGGCCAAGGAGGGCGACTTCGCCACCCTGCGGCTGCCCTCGACCGAGATGCGCCGGGTCTCGATCGACTGCCGGGGCACCCTGGGCGTCGTCGGCAACGCCGAGGCCGAGCTGGTGAAGATCGGCAAGGCCGGGCGCAACCGCTGGAAGGGGGTGCGCCCCCAGACCCGCGGCGTCGCCATGAACCCGGTCGACCACCCGCTCGGTGGCGGCGAGGGCAAGTCCTCCGGTGGGCGCCACCCCGTGTCGCCCTGGGGCAAGCCCGAGGGCCGCACCCGCCAGCGCCACAAGGAGTCCGACAAGATGATCGTGCGTCGGCGCCGGACCCGCGGGGCCCGGCGGTAGGAGGAGACGTGCCCCGCAGCCTGAAGAAGGGTCCATTCGTCGACGACCACCTCTTGAAGAAGGTGGACGCGCTGAACGCCAGTGGCGAGAAGCGAGTGATCAAGACCTGGTCTCGACGCTCCACGATCATCCCCGACATGGTCGGGCACACGATCGCGGTTCACGACGGCCGCCGCCACGTCCCGGTGTACGTGACCGAGTCCATGGTCGGGCACAAGCTCGGCGAGTTCGCTCCCACCCGCACCTTCCGGTTCCACGCCGGCCAAGAGCGTTCGGCCAGGCGCTGACGTGCCCGGCGTGAAGACCAATGAGCGGCCGGGGACGAGGGCGGTGCTCCGCCACGAGCGGAGCTCGGCCAGCAAGGCCCGCCAGGTTCTGGACCTCATCCGGGGACAGGACGCCGACCGCGCGGCCCAGATCCTGCGCGGCACCGAGCGCCAGGCGGCGATCACCATTGGCAAGCTGCTGGCCTCCGCCGTGGCCAACGCGGTCCACAACGACGGGCTCGACGCCGAGGACCTCTACGTGTCGGCCTGCTACGCGGACGAGGCGACCACGCTCAAGCGGTGGCGGCCCCGTGCACGTGGCCGGGCGTCCAGGATCCGCAAGAGGAGCTGCCACGTGACCGTGATCGTCAGCCGGATGGACGACGATCGCCTGGCCCGTCGGCGGGCCGAGCGGGACGCCAACCAGGCCCGACGGTCCCGCCGGGTCACCGAGTCGCGGCGCCGGGCCGACCTCTCGGGCCGCCTGACGCGGCGCCGGGTCGCCCAGGCCGAGGCCGAAGAGGCGCGCCAGGCCGAGGCCGAGGCCGAGCTCGACGAGCTGCAGGACACCGAGCTCACCGATGAGGAGGTC
>DATNIB010000052.1:0-8022 GCA_035604685.1 Acidimicrobiales bacterium | reverse complement strand
CCTGCGAGAACCTCATCGGCTACTGGCACCTGCCCGGCGTCCGCCTCGTCTACCAGGTGGGCGGGGTCGTGCACTCCTTCGCCGTCGACTCGCTGATCTCGTGGCGCGGCACCTGGTACGTCGTGCACCTCGGGCCCAATCCGAGGCCGGCGAACGTGGGCACGGTCGACCAGCCCAGCCTCGGCGCCGGCACCGCGGGCCCGGCCGGCGGCTGCTGAGCCGGGGCCTATCCGACTCCCGACGACCCGGTCAGGGGCTGGTCGGTGGCGCGATCTGCCCGGTGGCCGAGATGGTGGCGGCCGCCGAGCCGAAGTCCTCGCTCGAGAGCTGGTTGACGAACTGCGCGGCCGCCCCCGACGGGTCGACCGCCGGCTGCCCCGGGCCGGAGAGCAGGAGGGAGATGAACTGGCCGCCCACGAACGTGCCGTCGGGGCGGAGCGAGACCTTGAGGATCCCCGAGAGGTCGAGGTTCCCGCTCGTCGCGAAGTCGTTGTAGGTGGCGAAGTCGCCCAGGCTGTAGGCGATCAGGTGGCCGTTGTAGAACTCCATGCCCCGCAGCACGTGCGGACCGCTGGCGAGGACCAGGTCGGCGCCGTCGTCGATGGCGGCGTGGGCGAACGCCTTCGCGTTGCCGCGGTCCTCGCCCACGTAGGTCTCCTCGGCCCCGGTCACGTGGTCGGCCGAGCTGCCCTCGGCGCCGGCGTGCATGTACACCACGACGAGTGGGGCCTCGGTGCGGGCCTGGGCGATCAGCTGCTTGGCGGTGGCGAAGTCGAGCATGTCGTTCACGTTCGGATACGGCGCGAAGGCGACGAACGCCACCTTGGTGGGCCCGTCGGCCACGACGGCGATCTCGCCCGGGAGGCCGCTCTGGGCGATGCCGGCCCCCTGCAGCGCGGCCGTGGTGTCGGCCAGTCCGGCCGACCCGTAGTCGTGGGAGTGGTTGTTGGCGCTGTTGAGCACCGTGAACCCCGCCTGGCGGAGCACCTGCGCGTAGGCGGGCGGCGTCCGGAAGGCGTAGCAGTCCGTCGAGGTGGGCGCGCACTTGGAGGTGGACTGGTCGGTGAGGGTGCCCTCGAGGTTGCCGAACACGATGGGGGCGCTGAGCGCGCTCTGCACGGGCTGCAGGTAGGTCGACGGGTTGGGGGGCAGATCGGGGGTGTTGCCGAGCTCGGTGTCGCCGACGGCCGCGATGGTCACCGGGGTGGCGGCCGCGGTGGTAGTCGTGGTCGAGCGGACCGTGCCCTTTCCGGGCCGTCCGTGGGTCGTGGTGGTGGTCGACGGCGGGTGGTGGCTCTTGGAACCGGCGAGTTCGACCACCAAGAAGGCGGCGGCGGCCACCAGGACCAGGCCGGCCGCACCCAGGGCGATCCGGCGGGACAGGAACGTCCTCCGGGTCGGGGGACGGCGGTGGCGGGGGCCCGACGGCGGTGTCACGCCCGCCCGGCCTCTACCACGGCTGCTCGGTGGTGCCCGGGGTCCGGACGAACACGGCGAAGAAGTCCTTGGTACTCGAGTACAAGAAGCGGTCTGAGACCTGGTTCGGGTTGGGCACGAAGAGCGACGGGGACGCCGCACCGGCGCCGCCGTAGGAGACGAAGATCGGCCACTCGGGGTTGATGTCGAGCTGCATGGCGCGCACCGAGCCCACGTCGAGGAGGATACGGGCGAGGCTGGCCGCCGTCTGGGCCGGCGCCGCCACGTAGATGAGGTTGCCCTGCGCGTCGACGCCGAGGCCGGTCCGCCAGACGGCGGGGACGCCCCCCAGGGTGACGCCCCAGGTGCTGGGGACGTTCGCGGCGGGCGTGGCCGCGCCGGCGTCGACCAGCATGGGCAGGTTCTGGCGGGCCATCTCGATGTCGGGCCCCGGGGTCGGGCCGCCGGCCCAGTCCACGATGTCGACGGTGCCGCTGGTGTATTCCACGACCGTGGCCAGGCCGTTCACCATCGGGAAGTACAGCGTGCCGTGGACGTAGAAGCCGCCGGCGCTGTCGGCCTCGTAGAAGCCGGAATTGAACGTCGCCAGGAGACTGGGCCAGGCGGACTGCGGCACCATCTCGGGACCGCGGTCGAGCGTGCTCGGTCCCGGACCCTTGTAGCCGAGGTAGAGCGCGAGCTGGGTGGTCTGGGTCCGCATCCACGCCGCGTAGGCGGTGATGCCCGGCTGGGCGGGGTCCGGGCGGAAGGTGGTCGTGAGGATGGACGGGGGCCCGGGGTCCCAGGTGTCGACCTGGGTCCACTGACCCTCCCCGGCCAGTGCGGGTGCGATCGGCGCGACGACGGCCGGCGGCAGGTAGGGGGGCGGCAGCGTGGTGGTCGTGGGTGGGGGGGTGGTGGTGGTCGTCGCCCCGCCCTGCCTCCCCGCGGCCGAGCCGTTCGGGTGACCGCCGTTGCCCCCCACGATGAGCACGATGAGCCCGGCCAGGAGCAGGGTGACGGTCAGCAGTCCCACGACGGCGACCTGACGCCGGCGCCGGATGACCTCGCGGCGCTGCTCTCTCGACAGGCCCCTGAGGGGAGGACGCCTCGGCTCGAACCCCGGTGGCGTCATCGGACGAGCGTAAGCGGCCGACGCACCCTCACGTCCACCGCGGCAGCTGGCCGGCCGCGACCGGCGACCGGCCGCGTCGCGCCCGTATGGGGGGCCCTCCTATGGCGCGGTGGGCGGCGCCGGTGGGGTGGGCGGCGCCTCGCCCGGTGGGATCGGGTAGCCGAGGTTGCGGGCGCGCGACGAGTACTCGTCCCAGGTGATGTCGCCCCGCGCGTAGCGGAGCCGCAGTTCGCCGAGCGCGGGGTCGCCCGGCGGGCCGTGCGGGCCCGCGACCATGCCCGGATGGAACGGTGCGGGCCCGTGGGGATGCACCCACAGTCGCACCAGCGCGAGCACGCCGAGGATGACCAGGGCGGCCAGGAACGCCAGCAGCAGCCACCCGAGCACGCCCGGACCGCGGTGGAAGGCAAAGCCCTGCTGGAAGCCGTTGGGGCCGCACAGGAGGCCGTTGGGGCCGCGCTGGCACATGGTGCTCATGGTGCACTCCTTGTCCGCGCCGACCGTACCGCGGGGCGGCGGACGGGCATCTTCATGGGGCCCCGGGTCAGCCGCTCCGTCCCTACCGCCGGGCGGCCGCCGCCCGCACCGTGGCCACCACCTCTTCGTTGGAGGCGCCGGGGCCGAGCACTGCGGCGATCCCGGCTGCCGCCATCGCCGGCCGGTCCACGTCGGGCACGATGCCGCCCACGACGACGGGGGTGTCGAGGCCCGCCTGGTGGAGCGCGGCGACGACGGCGGGGGCCAGGGTGAGGTGCGCGCCGTTGTGCATGGACACGCCGACCACGTCCACGTCCTCCTCCGTGACGGCGGCCGCGATCATCTCGGGCGTCTGGCGCAGCCCGGCGAAGATCACCTCGCACCCGGCGTCGCGCAGGATGCGCGCGACCACCCGGAGCCCGCGGTCGTGGCCGTCCAGCCCGACCTTGGCCAAGAGGACCCGGAGGGGACCCTCCGCCCCCACTAGGTGAACGACCGCTCGAACCAGGTCCCGAAGACGGACTGGAGCGCCCCCATGGACTCGCCGACCGTGACGTAGTTGGCGGCCGCTTCGATGAGCGCGGGCATGAGGTTCACCGCCGGGTCGGCGGCGTCGGTCGCCAGGCGCTCGAGCGAGGTCCGCACCGCGTCGTCGTTGCGCTGCTGCTTCACCGCGGCCAGCGAGGCCAGCTGGTGGTCCTCCACCTTCGGGTCGATGTAGAGGGTGGCGGGCGGGTGGTCGTCGCCCTCGGTGTAGCCGTTGACCCCGACCTGGATGAAGCGGCCCGAGGCGATCTTGCACTGGAACTGGTAGGCGGCCTCGGCGATCTCGGCGCAGAACCAGCCGTCGTCGATGCAGGCGATCACGCCGTCGAGCATGGAGCCCGATCCGGCCTCGAGCAGGTGGGCGAAGATGTCCTCGGCCTGTCGCTCGAGCTCGTCGGTGAGCGCCTCGACGAACCACGAGCCGCCCAGCGGATCGGCCACGTGCACGACGCCGGTCTCCTCGGCGATGACCTGCTGGGTCCGGAGCGCCAGGCGGGCCGCCCGCTCGGTCGGGAGGGCGAGCGCCTCGTCGTAGGCGTCGGTGTGCAGGCTCTGGGTGCCGCCCAGCACCCCGGCCAGCGCCTCGATGGCGACCCGGGCCAGGTTGACCTCGGGCTGCTGGGCGGTGAGGGAGACCCCGGCCGTCTGCGTGTGGAAGCGCAGCTGGGTGGAGCGGCCGTCGGTGGCGCCGTAGCGGTCGCGCAGCCAGCGGGCCCAGATGCGCCGGGCGGCCCGGTACTTGGCGATCTCCTCGAAGAAGTCCATGTGCGCGTTGAAGAAGAAGCTGAGCCGCGGCGCGAACTGGTCGACGGCGAGGCCGGCCGCCACCGCCGCCTCGACGTAGGCGAACCCGTTGGCGAGGGTGAAGGCCAGCTCCTGGACGGCCGTCGAGCCCGCCTCGCGGATGTGGTAGCCCGAGATCGAGATGGGGTGCCAGCGGGGCAGGTCGGCCGTCGCGAACGCGATGAGGTCGGTGACCAGGCGGACGCTCGGCCGCGGCGGGAACACGTACTCCTTCTGCGCCTGGTACTCCTTCAAGATGTCGTTCTGGATCGTCCCGCTGAGCGACCGGCGCTCGACCCCGGTCGAGTCGGCCACCCCGATGTACATGGCCATCAGCACCGCCGCACCGGAGTTGATGGTCATCGACGTGCTCACCGACGAGAGGTCGATCCCGGCGAACAGTGTCTCCATGTCGGCCTGGGTGTCGATGGCGACCCCGGCGCGGCCGACCTCGCCCTTGGCCAGCGGGTCGTCCGAGTCGCGGCCCAAGAGCGTCGGCATGTCGAACGCGGTGGACAGGCCGCTCCCGCCCGAGGCCAGCAGCTCCTTGAACCGCCCGTTGGTGTCCCCGGCCGTGCCGAAGCCGGCGAACTGGCGCATGGTCCAAAGCCGCGACCGGTACATCGACGCGTAGGGGCCGCGGGTGTAGGGAAACTGGCCGGGCTGCTCGGCGTCTTCGGGTCCGTAGATGGCCTGGAGCGGCACCCCCGACATGGTCTCGAACGGCACCGCTCGAAGCTGCGCCCGTTCGTAGTCGGCCAGCCACTCCTGCCTGCTGCCCATGGAAAGAGACTACTTCCGGCTCGAAAACTGGCGCCCGGCCTCGGCCAACGGGTCGCGCCGCGCCCGCGCCGACGCGCGGGCGGGCGGCTGGTCGACGCTCGATCAGCTCAGCGGGCGGGCGGCGTAGAGGTCGCGCAGGAGGGCGATCTCGGCGCCGTGGTGCACGAGCTCGTCGAGCACATGGAGCGCCAGGTCGAGCGTGTTCGACTCGGCGTAGGGGCCCCAGGCCGGGCCGAGGAGGTCGCCCCAGGCCGTCTCGGACAGCCCGGCCAGTCCGGCCCGCCAGGACGCGTAGTGGGTGCCGAGGAAGCCAGCCACGTCTGCCGCGCGCGGCGGGAACTCGATGGCGTCCCAGTTGAGGGTGCCGTCGGCGAAGAGCCGGTCGGCGAACCCGCCGAGCGCCCCGGCCAGGTGGCCGATCCGCCAGGCGATCGTCGTGACCGGTACCGGGTCGGGCGCCGGGCCACCGCCCCCGCCGCCGTCCAGGCGCCACCAGCCGTCATCGGAGCGGCGGAGCGACCAGCAGCCCTCGACCGGCTCGAAGAAGTACTCGTCGTCGCCCAGGCCCTCGAGGCGCCCGCCGAGTCGCTCGAAGACGTGGTCGAAGACGCTCAGGACCGAGGTGGCGGTGGGGGCCATGGGTTCCTCTCACGCTGGTCGCGGTCTCGCCCATCGTGGCCCCGACGCGGCAGCGCCCGCCACCGACCGGAGTCGGCAGCGGGCGCGGCGCCGCATTTGTTGACTGGCTACATCGCGGGTGGCGGGTAGACGTCGGCCACGTAGTGGTCAACCTTGGCCTCGGGCAGCCGCTTGTACATCGCCAGGAAGTAGATGCCGAAGCTGAAGGCGGCCAGCACGAGCAGGTCCCACCAGAGCGAGAGGTCGCCGTTGCCGCCCACCAGGAGGTTCTTGAAGACGCCCAGGCCACCGAACATGCCGCTCTTACCGAAGCTGCCGACGTAGGAGATGGTGGTCATCCCGACGAGGTAGGGGAAGATCCACACGCTCGCCCCCCAGTCGAGCTTGGGCTGGTGCGGGTTCAGGTGCAGGAGCGTCGAGATGGCCATGAGCACGTATCCGATCAGCAGCACCAACATCAGCAGCGACACGGTGCCCCAGCCCGCCCAGTAGACGATGAAGTTCGCCAGCGCGAACGACACCGGGGCGATGATGCGGGCCGCCGGAAGCTTGTACGTGCGCGGCAGGTGGGGCTTGCTCTTGCGCAGAGCGCCGAGCGCCAACGGCGCGCCCGCGTACATGAGCACCGAAGCGCCGGTGACGATGTTGACCAGCGAGCCCCAGCTCGGGAACGGCAACAGGAACAAGAGCCCGATGATCGCGGTGATTATGACGCCGAACACCGGGATCTTGGTCCTCGAAGTGGTCGACTCGAACTCCTTCGGGATGTAGCCGTTCTTGCTCAGGCCGAAGCCGACCCGAGACGCGGAGGTCAGGTAGATGAGGCCCGTGCCGGCTGGGGAGATGACGGCGTCGACCCGCAGGATCCACGCCAACCAGCCCAGCGCGGCGACCTTGGCCACCGTGTAGAAGGGCGCGGCGCCGATCGTCGAGTCATGCGCGAGGTTGGCCCAGGTCTTGTAGTGCAGGATCGTGGCGGGGTTGAGGGCCCCGATGAAGACCACCTGCAGCAGGATGTACAGGATCGCCCCGATGATGATCGAGCCGATGACCGCTCGCGGCAGGTCGCGCCCCGGGTTGCGGCTCTCGCCGCCGAGCTGTACCGCCTGCTCGAAGCCGAGCAGCGAGAAGACGATGCCCCCGCCCGGGATGGCGATCAGGATCCCCTTGGCGGCGGCGCTGAAGCCGCCGGGCAGGAAGAAGCCGCCACCGGCCGAGAAGTTGCTGCCGTGGAACTTGAACGCGAGGAACACGATGACGGTGAGCGCCGGGACGAGCACCTTCCAGGTCGTGATCCCGGTGTTGGAGTGGGCCAGCCACCGGATCCCGATCAGGTTGATGATGACGAAGACGACCATGAGCCCGGCCGCCACCGCGATCCCCGCCCCGCTCAGCGTGCCGACCGAAGCCCCGACGATCGGTGGCTTGTACCAACCCCTGGCCCAGTGCGCCACGGACATGTACTGGACCACGGCCAGGACCTCGATCGGGGCGACCGTGGCGGCCTGGATGTAGGCGAACCATCCGAACGTGGCGCCGGCCAGGCTTCCGAACGCATAGTGCGGGAAACGGCTCGTGCCGCCGGTCACCGGGAAGAGCCCGCCCAGCTCGGCGTGCACCAGCGCCAGCAGGACCACGATGCCCGACGCGACGACCCATCCGAGGATGGCCGCCGGTCCGGCGATGACGAGGGCGGCGAGCGCCCCGAAGAGCCAGCCCGAGCCGATGATGGAGCCTTCCGAGGCCCACATGAGACCCAGGAGGCCGACGTCCCGTTTGAGGCCTTCCGCCTCCAGGTTCTGGGTGGGCTGTGGCGCGGTTGCGACCATCTGGGTCCTTTCCGCCCGGCCAGGCCGTCCTCCGGCCGACGGGCTCTGTGTCCATGGGCCCAGCGACCTCGCCGGCCCCCCCAAGTGAAAGCGGCCCGAACCTACTGCACCGCAACCCCGCGTGCTCAGGGCCCAAACGATCGTTTGGGCAGGTCACAGGCGTCCTGGTGAGACGACCGCGGCGCCGTACGGCGCCGTCCGACGGGACGGCCGCCTCTGAGAAGATGGCGCTATGGCAAGGGGTCTCTCGCTTCGGTTGGCCGCCCTCGCCGATGTCGAGCCGCTGCTCGAGCTCCTGGGGGCGGGCGCCCGTTTCGCCCAGTCGCGCGGCATCGACATGTGGCCGGACCGGTTCTCGACCGAGCTCTTGGTGGGGAGCGTCGAACGCGACGAGCTCTACGTCGGCCATCTCGC
>DATNIB010000051.1:0-2118 GCA_035604685.1 Acidimicrobiales bacterium | reverse complement strand
TTCCATCAACGCGTCGGGCCACAAGTACGGGCTCGTGTACCCGGGGGTGGGCTGGATCATCTGGCGTGACCGCGCCGCGCTTCCCGAGGAATTGGTCTTCAACGTCGACTACCTCGGCGGCCAGATGCCCACCTTCGCCCTGAACTTCTCGCGGCCGGGCGCGCAGGTCGTGGCCCAGTACTACAACTTCCTGCGGCTCGGCTCGCACGGGTTCCGGCAGGTGCAACACGCCAGTCGGGACACCGCACGCTGGCTCTCCCAAGAGGTCGCCAAGTTGGAGCCCTTCGAGCTCATCTCCAGTGGCGACGGCATTCCCGCCTTCGCCTTCCGTGTGCGCGAGGCGCCCTACACCGTGTACGACGTCTCGGACGCGCTGCGGGTCCGGGGCTGGCTCGTCCCCGCGTACACGATGCCGCCCGCTCTCGACGACGTGGCGGTGCTGCGCATCGTGGTCCGCAACGGGTTCAGCCGCGACCTCGCCAGCCTGTTGGTCGAGGACCTGAAGCGGGTCGACGAGCGCCTGCGCAGCGCGCACCCTGGGCGCGTCGACGTGGGCTTCCACCACTGAGCCCGGTCACCGGAGACGGCGTCAACGTCGGCGGTAGTGGACGGGGCAGGGACCCGCGGCGCGCGCCACGCCGCCGATCTGGGCGCGCACGGGACGGGGCCGATCGGTCCAGCCCGGTTCCAGGTCGAACGAGGCGAGCAGCCGGGATGCGGCCGCGGTCATCGTCGACAACGAGAACGGCTGCGCCGGACAGGTGTGGCGCCCGTGACCGAACACCGTCACCAACTCCACCGCGGCCAGCGCCGAAGGATCCGCCAGCCGCCGTCGGTTCCAGCGATCGGGGTCCCACCACCCGAGCCCGGGAGCGGCGCTCGTGTTGGTGAGAGGCAGGAGGGTGGCGATGGTGGCGCCGGCGGAGACCTCGTGGACCGCGTCCCCGACATCGATGGCCACCGGCTCCATCACGTAGCGAGCCATGATCGACCGTTGCGCCATCCGGATCGACTCGAGGGCACACACCTCGGCCCGGGCGCGATCTCCGTCCCGCACCCGCGCCAGCTCGTCGGGACGCGTCAGGAGGTCGACGAGCATCCAGCCGAGCGCGGCGAAGAGATTGGACATCGAGGCCACGTGGATCAGGGCCACGTCCATGGCGACACCGCGTCCGGCCTCGTCGGCGGGCCGGTCCGCCCACGCCGATGCCACCCGGGCGAACAGCGCATGGTCGGGCTCGCGGCCGGGAAGCGCGTCCAGGGCGACACCGATCTCGCTGGCCACGACCTACAGTGCGGCGCGCTCGGCCGCCTTTCCCGTGGCGGCCACAGCCGCCATCGAGTCGGGGTGGACGAAGGACTCGGCGCCGTCGAGGGTGTCGAACGCCTCGGCCAGCCGGTCGAACCGCTCCCCGGAGGCCGCCCCGGGCCCACCCCACGACGCCAGGCCTATCCGGTGCCCGAGCCGTCGGGTCAGGTCGAAGACGTCGAAGTCGCCGACGGGCCCGAGCTCCTCGAAGGACGCGTCCAGGGCCTTCTCGACGTGGGCGAGATAGTCGGCGACGTCCTCCCGGCCGAAGAGCTGGTGCGGCAGCGTCCTCCTGGCCGCGAAGATCTCGTCGGGGAGCTTGCGCCGCAGCATGCGCCAGTCGGCGACGGCCTTGCTGGCCCGCTCCTCGGCCAGCCCGTAGAAGGCGGCGACCCCGACGGGGGAGAAGGTGAACAGGTAGCGGTCCGCGCCGCTGTCGACCACGAACGTATCGCCGAGGTGGCGCCGTGCCTCGGCCAGCGCCGCGATCGGGTCGTCGACTTCGGAGTCCCAGGGCATCCCGACGGCGGCGGCGATCGGGGGCATCGGGGAGATGGCGGGCCGCTCCACGGACCCTCTAGGGCGCAGGGTTCTCGGGGGCCTCGATGACGGTGCGGCCCCTGAGATAGGGAGCGAGCGCGGAGGGCAGCACGACCGACCCGTCGGGCTGACGGCCGTTCTCCACCAGCGCCGCCCACACACGGGCCCAGGCGACGGCCGAGCCGTTGAGGGTGTGGACGAACACGGGCTGGCCGCCGGAGCCCGCGCCGCCGGAGCCCGCGCCCCCCGAACCCGAACCGCGGTAGCGG
>DATNIB010000050.1:0-31680 GCA_035604685.1 Acidimicrobiales bacterium | reverse complement strand
CAGGGACGAGGGGCTGCCACTGCCTGCCGCCGCGGTCCTGCTCACACCCGCGGTGGACTTCACCGGCGCGGGCGACACGCGGTACACCAACTTCGGCGTCGACACCGTCCTTTCGTCGAGGACGGACGCCGCCCGCGATCTCTACAGCAGCGGCCACGACCTCAGGGACCCGTACCTGTCGCCGATCTATGGCGACTTCACGCACGGGTACCCGCCGACGCTGCTGGCCAGCGGCACGCGCGACGTTCTCCTCTCCGACACGGTGCGGCTCCACCGCGCCCTGCGCCGAGCGGGAATCCCGGCCGAGCTCCACGTGCTCGAAGCAGCGCCCCACGGCTGGTTCTTCGGCACGGCGCCAGAGGACGCCGAGCTCGACGCCGAGGTCAGGCGGTTCGTCAACGAGCACTGGTCCCGCTGACGCCAATACGCCCCGCGTCGGTCATGAGGACCATCGTTCGCACCATCCGAGAGGAGTAACAGATTCCGCCGTTCAAGATTCGGCTCTTTGTTGCCGATGTCGATGGCACCCTGGTGACCCAGGAAAAGATCCTCACTGATCGAAGTGTCGCTGCCGTCCGAGAACTCGGCGCTGCCGGCGTGTTGTTCGCAGTCACCAGTGGCCGGCCACCGCGAGGCATGTCGATGTTGATTGAGCCTCTCGGTCTTACCACCCCGATTGCGGCCTTCAACGGGGGGCTCGTTGTGGAGCCGGACATGACGGTGATCGAGCAGAAGGTGGTGCCGAAGCCATTCGTTAGCCCAACCGTGGCGTTACTGGAGTCGTTCGGCCTCACCACCTGGATCTATCGAGGCGCTGACTGGTACGTGCGCGACCTCGCCGGACCCCACGTTGAGCACGAGGCAGCCACCGTCCAATTCCAACCCACCCTCGTGGAGACCTTTTCGGGTTTGGATGAGGGCGTGGCCAAGATCGTGGGAGTGAGCGACGACCTTGGTGCCATGGCCAGCGCCACTCAGGCGGCCAGGGAGCAGTTCGGCGATCACGTCACGGCTGCTCAATCACAGCCTTACTACCTCGACGTCACCCATCCCGAGGCCAATAAGGGCAACGTCGTGAAGTTCCTCTCATCACGCTTCGCGATACCAACCTCGCAGATCGCCACCATCGGCGATATGCCCAACGACGTGTTGATGTTCGCTCACTCGGCATTGAGCATCGCCATGGGTAATGCATCCACCGCGGTGCAGCGAGCCGCCCGCAGGGTTACCACGACCAACCAGGAAGAGGGCTTTGCTAACGCCGTTCAACGGTTCATTCTCCCGAACCGGGGCCACTAGAAGTGAGAAAGCAGTTTTCGGCGCCGGTCAATGCGCTTTGGAACACTGTCACCCGGTCACCAACGCGGCGGCAGCTGATGAACAAACAGCCGCGGTCGACCAACCGTGGTGGCGAGTCTGCCAGCGCAACTACTCTCGTTCTTATCCGAGGACCTGGATACCGGGGAGGGTAGCGTGACACAGATGCAGGGGGTCGGAATACAAGGGGACGTGGAGGGCCGTCTGCGTCGGTTGGAGGACCTCATCGAGATCCAGCAGCTCTTCGTGGACTACGGGCATCATCTGGATAGGGGCGATTTCGCCGCCTATTCAGAACTGTTCGCCGAGAACGGGGAGCTCTTGATGGGCCCCGTGGGGCACGCGAAGGGTCGCAATGAGATCGAGGCCATGATGGCTCGAACGTTCGGCACCGGGGTGGGCTCGTTGGTGCACCTCATCACCAACCCTGTCATCAACCTCGACGGCGACCGGGCGACGTCCGACGTCATGTGGACGGTCGTGGCTCGGGGGACGGATGGGCAGCCGGTGCTCAGCATGATCGGCCGCCACCAAGACGACCTGGTACGCGAGGGCGGGTGTTGGCGGTTCCAGCGCCGACGAGGTCTGATCGAGATGCCTTCGTCCCTGCCCGGAGCCGCTGAGCGCCGCTGAGGCCGGTTCATATCACCGTCCGGCGTCGCGCTGATCGACCCCCCCGCTCATACGAGGATGGGAAGCTTCGAGTAACCGCGGACGCTCGCAGTGTGGATCATCTCGGCGCGCCCGTAGTCGACCTCCCACGTCGGGAACCGCTGCAACAGTTCGCGCAGCGCCACGTGACCCTCAAGTCGGGCGAGCGCGGCCCCGACACAGAAGTGGGTTCCGTAGCCGAACGAGAGGTGGCGGTCGATGTTGCGATGAATGTCGAACCGGTCGCCATCTGGGAAGTGACGATTGTCGCGGTTGGCAGACCCGTTGATAAGCAGGATCTTCGATTCCGCCGGCACGATCTGGCCATGGACCTCAACGTCCTTCATGACCCAGCGGCCCTGCACCGGCGAAGGGGCCTCGTAGCGAAGACACTCCTCGATCGCGTTGGGGATCAACGTCGGCGTGCCGACCAGCTCGGCCCGCTGGTCGGGGTGACGATCGAGCAATGTCGCCACCCACCCGAGCAGGCGCGCAACGGTCTCGCTACCAGCGGCCGCCAGCAGCATGACAAAGCCGAAAATCTCCTCGTCGGTCAGGCGACGCAACCTGCCGCCCTCGTCGACCTCGGCATGGACGAGCACCGAGAGGAGGTCCTCTTTCGGCTCCTTGCGCCTCTCTTCCATGAGCTCCGGCAACACCTGCAGCAGCAGGCCGCCGGCGGACGCCTCGAGGGAGTCCATGGCCCCCATGGTGGTCGAACGCTGTTCGTCGAGGGTGCCATCGGACATCACCGTGAGCATGTTGTCGATGCCCTTCCGCCACTCCTCGACCATGTCCTCCGGGAACCCGACAAGGGTCATGATCATGGTGGGTGGAATGATCCCGGCGTACTCCTTTACAAAGTCGAACTCGCTGCGCCCTTCGAGCTGGTCGAGCAAGTTCTGACAGATCGTGACCACTCGCGCCTCGAGGCCGGCGATCTTCCTCGGCGTAAAGGCCCGGTTGACGACCTTTCGGTGCCAGGTGTGGACCGGCGGGTCCATGAAGATCAGCATCGAAATCGGGAACGGGTCGGGACTCATCGTGTCGAGCGTGGTCCCATGGACAGAGCTGAACCGCTCGGTGTCAAGAATTGCCTCGAGCACGTCGTCGTAGCGGCTCAGCGCCCAGAAGTCGTACTTCTCATTTCGGTAGATCGGCACCTCGTCGCGGAGTCGACGCCAGATTGCATGGACGTTGGCATCGATCTCGTAGTCAAACGGGTCATAGTAGAGGTCCATCACGTTGGTCACGGTTCTTCCAATCCAGGAGCTTGACCTCTCGTTGTGTGGCGAAGGTCCGTGTCAGGTTACTTCGATAGTGGGGCCCAAGCCGCAGCGGATTGAAATCGTCCAGTAGCATTGCAAGGCGGGATTCAGGGTCGTGGGAGCGAGCAGGCCGTCGTTGAGAGGTGGTCGTGTCGGAAATGGAGTCTCCCACCGGCGACATGTGGAGTCGGTCCGACAGGCTGATGCTCCGTTCATCGAATTCCCGCGGCTGACTATGTGGCCCGGAACGACCGTCTACGTTTCAGTCCGCTGCACCGACAACGTGGGCTGGATCTGGGTGCGCCCGATGGTTGTTTCGACATCCCCGATGCCGACCCATCACTCTCTACGTCATGCAGCTGCCGTTCAACATCGGCGACTAACCGCCATGGCCCAGCCAGCGACCTGCGATTGCTGTCAGGTCACATGGCCCGACACCGGTTTCGATAGCCCTGCGGCATCCGCCGTGGCACCGTGAGCCCGATAAGATGCACCGGATGACGGGCCGCACGTCGGTGACTTGCAGCCCGCAGAATGCCACTACTGCCACTATTTCACGAGCCTAGGCAGGGGTCAGTGGCACGGTCATCGAGGTATTATCCCTGTTCAGAGGCATTTTCATCGAGAGTGCCTGAGTTCCATGTCTAGCCCGCACCCACCCCCCGCCACCGGCGGCCTGCCCGGGGACCGCCCGGCCCAGCCCTCGGTCACCGGGGCGGCCCCACCGGGGAAGGACCACTATGCACCCCACTGAGATCATCGACCGCGACAGCCTGCGCGACGACATCCCCCAGTTCCGGCCGGGGGACACGGTGAAGGTCCACGTGCGGGTGGTCGAGGGGACCCGCGAGCGCGTCCAGGTGTTCCAGGGGGTCGTGATCCGGCGCCAGGGGGCCGGGGTGCGCGAGACCTTCACGGTGCGCAAGGTGAGCTTCGGGGTGGGCGTCGAGCGGACCTTCCCTGTGCACTCGCCGACCATCTCCAAGCTCGAGGTGGCCACCTTCGGCGACGTCCGGCGGGCGAAGCTCTATTACCTGCGCGATCGCGTCGGCAAGTCGGCCAAGATCAAAGAGCGCCGGACCAACCGCCCGTGAGGGCGTGCCTCCGCCGCCGCCCGATCGGCGATGCGGCGGCCGTCTCCTCGTCGTGAGCGAAGAGGAGCTCGAGCAGTACGAGGCGGACATCGAGCTGGCCCTGGTGCAGGAGTACCGCGCCGTGCTCCCCATGTTCGCCTACGTGGTTGAGACCGAGCGCCGCTTCTACCTCGCCAACTCGGTCGCCGTGTCCGTGCGCTCGGACACCTCTCCCGCTTGCGTCGAGCTGGAGCTGCACGACGCCTGGGTCTGGGACATGTACCGCCCCGCCCGCTTCGTGCCGTCGGTCAAGGTGGTGACGTTCCGCGACGTGAACATCGAACGACTCCCCGAAAAGGAGCTCTGAGCAGCGTGAGCCTCGAACAGTGGACTGCCGTCGACCGGTACATCAACGACAAGATGGTGGCCACCGATGGCGCGCTGGACGGCGCCCAGCGCGCCGCCCAGGCGGCCGGCCTGCCGCCCATCAGCGTGTCGGTCGCGCAGGGCAAGCTCCTCCAGGTCCTGGCCCAGCTGCACGGGGCGAGGAAGATCCTCGAGATCGGGACGCTCGGCGGCTACAGCACGATCTGGATGGCCCGGGCGCTGCCGGACGACGGCCGCCTCATCAGCCTCGAGATCGATCCGAAGCACGCCGAGGTGGCCCAGGCCAGCCTGGCCCGGGCCGGGGTGGCGGACAAGGTCGAGATCCGTCTCGGCGCGGCGATCGACACGCTGGAGAAGCTGGCGGCGGAGGGGGCCGGTCCGTTCGACCTCGTCTTCATCGACGCGGACAAGGCGTCCAACGCCGACTACTTCGCCTGGGCGGTCACGCTCTCGCGCCCCGGGACGATGATCATCGTCGACAACGTGGTGCGCAACGGCGGGGTGCTCGACGCCGAGACGGACAACGTCGACATCGTGGGCACGCGTCGGCTCTTCGACGCGGTGGCGGCCGAGGGACGGGTCAACGCCACCGCCATCCAGACCGTGGGGGCCAAGGGGTACGACGGGTTCGTGATCGCGGTGGTCGATCCCGGCTGAGGACCCGTCGGCGGTCGTCGCGGCCCCGATGTTCACCGGGGCCCGAGCGGTCGGCTAACTTCTGCGGTGAGCGACGAGCAAGGAGCGAGGCGACCGATGGCTGGCATTCCCAACATGTGCCCCCAGACCGGTCGCGCCTACCTTCGTCCGCTCATCCCCGGGGTAGGGGCGACTCGGCTGCGTTGGGCCCGCACCCCGGCTCTGGGCGTCATCGCCCACTGACCCCGCGGCCCACCCGGGCCGACTCCTGACGGTCGGCGCCGACCGGGATCGCGGCGGCGCCGTTTCCCTCCCGGAGCCCGCCCGAGCGCGACGCCGACCCGGTCCCCGACCGGCCGAGCGCCGGCCCTGCGCCTTCCAGCGGGGCCACCCGCGCGCATTCCGGACAGCACGAATCCTCTCGCACGACTTCTTTCCTTCGAATCGGAGCAACCAATGGCTGATCGCAGCCTCTTCCCCCCATCGACAACCAAACAGACCCTGTCGTTCTGCTGGCGCCAGGTCGGCCCGCAACGCCCCGCATTCGTGCTCGGGTGGTCGCTGGTCGTCGTCGGCACACTGGCCAACGCGGTCGCCGGGCCGCTCGTCTTCGCGGCGCTGTTGACCCGGATCGCGGACCTGCCGCCGCACGCCGGGTTGGCGCGGACCTTCGGGACCCTCCTCCTCCTCTACGGCGTCATCCTGGCCGTCTCGACGCTGATCTGGCGCCTCGCCGGCTGGATCCTGTGGGGCGCGACCCTGCGGGCCTTCGGCCAGGGCATCACGAACGGGTACGACCACCTGATCTCGCTCAGCCACCGCTGGCACACCGACCGCCCCGCCGGTGAGGTGATCTCGGCGCTCGAGACGTTCTCCTGGGCCTTCGTGGAGCTGATCGACAACGTCACCTGGGGCTTCATCCGCATCGGGGTGACGGTTCTCGGCGCCCTGTGCGTGCTGGCCGTCTACGCCTGGCCGGTGTCGCTCGTCCTGGGGACGCTGGTCGCCGTGTTCTCGTCGGTGCTCGCCCTGCGCATGCGCAAGGTCATCGCCGCCGAGCGGGCGTTCTCGGACGCGCACACGCGGGCGAGCGGGGTCGTGGCCGACACCATCTCGAACCTGACGACGGTGCGGGCCCAGTCCACCGAGGCAGAGGAGCAGGCGCATGTCGGCGCCCTGGTCGGCGAGGCCATCACCGCGGATCTGCGCGCCCGCAAGGTGTTCTCGGCCACCCGGCTCCAGATGGAATCGTCGCTTGCCGCGCTGAGCTGGGTGGCGGTCATCACGGGCGTCGTGCTCGCGCTCCACCGGTCGGTGGCGGCCGGCGCCGTGTACCTCGTCCTCTTCTACGCGACCCAGATGGTGGGCACGCTCGAGGAGTCCTTCGAGCACATTCGCCAGGTGGCCCGCGACCTCGGTCGCTGCGGCAAGTTCGCCGGCATCGCGGCCACGGTCCCCGAGGTCCGCGACACCGTGGACGCCGCCGCGCTCGTGGCCCCCTTCGGCGGCGTCGAGTTCGACCGGGTCACCTTCGCCTACCGAGAGGGCGTGCCGCTCTTCGCCGGGCTCGACCTGCGCGTGGCGCCGGGCGAGCACGTCGGCCTGGTCGGCCCGTCGGGATCGGGGAAGACCACCCTCACCAAGCTGGTCCTGCGCTTCATGGACCTCTCGGCCGGGCGGATCCTGATCGACGGTCAGGACATCGCCGCGGTCACGCAACGGTCGCTGCGCCGCCATATCTCCTACGTGGCCCAGGAGCCCCAGATGCTCCACCGGACCATCGCGGAGAACATCTGCTACGGCATCGAGGGGCTCTCGGCACCCGACATGGATCTCGTGCGGCGGGTCGGGCTGGCCGCGCACGTGTGGGAGTTCGTCTCACACCTGCCCGAGGGTTACGACACGGTGGTCGGCGAGCGCGGCCTCAAGCTCTCCGGTGGCCAGCGCCAGCGGGTGGCCATCGCCCAGGCCATGGCCAAGGACGCGCCCATCCTCATCCTCGACGAGGCCACCTCGGCGCTCGACTCGGAGTCAGAGGCGCTGGTGCAGGACGCCCTCTGGCGGCTGATGGAGCGCTCCACCGCGTTGGTGGTCGCCCACCGGCTGGCCACCATCGCCCGCCTCGACCGCATCATCGTGCTGGAGGGGGGAGCGATCGTCGAAGAGGGATCGCACCGCGAGCTGCTCCGCCTGGGCGACCACGGCGTCTACGGGCGCCTGTGGCGCCACCAGTCGGGCGGTTTCCTGGCGGCGTGAGGCGGCCCGGACCGCCCTCTCAGCGCCCGAAGAGCTCGGCCAGCTCGGCCGGCACCACGACGTCCAGCTGGGCGTAGGTGCAGCTCTTGGGCTTGCGGTCCGGCCGCCAGCGGCGGAAGTTGGTGGCGTGGCGGAACCGGTTCGACTGCATGTGGTCGAACGCCACCTCGCACACGAGCTTCGGTTGGAGCGGTTCGAAGTCGAGGCCCTTGCGCGGGTTCCAGCGACTGGCGCTCGGGCCGGGCGCGTCGTCCGACTGGCCGGCGTGTCGCCACGGGTGCTTGCCCGCGTCCTCCAGGCGAACGGAGGCCAGCTCGTCGATCAGCTCGCGCCGGCGCAGGGCGCTGAAGCCCGAGGCCACGCCGACGTGGTGCAGCTCGCCCCCGTCGTCGTAGAGGCCGAGGAGGAGCGACCCCACCCCCTCCTGCTTGTGCCAGCGGAAGCCCCCGACGACGCAGTCCGCCGTGCGCTCGTGCTTCACCTTCCACATCACCCGGTCGCCGGCGCGGTAGGGGAGGTCGGGCGACTTGGCCATGACGCCGTCGAGCCCCGCGCCCTCGAACCGCGAGAACCAGTCGGCCGCCACGGTCGGGTCGGTCGACTGGGGGGTGACGTGCACGCTCGGGGCGTCGTCCGGGAGGAGCGCCTCCAGGCGCCGGCGCCGCTCGGCGAAACCGAGCGGGCGGAGGTCCTCGTCGCCCTCGGCCAGGAGGTCGAAGGCCACGAAGCTGGCCGGCGTCTCGGTGGCCAGGCGGTCGACCCGCGACTGGGCGGGGTGGATGCGCTGGAGCAGGGCGTCGAAGTCGAGGCCGTTGGGGCCGGCGATGACGATCTCGCCGTCGAGGACGCAGCGCGCCGGAACGGCCGCCGCGATCGCGGCGACCACCTCGGGGAAGTAGCGGGTGAGCGGACGCGAGGACCGGCTGGAGAGTTCGACCGTGTCGCTGTCGCGAAAGACGATGCTGCGGAAGCCGTCCCACTTGGGCTCGTAGCGCAGGCCGTCGGCGAGCGGGATCTCCGACACGAGCTTGGCCAGCATGGGCTCGACCGGGGGGAGGACGGGGAGCTTCACCGTCCGCTCTCCAGGGGGGCGAACAGATCGCCGAGCTCGGCCACCCGCTCGAGCACGTCGGGCGGGAGGAACCGCAGCCGTTCGCCCTTCCCGTCGTCGACCACCTGCTCGATCTCCGCCCAGGTGACCGGGGTGGACACCGTTGGCTCGGCCCGCGCCCGCAGCGAGTAGGGCGCCACGGTCGTCTTGGCCACGTGGTTCTGGCTCCAGTCGATGAGGACGCGCCCTTTGCGCAGGTCCTTTCTCATGTTGGCGACCACCAGGTCGGGCCGGCGCCGGGAGAGCTCTTCTGCGACCGAGCGCGCCAGCTCCCGGGTGCCGCCGTCGTCCCAGGTCTTCTGGCGCTCGGCCTTGGCCAGCGGGACGTAGAGCTGGAGACCCTTGGAGCCGCTGGCCTTGGGGTAGGCGGTCCATCCATGGTCGTTGCGCAGCTCCTCGGCCAACAAGAGCGCGACCTCCGCGCAGTGGGCCATGTCGGCTCCCGCCCCCGGGTCGAGGTCGAACACCAAGAGGTCGGGCGGCTGCGGGTTGCCGGCGCGGTTGACGCGCCACTGCGGCACGTGGAGCTCGAGGGCGGCCAGGTTGGCGGCCCAGATGAGCGTGGCCAGCTCCGAGAGGACGACGAACTCGACCCCGTTGCGGTCCCGGGCGT
This sequence comes from Acidimicrobiales bacterium, assembly GCA_035604685.1. Taxonomy (GTDB): domain Bacteria; phylum Actinomycetota; class Acidimicrobiia; order Acidimicrobiales; family RAAP-2; genus DATNIB01. The sequence goes on along the minus strand of DATNIB010000050.1, from coordinate 22,368 downwards.
TGGGGCTGGCGAGCACGCGCACGCTCTTCACCCACTCGGGGGTGCCGCGGGGCCGGTGCTTCTCGTAGAAGGACTCCCCGTCGACGCCGTTCGGGAACCGGCGGACGGTGAGGGGCCGGTTGGCCACGTGCGCCAACAGGACCGGCGAGATCTTGAGGTAGTAGTCGATGACCTGACCCTTGGTGAACCCCGTCTCGGGATAGAGCACCTTGGTCAGGTTGGACAGGCGAAGCTGGCGGCCCTCTACCTCGACCGTCGGCCGATCGGTCGTCGGCGACTCCTCCAACAGCGCGGCGGCCACGTCCGAAGCAGATGCCCTGGTCACGACCGTACCCACGCTACCGGGCAACGCCCGAGCACCGATAGTCCCATCGGGCTCGGCCCCTAGAATTCCGTGCACGATGGCGCCCAACCCCCAGGTGGTCGCGACCCGGCGGGCGTGGCTCGCCGTGGCCCTCGGCTTCGTGCTCGGCCTGCCCGTCGTGGTCGTCATGCCGCCGCTGGCGGTCGTCCTGGCCCTCACCCTGGCAGTCCTCGGTTTCCTCGGTCGCCACTCCGACCCTGCGCACAGCCGGGACCTGCTGGCGGCGGCCTGCGGTCTGCTGGTGGTCCTCGGGCTCGTCGCGATCTCGGCCGTGGTCACGCGATGACCGGCCGCCGCCCCCGTTAGGTGCCGGAGCCCGCCGGTATCCTGCGGCCATGGAGCCGGTGTTCGCGCTGCGGCGGGTCGCGTACCTGCTCGAGGCCGACAACGAGCCGACGTTCAAGGTGAAGGCCTTCCGACGGGCGGCGGCGGTGATCGCCGATCTCGACCCGGACCGGCTGGCGTCGCTCGCGCGGGCCCATCGGTTGGAGGACCTGGCCGGCATCGGCAAGACCACGGCGCAGGTGATCACCGAGGCGGTGGCCGGCGACACGCCGTCCTACCTGGCGCACCTGGAGGCCGGCCGGCCACCGCCGCCTGCGGGCGAGGTCGGGCGGCTGTTCGGCGCGCTCGTCGGCGACTGCCACAGCCACTCGGACTGGTCCGACGGCGGCAGCCCGATCGCCGAGATGGCAGAGGCCGCACGCGATCGTGGCCTCGCCTACCTCGTGCTCACCGACCACAGCCCGCGGCTGACCGTCGCCCACGGGCTCTCCCCCGACCGCCTGCGCCGGCAGCTCGAGATCGTGGCGGAGGTCAACGACGCGCTGGCGCCGTTCCGCCTGCTCACCGGGATCGAGGTGGACATCTTGGAGGACGGGTCGCTCGACCAGGACCCCGAGCTCCTGGGAGCGCTCGACCTCGTGGTGGCGAGCGTGCACTCGAAGCTCCGCATGGAGGCCCGACCCATGACCGCCCGGATGCTGGCCGCGATCGAGAGCCCGCACACCGACGTGCTCGGGCACTGCACGGGCCGGCTCATCGCGGGGCGCGGCCGTCCGCCGTCGGCCTTCGACGCCGACGCCGTCTTTGCCGCCTGCGCGCGGACGGGCACCGCGGTCGAGATCAACTCGCGGCCGGACCGGCGCGACCCGCCGAAGGAGCTCCTCCACCTGGCGATCGAGGCGGGGTGCCTGTTCGCCATCGACAGCGACGCACACGCTCCGGGCCAGCTCGAGTGGCCGGTCAACGGGTGCGAGCAAGCCGTCGAGGCCGAGGTCCCGACCGAGCGGGTGGTCAACACCTGGGCGGTGGACCGGCTGTTGTCGTGGACCGCCAGGCACGGCTCGGGCACGGCCGCCTGAGGGTGTCGCGCCCTTTGGAGCGGTTGGTCCGGGCACTATCCTTCGCAGGGGACGAAGCAGGGCAGTGGGGTTGGGGGCGCTCGAGGCCGCCGCGGCGCAGCGCCGGAGCTCGGTGCGCTGGCGGCGCAAACCGCGCTCGGGAGTCGGAGGCGTCAGTGGCTGGGTTGCGCGCTCGGAGGATCGGCTGACCATGCCGGCGCGGCACGCGCTCGGGCTCGGGCTGGAGCTGGTCGTGCCGGCCGCCGGGCACCCCGCGAGAGAGGATTTTGTCGCCCTGGCCTCGCTCGTCTCGGCGGCCGAGGAGGCCGGCTACAGCACCGTGTGGCTCCGGGGCGCGTCGGACGCGGGCCGTGGTGTCGATCCGGTCCCGGTCGTTGGCGCCTTGGTCGAGCGCACGACGTCGCTCGGGCTCGGGGTCGTCTGCGGCGGCGGGAGCGGCCGACACCCCGCCATCTTGGCCCGGGAGCTCACGACGCTCGACGGGCTGAGCGGCGGCCGGGCGGCACTCCACCTCGTGGCCCCCTCGGGCACCGAGGCCTGGGCGAGGCTGAGTGAGTCCGTGCAGGTCTGTCGACTGCTCTTCTCTGATGACGGTGCCGTCGACTTCGACGGCGAGCACTTCTCGGTGCACCTGGCGGCGAACCGGCCGACGCCCGAGTTCGCCGGGGGTCCGCTCCTGCTGGTCGGCCTGCCGGGACGGGGTGACCGGGCGGCGCTCGACGCGTTGCTCGCCGGCGCGCACGGGGCGGTCGTCGAGGGTTCCGTGGCTGCCGTGGCGGGGGGACGGGCAGAGCTCGACGGAGCGACGGCCGGGGGGCGCGCCGAGCGGCCGAGCCTCGTGTGGCGCGGCCGGCTGCCGTCGTCGTCCACCGAGCGGGTATCGCTGGTGGAGGCCGTCACCTCCGCCGGGGCCGACGCCGTGATCATCCGGCTCGGGGAGGGCCGAGCCGCCTCCCCTCGAGACGTCCGCGACGCCGGAGCGGCGATCCTGCCGCTGCTCACGAGGGCCGCGTGAGCGTCGACAGCCCGTCGGCCCCGCCGGAGCTGGCGGAGGAGCCTGCCGACGGGCCCAGCCCGACGGCCGAGGACGAGCTCGCAGCGGTTGGGCCGGAGGGGGCCGAAGCGGTTCCCGAGTCCCAGGGCGACGAGGAGCCCGGAGCGGCGACGGCGCCCGAACCGCCGGTCGAGACCGCGGTCACCGGCCGGCACCTCCCCGCGCTCGACGGCCTCCGCGCCCTGGCCGTGGTCGGCGTCTTCGCCTACCACCTGGGTTGGGGCTGGGCTACGGGCGGCTACCTCGGGGTCGACCTGTTCTTCGTGCTCTCGGGGTTCCTCATCTCGAGCCTGCTCCTCGAAGAGCGCGCGCTCATCGGCCGGGTTCGGCTGGCCGCGTTCTGGGCGCGGCGCGCCCGGCGGCTGCTGCCGGCGCTGTTCCTCGTGCTGGGCGCCATCGCGCTCTACGTCGTCTTGAACGGCCGATTCGGCGGGCCCGGTGCCGGCGCGTCCATCGACCTGTCGGGACTGCGCGGCGACGCGCTGGCCACCTTGTTCTACGTCGCCAATTGGCACTCGGTCTTCAGTCACCAGTCGTACTTCGCGCACTTCGCCGCGCAGTCCCCCCTCAAGCACACGTGGTCGCTGGCCATCGAGGAGCAGTTCTACCTGGTGTGGCCGCTCCTCCTCCTCGTCTTGCTCAAGGTGGCCCGCGGCGCCTGGCGGCACGTCGGCCTGATCGTGGCGGTGGCCGGTGCACTGGGATCCGCCGCTCTCATGGCGGCCCTCTACCACAGCCCGTCGGACGCCAACCGCGTCTACTACGGCACCGACACGCACCTCTTCGACATGTTCGCCGGCATCGCGGTGGCCATGCTGGTGGCCGCCCGACCCCAGCCTGGTCCCCGGGCCCGACGCGCCCTGCACGTGGTGTCGCCCATCTGCGCAGTGGCCCTCGGGTTCTTCTGGGTGCGCGCCGGGACCGGTGCCCAGTTCGTCCCGTCGTGGATGTTCCGGGGCGGGTTCCTCCTGTGCGCCGCACTGGCCGCCGTCGTGATCGCCGACGTGCGCCAGGTGCACTCGGGCGCGCTCGGCCAGGTCCTCTCGCTGCGCCCGCTCTGCTGGCTCGGCCGGATCTCCTACGGCCTCTACCTCTGGCACTGGCCGGTCATCGTGTACATGACGCCCGCCCGCGTCGGCATCTCGGGGGACGCCCTCGACGCCCTGCGGGTTGGGGCGACCCTGCTCCTGGCGACCCTCAGCTACCGGTACGTGGAGAGCCCCATCAGGAGCGCGCGACCGGTGGGCTGGCCGCGCTTCGTGCTGGCGCCGGCCGCGTTGGTGGCGACGGCGGCCGTCGTCGTCGTGGGCACGATCCCCGCGGTGGCGGCGCCGGTCCACCTGGCCCCGGCCGTGGCCCCCGGGCTCATCTCGGGGGCGCCGCTGCCCGGCAGCGGCGGCTACAGCGCCGAGAAGCCCATCGTGCTGCCCAAGGGCACCGTCGTCGACCACGCGCACCCGCTCCGCGTCACGCTCATGGGCGACTCGGTCATGTACGGCGCCGCCCCGGGCATCGCCGCCTCGCTCGCCGCCACCCGTGAGGTGACGGTCACCAACGACGCCGCGCCGGGGTTCGGCCTGTCCATCGACCACGCCTGGCCCCTGACGATCGAACAGTTCGTCAGCCAGTCCCGCCCCCAGCTGATCGTGGCCACCTGGAGCTGGGACGACGTCCCGGCCCTGGTGCGTCCCGACCAGTACCGGGCGACGCTGCACCGGGCGGTGGCCGAGATGCTCACGGCGGGCAACGGCGTGGCCGGCGTCATCTTCACCCAGTTCCCGCCGACGGGTCCGGTCCTCAACTTCTCGACGGACGCCTCGGCCGTCGCCCGCACCCAGGCGGCCGACAATCGGCGCGCTGCGGGGGAGCGGGCCTGGAACACGATGATCGAGGCGCTGCCCCGCGCCTTCCCGGGGCGGGTGATGTACCTGCCGCTGGCGGACTCGGTGTTGCTCAAGAACCGGTTCTCGTCGTGGCTCCCGCCGGAGACCTCGACCGCCGTCCCCAAGGCGCAGTGGGTGCGCGCCCGGATGATCGACGACGTCCATCTCTGCCCCGCCGGGGTGGTGCGCTACTCGGGGGCGCTCTTGAGCGACCTGACGGGGATCTTCCACCTGAAGACGGCCAGCCGCGGGTGGTGGAACGGCGCCTGGGCGACAGACCCGCGCTACAACGACCCGCCGGGCGCCTGCCCGGACGACCACCCGCCCACCTGAGAACCTCCGACCGCGCCGCGCCGGGCCGGTCGGGGTCCGGGTGAGGATCGGCGCGCAGCTGCGCGCCGGGCCCACGCTCCTGCCCGGGCTGGTGCGGGCCGCACAGGTCGGGGCGGACGTCCTGCAGGTGTTCACGCAGAGCCCGCGGGCCTGGAAGCCCACCCTCTACGCGCCAGAGGTCCTCGACGCCTACCGCGCCGCGGTCGCCCACCACCCGTCGGTCACGGAGACCTACTGCCACGCGACCTACCTGATCAACCTGGCCGGACACGACCCCGAACTGGTGCAGCGTTCGCGCGACTGCCTGCGGGCCAACCTGGCCGCGGCCCGGGGCATGGGGGCCCGCGGCCTCGTGCTGCACATCGGCAGCCACCTCGGCCGCGGCTTCGACGCCTGCCTGCCCCAGGTGGTCGACCTCTTGTCCGAGGCGCTGGCCAGTGGGGCGCCGTCGCCCACCTGCCCGATCGTCCTCGAGAACGCAGCCGGCGCCGGGGGGACGGTCGGCCGGAGCCTGGACGAGCTGGCGGCCGTGCTCGAGCGGGCGGCGGCCGGGGACCAGCTGGGCGTCTGCCTCGACACCCAGCACCTGTGGGCCTCGGGCGTCGCCTTCGACTCCCTGGAGGCGGCGGACCGGCTGGTGATCGCGCTCGACGACGCCGTCGGCCTGGAGCGGCTGGTCTGCCTCCACCTGAACGACTCCAAGGTGGCGCTCGGTGCCAACCGCGACCGGCACGAGAACCTGGGGGCGGGCACGATCGGCGAGCGGGGACTCGCCGCCCTGTTGGGGCATCCCGCCCTCCAGGGCCTGCCGGCCATCCTGGAGGTCCCGGGGGAGGGCCAGGGCCCTCGCACCGAGGACATCGCGCTAGCACGTCGGCTGGTCGCCCTCGGTGTCGGGCTGCGCCGCTCGGGGTAGCGCCCGACTCGTCCGGTGCTTGCACGGCGGGTCCGGCTCGTCGCATGCTGGCCGGAGCGTCCGGGCTTCTCGGCGCCAGAGGAGGTCCAGTGGGCTCCAGCCGAGTCGAGAGCGACAGCATGGGGAAGATCGAGGTCCCCGCCGACCGCTACTGGGGGGCCCAGACACAGCGCTCGCTGCACCATTTCGCCATCGGGGCGGACACCATGCCCCGCCCCGTCATCCGGGCCTTCGGCGTCTTGAAGGAGGCCGCCGCCCTGGTGAACGCCGATCTCGGCAAGCTCGACCCGCACCTGGCCGAGCTGATCGTGACCGCGGCCCGGGAGGTGGCGAGCGGGCAGCTCGACGGCCACTTCCCGTTGCGGGTCTGGCAGACCGGCAGCGGCACCCAGACCAACATGAACGCCAACGAGGTCATCTCCAACCGGGCCATCGAGCTCGACGGGGGCACCATGGGCTCCAAGAGCCCGGTGCACCCGAACGACCACGTGAACCTGTCGCAGTCGTCGAACGACACGTTCCCGACGGCGATGCACATCGCGGCCGTCGAAGAGCTGACCGGCCGGCTCGTGCCGTCGGTCGTCGCCCTCCGGGGCGCGCTCGACGCGAAGGCGAGGGAGTTCGCCGGGATCACCAAGATCGGCCGCACCCATCTCATGGACGCCGTCCCGCTCACGCTCGGTCAGGAGCTGTCCGGGTACGTGGCGCAGCTCGACGCGGACCTGGAGCGGATCGACCAGTCCATGCGGTCCCTCTACGAGCTCGCGCTCGGCGGCGCGGCGGTCGGTACCGGCCTCAACAGCCACCCGGAATTCGCCGAGCGAGTGGCGAGAAGGGTCGCGGAGCTGACCGGGCTGGCCTTCGTCAGCGCGCCGAACAAGTTCGCCGCGCTGGCCGCGCACGACGGGCTCGTCTCGGCGTCGGCCGCGCTGCGGACCCTGTCGGTGTCGCTCACCAAGATCGCCGACGACCTGCGCTGGCTCGGCTCGGGGCCGCGGGCCGGACTGGGCGAGCTGGTGTTGCCCGAGAACGAGCCGGGGTCGTCCATCATGCCGGGGAAGGTGAACCCCACCCAGTGCGAGGCGATGATCATGGTGTGCATCCAGGTCTTCGGCAACGACACGGCCATCGCCCTCGCCGGGTCTCGCGGGAACCTCGAGCTCAACGTGTGCAAGCCGGTCATCATCTTCAACCTCTTGCATTCGGTCACGCTCTTGGCGGACGCTTGTGCCTCGTTCCGAGAGTTCCTCGTCGAGGGGATGGAGCCGGACCGGGCGCGGATCGAGCAGCACCTGCAGAGCTCCCTCATGCTGGTGACCGCGCTCACGCCCCTCATCGGCTATGACCGGGCGGCCGAGATCGCCAAGAAGGCCCACGCCGAGGGGACAACGCTGCGCGAGGCGACGCTTGCCCTCGGCTACCTGAGCGCCGAGCAGTTCGACCAGGCGGTGCGTCCCGAGGAGATGACCCATCCCTAGTGGCGGCCCCCACCGGCGGGTTCACCGGCCGTCCGTCGAGAGGAGGTACTGGGTCAATTTCAGTTGTCACAGCCGACACCTACGTTTGGGGGAGTGAAAGCCGTCGGTCCCTCGGTAGGAGGGAGCGTGAAACTGCTCATCTGAGCTTCCGACGTAAAGCCAAATGTACGCGAAGGGTTGAAATTGACCCACTACCCTGACATGCCCGAGGTGCTGAGCGGTGCCGAGGTCGATGCGCAGCTGGCCGCCCGCGGGCTGCACTGGGAGCGGGTCGATGACGCCCTGGTGCGGACCGTGCGGCGGGCCGACTTCGCGCAGGCGCTCGCGGCCACCAACGGCGTGGGCGCCCTCGCCGAGGCGGCCGACCACCATCCCGACATCGACATCCGCTGGAACACGCTCACCCTGCGGTTGAGCACCCACTCGGCCGGCGGCATCACCGAGAAGGACCTTTCGCTGGCCGCCGAGATCGACGCCCTGGTCGACTGATCCGCCCGGGCGAGTCACCCGGACTGGGGCTACTCGAGCAGGGTCGCTCGCAGCCGGTCGACCAGGTCCGGGCTGACGCCGGCCGCCTCGGCGTAGCCCTCGATGGAGCCGTGTTCGGCCCGCAGGCGGCCGAAGAGCCAGGAGATGTTGGTGGGCGCCACCGAGTACACCTCGGGGTGCTCGTCGAGCTCCCGGCCGCGCTCGGGGTTGGCGGCCCGCCAGCGCTCCCGCAGCGCCTCGATGGCGGCCGAGCTGAGGGTGTAGTCCTCGATGATCGTCTCGTCGGCCACCCCGAGCAGGGAGAGCGTGACGGCGGCCAGGACGCCGGTGCGGTCCTTGCCCGCCGTGCAGTGCAGGACGAGCGGGTGCGACGCCGGGTCGGCCATGATCGAGAGGGCCGTGGCGATCTGGGGTGCCCCGAAGCGGGCCAGCTCCTCGTAGCGCTCGCCCAGCTTGCCCTCCGCCAGGCGGTACTTCCTCGGGTCCATGGTCTCTTCGACGATCGGCAGGTGGTGGAACGACACCGGGACGGCCTCGACCGGGAATCGTCCGATCTCGAGCTCGGTCGTGCTGCGCAGGTCGAGCACCGTCGCCATGCCGAGCGAGCGCAGCACCGCACAGTCCGCCTCGGTGAGCCGGGAGAGCCCGTCGGCCCGGAACAGGGTGCGCCAGCGCACGTGGCGGCCGTCGCTCGTCTGGTAGCCGCCGAAGTCCCGGAAGTTGAGGGCCCCCTCGAGGGTGATCCACCGGTCGGGAGCGGTGCCGGTCGGCGCGCTCAGCTCATCGTCTCTCTGTGTGGCCATGCGGCGCCGAGTGTACCGAGGGCCCCACGCGACAGGCGCGTGACGGGCCGCCGTGGGCTCAGGTCAGCCCTTGCTGGGTCAACCAGGCCGCGGCCACCGTCGCCGGGTCCTCCTTCTGGGCCGTGACCAGGAGGTTGAGCTTGGAGATCTGGGCCGTGGTGAGCTTGGCCGACATCGCGTTCAAGGCCTTGGCGACGGCCGGCGTGTCGACCGAGTTGCGGATCACCGGGATGATCTGGTCGGCCCCCTCCAGGTGCTTGTTGTCGGTCAGCGCCACGAAGTTGTTGGAGACCACGTTGCCGTCGCTCGAGAACAGCTCGACCACCTGGACCTCACCGTTCTTCAGGGCGGCGACGCTCAAGGGGCCCGCCTCGTCGAGCGACTTGAAGCTGGCGAAGTGCAGGCCGTAGACGGACTTGAGGCCGGGCTCGCAGAGGGTGTTGGTCGGGCACTCGGGGGGTCCGCCGAGCACCAGCTTGCTGGCGTAGGGCTTCAGGCTCGAGATCGTCGTGAGGTGGTACTTCTTGGCCGTCGCCTTGGTCACGACGAACACGTTGGTGTCGACCGCCGGAGCGGGGTTGAGCACCGTCGCGCCGAAGTGCTTCAAGAACGCCTTGTCGGCCGGCACGGCCTTCGCGATGTTGCCGCCGGCCGCCTCGACCTTGCCGCCGTTTAGGAACGTGAGGAGGGACGCCGCGTAGTCGGGCTCGAGGTCGAGCTGGCCGTTCTCGAGCGCCGGCACCACGACGGCCCGGGTCCCGAGGCTCGGCTCCACCTTCACCGAGAAGCCGGCGTGGGTCAGCACGTCGCCGTAGAGGTTGGAGACGATGGCCTGTTCCTCGAAGTTGGTCGACCCGATGATGATCGTCGGCGTGGCGGCGGCCGATGCGGTCGCCGCCGGGAGGCCGAGGAGCGCCGCCGTGCCGACCACCAGTCCGGCGAGTAGGAGTCGCATCGGTCGCATTGGCTCACAGCCTTCCCTCGGGCGGGGCGCCCAATTCATCGATCCCCCGGATGCCGCGGGGCTGTCACGGAACTGTAATCGTGACCAAATGGGTCGGGTTAGTCAAGCCTGGGCGGGGGCCACCCCGGAGAGCCGGCCGCCGTCGCGTCGGCGGCGCAGCGGCGCCGGGGTGAGCCCGCGCCGCACCAGGCTGAGCCCGACGGCGACCAGCGCGGCCAGGAGCACCACCAAGAGCGCGCCCGAGAAGGCCTCGACGTTGTCCTGGCTGTTCAGCCCGGCGATGACGTAGGTGCCGAGGTCGGTGTAGCTCACGTAGGCGGCCAGGGTGGAGGTGGCGATCACCTCGATGGAGGCGGTGCGGATGCCGGCCAGCATGAACGGCAGGGCGAGCGGGAGCTCCACCTCGCGCAGCACCTGACCCCCGCGCAGCCCCATCGCCTTGGCCGCGTCGCGCACCTCGGCGTCGACCTCGCGCATGCCGACGTAGGTGTTGGTGAGCACCGGTGGGATGGCCAGGACGACGAGCGCGATGAAGGAGGCGAGGAAGCCGTCCCACTTGAGCGAGATGCTCGGCTGGATGGCGAGCAGGGTGAGGAGCGCCAGCGTCGGCACCGCACGCGCGGCGTTGGCCGCGTTCACGGCCACCAGCCCGCCCCGTCCCGAGTGCCCCAGCAGGACGCCGGCGCCGCCGCCCAAGAGGATCGCCCCGGCCACCACGGCGAGCGAGAGCTCGGCCTGGTGCCAGAAGAGCACGGGTATCCCGCTCGGGCCGCGCCAGTGGGAACCGTCTCCGAACCAGTGGAACACCTGGCTCAAAAAGTGCATCAGCCCACCGCCCGGACCCGGGGGCGCGAGCGGCTCCAGGGGATGGCCAGCCGCTCGATGCCGACCAGGGTGAGATCGGCCAGCGCCGCCAGGACCACCGAGAGGACGAGCCCGACGATGATCGGCGTGTTGTAGCTGATGGCGAACCCATAGGTGACCTGCTGGCCGAGGCCGCCTAGCCCGATGAGCGCGGTCACGGTCACCAGGCCGATCACCGTCGAGGTGGCGACCCGCAGGCCGGCGAAGATGTAGGGGAGCGCGAGCGGCAGGTCGACCCGGAGGAGCTCGGCCGTGGGGGAGTAGCCCATCGCCCGCGCCGCCTCCCGCGCGTCCGCCGGCACGGCGTCGAGCCCGGCCACGGTGTTCTGGACGAGTATCAGGAGCGTGTAGCCGACCAGGGCCACCTCGGCCGTCTGGTAGGAGGCCACGAAGCCGGTGATCGGGCCGAGGATGGCGAAGAGGGCGAGCGAGGGGATGATGTACAGCGCGCTGGCCACGGCCAAGACCGGTGGCCGGATGAGCGCGAAGCGCCAGGCCGCCAACGCCAGGGGGATGGAGATGGCGAGGCCGATCGCCACCGCGATGAGCGTCAGCTCGATGTGCTGGACGAGGTCCGAGCTGATCTGGCCCCAGTTGGTGGTGACGTAGCTCCACTGGAAGAACGGCTGCGCGGCCGCCGGCATCGACGGACGATACCCCCGGCGAACCGGCGGGGACGGGGGGATCCCCGGGCCTCCTCGATAGCGTGTGGCGAACATGATCAGGTTGGAGTCGGTCTCCAAGAGCTATGGCGACGGCCACGTGGCGGTGGCAGCCCTCAGCCTCGAGATCGGTGACGGCGAGGTGTGCGTCCTCGTCGGTCCGTCCGGCTGCGGCAAGACCACGACCCTGCGGATGATCAACCGGCTGATCGAGCCCACGGGCGGCCGGATCCTGATCGACGGGGCCGACGTGAGCACGCTCGACCCCATCGAGCTTCGCCGCGGCATCGGTTACGTGATCCAACAGGGCGGGCTGTTCCCGCACCGCCGGGTGTTCGACAACGTGGCGGTGGTGCCCCGGTTGCTCGGGTGGGACAAGGAACGGGTGACGGCCCGCGTGGCGGAGCTGCTCGAGCTCGTCGGCCTGGCACCCGATCGCTACGGTCGGCGGTTCCCCCACCAGCTCTCCGGCGGGGAGCGCCAACGGGTGGGGGTGGCGCGCGCCCTCGGGGCCGATCCACCCGTACTGCTCATGGACGAGCCGTTCGGCGCGGTCGACCCGGTCACGCGCCAGCGGCTTCAGCAGCAGTTCTTGGACCTCCAGGCGCAGCTCAACAAGACGGTCGTCCTCGTCACCCACGACGTCGACGAGGCGGCCAAGCTCGGCGATCGGATCGCCGTGCTGAGCACCGGGGCCCGGCTCGAGCAGCACGACACGCCCGCGGAGATCCTGGGCCGGCCCGCCACGCCGTTCGTGGCCGACTTCGTCGGTGCCGATCGCGGCGTCCGCCGGTTGGCCCTGGTGGCGATCGAGTGGGACGACCTGGCCACCCCGCCCACGGTGGCCCCCGAGGCCACGATGGCCGAGGCCCGGGCCGCCGCCGCCGGGGGCGACGCGCGGTGGGCGGTGGTGGTGGCCGGCGACGGTGGGCTGGTCGGCTGGGTCTCGCTCGAGCCCGGGACCGAAGGCGCGGTCGGCGACCTGGCGACCCCCTTCGCCGTGCAGGTGCCGATGGGCACGTCACTCAAGACGGCGCTGGCCGAGATGCTCCAGCACGACGTGCGGTGGGTGCCGGTCGTCGACGCCGGCCGCTACCGGGGGGTTCTCACGCCGAACCGCATCCACGCCGCCATGCGGCGGACGGTCGGTGGGGCGGCGGTCGAGTCCTCCGGGGCCGAGGACTCGAGCCCCACCGCCGCGGGCAGCTCGACGCGTCCTGCTCGGTGACGTGAGGCCTCGCGCCCCATGAGTCCCTCGGCTGACGACCTGGTCGAGGCGGCGCGCACGCGCATCGGGCGGGTGCTTCCGGCCGAGCTGGCCGGCTTCGTCGGGAGCGACGGGCTGATCGTGGACATCCGTCCCGCCGCCCAGCGCGCCGAGGAGGGGGCGCTGCCCGACGCGATCGTGATCGAACGCAACGTGCTCGAGTGGCGACTGGACCCAGCCGGCGCGCACCGGATCACACAGGTGCGCGGGCTCGACCAGCCGGTCGTCGTGGTCTGCTCCGAGGGCTACGCCTCCAGCCTGGCCGCCGCGTCCCTGGTCGAGCTCGGGTTTCGCCGCGTGGCCGACCTCGACGGCGGGTTCCGCGCCTGGGCCCGGTGGTCAAGTCCGCGCTAGCGGACGGGGGAGTCCCAGAGGGGGAACCAGCGCGAGAGGTCCGGTTCCACCGGGAGATCCTTGCCCAGCAGCGCCTGGATCCGCAGCTCCAGCTCGTTGTCCCGTTGTTCCTTGCCCGACGGGGCGAACGGGTAGAAGGTGCCGCGCTTGTAGAGGTAGACGAGGAAGAAGCTCTTGGTGTCGGCCGCCGCGTCTGCACTGGGGCCGAAGCCGAACATCGAGCACAGCAACTGGGGTCCCCACCCGGCCTCGGTCAACGTGGTGTTGGCCATGTGCACCCGCGTGACCAGGTCGGCGATGTCTGGGTCGTGGAGCAGCAACCAGTGGAAGCCGAAGGCATCCTGGCTGTGGGTGAACGTGCCGATCGGGGGCGCAGCATCGGCGCCCGCTGCGGCGCCCCCCGGGCCGTCGTCAACCGCCAGCAGCTGACCGATCTCGCTCTCGAGGTCTTCCGCGGTCTGGCCGGCCGGTGGCTTCCAGGAGACGCCGGCGTGGCCGGTCGAAACGAGGCCCGCCGCCGTCTGCAGCGAGATCGCCGCCGACGGCAGGGCGAACAGCGCGTCGAGATTGGCCCTAACGGGTTTGGTCCGCCCGAGCAGGGTATCGAGGAGGCCCACGACTCGACCCCGGTGCGTTCGGCCGGCTTAGGCCGTCTGGCCGAGGTGCGCCTCGAGCTCGGAGAGCTGGGCCAGCCGGCGCTCCAAGGTCGGGTGGGTCGAGAAGAGCGTCGAGATGGAGATCCCCATGCGCCCCTGCGTCAACGCCGGAGTGAAGAAGAAGGCGTTGAAGGCTTCGGCCTTGCGCAGGTCGCGCGTCGGGATGCGGGACATCTCGCCCGTCACCTTCACCAGCGCCGCGGCGAGCACCGAGGGGCGTCCGATCAAGATGGCGCCCGACCGGTCGGCGGCCAGCTCCCGGTAGCGCGACAGCGCCCGGGTGAGCAGGAAGCTGATGGCGTAGACGACGATCGACACGAGCATGATCGCCATTTCCATGAGCACGATCTGGCCACCGCTGTTGTTGTTGTTCCCGCCGCCCCTGCCCCCGCCGCCGAATCCGCCGAAGAGCCCGGCGTAGAACATCATCCGGGTCGTCAGACCGGCGACGACGCCCAGGGTGCTGGCGATGGTCATGACGGCCACGTCGCGGTGGGCCACGTGGGAGATCTCGTGCGCCAGCACCGCCTCGACCTCGGCCTCGTTCAGGCGTCGCAGCAGGCCCGACGTGGCGCAGACGACGGCGGCCTTGGGGCTGCGGCCGGTGGCGAAGGCGTTGGGCATGTCGGTGTCGGCGATCGCCACTTTGGGCTTGGGCATGTCCGCCAGGGCGCACAGCCGGTCCACGATCCCGTGCAGCTCGGGGGCCTGTTCGGGGGTGACGAGCCGGCCGTGCATCGACCAAAGGGCGAGCTTGTCGGAGAACCAGTACTGCCCGAACAAGAGGACGGCGGCGACCACGACGATGAAGGCGAAGGACAGCCCGATCGCCCACAGGACGGCGATGAAGCCCCCGTAGAGCACGACCAACAGCAGTCCCGTGAAGAACATCCGGACGGAGAGCCCGTGGTCCGCGGGCACGTTCCGGGCGAGCGGCATCAGGCCTCTCCGCCGGTCGCGGCCTCGGCAGTCGGGGCCGTGCCGTTGCCGGCGGCCGGCTGCCGCTCGACGATCTCGGCGTCGGTCGGCTCCTCCTCGCCCGACTGCAGCGCCGCCGCCGGCGCGCCGGCCAGCTCGGCCTTCAGCGCGGCCAGCTCGGTGTCCACCTGGGAGGTCGCCTGCACCTTGTCGAGCTGGGCCTGAATGTCGTCGACGGGGTGGCCGAGGTCGGTCAGGGCGCCGGAGGCCAACAGCTCGTCCATGGCGCCGGCCCGGGCCTGCATCCCGGCGATCTTGTCCTGGGCCCGCTGCATGGCGTTCCCGGCGTCGCCCATGGACTTGGAGATGCCCGAGACGGCTTCGCCGACCTGGGTCTGGGCCTGGGCCGCGGTGTAGCTGGCCTTTAGGGTCTCCTTCTTGGTGCGGAACTGCTCGACCTGGGCCTGGAGGCGCTGGGAGGTCTCGATCAGGCGGTCCTCCTGCTCGGCGACCTGCTGGTGCTGGGTCTGCAGGTCGGTCAGCTGCTCTCCTAGGGCGGCTCGGCGGGCCAGCGCCTCTCGCGCCAGCGCCTCGTTGCCCTGGGCCAGGGCAGCCTTGGCCTGCTCTTGCAACTTGTCGGCCTGCTTCTGCAGCTGGGAGGCCTGGAGCTCGATGCGCTTGCGGGCCGTCGCCACGTCGGCGACGCTCCGCCGAACCTTGGTCAGGCTCTCCAGCTGCTTCTCGTAGGAGAGGTCGAGCGTGTCGCGCGGGTCCTCAGCCTTGTCGAGCACCTTGTTCGCCTTGGCCTGGAAGATGGCGGCAATCCGACTGAATATTCCGGCCACTGCAGTGTCCCTCCTCGTGGCGAATCATTCGCCCCCGTGGAGCATAAATCCCCAGCGCCGGTGCCGGGGCACGGGCTCCCCGAGCCCCCCGCTAACCTCCCAGCCATGCCTGACCGGCGCTGCCTGCTCTCGGTCCACGCCCATCCCGACGACGAATCGTCGAAGGGCCCGGCCACCGTCGCCCGCTACCACGGCGAAGGGGTCCGGACCGTGCTCGTCTGCTGCACGGGCGGCGAAGAGGGCGACATCTTGAATCCGGCCATGGACAAGCCCGAGGTGCGAGAGAACCTGGCCTCGGTGCGGCGCCAGGAGTTGGCGGACGCCGCGGCGATCATCGGCTACGACGAGATCATCATGCTCGGCTACCGCGACTCGGGGATGGCCGACTCGGAGGCCAACCAGAACCCGGACTGCTTCGCCATGGCGCCCCTCGACGAGGCGGTGGGGCGGCTGGTGGCGATCATCCGGAGCGTCCGGCCCCAGGTGATCATCACCTATCCCGAGGAGCAGACCCAGTATCCGCATCCGGACCACATCCGGGTGCACGAGATCAGCGCGGTCGCCTTCGACGCTGCCGGGGACCCCGACGCCTACCCCGAGGCGGGCGCGCCCTTCGAGCCCCAGAAGCTGTACTACTCGGTCTGGTCGGTGGCCCGGATGCGCGCCATCCACGAGAAGTTCTTGGAGCTCGGGCTCGAGTCACCGTTCGGCGAGCAATGGCTCAGGCGCCTCGACACAGAGCAGCACTTCACCACCCAGGTCAGCACCGAGGGCTACGACGACGTCCGCGGCGCCGCCCTGCGGGCGCACGCCACCCAGGTGGACCCCAGCTCGCCCATGTGGTTCGGGCTCCCCCCCGAGGTCCAGCGCCACGTGCACCCCTACGACGAGTACGTGCTGGCCCGCAGCCGGGTGCCGGCCGTGGCGGGCCTGGAAGACGACCTCTTCGCCGGCCTCACGGTGGACGTCTTCTCCTGAGCCGCCGGCCGCGCCGAACTGAGACCCCTCAGCCGGCGCGGGCCAGGTCTCGCAGGCGCCGGAAGCCGATCAGCGTCGCCCCCGCGTCGTCGATGGCACTGCGCAGTCGTCCGCCGCACACGAGTTCGTAGTCCTCGACGCGCTCGGCCCAGTCCGAGGCGAGGGCCCGCAGCTCGGGGCTGTCCACCGCCGGGCGGAGATGCACCTCGGTCACCCCCGGCGCCAGCGCGCCGAGCGCCAACCGCAGCTGCTCGTGCCCGGCGGCGCCCGAGAACACGAGCACCTCGTCGGCGAAGACGGCGCCGGCCTCGCGGGCGAGCTCGCGGGCGGGGAAGCCGAGGTAGTCCTCGACGCGGCGGTCGACCATCCGCAGCGGCAGCTGGAATTCGATGGCGAGGTCGAGGTAGATGTCGAAGAACTCCGGGCGGTGCTGCATGGTCGAGAGGTGCACGTCGATGTGGCTGACGTCGAAGCCCCACAGGATGGCCCGCTCGATCTGGGCGCGGCACTCGCGGCGCGTCTCGTCGAGGTCCGCGTGGTCCCAGACGTCCTCCACCGTGCTCGGGAACCCGCCGTCCCCGCCCAAGAGGGAGGGCGCGTGGGTGATCGGACCCCACCGGTAGAGCTCGTGCTCCGCGTTCAACGTGAGGTGGACCCCGATGTCCTCCCCCCGGTAGCGGGCCGCCGCCTCCCGGCCCCACGGGCACGGCACCATGAGCGAGGCGCTGGTGACGGTGCCCGTGCGCAGGCAGTCGAAGACACCCACGTTGGCGGCATGGCAGAAGCCGAGGTCGTCCGCGTTGACGATCAGGAGCTTGGCGTCGGCCGGGTACCCGAGCCGCTCGGCCAGCGTCGCCATGGGCCTGACCGTAGCGCTCCGCCGCCGCGCCGAACGCGGGCGGCCGCGTCGAGCTACTCCGGTTCGGCGACCTCCGCGTCCTGCGCGAGAGCGGCCGCGGCCAGGTCCGACTGATGGGTGGCCATGGCCGCGGCCAGCTGCGGATCGGAGAGGGCGAGCATCCGGATGGCCAGGAGTCCGGCGTTGCGAGCGCCGTTCACCGCCACCGTCGCGACGGGGACGCCCTTTGGCATTTGGACGATCGAGAGCAGCGAGTCGAACCCGTTCAGCGGGCCGACGGCGACCGGGACCCCGATCACCGGCAAGGTGGTCACCGCGGCCAGCATCCCGGGCAGGTGGGCCGCGCCGCCGGCGCCCGCGATGATCACCCGCAGCCCCCGGGCCGCCGCCTCGTGCCCGAAGGCGAGCATGGCATCGGGGGTCCGGTGGGCGGACACGACCCGCTGCTCGGTCGGCACGCCGAACTCCTCCAGCACTTCCCGGGCGGCCTCCATCACGGGCAGGTCCGACGAGCTCCCCATGACGACCGCCACCAGCGGCGTCGCTCCCCGCCCTTTGGGGGTCACGACGCCAAGCCGGGGACGAGGAGCCCGGCCGGGACGGCCGTGCCGAGGGCGACGGCGCAGCGCCAGGCGCGGTCGCGCACCTCCGTCGGGTCGGTCCCGCAGACCGTGACGTGCCCGAGCTTGCGGCCCGGAGCCGGCGACTTGCCGTAGAGGTGGACGTGGGCGCCCTCGACGGCGAGTGCCGCCGCGAGATGGGTGACGGGCGAGCTGCCGTCGGCGCCGCCCAGCACGTTGACCGTGGCGACGGCGGGGACGACGGATTCGGCCGCCCCGAGCGGCCAGTCGAAGATCGCCCGCACGTGGTTCTCGAACTGGGAGGTGAGCGAGCCGTCCATGGTCCAGTGGCCACTGTTGTGGGGGCGGGCGGCCAGCTCGTTCACGAGCAGGCTGCCGGCGGCGGCGAACATCTCGATGGCGAGCACGCCGGTGGCCCCGACGGCGACGGCCACCTGCTCGGCGAGTGCGCGGGCGCGCGCGCCGAGGTCCGCGTCGACCCGGCCGGGGAGGAGGACCTCCCGGCACATCCCGGCGACCTGGGTGGTCTCGACCGGGGGCCAGACCACGAGCTCGCCGTTGGGCCGGCGGGCCACCAGCACGGCCAGCTCGAGGTCGACGTCGACGTGGTTCTCAACGAGCATCGTGATGCCCGCCTCCGCGGCCCGCCGGCAGCGGACCGCCACCTGTGCCGGATTGGCCGCCGACCACACCCCCTTGCCGTCGTAGCCGCCGCGCGTCGCCTTCAAGACGACCGGCCACCCGTAGGTCTGGCCGAAGGCCACCGCCCGGGCCTCGGCCCGCTCGGGGTCAGCCTCGAGCACGGCGTGGGCCGGCACGGCCACGCCGGCTGCGGCCAGCGTGCTGCGCATGAGGGCCTTGTCCACGCCGAGGGCGAGCGTCTTCGGGCCGGGGCGCACCGCCACCCCCGCCCGCTCCAGGGTGGCCAGCAGCTCCAGGTCCACGTGCTCGTGATCGAACGTGACGACCTCACTGCGCGCGGCGAGCGCCCAGAGCTGGCCCGAGTCCCGAGGCGAGCCCACGAGCACGCGGCCTGCCAGTTGGGTGGCGGCGTCGTCGGGTCCGGCCGCCAGCACGACCGAGTCGATCCCGAGCGCGCTGGCGGCTTGGATCGTCATGCGGGCGAGCTGACCGGCTCCGACGATCCCGATCCCATGGGCTTCGTTTCGCATCGGACCGCTAGCATCGCGCCGGCTGGCGGCGCCGGCATGTCTTCTCGAGGCGCCGCGGCCCACGACGGGGAGGAACCGGATGCGGATCGCCGCGGCGCTCAACCTTGGACGGCCCATCGACGCCGTCGTCAAGCAGCTGCGCAGCTTCGTCGAGGCGGGCTTCTCGAGCGCCTGGGGTAACCAGATCCAGAACTACGACACCCTCACGCTCTTCGCGGTCATCGGCCGCGAGGTCCCCGGGATCGAGCTCGGGACCGGGGTCGTCCCGGTCTACCCGCGGCACCCGAGCGTGCTCGCCCAACAGGCGCTCACGGTGCAGGTGGCGACCGGCAACCGACTGGCGCTCGGCATCGGCCTCTCGCACCGACCGGTGGTCGAGCACGTGTGGGGGTACAGCTTCGAGAAGCCCGCCGAGTACATGCGCGCCTACCTGTCGGCGCTCGTGCCCATGCTCGAGGGCGAGTCGGTCACGCTGACCGGTCCCCCGATCACGGCCATTTCCCGCGGGCCGTTCGACCTGCCCGAGACGACCTCGCCGCCCGTCCTGTTGGCCGCCCTCGGTCCGGCCATGCTCGAGATCGCCGGACAGCTGACATCGGGCACGGTCACCTGGATGACGGGCACCAAGACGGTGGAGTCGCACATCGCCCCCTCCATCGGCCGTGCCGCCGAGGCGGCCGGCCGGCCGGCTCCCCGGGTGGTGGTCTTCCTGCCGGTCTGCGTAACGGCCGATCCTGACGCCGCCCGGGAGCTCATCAACCGCTCGTTCGCGATCTACCCGACGCTGCCCTCCTACAAGGCCATGCTCGATCGGGAGGGCGCGTCGGCCGCCGCGGACATCTCCTTCGTCGGCACCGAAGAGGAGGTGGCCGCCGACGTCGGTCGCCTCGCGGAGGCCGGTGCGACCGAGCTGGTCGCGTCCGTCATGGGTGACGCCGGCGAGCGCGAGCGGACGCTCGCGCTGCTGAGGTCGCTGGCCGGCTGAGGCGCCGGCGGCTGACTCCGCCCGTCGTCCCCTCAGCGGGTGATGGCGGTGTACTTGAACTCGTTCAGTTCTGGGTGTCCGTCGATCAGCGAGACCACATGCTCGATGGTGTCGGTCGCTAGCTGCGCGTCCCCCTTCGGTCGGGTCATCAGCCGGACGAACACCGCGCGGTCGCCCACGATGAAGGTCGGTACGCCGAACACGTGATGATCCACGGCCGACGCTTCGTGCTCTCGCTGCAGCTCCTTCGCCGCGTCCCCGTCGGCCAGGGCGGCGAAGACCGCATCGGCGTCGACCCCGACCTGCTTCAGCACCCCGCGCACGACCGCCTCGTCTCGCAGATCGCCGGCATCGTCGTGACGCGCCCCGAAGAGCGCCTGGTGCGCGGCGAGGAACTGGGCGGGGAACCGATCGCGCACGACGATCGACGCCTCGAGGGCCAGAAGATCGGGCGCCCGCGTGGGGTCGCCCCAGACGGGGGTGTCGCCCTCCTTCACGTGGACCTGGCTCAGGGAGAAGGGCAGGAATGTCACGTCCCAGCCGGCGCCGGCCTCCAGCGCAGCCACGAGGTGCTCGTGCGCATTCCGGGCGAAGGGGCAGCGGTAGTCATAGGTGACAGAGAAGGCAGGCAGGTCCATACAACCTTGAACCGCCGAGGCCGACGCCGCATTCCCGGGTAGTCAGTTTCGTCACAACCGCTTCCTAGGTTCAGATCCGTGTCGCGATGTCGGACCTACCGCTACCTAGCCTCAGCCTTGCCGGAGGAGGAAGCGGGCCAGCAGGCCGGTCGCGGTGCCGGCGAGCGCACCACCGACCACGTCGGAGGGGTGGTGGTCCCCGAGCTGCACGCGGCTCACCCCCACCGCCGCCGCCAGGCCGAGATAGGCGGCCGCGTCGGCCGGGCCTTCGGCCAGCAACGTGGCGGCGCAGAAGGCCGCCAGCGTGTGGCCGCTCGGGAAGCTGCTGGTGCTCGGTGGGCGCACCGGCAGCGAGATCGTCCCTCGGGGGCGAGGTCCGCTCGGCCGACGGCGGTTCGTGCCCTCCTTCAACACCCGGTTGAGGCCCCAGGAGAGCACGCCCGCGGTGGCGAGCGCCCGCAGGGCCCGGACGCGGCCCGGCCCGGGTCGGCGCGCCTTGCCGAGGGCGATGAGCGCCCAGATCAGGCCGTAGTCCGAGAGGTTCGACACGATGGCCGCGGCCTCGTCGGCACCCGGCCGGCCGCGCAGTCGGTCGAACGCGCTGTCGAGAGTGGCGTCGACGACTTCCAAGATCGGACCGCTCCGGGTGGCGCGTTCGGACTCGCCGGGTGCCCCGCGGCGGGAGAGCGTGTCGGCCGTCAGGAGGCCGCCTCGAGGCGCGCGTCGCCTGCGAAGGCCGGGCAGATCGACTGGAAGTTGCAGAAGCGGCACAGCCCCGACGGGCGCGGTCGGAAGTCCTCGGTCGCGCAGGCGCGCTCGATCGCGCTCCAGACGGCCGTCGTGCGGCGGGCCTGGCCCCGCATGGACTGCTCGCTCGGGACCGCCGTGATGGACACGGGGTCCCGGAGGTGCAGCAACTTGACCTCGACCGGAGCTCGGCCGAGTGCTGCCTCGCAGAGGAGCGCGTAGATGTGCACCCCGATCAGCTTCCCGTGCTCGAAGCGGGCCGACGGTGCGCGACCGGTCTTGTAATCGACGACGACCAGCTGCCCGTCTTCGGTCCGGTCCAATCGGTCGATGATGCCGCGCAGCCGCATGGTGCCGAGATCGACCTCGAGGCCCAGCTCGACGGCGATCGTGGTGACCGCGTTGGGGTCCTCGAGTGCGAAGTAGTGGTCGACCAGCACCTGCGCGTCGGCCAGGAAGACCGCCGCCTCCTCGGCGGTGAGGGCCAATCCGACGAACTCGGGGTCCGCCTGCAGCTCCCGCCAGGCGCTATCTAGGGCTGACCGGGCGGCCTCGGGGGTCCGAGCGCCCCGCTCGTGGTCCCAAAAGAGGCGCTCGAGCGTGGCGTGGACGAGGGTGCCCTTGACCGCCGGGGCGGACGGCGGCTCGGGGAGGCGGTCGATGATCGACAGGCGAAACGCGAGCGGACAGTCGGTGAACGCCGAGACCTTGGACGGGGAGAGGGAGCGGGGGGCCTCGAGTGCCATCCCACTCAGGTTAGGACCAGGCTGTATCGATCGGGGGATACCGCCTGGGCGAACCAGGCCTGGCCCAGCCGGGCGGGCTAAGAGGCCCAGCGGTAGGCGCTCGAGTTCCCTTTGTCACAACCTGCGGCCAGCCTGGCGCCGTGGCTCGCATCACCACCTTCTGCTTCACCGCCCGACCAACCGCCGAGCAGACGACGGCCATCGCCCGCCACGTCGGGGCCCGCCGCTTCGCCTTCAACCAGTGCCTGCGATTGGCGTTGGAGGCCCAGGAGCAGCAGCGGAGCGACCCGAGCGTGCCGGTGCCCACCAGCGCGTACTCGCTCATCAACGCCTTCAATGCCTGGAAGCGCTCGCCCGCGGCGGGGGTGCGCTTCGTGGTGGGGGCGGACGCCCAGACCACGCTGGTTCCCGGGTTGGCCTGGCGAGGCCAGGTGTGCGCCCAGGTCTT